>CP089983.1:12931603-13605706 GCA_037157805.1 Sorangiineae bacterium MSr11367 | reverse complement strand
CGGTTCCCGTCACCCGCTCCTGCGTTGCTTAGGCTCGTCTTCATTTGTCGGCCCCACCCCGCCGGACGTTTCGCTTCGAATCAACCTGGCGGCGAAGAGTGTTTCCTCTTGCATGCACGCGAAGGTTCCCTCCACCGCACGTGACCGTGGGTGACAAGGATCCGGCACGATACGCCTTCAGAGGGGCCAGATACCAAAAACCACGCGAACTCTGCGATCTACGTTCGAGCTCTCGTGGTTTGTCCGCAAAATCGAACGGACCCGGCCATTTTCAGAATCACTCTGTCACTTCCGCTCTCACTTACGCCGCACGAAATCCCTTCACGCGCAGCACGCGCACGTTTCCCAACAAATTATCCACAGGCTGTGGACAATCGCGTTCATCGTTGATTCCCCCGCTGAATTGCCTGAATTGACAGGTGTCGTCCCCGCTGTGCGGGCTTCAGGGAACGACTCCGCCATGTGCAGCCTGGCAGAACGTCCCTCCCTCCCCCTCCGTCCCTCAGGCTTGTCAGGCTCGACTCCCCCACCCTGCCCAACACACAGGCTGCGGGACCGCCGAAGCTGATCACTCCTCGAAGGCGACTGGAGCGTCCGTATCGAAAAAACATTGGCGAGTAAATCGTTCTCCCAAAGTTTCGTTGCTGCGGAACCCCTCCCAGAGTCTGACCTCGCTCTCATGCGAGGTACCGGCACGATCCGCTGACGCGGACACCAATCAGCCCGCGAGAACGCGCGGGGAACTTCCAACGATGCATCACTTTGCTACGCGGGTTTGCTGCGCATCCTTCTTGCACGGCTTTCACTCAACAGCGCACTCACCAACGGAGCCCCCCCCACTACGATTGGGGAGGCATGGACTGGTGATTTTGAAGCCAAGACAAAAGAGTCCCTGCTAACCCCATGGACCTTGATCCATCGGTCGGCGGGAACAAGAACGCTACAGGTCTCGGAACGGGTTCGGAAAGCTGAACAGATTCGAAAGCTCTAGCGATCGCGTCAAAAGGGCAACGGCGTGACAGCACCGCGTCCGAAACGCGAACCATGCTCCTAGCATCGCTTTTTCGAGCTCGTCCACGGCGATGTGCACGAACGACCAAAGTGCGTGAAATGACACGGCTTTATTGGGTGTAGATCACCTGTGAAATGTCGCTCGCACGCTTTCCGGTAGGGGCGGTGGCACGTAAATATAGAAAATGATGGCTGAAACGCTCGTCCCCCCTCCGATGGGACCAGTGAGTCATGCGTTTTTCTCGTGGATCGTCCTGTCAAGAGTGGGCGCTTCCCGCGTATTTTCGCGGGAATTGCTTATGGGAAGGGACCTTGTTAGGGTCGGCGCCAGCTAACACGGACCCCCGCCGATCGCGGTTGACGTCGGAGGTCTACAGCTCGCTTCCGATGCCGTTCACCTCTTCGCTCACGTCAAAAAAGTCCGCCCGCGACCGGTCGCTGCAGAAGCCGCGTGGTCGTACAAGTTGTCACTCGAACGCGGTGCGCGCAGCTTCGTTCGCATCGCTTGCATCGGTGCTGACCATGGCCGCAACAGCCGCCGCCGACCCGTCGTCCACGACGCCGCAACAAGGCTACGACTTGGGCGAGGTCCAGAGCCCTCGCTCGGTGGCCATGGGTGGCGCCCAGAACGCGACGGGTACGTCGACGACGGCGCTGTGGCTGAACCCCGCGAACCTGCCGTACACGCGCGTGTACCACTTCGAAGCGTTGGCCACGTTCTCACCGGACGCGCGGCGCACGAACTTCGGCGGCGCCATCGCCGATTCGTCGACGAGCAAGGTCTCGGGGGCCTTCGGGGGCGTGTGGTCCCAGCTCGATCCCGATGGCGCCCGCCGCCAGTGGACGGATCTGCGGCTCGCCCTTGCGCTACCGCTGGGCGATCAGATTTCCATCGGCGTCACGGGGCGCTACCTGCGGGTGAACCAGAGCGTCGCGAGCGGGCCTTTCCGCGATAGCTACGTCTCGGATGGGACCCGCGGGGATCCGCTTTTCAGCCAGTTCACCTTCGATGCGGGCGTCACCGTCCAGCCGGTGCCCGGTCTCTTTTTCGGGTTGGTCGGGCACAACCTGACCAACCCGGGCACCGCCCTCGCGCCGACGACGTTGGCCGGCGGCGTCGGGTACATGCGACCGCAACTCTTCACCCTGGAGGCCAACGCCCTGGCCGACTTCACGACGTGGAAGGGCACGCGGGGCCGCTTGATGTTCGGCGGCGAGTTCGTGGTGATGGAGCACGTCCCGCTGCGCGCAGGCTACCGCTACGACGCCGGCCAGCGCGCCCACTCGGTGTCCGCCGGCATCGGCTACCTCGACAAGAAATGGAGCGTCGAGATCAGCGGTCGCCGCGACGTCGCGACCGATCAGCCAATGACGCTGTTCTCGATCGGGCTGAAGTACTTCGTCGATCCCAAGGGCAACAACTCCGACTCCCGCGACGATACCGGGATGACCAACTCGGACCCGTACCCGCCGCCCTGAGAGCGTTGACGTCTTACGTTGACGTTGACGTCTTACGTTGACGTGGTCGTTGACGGCGACGGCGACGTTGACGACAAAGCGTAGTCGTCGTCGTTGACGTCACTGGCAAAGCTTGGTCAGCATCGCGACACACCGCTCAAGCAGCCCCACGGCGCGAGCATGCTCTTCCGCTTCCACGGCTCCGAGAACGTGCAGTGCATCGATGACCGCAGCACATTCCATCGCGGAACCCCGTGCGATCGCGTAGTGCCTCGCACCGTCCCGTTCCGAGCTTCGCCCCGCGGCTTCGGCGATGTTGAGAGGTACGGACAGCGCCGCACGACGCAGTTGATCGAGCAGCGCCGAGTGCCCTTTGGGCACACCGGCCTCCCGGGCGACGCCGTTGCGCACGGCTTCGTCAAGGACGACGACTACGTCATGTCGTCTACGTCGCCGTCGCCGTCAACGTCAACGTCAGACGTCAACGTCAAACGTCTGACGTTGACGTAGAGGAGGTTGGCGGGCGCTTAGCGCGTTAGTCCTTCGTCCAGAAGCGGATGCACACGTCGTCGGTCGAATGGCGGACGGCGAGGACGGGGGCGGTGGGGGCGTCGGTGCCCTTGGAGGGGGCTTTGGGGTCGGGGGTGGCGCGCTGGAAGGAGCCCGTGGGGCTCGGGCGCATGGCGATGGCCAGCGGATACGGGTCAGCGTCTTTGCCGCAAAGGTGGGCCTCCGCGTGCTCGAGGGTGACGTCCTTCTCGATGGAGGCGACTTGCAGGCGGCCCAAGGTGAGCGGGTTGCCGGCCTCGGTGCCGAGGCGCACGAGGACTTCGCGCCCGGTGAGGGCGTCGAGCTCGGGGAGCGGAAGGACCGTGCGCAGGCGAAGAGCGGCCATGCTGCGGGTGCCCAGGGCGCGGCGGAAATCGGCCTCCTTGATGTGCACGATGGCGCCGGACATCTGCGGGCGACCGAGGAGCAGGTAGACGTTGGCGTTCGGCGGGCGGCGGATCGCACGTTCGACGGCGACGGGGGTGCCGCGTTCCTCGGTCTCCGGCTCGAGGGCGCCGTCGGGAACGGCCATCAAGTGCGCGTCGAACGCGAACGGGGCGCCCGGGGCGCCGTAGGCGACGAAAAACTCGAGATCGCCCCCGCGCCAATTGCCGCGGGGCAGGTTCACGTCTTGGACGACGAGAATGTGGGCCTTCGCCACCTCCACGCGGACGCGCGGGATGCTCGGCAAGAGCGGAAGCTGCGGCCCCGCAGCACGGGAAGGAGAGGGTTTCTCGGGGGGTGGTGCGGCGAAAACCCGATCCGAGGCCGCCAGCGCGGAGAGGGTGAGGACAGCGGCAGACAGGAGGAAAGCGGTGCGTCTCACCCGAATAGCTCCTCGAAATGGCGACCGATGTCGCGTGCGGTTTGCGATGGATCCACTGCTTCCCCCTCCGTCCATGCACGTGCAGGGTACAACGTTCTCGCGCGCAAAGCTTCGAACGCGCGCGGATTGAAGAACCAATCTTCGTCGAATTCGTCGACCAAGGTACGCAACCAGGGCAGCACAGTGGCCGACCCCACGAGGCGGGCCCCTTCGTCGTCGCGGCATTCGGGCCAGGCGCCGGCGAGGGAACGGGCGGCAGGGGCCCCAAAAAGGCGGGCGGTCACGTCGTCCCAGGTTGCACCGTCCGCGGTGGGTGCCCCGAGAAGAACGCGCGCCGCGTTCAGCCGAAGGGTGAAAAGCAGCGTCTTGCCGAGGGTGCGCGCTTGGAGAAGCGCGCCGTCCTTGCCCAGTCCGAGCGCGCGGCGTTGGAAGGGCGGCGATGCAGCCAGCGAGGCCGTGAGGGCCCCCGTGCGGTGCACGTCGACGAAGTGCGGATCGCTGCGCAGGGCAAAGGGGAGCGTGGGGCGGGTTTCGAACGAGGTGCGGCGAAAGCTCTGACCGAAGATCTCGAGTGCGCGCACGAAGCTGGCGCCGGAGATGGCCGCCGGCAGGGGGCCGAGCTCGAAGCGTGCGGCGCCCGTGAGCCATCCGCCGAACAGCTCGTGCAGCCACCGCGGGGAGAGGCGCGCCGGCCATCCCTCGCGCGCGCCGCGGGCGAGGGCGATGCGGATGGCGTCGACCGGATGGGGAGCGTCCGCGCCCTCTTGCTTTCGCTCGTCGCGAAGGAAGGCGTCGGCCAGATCGTGCGTGGCCGCGAGGATCGCTTCGGCGAGGGCGCCTTGCACGGAGAGCTCCTTGGGCACCAGCGCGGACTCGCCCTCGAGGCCGAGGCGGCGGAGCACCTCCTCGCGGCGCGCGCGCCGTTCACGGCGGGGGGCCGCCATGGCCGGGCCGCGGGCAGCTGCCGCATCGAACCACGCGATGGCCTTCCCCCGCGCCGTCTCACCCACCACGCCGCGCCAAGCTTCGCGGTAGCTGACGCGGCGTCCCTCGTCCAAGTTTTGCACCGGCGTCTCGCGCGAGGCGGCCTCGCGGGCGAGGGAAACGTCCGCGTCGTGCGTGTTGCGCGCTTGAAGGAGAAAGGCGATCCAGCGCCGCAGGCCCTCGTGCGCGCCGGCGGGATCCGCCTGGGCGGCGAGACCGTCGAAGAGCGACTTGGTCGCGACGCGACGATGGGACGAGAGCAAAAAGACGTCCTCGTCCGCGTGGGCCTCCGGATCGGCGCGCAGGGTGAGGCGCCACGTCTGCCAGGCGCGGTAGGCGCGCTCGACGTCGCGGTCGAGGCCAAAAATGTCGCCGAGGTCCGGCCCTCCCGAGAACGAGCTCATTATCCGTGAATGAAGCCGCGAAACTCGTTTTTTGCCAATCGAGAAACGATCCGCCCCTCGAGGACGCTCAGGTGCTCCAGCCGCGCCTCCACCGCCTCCTGGGCGACGCCGCCGGCGGCAATGGCCAGATCGCAGAAGGTGCGATAATGACGCGCCTCGGCGGCAAAGAGCTCGCTGTAGAATGCATGCATCTCGGGTTCGCGCTCGGGGTCGAGCTCGCCCAGGAGAAGCTTGAACCGCTCGCACGAACGCGCCTCGATGAGGGCACCGACGAGGAGGCGATCGACCAGGACGGGCCAGCCCGGGGGGCGCTCCTTGGAGGCCTTTCGCAGCTCGGCCGCGTAGGTGTCGACCTCGGGCGTGCCCAGCGCGATGCCGCGCTCCTCGAGGATGGCGAGCACGCGCTGGAAGTGGTCGAGCTCCTCCTTCGCGAGGTCGGTGAGCGCGCGCACCAGGGCCAGATCGTCCGGATGGCGCGCGGCGAGGGACAGCGCATTCGACGCCGCCTTCATCTCGCAGTGGGCGTGGTCGACGAGGACCTTGTCGAAATGGGCGACGGCCTCTTTGGCCCAGGCCGCGTCGCTCCGCACCTTCAAGCAAAACATGGGTTCGGGCGAATTAGCACGTCGGGCGCCGCCCGTCTTCGCGTCAGGTCAGGCCGTTTTGCGGCGGGCGCCCCAGGAGCCGCCGAGGCCGGCCATGGCCATCGTGAGAAGTGCCGGCAAAAAGGCCGTGGGCGAGCCGCCCGATGCGAGCGCCAGCATGCCGGTGAGCGCTCCAACGGCGGCGCCTGCGGCGGACGATTCGCGCCATCCGGCCTTGTCGCTCCAGCGCCCGACGACGTAGCCGCCGGCGAGCGATCCCGCGGCGAGGGCCGTCGCGGAGAGGCCAACGAGGACGGCGGTGAGGCGCGCGCGGTCGCCCGAAGAGAGCGCGGCGATGGCGAGGGTCGCTTGGTCCTCGCTCTCGACGGGGCCCAGAAAGACGCGGATGGCGCGACCTTTGAGGAACTCGGCGACGTACGCCAGCGGTAGCCAGGCGGCGAGGATGATGACCACGCCGAAGCCCGCCCAATGCCACGCGGGGCGTTCATCCGGGGGCGGCTCCTGCGGAGCGCTGTTCAAGACAGGGAGACGACGCTTCTCGGCCACGCTTTTAGACATAGCGCAATCGAAGTAGACTTCGCCGTGTGCGTCGCGCGACCGTTCTCATTCTTCTCCTCGCCATAGGCTGTCATAAATCAGGCGAGCAGAAGCTCGAAGGGCACTGGCGCGGCACCAAAGTGCAGGGGGTGGCCCCCGAGCAGGAAGCGGCGGCGACGGCGTTTGCCACGGCCACCGAGATGGAATTTCGCGACGGCAAAGTCTCCGTGAAGACGCCCGGCGACCAATCGAGCAGCGCCTTCAAGGTGGTGCGCCAAGAGAAGAACACCGTGGTGGTGATCACGGAGTACGACGGGGCCAAGGAGCCGCAGACCTTCGTGTTCGTGGACGACGACACGATGCAGTGGACGGTGCTCGAGGGAAAGCGGATGACGCTGCGGCGGGAGCACTGAACACGGGCGACTCGAGCTAGCGCCGTACCGGTTCGCGGGCGACGCGGACGGTGAGCGGCGTGTCGCCGCGGCGCAACTTGATGATGACGTCGAGGTTGGCCGGGCCCTGCAGCTTGGCGCGCGCCTCGGGCATCGTGTGCACCGCGGCGCCATCGACCTCGACGACCACGTCGCCCGGGGCAAGGCCGGCGCGCTCGGCGGCGCTGCCCTCGGCCACGGCGGCGAGCACGATGGCGCCGTTGTCGTCGTCGGTGCCCAAGGTGACCGCGACGCCGGCCGCGTCGGGGCTGGAGACGGCGTCGCGCTTTTCGCCGTCGCGCGGGAACGCGAGGACGACGCCCGAGGTGGTGCGCCCGGCCACGATGCGAACGCCGTCCAGGCGCACACGGCCCACGTCGGGCGCAAAGGCCTCCAAGGTCACCGCCCCCTCCTCCAATTCGCCGAGGCGGAAGCGTCCCTGCGCATCGGAGACGGCCATGCCGCGTGGCGTGGCCCCCATGGCAAGGTACGTGGGGACCTGGTCGCGGGCGATGCGTGCACCTTGCACGGGTCGATTTTGCGCGTCGACCACGGTACCACTGACCGAGCCCTCCGCCTTGAGCTCGACGCGGGCGAGCGCGGTGGGTCGATTGCCGCCGGATTTCGCGATGGAGACGGCTCGCTCCGCGGGTGCATAGCCGGCGGCGCGCACCACCAAGCGCGCCGGGCCGGGCGACAATTCGCCCAAGGTGAAGAGGCCCTCGGCATCGCTGCGCGTGCGGCGGGCGCCGATCTCCGTGTAGAGCACGATCTCGGCGTCTTGCAGGCGATCGCCGCGGCTGCTGCGCACTTCGCCGGTCGCGCTTTCGGCGCGGCCAAGGGACACGATCACGGGTTCGACGGCGTCGGCGTCGACGGTGACGATGGTGGGCGCGCGCTCGGGCGCGCGGGCCTCGAGGCGGATGGCCACACCGCGCGCACCGGGGATGCTCGCGTCGCCGCGCGCGTCGGTGTAGGCCGTGCTTCGCAGCGGGGCATCGGGATCGAGCGAGCTCGCGGAGAGCTGCACGGCGTCGAGCGCGTAGCCGCGATCGTCGTTCACGCGGACGCGAAGAGCCGGGCGTGGATCGGGCATGGTGACCGTGATTTCACGCTTTTGGCCGTCGGGGATGCTCAGCGGCAGGTTGACGCTGGGCGAGCCCGGGTTGTCGTCGCGCGTGACGGTGAGGCCGACGGACTCGGGCAGCGAGGCGAAGGCGAAGCTGCCATCGGCCATGGTGCGCGTTGCGCGTTCGAGCCCGCCGCGAACGGCGCTCACCGTAACGCGAGCACCATCGATGGCGTGGCCGCGGGCATCGACGACGTGGCCTTCGAGCGAGCCGCCGGCGTGCATCACCACGTCGATGCGGACCTCGCCGCCCGAGGCCAGGGTGACGACGTCGCTGGTCACCTCGACGTATTGCGGGTGCCGCACCAGCGCGCGGATGCGCCCCGGCGTCGCCGGCTTGGCGCGGTAGGTTCCATCGGCGCGCGTGACCCAGGGTTCGGGTGGCTTGGCCGAGGGATCGGTCACCGACATGGAGGCCACGCCGGGAGCGGGATCCGTCGCGCGTGGGATGGGCGGCACGGGGCCGGGCATGACCCCGAGCTCGCCGGCGGGAACCAGCGGCCGCGGGCCGGCGAGCGTTGCGCTGAAGTGCGCATCGCGAAAGCTGGTACGGCGCGGGTCGTCGTCGATGGGCGCGCCGTGGAAGTCGGTGCCGAAGAGGACGATGGTGGCGCCGTCCACCGGAAAGCCGCGCGTGTCGACCACGCGGCCGATGACCGTGCCCCCGCGCGGGAGGGCGATCACCACGGGCCCGCTCGGGGCCTCGGGCACGGGGATGCCGCCGCGGGCGACGTAGCCGTCGGCGCGCGCGGAAAGCGCGGCGGATCCGCGGGCGATGGGGCCGAGGCGCGCTTGCCCATCGCGATCGGTCACGCCCTCGATGGGAAAGGGCGAGAGTCCGCCCTCGACCAAGGTGACGCGGGCGCCGGCAATGGGGATGGCATCGCTCGCGCCCTCTTGGTCGCCCTCGATGACCCGGGTGGCGACGTGGAAGCCTGGCTCGAGGTTCAACTCGACCTCGCGCTCGTCGCCGCCGTTCACGGCGACGTCGAACTCGATGGCGCTGACGCGATCGCCCCGGTTGGCGCGCAAGGCATAGGTGCCTGCGGAGAGGGACGCGATGCGAAGCTGCCCGCTGGCATCGGTCTCCGCGGCGCGCGGCGGCCAAAGGGTGGCGCCGCTGATCTGCACGCGCGCCCCGGGCACAGGCTCGCCGCCGTCGCGCACGCGCGCGATGATGACGCCAAGACGGCGGAGTACGAAGTGCGCCGTGGAGCCCTCGAGCAGTCCGCGCTGGGTCACTTCCTCTAGGCCGGGCAAGCGCGCGGTGGCGACGTACGGCCCGCGGGTCAAACGGCCCACGCGCGCGTGGCCGTCCAAGTCGGTGCGGGCGCCGACGGGGAGCGGATCGCGGCCGGTGACTTCGATCTCGACGCCCGCGAGGCCGCCACCGCGCTCGTCTTTGACGTCGAGCTCCAGGAAATGCTCCGGCTCCAAGGTCAGCACGACGCTGCGCGCTCCCTGGGTCAGCACCACGGTGGTTGCCGCCCGCGCACGGCCCGGCGCATCCGCGAGCACCCAATGCTCGGCGCGCGGTAGACGCTCGATGTGCACGAAGCCGTCGGCGTTGGTGACCCCCTCCCCTGCCGCATGGACGCGCCCGTCGATGACGGCCAGCGCCCGCACGCGCGCGTACGGCAGGCGTTCGCCTTCGCTGGTGCGCACGTCCACGTCGAGGGCGGCGTCGCGATCGCGGATGGTCTCCGGCACCGGCGGCGCCACGCGCTCGTAGACGATGGGGCGAACGGCGCTTCCGGGGATGCCCGCCATGAAGAGCAGGCAGACCGCGATGTACACCCCGTCGCGCAGCGCATCCGCGCGCGTGCGGAGCACGGCGATCAGCGCGAGGATGCGGTCGAGCGGTCCGGAAAGCGGCACCTCTCTGGAATTAGCACGCCAGCGGCAGACGAATCTCGACGGTCGTGCCTGCTCCGCGTCGGCTCGTGAGCGAAGCGTCCCCGCCGTGCGCGAGCGCCACGCGCCGAACGAAGGGGAGCCCCAGCCCGCTTCCGGTGGCCTTCGTCGTGTAAAAGTCGTCGAAGGCGCGCTCGACCTGCCGCGCGTCCATCCCCGCGCCCGTGTCGGCGACGGCCAGGATCAGCGAGGCCTCGGCGCCTTCATGCCCATCGACCCGCGTCCGAACGACGACGGAGCCGCCGCCGTCCATCGCCTCGACGGCGTTGCGCACCAGGTTCTCGAGCGCGCCGGCGAGCAGATCCGGGTCGAGCTCGCAGTCGGGCAGCGCCGGATCGAGGTCCAGCTCCAGCTCGAGCTTCAGCTCGCGGGCGCTCGCGGCATGCGGCTGCAGGGCAGTCACGCGCTTCACGAGATCGTTCAGCTGCACGCGCGAGCGAACGGGCTCGACCCGGCCGAGCCGCTCGTACTTGTCGACGATGCCGCGGATGCGTTCCGCCTGCTCGAGGATCAGGGCGTGAAAGTCGCGCCCCGAAGCGCGGGAGCCCGCATCGAGCTCGAGCAACTGCACGGCCCCCACCAGCGCCGCCAGCGGGTTTTTCAGGTCATGCGCCATCTGCGCGGAGAAACGCCCCATCACGGCGAGCCGCTCGACCCGCTCGCGGTAGCTCGAGAACGAGCTGCTCGCCTCGCGCACGAAGGCGGTGAGAAGGAGGGTCACGACGGTGACGCCGAAGGTCATCGCGGGCAGGTTCCCGCGCAGGCCCTGGAAGAGCGTGAGGTACAGGAGCACCGCGCACACGGATACGGACACGGCGTAGAGCGAGGTGATCGCACCGAGGTTGCGCTCGAAGAGGCGGAACCGGAGCGCCACCACGGCCACCAGCGCGGTCGCGAGCAAGGTGCCGATGGGCGCGAGCGGTGGCAGCGGCACACCGGCGTCGTGCCACAGATCCGTGGAGGCAAACGCCCCACCCACGAGCAGCGCGCCGAGCATCAAGCGGGTGCGCGCCTTCTCGTCGGCATCGCCGCTGGACCGAAGGTGCCGGACGAGAAGCCACACTTCATACCCGAACGTGGGCAGCCAGCCCGCGAGAAAGATGGCGGCCCACGCCCACGACTCGACCCACGCCGTCGCGATGCTCGAAAGCGCAAAGAGCGCATAGGCCGCGTAGAGCCCGCGCACGAGAAGGCGGCGCACCCGCAGCTGGCCCACGAAGGCGAGCACCACGTGCAGGACCACCGGCGGTGCGAGCGCCGACAACACGGCGTCCATGGCGCGCCATGCGGCGCTGGGCATGAAATGGTTGCAAAATACAGCAAACGACCAACCAAAGAGGTCGAACGCGAGGAGCGCCAGGGGAAAGGCGAGCGGTCCTCGGCGGCCGCGGATGCCGCCACGCGAGACGCAGAGGATGGCCAACGCGAGGTGGCCGACCGAGGCGGCGATGAAGGTGACGTCGCGAAAATCGATCGAGGGCGGCATAGGGGTTCGGGCACGAACTGCAATGGCTAGGCCATTGCAGGATGTTCGGGCACAGGCATGGGCACGGGCACGTGGATGGGCAATGGGGTTCCGACGCGTGCAGAGGATTGCACACTCGCGCTCTTCGGCCGATGCTCGTGGCATGAGGGACCAGTCCGTGCTCGTCGTGGAGGACGACATCGCCGTGGGGAAGGTGCTCACCGCGCTCTTGGAGCACGACGGCTTTCAAGTGCACCACGCCACCTCCGGAGAGGAGGCCCTCGGGCTGCTCGAGGCGCGCGCGTTCGACGTGGTGATCTCCGACGTTCGCATGCCCGGCATGAGCGGGATGGACCTGCTGGGGAGGCTCCAGGTCGCCTTCCCCGAGCTGCCGGTCATCCTGCTCACGGCGCACGGTTCGGTGCCGCTGGCCGTGGAGGCCATGAAAGCGGGCGCGCGCGATTTCTTGCTCAAGCCGTTTCAGCGCGAGGAGATCCTCTTCGTCGTCGAGAAGGCGCTCGCGCATGCGAAGCCGGACGCAGGGCGTGCACCACCGCTGACCGCCGAGACAGGCGCGATGGTGGGCAGCTCGCCGGCGATGCACCAGGTGCTGAGCACCATCCGCAAGGTGGCGTCGGGCACGGCCACGGTTCTCATTCGAGGCGAGACGGGAACCGGCAAGGAGCTGGTCGCACGCGCCCTTCACGAGCAGGGCGCACGCAAGGAGCAGCCCTTCGTGCGGGTGCACTGCGCGGCGCTGCCCGACGCGCTGCTCGAGAGCGAGCTTTTCGGCTACGAGAAAGGCGCCTTCACCGGCGCACAGGCGCGCAAGCCGGGACGCGTGGAGCTAGCCCACCGCGGCACGCTTTTCCTGGATGAAATTGGCGACATCACGCCGCAGGTGCAGGTGAAGCTTCTGCGCGTGCTGCAGGAGCGCGAATTCGAGCGGGTGGGCGGCACGCAGACCATCAAGGTCGACGTGCGCTTCGTCGCCGCCACCCACCGCGATCTCGAGGCGATGATCGCCAAGGGCGACTTCCGCGAGGACTTGTTCTACCGGCTCAACGTCGTCCCCGTTCACGTGCCGCCCTTGCGCGCACGCCCCGAGGACATCGAAGCGCTGGCCCGGCACTTCGTGAAAACATTAGGCCAGGCCAATGGCAAGGCGGGCATGAATCTCGACGGCGCGGCGATCGATGCCCTGCGCGCGTACGCGTGGCCGGGCAATGTGCGGCAGCTGCAAAACTTGATGGAGCGCCTCGTGGTGTTGACCGAGGGCACGACCATCGGCAACGCGGACGTGGAGCGCGAACTCCCGACGGCCGGTGCATCGCTCTTGGCGCCAAGGCGCGAGGCCGAGGGGCCGTCTTTGGACGCGCACCGCGTGGCCGCCGAGAAAGAGGCGCTGATCCGGGCGCTCGCGCAGGCGAAGAACAACCGCACCTTGGCAGCACGCCTGCTCAACGTGAGCCGACGCACGCTGTACAACAAGCTGAACGAGCACGGACTCGGCTAGATTTGCGCTAGTGGCAACCCGGGAAGGGGCCGCGGTCCAAGTGGAAGTGGTCGCGGTGCGCGGCGTTGTAGTCGGGGCCCAAGACGACGCGGAAGTAGCGGCAAGCGCCATCGTGGACGGCGTGGAGGAAACGCGACTCGGGGCCGTCGCCACCCCAATGCTTGGCCACGCTGACGGTGCGTCCGTCGGCCAAGGTGAACGAGCCGATGTCGATCGCGTTGGCCGAGGCGTGCTCGCTGCGCAGAAAGCCCCCGAAGCGCGTGCCCACGACGTTGCGGCACGCGTACGTCCCCATGTGGCCGATGCTGCGAACGCGGCGGCCGAGAAAAGACTCGGCCAGCGGCTGCACGTCGCGGGCGATCCACAAGGCGAAGGCGCCGGCCTCCTCGCACGAGAGGCGGTCGACGGAGATGCTCACGTCGCCCATCTTGGAGAAGCGAACGGCGTTTTCCCAGCCGCAGCCACCCTCCAGCGGACGATCGGCGACCGGTGTGGCGTCCACCCACGGTTGGCGCAGGATGCGTTCGCACGCCATGCGATCCCGCTTCAACGCGGCGAGTTGCCAGTCGACGAACCAGTCCGAGGGTGCCTCCAGGTCGAGGGAAGGAACGGGGCTCACGGCGGCGGGCACCCAACCCTGTCGAAAGAGGGCCACGATCGCGCATACAACGCACGTCGTCACGAACAGACGCGAAGCGGCCCGGCGCAAAGACATGGCAAGATCGTGACACGAACGTCGCCGGCGGCGCGCTAATTCCCCGGGCCTCGCATGAAGATCCGCGATGCGGCCCTGGGGATTTACACACACCTGGAGTTCGTGACGTGCGTCACGGCATTTCTGCCCATCATGGCGGCCTCGCATTTGCGGCACCGCGGCGATGTGACGCAGCGCGAACCGGGGCGGTGGATGCGCCGTCTGGGGCGCACGGCCGGCTCGCTCACGCCGCTCTGGAAGTTCACCATCGAGGGGGAGCCGCCGCCGGACATCCAACGCAAGGCGCACGTGGTCGTCGCGAACCATCCCTCGGAGGCGGATCCTTTTCTCCTGGCTTGGCTTCCGTGGGACATGCGGTGGGTCGCCAAAGAGGAATTGTTCAAGACGCCGCTCATTGGCTGGGCGCTGACCTTCGGCGGGGACATTGCGCTTCGTCGCGGCGACGGTTCGAGCGTGCGCACGATGATGACCGAATGCGAGAGCGCCATCGCGGCGGGTATCTCCATCATGATTTTCCCCGAGGGTACGCGCACCCGAAACGACGACGCGATGCGCTTCCGCGACGGGGCCTTCGATCTGGCTATCCGCACCAAGGCGCCGCTCCTGCCCATTGCGGTCGCCGGCACGAAAGACCTGCGGCCGAAAACCGCGCCCTGGATCGCGCGCGGGCATGCCTGCGCCAAGATCCTGGAGCCCATTCCGACGGAGAACCTGACGGCCGAGGACCTCGGCGCGTTGCGCGATCGATCGCGCGACGCCATCACCGCCGTTCTCCCGGATCTACGCGCGCGCCACGGCTACTGAACTGTCGGCACGACCTTAGATCCGAACCTGGAGTACGCTCGAGAACGACTCGATGTGCCTCGACGGGGCGCTGGCGCCCGGGCGATGGACGTTGTCGATGGCGTGATCGTATTCGAGCATCAGCTGAAGGCCTTTGGTGAAGTGCACCACGAAGACCGTGCTGTACGTATCGCGCGCGTTGTTCTTTTGGGCCGAGTCGGGCGTGTACATGTCGTAGCGCAGACCGAGCGTGAACCACTTCGAAAAGTCCTGCTCGAGCCGCACGAAGAGGGCGCGCTCGTCGTGGCTGCCCACATTTCCACCGTCGTTCGTAGTGATTGTCGGCAGCGCAAACGCGTAGCGGACGCCACGATCGAGATTGTGCGCGAGGACCAACTCCGAAGAAAGCTTCGTTGTGCCAAGGCTCTTCACGAATGGATGGTGTACCGCGGCTTCGAAGTTCACGCCCCAGCGGCGGTACTGTTGGAACCGGAGCGCCGCACTATCCACGACCGCGCCCTCCCCCACGACGCCGCTCACGCCGGCGTCCGCGGGTCCGATATTGAGGTTGACGCGCCCCACCACGTCTTTTCCCCGATTCAAGTCGGGAACGATGGTGAAGTTTCGCTCACCTTCCGTCACGCCATTGACCACGGCGGCTTGCACGGTGAGTTTCTTCTCCAGCGCGGTGGTGTAGGCGCGGACACCGGTATCAAATTCACCGGGCGTAAAATTTTGCTCCGCCCAGCCTCGCTCGATGAAAGGACGGTCGGCATCGCTCTGAAGCAGCTCGTTGCCAAACGGTATCTTGAAAATGCCCATTCCAATTTCCGTCCGCACGTCCTTCGACCAGGGGATGATCGCCACCGCTTCGGTGTTCTTCGCGATCGTGCCGGTTCCCACCGCCGTACCGCCAGCAAGGTTAGGGTCGATTTCAAAGACGAATTTCGCGTACTCGCTCGGCATCACCTCGGTCTTCAAGCGCGCGCGGCGAAGTCGGAAGAAGTCCGGGTTCGTCGTCGTCCCATCCGGTCTTGCAATGGTGGAGTTGGGACCGATACCCCCAGGTAGCCCCGGCGAATTACCTGCACCGACGTTTGGCGACGCCGCATCGTTGAATGACTGCCAAATGAGCTGCGGTTGAAGGTAGCCGCTGATCCTCAGGTGCTCGAGCCACTCGAGGAGCTTGCTGCGTTTTTCGTCCTTCTCTTGGATCGCCGCGAGCTTCGTTTCGAGCGCACGCATGCGCTCTTCGACCTCGGACGGCGGCAGCAACGGAGAAGGAGACGGCGGCACTGGCTCCTGCGCCGCGGCATTGCGAATTGCGGCAAACAACACCGCGAGAAACAGGAGCGAACGCGCGCTCCTCTGCGCAGTCGATCGAAATGAAGATTTGAACTTCATGGTGGATTTCGATGCCCATATCTCCCCACCTCTGAATGTTGGCTCGAGGAGGCACAGCGAGTGACCTCCCACTATCGAAATGACAGACGCAAACCTACGCTCGCGCGAGGGCGTATTCTTCCAGCGAAGTCCCGAACGGTGCGCTCGACGAAGCGATGTGCACCAACTCCGTATCGCGATCGGCATCTTGCGATCCACGTTCCGAAATTTCAAGCAAGCGATCGATTGAATCGCCGGCCCGATTGTACGGGCGGCCGATCGGCAAAATCGATTTAGAGCCAGAAGATGTTCAATCCGACAATCGCCATTGGATCATTGCCAGGCACGACCAATACAAACCCGAAATGCACGGTGTTAGGTTCGCTTCGAAATTAACATGGATGAAAGGTTCGTCGCGAACATCCCAGTATGTGCTTACGGACATTCGGAAGCGGTGGCGGGATCACCAGCGTGTTGCATTCGCAACGTTGTACCCGCAACGTGCAACACGGCGCACACGGCTCTACGACGGAATACCGCACTCCTCAGAGCGGAACATTCGTTGCTTGACGAATGGATCACGCATTCATGACGGAGGGAAAGTCATGCATCTTTCTGCGGAGCGTTCCATTTGGACGTTGAGCGCGGCCATGCTCGTGGCAGGCGCATGGGCGGCTTATGCGGGCGCGTGTGCCAGCTACGAGGACGGAGGTGACGAGGTCCCTCCGCGCGCGCGGGCATCGGCGATTGACGGGGGAGCGTTTTTGGACCCCGGCGAGCAAGTGGGGGAAAACTACACGACATTCACGTTCGGCAATCCCGGCAGCACGAGCGACGGCTTGCAGGGAACCGGGATGCTCGTCGTCGGGTCGCTGGGAGATCCGCCCGGGAGCAGTCTTCGCTTCTTCGACGGGGCCGAACGACAGCACGCAGGCGTGTACGAGATTGCCTACAAGAACGACGGCGCGCATCACGAGCAGGTCAGCGCCGTATTGCCGACCAGCGTGCCTGCATCCGGCGTTGCGCTTGCCGATGGCACCCCGTTCGATGGCACGGCGCTATGGCTTGGACATAGCCGATTCCAGCCCAACAAGGCGCCGCGGGTCGGTCAAGATAGCCCTCCAATAGAAGGCGCCCATTGGGACGGCAGCATCGGGCCGGCCGATCCCGGGTCGGCCGTTCGCTCCGAGGATGCGTATCAAGCCACCGTTCCCATCGTTCAAAATCGGGACACGAGGCGGAGCTTCGTCATTTCGGCCCAGGTCTACGCGCCTACGCACGAAGGCGCGAACTACGGCATTCGCCCGCAGGCCTCCTTGCAGCGTATCGCTGGCCCGGCAACTCACTATGGGTTGACCACGCCCGGGGGTCTCGGCATGCGTCAGGTCGATTTGTCCTCGGTCGTCGATCGATGGGCGCTGCTGCAGGTTCGCGTCGATGTAACCACCAATGGGGGCTCCCTCGCCGATTCGTCGGACGATACGGGACACGCTACGTTTCGCTATTTTCTGAACGGAAACGCCGTGGGCAATCCAGACACCCTTTCATTCGATCAACCCAGCATGCAAGCACCGGGATTGACCGGACCGGTCTCCGTGTCCCCGGGCTTCGGATTGACCCGGGGATGGCAGGGCGATGCACCGGAAGTCTTCCTCGACAACATCTCGCTCGATGCGATCGTGCCGAAAAGCACGAACTTCGTATTGCTCTCACCGGCTTCGTCCGATGCGGGCATCCGAGACCTCACCAAGTTTCGAGTGTCCACCGGAAATCTGCAAGGGGTGGCGAGCGTCGAATACCTGCTCAATGGGAAGCCGATTTTTGCCAATCAGGCGCCGGTTCTCCCGTTGACCAATGGGCCCCAGTACGAATTCGATTGGCACACGGCCAATTGGTTCGACGGGTTCGCGAATCTGCAAGCGGTGGCGCGGGACGGGGCAGGCAACGAGTTGGGGCGAACGGCCGTGGTGCCATTCAAAATTGCCAATGGACCCGACACGGTGAGGCTCATTTCACCCGATCCGACGCAAACGTTGCATGGCCAGGTGGATTGGACCGTAGGCGTGGACGATCTGCCCGCTCTTCCCCCTGGCCGCGCCTATATGTGGCTCTTCTACGTCGACGGAAAGGACTGGGGGACCGATTGTTACGCCGATGGTCTACCCACGCCATGCCAGGTCGATTCGGGCATCGAGTACCCAACTTACTCGAGCACATCACCGGTAAGCATTCCGCTGGACACGACACGGCTCTCGGATGGCGTGCACGAACTTTACGCGACGGTTCGTGCATACGGCGGCGGGGAGGAGCGTGTCCTCGGCGCCACGCAGGTGACGATTCACACGTTCAATTCGACTCCTCTGCCGGACGGTGGACGGCGAGCGATGGATCTGCGTGCGAAATTCAAGCATGCCTTCGTGACCCCCGGCGAAACGGCCGAGCTCTCTCCTCGGCTCGTGTATCCGGATGGCACGAATGCCGCGCCTTCGCCGCCGGCCACGCTCACCAGCTCGGACGCGTCGGTGGCGTCGGTGGCGGCTGGGGGAACCGTCCAGGGCGTTAGCCCGGGCTTTGCGACCATCACGGCGAAATTAGGAGATTTCACCGCGACGACCCTTGTCGAAGTTCGCGCGTCCCATGACGCTCCGCAGTTCACCCGCGGGGCGGGGATCGTGACGCACTACACCCCCGGTCCGTCACTCTTCCCGCGCATCTTGATGCACACCGCGCCGGGGGCGTTCGAACACGATCGCGGTTTGGGCCCCGCGATGCAACAAGCCAGCCTCAATAGCCTGGAGACGGAATTCTATTTCAATGCGTGCGACTACCCTGACGCAGGCCCCACGGGACTGACAGTCCCCCTCGCCGGCGCCGGAGCACCGTTTTCCTGCACGGACAGCCCGTACCTCGACGCAACCACGTGGCGGACCAAAAATGACGATTTGACCACCAAGACCGCCCAAGCGGCGATGGACAACCATCTCAACATCTACCTGACCGCCGATTCCATCACGCGCCAGCCGTCGGAAGCTTACAACAGTATCTACGCATCCGACTCGAAGCAGAGAATTCCCTATGTGCTCGAATGGGCCAAGAGACACAACGTGATCGGCATCGACATGTCCGACGAGATCACCATGACCTGGTACGGAACAGGGACCCCCACGGACGACCGATGGCTCACGCGACCATCGCATACGACGGACAGGAGGGGGATTCAGCTGAACGGGGTGAGCTTGAGACAGGACGGCGAGATCCTCCACGACAGCGATCCAAGGTCCATGTGGCTGGCAGGGACCACCGGGGTGATGGGCGCAGCGCGAAACGCTCAGCTGATCATCGTCCTGCCCGATCAGGCTTACGATGTCGATGGCATCCGTATTTGGAACTATTACGAGGCCGGGATGATCGATTCGGGGGTCAAGGATTTCACCATCGAGACATCGGCGGACAATGCCCTCGCGCCGCCGGCCGGCGGCATCACCTGGCGCGGTGCAAATGCCGGTGCCGGCTTCTCCGCGGTGCTGGCCAAGGCGCCGGAACCCGGTGACCCGGTGATACCGGCGAACGTCGGGGAATTCTTTCCCAGGGCCGACGCGGGGACAGGACCGACGTTCTCCAACGTCCGCTCCTTGCGATTCACCATCAACAGCACCTATCGCACGAACGACGATCGCGGCGGCATCGCCGAAATCATGTTCTCGGGCAAGGCCAGCGGGTCCTCGGCGGCGAGCGGCCTGATTGGTAGTTACGAGCTCCCCCCAAACTACCACCCCGTCGTAGCCAGCTCCCCGAGCCCCATGGTCGACCAAGGCGTTCGAAACGATGGGTTCCTACAATTGATGAATACCATGAATTCGACGCCGGGCGGCCGTCCCCCCGTCACTTGGACGGCCCTTGGACGCTCCTCCCCCGGCGAGGTAAAAGGCTGGACGGGCGATCCGCGGCTCTCCGACTACAATGGCACCTACTGGACGTTTTGGGCCAAGCGTCGCGCCTATCCATACGGTGGATCCATGTTCGAGGTGGCCGATGGGATGGACGTCGCCACATTGGGCCGTCGCGGCGCCTATCTCCCAGGGGGCGCAAACATGATGATCATTTCGGGAACCGGCCCCGATTACCGGCAGAACGGCCCCGGAGATCGATTCGTTGCAGGCCGAGACACGCTCTTGGTTGGAAGGAACCCCCGCAGCGCAGACGACCGCGCAAATCGTCTATGCCGTCCTACGCGGCGCGGCGGGAACGCGGGTGTATCACTACGATCCCCCGTCCGCACGCAAACCGGGGGAGAAGGTGTCCACCGGTATTTCCGCGGTAGGACCCCAGGCGGAGGCATGGAAATCGATGTCCAATGCCTACAGCCTAATCGCCAAATTGGAGCCCTACATCCTACAGCCGCAAAAGAACGCCATCGATCTGGGGGCATCCGTTCCCACGGGCGCGCGGAGCGGCAACAATGGGGACTTGCTCATCGCACTGAACGTGTCGGAGGTGCCGCAGACCATCCACGCCGATCTCACGCCGTACAAGCGAGCCACCGGCATCACACGCACACGCTTGCTGGGTTCCACCGAGCAACTTACCCAAAACATGCCCAACGCCACCACCGTCGACGATCTCACGCTGGCTCCGATGGAAGCGGTATTTTGGCTGTTCCAATGAATTCGCGCGGCTAGTGAAGCGTGTGCCAGCGGCCTTCGTACTCGATGCGCGGAAGGCCGGGCGGGTGCGGGGCGATCTGCTTTTCCGAGGCGGGTGCTTCGGCGGCGACGGCAGCTGCCGCGGCGGCGGCTTTGGCCGCGTCGAGCGCGGCTTCTTCGAGTTCCCACCGTTCGAGAATGGCCTTGTTGCGCTTGCGTTTGCGCATGTAGCCGACGACCAGCGCCGCGAAGACGAGCACCCATAGGAGCGAGCCGCTCGTGAGCACGGGCAGGAAGGTGTAGCGCTTGGCGATCTCCTCGCGCCACTGGTACTCGAGCTTGCGCAGGTCGGTGCCGTAGGCATCGGCGAGCGCGCGATCGAACGCGGTGCCGTTGCGCACGCGCTCGATGAGCGACGCGAAGCGCACGCGATCCGCGTCGCGAAGAAGGAAGCGCACGAAGTCCGCGGACTCGGCGTAGGCGATGCTCACCTCGTAGCGATCCTGCGGAAACGCCGCATCGAGGTCGGCCAGCGGGATGGTCTGGCGCGAGAGCGTCGCCTCCCAGAGCGTGCGCAGGCGAACGAACCGGCTCTCGCCCGAGACGTGGATCGCCAGGCCTTCGTTGAACCAACGCGGCACGTGCCGACCCGCCACGGCGTCGTACAGCGCGACGTGCACCAGCTCGTGGAAAAAGACCTCGCGGAGATCGGGCGCCTCCACACTGGCCTCCGGCGCGGAGAGCGAGAGCAGGACCAGGTGCAGCGGCGCATAGGCGACGCCGGTGGCATAAGCCGGCGGCGGGAGACCGTCGGGCGCGAGCGCGGCCATCTCGTCGGGCGTGCGGGCGATGCGCACCTCGACCTGATCGAGAACCGGGGTGCCGAACCAGTCGCGCAGTTGCGCCTTCATCTCCTCGGCTTCACGCAAGATAGGCTCGAGCCGCTCGTGCGCGTTGGGCACGTAACGGAGGTGGAGCCAGCCGAGATCCTTGTCCGAATAGGAGACAGGGACGGGAGGAATCTTGACGACGTTGGGTTGGAGAACGAGGGGCGCGTCCCGAGGGGCGCTGACCACGGGCTCCCCCGCGATCGCAGGCCGCGCGATGGCGAGGGAAAGAAGAACGGCGAGGGTCAACGCAAAGAACCGCACGTGGAAAAATACACGCGCAAGGAACGGCAGACGTCTCATCGAGGTACCTGCATCTGAAGATGGATCGTGTCGTTGCTCCCGTCTCGTGTCGCGAAAAAGATTCCGACTCCACCTAAGGCGGCAACCCCAATCGCACCCCAGAACCAGGGCGAGGCATAAAACGGACGACTCGTTCCACGTCCGCCGTCGCGGTTCGCCGGCTCACCCGCAGGGCTCGCGGCCACAGCGGCGCGCGGTGCGGGGGCCGGTGATGCCGCCGGCGCGGAAAGCACACCGTAGGCGCGGTCGAGCGACCCCACCGTGCCGGACCAGTTCCACTTTTCTCCCTTGCCGGCACCGTTGGCGGGTGGCGCATCCGGCGCGTAACTCGCCGCGTCGAACGTCCCGGCATCGGCCAGAAAGACGCGCGCGGTCGGGTTGGGCCTCACCGCCTCGACCGGGAGCCGTACGACCAAGATGCCGCGCACGTGAAGCTGACGCGCGATGGATGCGAGAAGCTGACGCGAAGGCGCATCTTCCCCGCGGATGGCATCGCGCGTTTCGGCAAGCTCGCGAACATCGGTGGGGGCGTCGGCGGCGGGGTCTTCCCCCGCGAGAACGCGGGCGCGTGCCTCGTCGAGCCCCAGGGGACGAAGCGAAGGACGCGCGTAAAGTTGCTGGGCCAGCGGCCACGCGGCATCGGCCGCGTCGCGACCCGCAAGAACAGCGAGCCCCGTGCCCTGCTGCTGCCGCGACGAAGACGCGGACGGCACTGCGGGGGACGGGGCTCGAGATCCCGCTTGGGGGACCGAACTTGCTTGCGGCGTTTCTGCGAGGGCGTCGCCCGCAGTGACGGTCGCGAGAAGAATACCCGCGGCCCAAACCTGGCGGCGAACGCCCATGATGATGTCTCGGCTTTCGGAAAGGCCTCAGCGCTCGCGCGACGAGGACAGAATGCGCAACAGGAAGAGGAACAGGTTCACGACGTTGAGGAACAGACGGAGCGCGGCACCGACCGCGTCGTTCTCGGAGCGGTCGTGCAGCATGCGCGACGTGTCGTAGAGGATGTAGCCCGAGAACAGGAGGACACCGACGCTAGCAATCGCCAGTTGGAACACGGCAGAGTGCAAGAAGATGCCCAGAATCATCGCGCCGAGGATGACCCAGAAGCCCATGTTGAGGGCGGCCCCCAGGAACGAGAAATCTTTGCGCGAGACCAGCACGTAGCCGGAGAGGCCGGTGAAGGCGAGGCCGGTGAGCAGGAACGCGTCACGCACGGGCGACGCATCCAACGTGGCGCCTTGCGAGGCCATGAGCTGCGCGTAGAAGAGCGTCGGCGCGAGGAAGATGCCCGTGATCGTCGTGTAGCCGAAGAGCGCGACCACGTTGATGCCGGGGCGCATACGCAGCGCGGAGGCTGCGAAAAACGCACCGATGTACATGATCAGCATCATGATCCAATGCTGCATCCCAAAGGCTACGAGGGGAGGCAGCTCCAGGGCGACCCCGCCGCGTCCGTGAAGAACGGTCGGCTCACCGAGGTAGAGCGCGCCCAGCGCGCCGGCGATGGCGAAGAAAACGCCACCGGTGAAAAGCAGGTACACGCGCCGCAGGTAACTCGCCACCGATTCCGGGGAGCGAACCTGCGCTGCGCCATACGACCTGGAATACTGGTTCATTTCATACATCGCGCCACCAAGGTAACAATGCGTGGCACGGCGTCAACGTTGCTGGGCGCGACCTGTGCTTCCTGATTCTTGGCCGCGGTCGGGCGCAGCCAAAATGGAGACCGCAGGACCGAACGCCGGGGCACGTTGTTCGACGGTGGTGCCAATGGTGGGCGACGCCGCGAGGTAGCGCACCCCGAAGATGAAGAGGGCCGCCGCCACAGGCGGGCCGAAGAGCGCCAGGGTTCGGCGCGCTTCGAATTCCGGCCTGGAAGCGAGCAGGGCGGCCATGGCGAACGCCAGCACGTCGACCAAGTTGGCGGACACGGCGGGGGTTGCGCCTGACGCACCGCCCGGAAGGATGCGCGCAAGCACGAGCATGATCCCCAGAGCACCCGCGAGAAGCGCCACGACGAAGGCCGCGAGGAGCACGCGCCGATTCTCGGTCTGCCAACGCGCGGCGATGGATCCGAGGCGAAGGGAGATGGGCACGAGGACGATGGCGGCCACGCCGGTGAGGATGGCGAAGGTGGCGCCGGCCAAGGCATGGTGGTGCGTGGTCGCCCGCAAAAGCGCGCCGAACGCGAGCAGGGTGAAGAAGACGAAGCCCACCCAGAGGAAGAGCGACCACGTGCGTTTGCGCCCGTCGCCCAGGGAAAATGCCCGCAGCCCCACACGTGCCTGGCGAAGGGTGAGCACCGACACGATCATCGGCACCAAGGTGGCCGCCGCGAGGCCGGGCCAGATGCCGCGCGCTTCGAGGGAGCTGGTCACGCGCATCGCCGCAGGCCCCGACGCGAGCACCGACGCCACCAACGCGACGCCCACGGCGCTTCCAAACCGGGTGAGGCGTGAAGCCTGCGGCAACTCGGGCTCGTGCGGCGGAGGCGGTTGCGACGGAGGGCGGGAGGGCTGCGAGGAACGCGGCGGAATCGACGGCATCGACGGCATGGGAGGGATTCTCAGAACGGATCGAGCGCGTGGAACGCGGGGAGGGCCAGAAGGAGGTCGGCCTGTGCGAGGCTTCCGCCGTCGCGGGCGGTCACGAGCCCGGTGCGCGTCAGCTGCGAAGGACGGACGGCGCCGTAAAGGACGCTACTGAGGATCGCGGCGTCCGAGAAGAGGAGATCGCACGGTGCATCTGTGACGGTCGCGCGCGGGGTGCCGCCGCGCACCTCGAGTGCGTACGACTCGTGTCCGGCGACCCCAACGACGAGCTCACCGTCTGCAGCGTACCCACGCGCTTCGAGCGCGGTGGCCACTCCGTGCACGCGCACCATGGGGCCGGCGTACACGGTGCCGAGCGGATGCTCGACGCGCTCGGTGCCGAAGCGGTTCGCGTCGACGTCGACGAGGGCATGCACCGCGGGATCGTCGTGGGTCACGGAGACGTCGATGGCGTGGATCTGGTCCTTTTGCGCACCGAGAAGGCCCCAAATGAGCCGCCAGGTGGCATCGTCTTCGGCCACCACGTCGCGCACGACCAGGTGCGTGGCGGCGTGGTCTTCGCTCTGCTCGAGGGACCACGAGACGTAACCGCGTCGGTCGTTGGTGATGAACCACGCACGGCGATCGTCGAGCAGCCACCGCTCCCAGGCGAGCGGACGCCGTTGAAGCCAGCCGGTCGCGCGAAGGGCTGCGCGCTCGTACATCTGCACGAGGGCCTCGCGATCGTCACGGTCGAGGATGCGGAAGGCACCGCGTGCCGCGGTCACCCACGCCTCGGGGATGGCCGACGGCGCCACCTCCAGCCGGACCATCGGTGTGACGGCGGCGTACCCGAGGCGGCGGTAAAAGCCGTGGCGGAAGGCGTACAGGAGGGTCAGCGCATCGCCGCGGGCGCGCGAGACTTCATGCACGTGCTCGAGCAGTGCGCGGGCCACGCCCCGACCGCGGGCCTCGGCCGCGACGGCCACGCTGGCGATGCCGCCGAGTGGAACGCGGCGGCCACCGAACCAACCTTGGATCGGGTAGACGAAGGCCTGCGCCAGGAGCTGGCTGCCGTGGGCGGCGACGTACAGATCGCCGAAGTCACCGAAGATGCGCTGCTGCAGGTGGCGCTTGCGCGCCTCGAAACTGCGCGAGTCGGGAAACGCGCCCAGTTGGATGTCGAGCAGGCGTCCGATGTCGTCTTCATGGGCTTGGCGGAACCGAAGCGGGGGCGGGCTGGCCATGTCACCCGAAGCATATGTCAAGATCGCCGATCATTTGGCCCACTCTCGGCAGCTCTGATAACGGCCAAAAGCATGATGGGTGCAGCGAAGCCAAACCTGACGGGCGCGGCGAGCGGAAGGCTCGGCGGTATGGAGGCCGACTTCGTCGGTACCCTCGGACGAAAAGCCGGCGACGTGCGCACGGCGCTCGGGACGTTGGAGGCGGATCCGAAGGCGCGCGGGCCGCGCGATGACGTGCGGCGCAGGCTGCACGCCATCGGTACGGCGGCGCGGCTGCTTCACTTCGACTCCACGCGCGTGGCGATTGCACGGGCGGAGTCGATTCTGGACCGGATGGGGCCGAATGGCGCGCTGTCGCAAGGCGACCTCGACGAGATCGGGCGCCTGCTGGATGATCTGCCGGTTTTGGCCTGGGAAGACGTCTCCTCCCGGCGCGCGGCCGACGAAAGCGGTGCGCCGAGCGTGCAGGCCGAGGCCCCCCACACGGCGCTGGTCGTGGGCGAAGACGCCATTGCGATGGCCATTTCCGAGGCCACCGGCTCCAAGGCGTCGTTCGAGTGCGAACGCACCACGGATGCGACGTACGCCGCCGTCCTCGCGCAAGAGATGAACCCCGATGTGGTCGTGGTCGACGGCGACATCGAAGGCGCCGACGAGCTGGTGGAAACGCTGCTCGAGCGGGCCGAGCTCCTGCCGCTCGTGGTGCTCGGGCGCTTCGAGCAGGCCTCGGAAGAAGCGCGATTCATCGCGCTGGGCGTGGCGAAGACGCTGAAGAAACCGGCCGGCGAAGAAGCGCTGTTCCAAGCGTGCCTGGAGGCGGCCGATCAGCACCGCGGGCGGACCGTGAAGATCACGTTGCCCGAGGCCGTGGCCAAGGTGGAAAAGCCGGCCGACAAGGCCGACGAGGAAACGACGGGCGGCGAGGTAGCCGGCGCGGATCGCGCATTTTCACGCGGGCGCGGGGCAGCGGCGGACGTGCGGCTCGATGGACGTCGCGTGCTGGTGGCCGACGACGATCCGGGGGTCACCTGGTTCATCGCGGACCTGCTGCGCACGACGGGCTGCGTGGTCTCCGAGGCGCGCGACGGCGCGGAGGCCCTGGAGCTCGCGTACAAGACGGCGCCGCATCTGATCTTGAGCGACGTGCTCATGCCCAAGCTGGATGGCTTTCAACTGACGCGCCTTCTGGCGCGGGATGTGGCGCTGCGCGATACGCCGGTCATCCTGCTCTCGTGGAAAGAGGACATGCTCCAGCGCGTGCGCGAGCTCGGCGCCGGGGCGGCGGGCTACCTGCGCAAAGAGAGCGACGCGCGGGCGATTCTCGCGCGGGTGCGCGAGGCACTGTGGCCGCGGGCGCGCATCGAGGCGCGGCTTCGCGGGCGGCAGGAGGTGCGCGGGCGGCTCGATGGGCTGACCGTGCGTTCGCTGCTCGAATTGGTATGCAGCACGCGGCCGAAGTCGCACGTATGCCTGCGCGATGCCTCCTTCGTGTACGAGCTGGAGATCCGCGACGGCGTGCCATGCCGTGCGTGGCGCACCGCCCCCGATGGCAGCGTCCTTCGAGGAAGCCGCGCCATGGCGGCCATGCTCGGCGTGTGGGCCGGGCGCTTTCACGTGTCGCCGAGCGAGGAGCCGCTGGAGCCGGAGCTCTTGGGCACCTTGCGGGCGCAGATCGCCGAGCCGATCGCGAACGCGCGCGGGGCCGCGCATCTCTTGTCGGGGGCGCGTGTTCTGTCGGTGACGAAGGTCACGGTGGACTCGGAGATCATCTCCGGGTACCTCGGCGCGACGCCCGAGCCGGTGCGGCGCCTCGTGGAGCGGGTGGCCGCCGGCGAGTCGCCTCGGCAGGTGCTGCTGCGCGGGAATGTGGATCCCGTGATGCTCGAGTCGGCGCTGCTCGATCTGGCCTCACGCGGTGCCGTGCGTGAGGTGCGGGGCGTGCAAGGGGAAGATCTGCTCCGGCCCTCCGTGGACCGCGCACTGCGCATGGAATCCAGCGAGAAGCTCGCCGCGCCGCTTGCGGAAGCGGCGGACGCCGAGGACGCGGCCGAAGCGAGCCCCGAGCCGGTTCCGGCGGCCGAGCCCGAGCCTTCGTCGTCCAACGTGGCGCTGATCGAATCGATGGGCGCTTCGTCGGTCACGCCGATGACGTCGGTCGTGAAGCCCGTGCCCGCGCGAACCGCGCCACCAAAAAAGCGCGAGCGGCGCTGGTTCAGCATGGGGCTCTTCGGCGTCGTGGCGATCGCGGCCCTCGGGGCACGCTTGGCCACGGGTGCGCCGGCGCAGGCCTCGGCGCCCGTTGCGGCCGCCGGCGGCGGTGCCGTGCCCGCGCCGATGTTCGAGTCGCGCGACGACGGCCCGGCCCGGACGGAGACGACGCCCACGGCCGTCGTGTCCGCACCGACCCTACCGATCGCGGCGCGAAGCAAGGCCAAGGAAGCGAGCACGAAAGATGCGGGCGTCAAAGCCGTTGCCGCGACCCATGCTCCGATGACGGACATGGACCTCGCAGCCACGGAGCTGCTACACGCGCCGAATGCATCGACCATCGAACCGTAGGTCCCCGTGATCCACGCGAAGCGAGTCGCGCACGGCGCCACGTTGATGGTCGCGCTCTCTACGTGCGCGGCCTGCGATCGCTGCGGGCGCGCGGAGCCATCGACGGAGGTGGCCACGGTGCCGACCGCTTCGAATGCCCCCGCGTCCACCCCCGCGGGGCCGCCGCGATCCCTCGATGCCGTGGAGCTCGACGGCTGCACCCTGGGGCATCGCGGAATCTTGCTCGACCTGGGCGACGCGAGCACGCGTGGGCGCTACGGCGCGCATGCGATGAGCCGCCCCACGCCCGAAACGCTCGAACGCGAGGGCGCGACCTGGACGCGCTTTCGCGAGAAGGCCGCCACCCTGCAGTTCGTCGCGCTCGATCGCGACTTCGGCGACAAGCCGGAGAATCCCGAGGCCGCCGACTCCTTCGTCGCCGCGCGCGTGCGTGGCGGCGCCGCCAAATCGATCAGCGTCTACCTGAATGGCAAGCCGGTCGGAAACTGGCGCCTCACCAAAGGGGAAACGAAGATCCTCACGGCGCGCGGCTCGAGCGAGCTGACCACCACGGGCGGCAACGAGCTGCTCCTGCGCTTCAACGGGGTGCCCAAAGCCGCGGCGGGCGAGGCCTACGCGGAGATCGATTGGATCCATATCGGTCGGGGCGAACCGGACGCCAACTACGCCGCCCCGACCCGCAACGACGTGACCGCCAATCCGACCCTCGATGGAGTGGCGCGGCGGGCGCTTTCGCTGCGGGCCCCTGGCTTCGTGCGCTGCACGGGATGGATCCCGCAGGGTGGCACGGCGCAGGCGTTTGCCGGCATCGCGGGCAAGGGCGACGCCGAGCTTCGCATGAGCGTGATCGGCGATCGCACCGGGAAAATCGCCGAGACGACGTTCTCCGCGCACGGGGGTTCGTGGACGAAGGCGGAGGCGTTGCTGGGCGATCTGGGTCGGCCGGTCACCGGCACGGTGGGCGCGTTCCAAGTCGAGGTGATCCGCGCGACGCCGGGAGCGCGTGTGCTGCTGGGCGATCCCGGCATCGTGGCCCCGAAAGCCCCGGACGCACCGCCGGCTCCGCACGGGCGCGGCGTGGTGCTCGTCGTCTTCGGCGAGCTGCAGCCGAAGACGCTGTCGCTCTACGGCGGCGTACTTCCCACGCCGGAGCTCGCGGGGCTGGCCGCGCGCGGCCTGGTCTTCGACGCGCACCGCGCGACGAGTACCCTGTCGCATGCCGCGCTGGCCGCGATGCTCAGCGGACGCACGGGACGCGCGAACGGGGTGAACGACTTCGACGCGCGGCTGCCCCAGGGCGTGACGACCATTGCGGACGTGGCGCGGCAGGCCGGGGTCGTCAGTGCGATGTTCACGGCGAATCCCCTGACGTCGGCCCTGTTCGGGTTCGACCGGGGTTGGGGCACCTTCGTGGCGCACGGACCGGACGAAGACGTGCTCGCCACCCGGGTGTTCGACGACGCCGCCGAGTGGATCGAGGCGCACAAGGGCGATCGCTTCCTCGTGGTGATCCATGCGCGCGGAGGGCACCCGCCGTGGGACATCACCGGCGAGGAGCTCAAAGGGCTCGAACCGTCGGGCTACACGGGAAGCATCGACCCGAAGCACGCCGCGGAGCTGCTTTCGAAGGCGCGCCACGTGCCGCCGGCGATTCATTTCGGCGACACCGACCGGGCCCGAACGTGGGCCCTGTACTCGCACGCGGTGGCGGCGCACGATGCTGCCCTCGGGCGCCTTTTGACGACGTTGCGCCGGACCGGACGGGACGCGGACACGACGTTGTTCGTCACGGGCGATCTTTCGGTCGATGAAATCGGCCATAGCCCGAGCCATGTTCCCTTCGGCGAAGGCGAGCCGCCCGAAGAGCCTCTCCTCTGGGTTCCCCTGGTGGTCGTTCCCCCGGCGGGATTTTCGGGCGGGCGGCGGGTCAAGGCGCCGACGGCCGATGTCGATTTGGCGCCTTCGATGGCCAACGCGTTGGCGCTTTCGCCGTCGAGCTATTTCCGCGGGGTCGATCTGTACCGCACCCTCGCCGGCTCGGTTCCCGAGTCGGGGCGGCCGCTGCTGGCCACGTCGGGCAACCGCTACGCGCTTCGCCTGGGAAATTTCGTGCTGCGCGGGTCGGATCGGCGCGAGGATCTGTGCGACGTGCTGATCGAGCCGGCGTGCATCGCGGACGTGAGCTCCACGCACCCCCTGGCCACGGAGGCCCTGGAGCGAATGCTTTTCGCGATCCTGCACGAGCCCGGCGAGACCCCGGTCCCGCGGGAACCGGTCACCCTGGATACGAAGGCGGGGGGCGCCCTAAAAGCGTGGGGGCGATGATCCCTCTGCCCTAGCCGCAAACGGTGTGCTAGACGTCGTGCCGCTGAGCGGTCCGCCGCAAGGCAACGGAGAGATGACCGAGTGGCCGAAGGTGCATGATTGGAAATCATGTGTGGGTGCAAGCTCACCAAGGGTTCGAATCCCTTTCTCTCCGCTAAGTTTGGTTGGACCTGCCTAAGGCGCCTCGCCGTACCAGAGGCCCTGGGTGTCCGACTCCCGGACGGAACGTAAGAACGGCTTGTCGTTGGCGACGTACAGGTTGGCGTCGATATAGGGCAGCCGCATGTCGCGGATGCATCGTTCGGCGAAGTCGCTTCGGATGAGGTTTTTGTCGGCGACGTTGGCCTCGAAGGCCTTCAGTTTGTCGAAGGCATTGCTTGCATGCTGCAACCATGAGTGGTGGAAGCCCATGAAGCCCTCGGGGCAGTGCACGGTTTGCAAGAGCCCCTCGGAGATCCCCTTCTTGCGCAGGTAGTCGGCGGTGAAGGGCATCTTTCGGAAATAGCGGCCGGTCATCACGTAGGTGCGGTAGCTGAAATCGTTCGCGCCGTGGCTCTTGTCGCAAAAGAGATTCAGGTAGAACACCGAAAAGTGGAGGCGCACGGAGATGACCTGATGGCGCTTCACGGTGTCGACGATGCGATCGGCCAAGCGACTGTCCAGGAATTCGTCGACGTCCGAAAGAATGACGATGTCGTCGTCCCCCACGATGTCCTTCAGAAGGCTGCAACGATTGCGCTGCACGGCCTCGTTGCAATACCCAACATTGTGCGCCAGCAGGTGCCAGTACCATTCATCGAAGAGCTCGGCCTTGCACGTATCCGGGTGGTAATACGATGCCTCCGGGCGCAGAGGCTCGAAGTGCTCTTCGGCCTGCAGGCGATGGTATTTGACCTTGCTGCCGACGAGCGCCCTATCGAAGTTGAACGGTTTGTCCTCGTAACTGAACGTCTTGTTGGCCTCGCAAAAATGGACCTCGTCGATCCAGTAGCCGGCCTCCTTGACCTTCAGCTCTGCGATTTTACGTTCGTTGAAAAATGGGCAAAATTCGAATATTTTCATTGAGCCGCGCTCTGATGATCGTCCGTCTGGAGGTGCTGGACGGGGTGCTGGACGAGGTGCTGGACGAGCCGTTGGAGGTGTCGTTCGAAGGCCATGGAGAGCGCCTCGATGGTGCCGGCACGAAAGTGGGCCTGGCTATAGTAAATGGTCAATTGCAGGCCGCCGGGATCCAGGGCCGCGGTCACGTTCACCAGGTATGCGGAGGGATTGTCCGGCGAGTGGGTCAACCCCACGGGCAATGGCAGCGGCGTGCAAAAGTCGCTCGAGGCGCGCTCCTGGTTCACGTAATGAAACAGCATGGGGTACGCGTGCTCCAAGCCATCGTACCGTCCGACCAAGGACGGCATGAACCTCGAAACGAAATAGTCGAGTCCTCCTTTGGGCACACCCAGGAGCGCATTCTTGACGTCTTGCGCGACAACGGGAACCTCCCCATCGGGCAACATATCGATGCACAAAGGATAGGCCCCCGCGAAGAATCCCACCGATTGCGAAAGATCGACGTCGTCGAAAAAAGACTCGCGCTGGGCGCTCATCACGTAGAGCGGCAACGACGTGCGCGGCTGGAGATCGCGGCAGGCGCAGCAAAACGCGGCGAGCACGAGATGAAAGGCGTTCGCTTGGTAAAACTGGACCGCACGATGCAACGTGGACACGTCGGCCGCACTGCGAAGGGGTCGCGTGACGTGATGGACCATTTCCTTTTGCAGCGCATACGGGCGGGGCATTTCATCCGGCAGAAAGGGCTGCCCGCGCGACACCACTCCCTGCCAATGGGCGGCGGCTTCGGCAAAGCTACGTTCCTGGGCGTAGCGCTCCAAGCGCTGAGACCATTCGGCATACGAGGTGCTGCGCCGGCCCGGAATCGGCTCGTTTCGGCAATGCCGCTGAAGCTCGTCGGTGAAAACCTCCCAAGAGATGCCGTCGAACACCAAATGGTGGAACAAGAAGAGAATCACTTGCCCGCGCCGATGCTGGTAATTCTCGAAGAGCAGCACCCTGCACAAATGCCCTTCGGCGATCGAGAATCGACGCTGCAGCGCGGCGCTGTGCGCGGAAATGGTGGCGTCGTGCTCCGGCACGGGAATGCTCGATAGATCGACCCGAAGGAAGTACTGCCCTGGGTCGGGCTCCCGATAATGCTGCCGCCATCGGCCAGGGGCGTGCTCCTGGAAGCGAACCGTGAGGATGGGATGCCTTTCAAGGATTCCGTGCACGGCCTGCTGGAGGAGCGCCGGCGCAACGGGTTCGTTCAACGCCACGAGAAAGGGGCTATTGAAAATATCGCGATCGACCAAGTCACGCTGGAAGAAGCGATGTTGGACGGCCGACAAGGAAATGCCGTCCCCCGGGCCCACACTCGCCGGTTCATCCGCGTTCGGCTTGGCTTCCAGCGTCCGCACGGCGCCCGCCGCGAGCTCGCGGATGGTCGGATGGCGAAAGAGATCGCTCACCGAGAGGGCATGCCCGCGCTTCTGCAACAGGCTTACGATCTGCAGCGCCTTCAGCGAGTGTCCGCCCAGTGCATAGAAGTTGTCGTGCACGCTCACCGTATCCAGGCCGAACGCCTCGCACCACACGGCCGCCAGCGACGCCTCGACGGGGGTTCGCGGTTCGGCGACCGTGACGGCATGTGCCGGCGGTTCCGACAAGGTCGAGAGCTTTCGACGATCGATTTTTCCGCTGCCGGTGAGGGGCAGCTTCGGCAGCTGCACGAACCGATTCGGAATCATGTAATGGGGCAGCGTTTTCTCGAGGTGCGCCCGCAGCGCCGCGCCGTCGAGCGGCACCAACGAGGTGCAATACGCGACGAACCGATCGCCCTTCACCACCACGGCACACTGCTGCACCCGAGGATCCTCCAGCAACCGTGCCTCGATCTCGCCGGGCTCGATGCGAAATCCTCTGAGCTTCACTTGCTGGTCCGCTCGCCCGATGAAGAGCAGCTCTCCGTCTTCCTGCCATTTCACCAGGTCCCCGGTTTTGTACACCATCGCACCGGGCACGAACGGATCGGGCACGAAGCGCGCGGGCGTCGATTCCGAATCGTTCCAATAGCCTTGGCTCACCCCCTCCCCCGCGATGTACAGCTCTCCGGGTACGCCGATGGGATTCAGCTCCAGGTTTGCATTGAGAACGTAGGCGCGCGTGTTGGCCAGTGGACGTCCAATGGGGACCATTTCGCCAACGCGGTCAATCCGATGGGCGCTGCTGAACACGGTCGTTTCCGTCGGGCCGTACACGTGAACCAGCCTGTCGGGCCCCAGATGGGCGAATGCCTTTTTCACGTGGGGGACGGAAACCTGCTCGCCGCCGAACAACACTTTTCGCACCGGCGCGAAAATCGACGGATCGTGGTCGATGCATGCGTTGAACAACGCCGTGGTGAGGAACAACACGCTGATGCCGGACTCGCGGATCAATGCGGCCAATCGCTCGGGATCGGTGACGTCTTCCGCTCGGGGCAGTACCAAGGTAGCGCCGTTGAGCAATGCTCCAAAAATGTCGAACACCGACCCATCGAAGGCGTAATTCGACAGCTGCAGAATCCTATCCTCGGGTTCGATGACGAGGTAATTCGTTTGCATCACCGTTCGCGTCACATTGTGGTGCGAAACCGCAATCCCCTTGGGGGTACCCGTCGAACCGGAGGTGTACATGATGTACGCGGGTCCGCTGGGCGGCCCCACCGGTGGAACGTGGGACCTGCCCGGGCGCGCATCCGCCTCGCGGATCATGGCCGCCGTGAGGCATACGCGCGCTCCGCTATCGCGCAGGATCGATTGAACCCTTTCTTGCGGGTAGCCGGGGTCGATGGGAACGTAGGTGCCCCCTATCCTCAAAATGCTCCAAATGCCGACAATCATCTCCAGCGAGCGCTCCGTCATCATCGCGACGGGCCTGCCCGGGGTCACATCGAGCTCCACGAGCCGCTCGGCGAGGGACTCGGCACGCGCGTGCAATTCTTCATAGGTCAGGGCGGCGTCGCCAAAGCGGACGGCAATGTGCCGTGGATGCCGCTGCAGGCAGGATTCGAAGAGTTGATACAGCGAATTCTCTCGGGGATACGCCGTGGCGGGAGGATTGAATGCATGAATCAACCGGGCGGCGTCGGCCTCGGTGAGCCAGGCGAGCGCGCGAAGCGGCTTTTCTGGGTGGGCCACGATGTCCGACAGCAAGCAAAGGAAGGACTCCGCCACGCGCCGGATGGTGTCCTCCTCGAAGAGAGCCGTGGCGTAGGTGAACGACAGATGCATTTCGTTGGCGTATTCGAACGCCTCGACGGTCAAATCCACCTTTGCCGACGCGTCGGGCACTGGATAGGGCGCAATGTGCAAACCTTCGATGTCCAGGACGGCGGGGCCGGTGGTTTGAAATACGAAAATGGTATCGAAAATCGGGTTTCTGGAGGGGTCCCGTTCCACTTGCAAGGCGTGCACGAGGCGCTCGAACGGGTAATCCTGGCATTCGAACGCGGAGATCGCGGCCGTTTTGATGCCCGCGAGGTACTCCGCGAAGGGCACGTTCGCCGTGGGGCGACTCCTCCAGGGCATCATGTTGACGAACATTCCCGCGATGGCCTGCAGATCCGGGTGCAGGCGGTTGGCGACGGGTACGCCTACGATCACGTCTTCTTGCCCGGAGTACTTGTGCAACAACACGGTGTACGCGGCAAAGAGGACCGCGAACGACGTCGTCTGGTGCGCCGCCGCGAGCTCGCGGAGTTGGCGCGTCCGTTCCGCGTCCAATCGAACGGCCACGGTATGGCCCTCGAAGCTCGCCTCGGAAGGTCGCGGACGATCGAGCGGCAGCTCCAGCAGCGGCAATGGCCCTTTCAGGTGCTCGAGCCAGTGGTGCTCGTGCGCCCGATACCGCCCCTCCTCCCATTGGCGTTGCTGCCATACGGTGTAATCCCTGTACTGCAAGGGGCGCGGGTCGAGCGGCTCGCCCCGATAGAGCTGGCCAATCTCGCGCATGAGCAAAGCTTCGGTGACGCCGTCCGAGACGATATGATGATTGGCCAGTACGAGCACGTGCCGCTCAGGTCCCAAGGTCAGCAGACACGCCCGGAAGAGCGGCGGCGTGGCAAGGTCGTACGCTTCCCGGAGCCTCGAGGCGATCGCCGGGACATCGGCCTCCGTCCCCTCTTCGCGTGCGAGATGAAGGTCGACCTTGTCCAACACTTTTTTGACCGGCACGCCGTCCTGGAGCACGTACGCACTCCGAAACGCCTCGTGCCGCTGCACCACCGCGCGAAGTGCGCGCTCCAGTTGCTCGGCGTCCAGGGCGCCCTCGACGAGCATGGGAAAGATGGAGTGGTACCCATGATTCCCATTGGTCGCGTGTTGGTGCGCGTACACCATGCGCTCGGAAAAGCTCAGTGGGTAGTGCGTCCGCATCTCGCTGCGCGGCACCCGAGTCTGGGAGTGCCCCCTCGACTTGCTCGATACGCGCGCCGCGAGCCCCGCAATCGTGGGATGCTCGAAGACCTCGCGCAGCGAAAGGGGCACGTGCAAAGCTTGCTCGATCCGACTGGACAGAATCGCCGCGCTCAACGAGTGCCCACCGCTTTCGAAGAAGCTCGAGTGGATATCCACGTGCGACGGATTCAAAAGCTCGCTCCAAATGGCGGCTATCGCCTTCTCCACCTCCGTGACGGGTGGTTGCACGACCTCACCCATCGCCGGCGCCAAGGCGGGTACCGGCAAACGTCGGCGGTCGATCTTGCCATTGGCATCGAGGGAAAAAGACTCCACCATGGCAACGGAGGCCGGGACCATGTAGGCCGGCAAGCGGCGACCCGCGTACGCGGTCAGCTCGTCGGGTGTGGGGGCGCCGCCGGCCATGACGGCATAAAGAGCCTGCAAATATTTGTCGCCCCGCGCATCCTCGCGAACGAGCACGACGGCCGCCTTCACCCCGGGATGGCTCTGGAGCGCGGCCTCGATCTCCTCGGGCTCGATGCGCATGCCGCGGATCTTCGTTTGCCGATCCTTTCGGCCGATGAACTCGAGGGCACCGTCGTCTCGCCACTTCGCGATATCCCCCGTGCGGTACACCCGTTCGCCCAAGATGGAGACGAATTTCTGCTCCGTGAGGGCTTGATCCAAATACCCCGCGGCGAGGCCGTCCCCCGCAATGCACAGCTCCCCCGCCATGCCCACGGGCACGGGGGAGCGGCCGTTCAAAACGGAAACCCTGGTATTCGACAATGGGTATCCAATGGGGATGCCCGTGGCATCCTCGGACACATGGTCGACGGGGTAATACGTCGCAAAGACGGTACTCTCCGTGGGTCCATACATGTGCAGCAACTTGCCCGGGCCGAGGCGCGCCAAGGCTTTGCGCATGTGATGGACGGAGGCGCGCTCCCCGCCGGTGAGGATCTTGCGCAGGCCGGTCATCGCGTCCAGCTTCTCGTCCACCATGGCGTTGAACAACGCCGACGTCATGAAGGCGACGGATACGCGTTCCTCGCAAAGCAGCCCTGCGATGCCCCCCAGATCGCGCCGCGAGTCCTCGTCCGCCACGACGAGGGTCGCGCCATGAAGCAGCGCCCCGAAGACTTCGAACAGCGAGGCGTCGAATGCGTAACTTGCCAGTTGGAGCAGCCGGTCCGACGGGCGCACCGTCAGGTAATTGGCATTTTCGAGGGTCCTTACGACATTGAAGTGCCGCACCAGGGTACCCTTTGGGTGGCCCGTCGAGCCGGAGGTGTAGAGCACACAGGCCAGGGCCGTCGGCTCGCGTTCCCCCGGTGCTCGCCACGGGTCCGCGCTGTAGCGCGCCGCAAGGTCATGTTGCGCCAGCAACAATTTCGCCCCGCCTGACTGCAGCATGTGTGCGACGCGCTCGGCTGGGAGGCTCGGCTCGATGGGCAGGTAGGCGCACCCGGCCTTGAGAATGCCCAACAGACCCGCGATCATGTCGACCGAGGGGTGCGCGAACACTGCCACCACGTCGCCCGGAGCGGCGCCGCGGGCTCGCAGCATGTTGGCCACGCGGTTGGCTCTCGTGTCGAGTTCCCGATAGCAGAGCGTCTCGTTTCGATATCGGATGGCAGGATGATCCGGAGTCCGCGCGACCTGCTCTTCGAAGAGCCGATCGATCGTTCTCCAAGGGTAGGCGCGTGCCGTCTCGTTGAACGACGCCAATTGCTGCCGCTCCTCGGTCGAGAGAAAATCCAGATCGCCGAGCCGTGCATCGGGCGAGCCGACGAGCCGATCGAGCACGCGCCGGTAGTGCGCGGCCATCCGCTCGATGGTCGCGGCATCGAAGGAGGACGTGGCGTATTCGATGGTAAAACTCAGTTGGTCATCGGTTTCGAGCAGACCGAAGGTCAGGTCCACCTCCGCCTTGTCGTGAACGAAATCGCGGGGCGCCACCTCGAGCTCCCCGTAGGTCGCCGTGTGCAGGCGATGATGGAAGAACAAGACGTCGTACAAAGGATTCCGGCTCGGATCCCGCGGTGGCTGCAGCTTTTCCACGAGGTAGCGCACGTCGTAGAGAAAGTGCCGCCGCGCTTCGCATGCATCGTCGCGAACCTCCGCCAGCAGCGTTCGCGCGACCTTGTCCGGATGAACGTGCGCGCGAATCGGCAACGTGTTGATGAACAAGCCCACGAGCTCCGCCATGTCCTCCGCACGCCGGACCTCGTGGGGCACACCGACGATGATGTCTTCTTGAAAGCTGTATTTGGCCAGCAGCACGAACAAAGCCGTGAGCGCCATGTCGCGCAGCGACATCGCGTGCGCGCCCGAAAACGCACGCAAAGCGTCGGACCGTTCTTGCCCCACGGGAAAGTGGCGAATCGTTCCGCGAAAATCGAATACGGGAGGCCTTGGACGATCGACCGGGAGTTGCAACACGGGAAGTTCCCCCGCGAACTTCGAGAGCCAAAAGGCCTCCTCGAGCCGCAACTCGGCCGCCGTCGCGTGCGCCGCCAGCCACTCCGCGTACGCTTTGTAGGGAGCGCCCAGTTCCGGAAGCCACATGTCGTGGTAAAGCCGAAACAGATCGCGAACGAGAATGTCCTCCGACCGAAGATCGGAAACGATGTGGTGCAGGTCCAGGACGAGGACGTGCGAGGAGCCGGCCTCCAGGCGAAAGAGCGCGGCCCTCAACAGGGGCGCCCGGTCCAGCGAGAAAGGCCTTATGAAGTCCGAAATCTTCTTCGGGACGTCCGTGGCGGCCACGCCCTCGACGTAGGTCAATTCGAACGACGAAACGTCGTGAATCTCTTGTACCGGCTCGCCCTCCCACAGGAAAAAGGCCGCGCGGAGCTGCTCGTGCCGCTGCACCAGCTGCAGAAAAGCCCGCTCCAGCCGTCGGGGATCCACGTTGCCGCGAATGGTCCGAACGACGGGGGAATTGTAAGCCGTGCTGTCCGGATTCAATCGATGAATGATCCACATCCGCTGCTGCGAAGGGGTAAGCGGGTATTTTCCATTCGATGCCATGGTCAGGGCAACTCCGACGCGGCCTGTTCGAAGCAAGCTCGAATTCGAGCAACGTCCACCGCGCAGCTCGTGCGAAACGCGCAAACCATCGTATCGGAAGATACGCTGGTGATGCCGTTGAGCAGGGTTTGAATGGGCAATGGATGCGGCTCCACCCGAAAAGTCTCCTCGACGGGGACATCGTCCACGTTGCCCAGGAAATTGAACATGAGAATGTCGAAGTGCTCGAAACCATCTCCCGCGTCCATGAGCCGGCCTACGTCGGGCCATGAGGCCCGCGCGGTGGGATCCAACAGCAGATGCAAGAAGTTCACATTGTGTCGTTTCAGCACATCGAACCGGCCCGCGACGGACTGAAGGATCTCCGTCGAGGGTGGGCGCGCATCCACCAAGAGGGGAACGATATCCGTGAATTCTCCCACCGTATCGTAATATCGCTGGCCTTCGTACTGACGCCCCTCCGTCACGAACAGCAAGGGTAGTTCGTCCATATGCAGATAGCGCTGGAGGCCTTTGGCATGAACGGCGAGTGCAACCTCGAAGGCATTCTCCACGTGCCAGCCGCTCCGCAGCGGCAGCACGATGGTAAAATTGGTCGCCGACTCCGTTCCCGTCGCCGACACCAGGCGTTTCGTCTCTTGTTTGGCCTCGTAGAAATCGTCGAGCCGGAACGATCGTACGATGTCGGACGCGCCGATCCCCTGCGGGCCACGGGCCAATTGACGCGTATAATCTTCGAACGATGGGGAGGACCTGGTGCGCGAGGGCGGCCGCCCGAGAAGCACGTCCTCGTAATGGCGAATCAGGTGACTCGTGAGGATCTCTTGGGTGACCTTGTCGAAGATCACGTGGCTCACCACCCACACCAGGAAATGCTCGTTCCTATTTCGTCGCACCAAAACGAGCTGGTGGAGTATTTGCGAAGCTTCGTACACGCGGGTCGCGACCTGCTCGACCAACGCCCTCACGGCGGATGGCGTGCCGGAGTGCTCGGCGAGGTCGATCACCGGGATCGACGGCGCTTCGTCTGCACGGTGGTCGTATTCGCGCCAGACGTGCCGTTCGCCCGATTCGACGGCCACGCTTCGAAGCAACCCGTGCTGCGCGGTCAAAGCGCCATAGGCCGCCTGCAGGGTGGGAAGATCCACCGCCCGCTCGAGCGGCCACATGGCAAAGCAAGCCGGCGTCCGGAAGCGAATCTGCAGCTGTTGCATGGCACAAAGCGGATACTCGTTGGACACGGACGCGCCGGTGATGACGCGCCCATTGTGCGCCAACGACTCGTCCAAGAGGCGCCGCACGGCACCGATGTCGAGCTGCTCCAAGGGTCGCAGACCCGAGCCTGTATCGTTCAGGGCAGCGGGCGCCGGGGACGGCGTGGGCCATACCTCCTTCAACAGGCGCTCGATGGTCTGGCAGTGCAGAATGTCTCGCGTGGTCACGGGAAATCCCGCGTGCTTCAACCGCGATACCAGGGTGATCGCGTTGACAGAATTGCCGCCAATGTCCGAAAAGCCTTCCTCCGCCCCCACCTCGGGCACGCCGAGCACGTCGGCGAAAATCCGATGCAGCGCCTCCTCGCGCGCGGTGCGCGCGCCCCCGCGCGTCGAGCGAGGCCGTTCGTCCGCGTCCGCGGCGAGCTTCTTCCGATCGACCTTTCCGTTCGCGGTAAGGGGCAAAGCTGGCAGTTGCACCCACCGATCCGGAATCATGTAATGGGGCAGCGATGTACGAAGATGCGCTTTCAACGCGTCACCGTCCAAAACCTCGGCAGACGTCCCATATGCAACGAGACGTTGCGCCTTCACCACCACCGCGCATTGCTGCACCTGCGGGTGCTCCAGCAGGCGCGCCTCGATCTCGCCAAGCTCGATGCGAAATCCTCTCAGCTTTACCTGCTGGTCGGCCCGCCCGAGGAAGACGAGCTCCCCGTCCTCTTGCTGTTTCACCCGATCCCCGGTCTTGTACATCACGCCTTGGGCCACGAACGGATCCGGCACGAACCGATCCCGCGTCAGTTCTGCGTCGTTCCAATAGCCCCGGCTCACGCCCTCCCCTGCGATGTACAGCTCACCGGGCACGCCGATTGGACTCGGCTCTTGGTTCGCATCGAGAACGTAGAGGCGCGTATTGGCCAGCGGCTTCCCAATGGGAACCGTCTCCCCAACGCGCTCGACCGCGTGCGCGCTGCTGAACACCGTGGTTTCCGTGGGGCCGTACACGTGAATCAGTCGTCCGGGCCCCAGGTGCGCAAATGCTTTTTTCACGTGTTGGACGGAAACCTGCTCGCCGCCGAACAACACCTTTCGCACGGGACCGAAGATCGACGGATCGTAGTCGATGCATGCGTTGAACAGCGCCGTCGTGACGAACAGCACGCTGATGCCCGCCCCGCGGATGAGGGCCGCGAGCCGCTCGGGATCACCGACGTCGTCCCGTTGGGGCAATACCAACGTGGCTCCGTTGAGCAATGCGCCGAAAATGTCGAACACCGAACCGTCGAAGGCGTAATTCGACAATTGCAAAATACAGTCCCGCGTATGGATATCGATGTAATTCGTTCGAACCACCGTTCGGATCACGTTGTGATGCGCCACCGCGACCCCTTTGGGTGCCCCCGTCGAGCCGGACGTGTACATGATGTACGCAGGCCCGACGGCCGGCCCGGTCGGAGGAAGGGCCGCTCGCCCTGGACTCGCGTCGCGCGCAAAAAACGACACCGTGGCGTGGATGCGCGCCCCGCTATCCCGCAGGATCGATTGAATCCGCTCCCGTGGATACTCGGGATCGATGGGCACGTAGGCGGCGCCCGCCCGCAAAATGGCCCAGATGCCCACCACCATTTCCAGCGAACGTTCGGTGATCATCGCCACCGGCATGCCCGGCGTCACACCGAGATCCAGCAGCCGCGCCGCATGGCACTCGGCGCGCTCGTGCAATTCAGAATAGGTCAGGGCCTCATTCCCGAAACGCACGGCGACATGCTGCGGATGCTGCCGCACATGCTCCTCGAAAAGCTGATAGAGCGATTTTTCTTTTGGATATGTAGTTTCCGGTGGATTGAATTCGTGCACCGCGCGATGCCGAGCCATTCGACCCGAGGTAGGGCGAAACGAGATGTCCTTCAAGCTGTGTATTCGGAGTGCACAGCGTGGGGCTGTCACAATGACCACATTTCCAAATCGGATATGTGACAATCGCGAACGATGAATGGCGTTTACGAGAAGGCGAACATGATCGCGTCCAGTGATCGCGCAATGGCAACGCCACCTTTCACCACCACGTGAAGATGAGCTCGCTTACACTCTCTTGACAGAGGCGCGCCGTTCAACGCAACGCTCGAGCGTGATCGACTACGAGGCGAAAAACTGGCTCGCGGTTGCTTTCCGCTTTCGCGGGACCATCGGCCCACGGCTTCTCGGTCGTGTGCTCATCGTGGGCGTCGTCGGCTTCTTGGCCGCGGGGCTCAACGCCAGCGTCGGGTTCAAGATCCCGGCGATTGCCCACACCCTGATCGGCGTCGCGCTCGGGTTGCTCTTGGTCTTTCGGACCAATGCTTCCTACGACCGCTACTGGGAAGGGCGAAAGCTGCTCGGCATCATGGTCAATCGATCGCGGGATCTGGCACGCCAGATGGCGGCTTTCGCGGGCAGCCGTCAGGAGCCAGAGGTGCAGCGCGTGGTCGACGACGTCCAACGCTACCTGAGCGCGTTCTTCGCGCTTGCGGTGCAAAGCCTGCGCTCCCAGCGCGACCTGGCTGCCCTGGGCGACCGGCTCACCCCCGAAGAGCGGGCCATCCTGGAGCCGAAAAAGGCGCGCGCGCCCGTGGTGGCCACATTCCTTTCGCAGCGCATCGAGGACCTCGGCCGCCGCGGCGTGCTCGCACCGCATCACGTCCTGCTGCTGGATCCGAACATCACCGCGCTCCTCGATGCCCTCGGCGGGTGCGAACGCATCGTCCGCACCCCCATTCCATTCGCGTACGCCCAGCACATTAAACTGGCGGTGTTGCTCTTCACCGTCACGGTTCCTTTTGCCATGGCGGACGCGACGAGGTGGTACACGCCGGCGGCCAGCGCCATCCTGGCCTTCGCCCTCATCGGCATCGACGAGATCGGCGTGGAAATCGAGGATCCCTTCGGGGACGACCCCAACGACCTGCCCATCGACCGCCTCGCCGAGACCATCGCCAGCAGCGCCGAAGACATCTTGCACACACGAGCGCTGTAGAGCCTTGACAATGCCTTGGTGAATCGACGAATGTGGCCGGCGGAGAGATGACCGAGAGGCCGAAGGTGCCTGATTCGAAATCAGGTGTGCCCGCAAGGGTACCAGGGGTTCGAATCCCCTTCTCTCCGCCAGACAGTATTCAATAGGTTGTGGGGGGCTCCGCCGCCCCACTCCTCCGAGAGAGCGTCGTGGCGTTTGCAGCCAACCCCTCGGTTGCGCCGGCGCGACGGCGCAGCATCGCATCGACGCTGTACGGGCCGGCGCCCGCGAGGGCGATGGTCAGCGCACCGCAGACGTAGAGGGCGCAGAGCTCTCCGTGCTCGGCCTGGGGCCCGAAGAACTCCAGGTGGTGCACGAAGAGCCACGCCACCGCGACGTTGCCTGCCACGTAGGCTGCGGCGAACCGCGTTCCCGCCCCGGAAACGATGAGCAACGAAGCCACGGCATCCGACAAGAGTGCGATGACCAGGCTTGGCACGCGCCCCATGTGAAAAGGGTCGGGAAAGCGAGTGGCCATCTCGGAGAAGCCGGTGAGCTTCTCCACGCCATGTCGAAGGAAAAGACTCAGGCCCAGCCCCACGCGAAGAACGAGAAGGGCAACGGCCGGGTTTGCACGCAATGCGTTCATGGCTCCAGTAGCTCCTGTTCAAGGTCGGTTTTCCGTGCCCGACACGAAGGAAGCTAGGTACGGCCCGATCATCTTCCCAATCGATAATTGATATGCTCGCACATCCACGACATGGATATGCATGGCATCGATTTGAACCTGCTCGTTGCGTTCGACGCGCTCATGGCCGAACGAAATGTCACGCGGGCGGGGGCGCGGATCGGTCGAACCCAGCCCGCCATGAGCGCCGCGCTCGCCCGACTGCGCGCGCTCTTTCACGACGAGCTCTTCGTCCGCAGTCCAACGGGGCTGCAGCCCACGCCGCGGGCGCTCGATCTGAGCGTGCCGCTGTCCGACGCCCTCGCGCAGATCCAGCGCACACTCGACTTCACGCAGACCTTCGAGCCCGCAGCTTCGACGGCGACGTTTACCCTCGCGTTGTCCGACCATCCGGCGTTCGTGCTCTTGCCGCGTCTCATGCGACGCATCGAGGCGGAGGCTCCGGGGGTGGTGCTGCACGTCCGAGGCTTCACCGATCGGCAGCAGGCCGAAGAGCTCCTCGAAAGCGGGGCGGCGCACGCGGCGGTAGGCGTTCCGGCGCGTTGGGGGGCCAGCATTCTCAGCCAGCCGCTTTATCCGGAGCGTTTCGTGAGCGTCGTGCGGGAGGGTCACCCCCTGCTGGCCAAGAAGGTGACGTTGAAACGCTTCCTCACGTTTCCGCATTTGTTGGTCTCCCCCGAGGGAGACCGGCGCGGCCACGTCGATGAAAAGCTCGCCGAACTCGGGCTATCGCGGCGATTGGGCATTTCCCTGCCGCACATGTTCGCGGCGCCGAGCATCGTGGCCTCCTCCAACCTGATCGCCACGCTCATGAAAGGCGTGGTGGAGCACTCCTTCCACGGCTTTCCGCTCCGCGTCTTCGAACCACCGCTCGCCCTGCCGATCACGACCTTCGTCCTCGCATGGCACCGACGCAACGATGCACACCCCGCCCAGAGCTGGCTCCGCGGCATCATTGCCGAGATCGCTCGGGCTAACCACGCCGGGCACGGCTTGACGAGGGCGCGGGCCGGATCTATTTGATAAAAAGCTTTTCAGAAAGCTTTCATTCATCCTTTACACTGCGGGGTTTCTATCATGACGCAACGAACCCTCATCCGCGGCGGCTGGATCGTCCGCCCCGACGAACGTGCGGCCGACCTTCCGCGCGGCGATCTTCTCATTGAAAACGGAGCGATCGCCGCCATCGCGCCCGTGCTCGAGGCCGACGGTGCGGAGGTGCTCGACGCAGCCGGCATGCTGGTGCTCCCGGGCTTCGTCGACACCCATCGGCATACGTGGCAGACGACCCTCCGGCACCGTGGCGGAGACTGGTCGCTTCAGGACTACGTCACGCAGGCACTGTTCGCGACCGGACGGCGCACGCGTCCGGAGGATGTGTACGCCGGCACGCTGTTGGGTGCACTCTCGGCCATCGACAGCGGGATCACCACGCTGCTCGACTGGTCGCACATCCAGAATACGCCCGCCCACGCCGACGCGGCCATCGCCGCGCTCACCGAGTCGGGGCTTCGCGCCATCTTTGGCCACGGTCCCGCGTTCACCGAGCTGCCGCCCGGGGTCGATCCCGCGGGGCGACGGCACCCGGCGGACATTCGGAGGCTGCGCCGCGAGAGGTTCACCAGCGACGATGGCTTGGTCACCTTGGCCATGGCCGCGAGCGGCCCAGACTTCAGCAGCGACGCCGCCACGGTCGATGACTTCGGGCTCGCGCGCGAGCTTGGGTTGCGCATCACCGTGCACGTGGGAGGTGGGGAACCGGGTCCGGAAAATCGCGGCATCGAGCGGATGCACGCGGCACGCTTGCTCGGTCCCGACATCACCGCGGTCCATGCGGCGGGGGCCACGGACGAGGGGTTGCGGCTCCTGGCCGATCACGGCGTCACCGTCTCGGTTTCCCCGCAAATCGAGCTCGGAATGAGCGGGCTCGCCGCGCCGACCCTCGGGCGCATGCTGGCGGCTGGCCTTACCGCGAGCTTGAGCGTCGACAGCGAAACCGCCGCGGCCAGCGACATGTTCACGCCGATGCGCACCGCCTTCGCCATGCATCGCCGCGATGCGCGCCTTCCGGCGGTGTCGGCGCGCGACGTTCTACGATGGGCCACGCTCGAGGGTGCGCGCGCCACCGGGTTGGATCGCCGCACAGGCTCGCTGACGCCGGGCAAAGCCGCGGACATCGTCTTGCTCCGCGCGACCGACGTCAACCTCGCCCCGGTGAGCTCTCCGGCCGACGCCATCGTGCTCGCCGCGCATCCCGGCAACGTCGACACGGTGTTCGTGGCCGGGCGCGTCCTCAAGCGGGGCGGGCGTCTCGTCGCCGACGTCGAGCGCGCCCGCCTTCTCGTTCGAGCCTCGCACGAGCACGTGCTCGGCGGCGGATAGACGACTACTGCGCGGTGACCTTCACCGTGACGGGCGCGCTATTTTCGAGTTCGTCGTTCACCACGAGCTCGAACTCGTATTCGCCCGCCTTGTCGGCCGTGAAGGTCGGCTTCTTCGCGGTGGCGTCGTTCAAGGCCGCGGCGCTGCTGGCCGGCTTGGACTTGACGGTCCACTTGTAGGTCAGCACATCGCCCGCGTCGGAATCGGTGCTCGCGCTGCCGTCGAGCGTGACCGTCGCGGCCACGGCCACGTTTTGCGCGGTGCCCGCATTGGCCACCGGCTTCGCGTTGGTGGCCACCGCCTTGACCTTGACCTCGACCCCAGTGCTGTCCGCTTTGCTGTCGTTCACGATGAGCGAAGCGATGTATTCACCGGCCAGATCGGCCTTGAACGTCGGCTTGGCCACGTTCGCCGCAGAGAGCGCCGCGGTGCTGCTCGGGGGCTTCCCCAGGTTCCATTTGTAGGTCAGCGTGTCGCCCTGATCCGGATCGGAGCTCTGCGAGCCATCGAGCGCCACGTTGGCGCCCACGAGCACCTTGGAGGGGCCGGTGGCCCTGGACGTCGGCTTCCCATTCTGGCTTTCGGCCGACGCGGTGACCTTCACCGACGCCTTCGCCGAAGCCTGGCCATCGTTCACGGTCAGCTCGATCTCGTATTCGCCGGGAACGGCCGGCATGAGACTCGGCTTGTCCGTCGTCTCCTCGATCTTGAGCGTGCTCCCCTGCGGCTGCTTGGTGACTGCCCACTTGAACGTGAGTTTGTCGCCGTCCGGATCTTTGCTCTTCGAGCCGTCGAGCGTGACCTTCTGATTCACTTTGACCGATTGCGCCGTCCCGGCGTTGGCGACGGGCGCCTTATTGTCGTCGTCGTCGTTGCTGCATCCGGCCAAAACCAAGGTTCCAAGCAATGCACAAGCAGCAACCTTACCAAAATAAGTCGTCATTTTTTTGATGCCTCCAAAGAAGAGCAAGTGTCCCCCGGTACATGTCGCGATATCCGATTTGCGATCGGATAAAATGAAGCCAAGCTTAGGTAACCGTAATTTTCACTTCTGAAATACCGACGGCGGAATTGCGATAATCGGTCACGACGAGCTGAATCTCGTATTCGCCCGCCACCGCGGGATGGATCTTCACCGTCGGGGTCGTCTCTCGAATTTCGCCAAGCGAGCTGCCTGCGGGCTCCTTGGCCACGCTCCAGAAGAAGAAGATGTCGTCGCCGTCCGGATCCCAACTGCGGGAACCATCGAGCGTGACGGTCGAACCAAGCGGCACGGTCTGAGGTGCCCCGGCATTCGCCAGCGGAGAACCGTTCAGCCCGTACCCTCTGGAGCACCCGACCAGGCACGCGGTGCCAATCGAAGCGATCCCTACCAATCGCGCCAGCGACATCATGAATTCACCCACGAAAAAGCTAAGGAAGCCTCATGCCCTACTGATTCCTTGGAATGTCCGGATGGTGTAGTCCCGGATCACACGAAATGAACACGACCGAACGCGACACCTTGGCGGTTGGCATCATTGGGCTGGGCGACATCGCCCAGAAGGCGTATCTGCCGGTTCTCACGGCGCTGCCGGGGCTCGACGTACGGCTGATGACCCGCGACGCGTCCAAATTGGACCGCATTGGCGCGGCTTACCGAATCGCACACCGCTACACGGATTTGGAGGCCCTCGTTAATAGCGGTCTGCAGGCCGCGTTCGTGCACGCATCCACCGATCAGCACGTGCCAATCGTGGCGCGATTGCTCCAGGCGGGCGTGCACGTCTACGTCGACAAGCCGCTCGACTACACGCTGGAGGGTTCACGCCATTTGGTCGAATTGGCCGAGAAGAGCGGCTTATCGCTCTTCGTAGGATTCAATCGCCGCTACGCCCCGGCCTACGTGGAAGCGCGACAGCGGCCGCGGGATCTCGTGGTGTTTCAGAAACACCGGCGCGGCTGCGCGGAGAACGTGCGCACGGCCATCTTCGACGACTTCGTTCACGTGGTCGATACGCTGCGCTTTTTCGCGCCGGGCGAAGTGGAACACGTCGACGTGCGTGCGCGCGTTCACGAAGGACGGCTCGAGCACGTCGTCCTCACCCTCTCCGGCGCAGGCTTCACCGCGCTGGGTGTACAGAATCGGGTCAGCGGCTCCACCGAGGAAGTCCTCGAAGTCTCCGGCGCAGATGCGAAGCGTCAGGTGCTTCAAATCGCCGACGTCGTCGACCACGACCGCCACCCCACGATGCACCGGCGCGGCGAGTGGGTCCCGGTATCCAGGCAGCGCGGCCTCGAACAAGCCTGCCAAATCTTCCTCGATGCCGTGCGCTCGGGCACCATCCTCTCGGCCCGCGATGCCTTACGCACGCACGAACTCTGCGAACACATCGTGGAGGCCATCGCACGATCGAGATGAGAGAGAGAGTTCACAGGAAGACGGGAAGACGGGAAGTTTTTTTTGATTGTCGGAAACCGTGACGAACGGAAAACCCTCTCAACCTTCCCGTCTTCCCGTCTTCCTGTGAACTCTCTAATGGTATTTCCCAAACGCGAATGCCCAGTTGAAATAGCGGGGGGCGAGGTCGGCGGCGAGGCGGAGGCGCCAGGGGTCGTCGCCGAAGATGCCCAAGGGGTTGAAGCGGAAGAGGCGGATGTCCGTGCCCAAGGTGAAATGGGCGCGTGGTGAGCTGTCCACGAAGCGCGTTGGCTCGAGGTAGGTGCCACCGCGGACGGTGAGCCAGTTGCGAATGACCTCCGTCTCGTAGCCAAGGCGCACGGAGAGCACGGTGTTCTCTCCGGACGAGGCATGTCGCTGGGCCACGAAGTCCGCGATACCCACCGAGTTGGGTGCCGGGCCCGTCACGAGCACGCTCGCCAAAAGCAGCATCTGATGGCGATCCCAGAGTGCCGCTTGCGCCTTTTCCGCGCGGAGAAAGCCCTCGATCTCGCGCCCGATGGCCGCCTCCTCCTCGTTCTGCAGATGAAGCTCGCGCAACTCCAGACCGCGGCGCACACGCTCGCGCATCGCTTCCGGGGCCTGGGCGATTTCCGCCGCGTAGGCAGTGGCCCGCGCGAGCCGGCGCTCGTCGTAACGGGCGCGCACCTGCTCCTCGAGCACGGCGTCGCCCACCCGCGGAGGATTGAGCGGCCGCCGCCCGAGCTCGAGCGCGGTGCCGATTTCGATCTCCCAAGGCACGGTCAGATGGCTCGGCAGGATGCGCCCGCCCGCCACTTGGGAACCGTCGGGGAGCTGGGTGATGCCCTGGATTTCGCGCACCACGAGCTCCGAGCGCCAGGTCGCACCGAAACGGAAGGGCAAGGTCCGCGGCTTCCAGATCATGCCGAACTGGGTGCCCGCCCCCGTGCGCGAGACCAGGGTCGTTTCGTTGCCGCCGACCACGTTCCCATCGCCGGTGGCCTGGTTCAAGTTGAAGGCCACCGTGCGGAATCCCACACCGAACAAGAGCTGATCGTTCGAGAAGGAACTCGCGAGCGAGCCGGTCACACGCTCGATGACGGCAGAGATGTCGCTTTTACCCCCCGATTGTTCGAGCCCGACGTGCAATTGGTCGTAAACGACGGTCCCCCCGAATGGGCCATATTGAAGTTGAAGGCCCAAATTGAACGTCGTGGCATTGGTGAAACGGGTTGGCAACGAGGAGAACTGCGCGCCTCGATTTTCGAAGTCGTTTCCCGAGAAGGCGCCGGGGTTGGTGAAGCCGAAGCATATGTCGAGTTCTCGTTTTCCTACGCTGTAGGGGGCGCGAACGGCGGGGGATGCGGCGTTGGAGTATTCGCCCTCGCACCACTCCGCGAGCGCAGTATATGCGCCGCCCATTCCGATGACCCGACTGGCCGTGGTTACGGGCCCTTGAAAGAGGTCAAGCCCGTAATCGCTGCTGGTGATGGCCGGCACCGTGTCTGCGTGCGCCGAGCTCGCATGGAGGACCACGCTCGCCGCAACGACGTACACGAACCGAAGGTGTTGTATGATCGAAAATCGAGGATGCACAGCGACGCCCCTAGCGAGACGGATATCACGGCGGCCGCTGGAGATCGCCCGGAGATCGCCTTGCAGCCGGGCATCGTGTTCGGTGCGCGCTATGCGCTGGAGGAGCGCATCGCCTCGGGGGGCATGGGGGAGCTGTTTCGCGCCTTCGATCTGCGCCTGCAGCGACGCGTAGCCCTCAAGGTGCTCCGCAAGGACGAACAGGAATCCGCAGACGCCCCCTCCGCCCGCATCCTGCACGAGGCCCGGGCGGCGGCGGCGTTGAACCATCCCCACGTGGTGGCCATTCACGACGTGGGGGTGCGCGAAGGCATCCCGTTCATCGCGATGGAGTACGTCGAGGGGCGGCCTTTGCGCGAGTTCATCGGCGCCGCGCTCCCCTTCCCCACCAAGCTGCGGTGGATGACCGAGGTGGCGGAGGCGCTGGCCGCGGCGCATGCCAAGGGCCTTGTCCACCGGGACGTGAAGCCCGACAACGTGATGATCCGCGACGACACCGGCAGTGCGAAGGTGCTCGATTTCGGCATCGCGCGCTCGACGCACGCGTCCTGGTCGGAGGGTGGCGGGGTCGGCACCTCGGGCTCCACCGTCGTGGGGACACCGGGCTACATGGCCCCCGAGCAGATCCGCGGCGAGTCGTTCGACGGGCGCGCCGATCAATTCGCGTGGGGCGTGGTGGCCTACGAGCTGTTCAGCGGCCAGATGCCATGGCCCGAGTCGCGGGGAACCACGGCCCTGGCCACGGCCGTGCTCCGGGTGGTGGCGAAGCCTCTGTCGAACGTCCCCTTCGAGCTGGCGCAGGTCATCGACCGCGCCCTGGCCAAGCGCGCCGAGGATCGCTACCCCTCGATGGGCGACATCGCCGCGGCGTTGAATCAGGCGGCAGGGGCCGCGGAGCCCCTGCAAACGGCGACGGCCGATGCCCAGCTGGTCGATCCGCGGCTGCTCGGAGTCCGGCCGCCCGAGACCACGGCCAAGCCAAAATGGCGGCGCCCGAGGCTGCGTTCACCCCGCACGTGGGTCGTCGCACTCGCGGTCGTCGGGGCGGCGGGCGGCGCGCTCTCACTTCGGTCGCCCCACGAGGCTCCTCCGCCACCGGTGCTCGGGCCGCCGCCGAAAACGCCGGCCTCGGACATGCCGGTGACCGCGCTGCCGCTTTCGCCTTCGTGCAACAAGACGGCGGAGATCCGCTACCGCGAAGGCTTGGCCGCCCAGCGCGAGGCCACCTGGGAGCTCGCGCGCCCGGCCTTCGAGCAAGCCGCGGCGGCCGATCCCATGTGCCCCGAGGTGCAGCTGCAGCTGCTCGTCACCGCGTATTTCCGCTACACCGTGACGAAAGAACGCGAGCAGTTCCGTCGCGTCATGTCCATGCGCGATTCATTGAGCGAGCGCGATCGCGTGCTGCTCGATGCCTGGGCTCCGCTCGTGGGGCAGGAGCCGGCGAACCGCGAGGAGGCGGCGCGCCGCTTCGATGCGGCCGTAGATCGCTACCCGCGCGATGCGCAGATGCTCACCCTCGCGGCCATGGCGCATACCTTTCTTGCGCTGGACGCGTTGGCGCTGGAGCGCACCATCGATTTCGCGCGAAGGGCCATCGCCGTCGATCCGAAGTACGGCGAGGCGTGGCAGCAGGAAGCGGGCGCGCTTCTGCGCCTCGGGCGTGCGGACGAGGCGATGAACGCGCTCGATCAGTGCATGCGCGTGGCGCCGGGCTCGGGCGAGTGCCTGCTCGATCGCATCCGCATCTTGAGCGCGCGCGGGCAATGCGGCGAGGCCGTCACCTCGGCGCGGCAATGGATCACCAATGTGCCGCGCAGTTCGGGCGCGTACCGCCACCTCGCGAACGCGCTCGCCTCGGAGGGTGCGCCGGCGGAGACGGTGGAGACCGCGCTCCAGCATTGGCGCAACAACACGCACGAAGAGAGCCGCGATGCGCTCTACGTCTTCCACCGAGCGTCGCTCGCCGCGTTGCGGGGCGATTTTCTCAACCTGGAAAAGCTCGTCGCCGAGTTTGTCGCCCGCATCGAGGACTCGGCGACCTTGTTCGACCACGCGCGCGCCGCCGCGATGCAGGTGGAGCTCTACACCGAGACGGGGCGCCCCGCGCAGGCGGCGGAGGCGGCCGAGCAATTCTTGCGGCGCAAGGACGCCTGGACGGAGGGCTTCTGGAGCGCCATGCCCTACGATCCGATGATGTACGGCACCTTGCTGCGGCAAGGCCGAATGCCGCGCGAGCGCTGGCGAACCTTGACCGACGCCTGGGAAAAGGGCGCGCTTTCCACCTTGGACAAGCGCCAGGCGTGGGCGCTTCGATGGGGCGAGGCAACCGAGACGCGCGAGATGGCGGCGGAGGCCTGGAGCTTGCGCCCGCCGCCCGTTCCCCTCGCGGGCTCGCTCGAGCAGCCGGCCACGTTGACCCTTCTCACGGACACGCTGCAAGGGCACGTGGGGCAGTTGGTCGGCGAACACGCCGAGGCCGTGCCCCTCTTCGAGCCGATGACCCGAAGCTGCCACGTCCTGGAGCAACCCTTCATGAACACGCGCGCCCATCTGTGGCTCGGCGACGCGAAGGAACACACCGGCGACAAGGACGGCGCATGCAAAGCCTACGGCGTGGTCGTTCAACGCTGGGGCGAGGCGAAGCCGCGTTCGAGCTCGGCCCACACGGCCAAGGAGCGGCGTCAGGCCTTGGGCTGCAAAGGCTTGTGAGTCTCTCCGAGGGTCTTCACCAGAAAGTCGATGAACGCGCGCACGGTGGGGGAGAGGCCGCGGGTCGTGGGGTAGACCACGTGCAGGATGCCCGTGTCGGACTGCCACTCCGGCAGGACCTGCACGAGCTGCCCCCGCGCGAGTTCTTGCCTGCAGTTCACCTCGGGCAGCAAGGTCACGCCGAGGCCATCGAGGGCCAAGTACTTCAACACGATGAAGTCGTCGGAAAAGAAGTACGGCGCGATCTCCACCGTGGACTGCGCGCCGCCCGGGCCGGTCTGCACCCAGTGCAGGGTGGTCATGCGCGTGCCGAAGCCGAGGGCCGGCACCTCGCGTAGGTCTTCTGGCTCTTCGATACCCGGGTATCGTTTCAGGAACGCGGGTGAGGCCACGACCAACGCGCGGGAGATGCGCAGGTGGCGCGTGACCAAGTGCGGATCTTCCTCGGCGCGCGGGCGGACACGCAGCGCGACGTCGACGCCTTCCTCGACGAGATCGATGCGACGGTTGGTGGTGACGAGCTCCATGCGGATGCGTGGGTACGCGCGCAGGAACTTGCTCAGATGCACGCCAACGTCGTCCTGCGCGATGCCGAGCGGCGCGGTGACGCGAAGGTGGCCACGCGGCTCCGCGGTGAGGTTCTCCACCGTTTGCTCGGCGGCTTGGGCAGCGGCGAGCATGGACTGGCACTGCTCGTAGTACTTGCTCCCCACGTCGGTGAGCGACAGACGGCGCGTGGTGCGTTGAAGCAGCCGCACACCGAGGCGGGTCTCGAGCTCCGCCACCCGCCGCGAGAGGCGCGACTTGGGAACACCGATGGCGCGCGCCGCCTTGGTGAAGCTCCCGCGCTGCACCACCTGCGCGAAAAAGTAGAGATCGTTGAGGTCGTACATTGTCCTATTGATAGAACAATCTATCCCAAATCGGGTATCTAACGAAGCTTTGGTGCCCGGTGCAGGATGATGGACATGAATCTTCTTCACCTCGATTCCAGCATCCTCGGTTCCTCCTCCGTCTCCCGCGAGCTCTCCCGCTCCATCGTGGAGGGCTACCGCGCGGGTCATCCCGACCTTCAGGTGACCTACCGGGACCTGGCCCGCGATCCTCTGCCGCACATCGATGGCGAATCGCAGAAGCGCGAAGAGTCGCTCATCGACGCGCTGATCGACGAGCTCAAAGCGGCCGACGTCGTGGTCATCGGTGCGCCGCTCTACAACTTCGCCATTCCGAGCGGGCTCAAAGCGTGGATCGACCACGTTCTCATCGCCGGAAAGACGTTCAAGTACGGCCCCGCCGGCGTCGAAGGGCTCGTGCCCGACAAGAAGACCTACGTGGTCGCCACGCGCGGTGGCGTCTACGAAGGCTCGCCCGTGGTGCAGATGCACGAGGGGCATCTGGACACGGTGCTTCGCTTCGTGGGCATCCGCGACATCGAATTCGTCCGTGCCGAAGGGCTCGCGATGCGCGAGGTGCGCGAGACGTCGTTGGCCGCGGCCCGCGCCCACGTCGCCGCGCTCGTCCCGGCGGCAGCGCAGGTGGCCGCATGATCAGGCGCCGCGAACGCGTGCGCGGATCGTCTCGACGGCGGAAGCCACGGGGATGAGCTCGACCTTTTTCGGATCGGGCTCGCTCCGCGGCTTCAATTCGACATGGCCCGCCGCGAGCGCCTTGGCACCGAGGGTGACGCGCAGCGGAATGCCCAGCAGGTCGGCATCTTTGAACTTCACACCGGGGCGCTCGTCGCGGTCGTCCCAAAGCACGGAGGCGCCGCTTTCTTCGAGCGCATCGTGCAGTTTGCGCGCCGCCTCGAGCACCGGCGCATCCTTGCCCACCGTGACGATGTACACGTCGTAGGGCGCGATGGCCTTGGGCCACCGCATGCCGTTGTCGTCGTGGTGCTGTTCGAGGATCGTCGCCACCAGGCGCGAGACACCGATGCCGTAACAGCCCATCCAAATGGGATGGTTCTCCTGGCGCTCGTCGCTAAACATGGCCCCCATTTTCGTGGCGTAGTGCGTGCCCAAAACGAAGATGTGCCCGGCCTCGATGCCCCGGTACGAGCCAAGCTTTCCACCGCTGCAGCGCGGACAGGGATCGCCCGTGGCCGCGAGGCGCACGTCGACGACGTCCCCGGTGAAGTCGCGCCCGAAGTTGACCCCCATGATGTGGTAGTCGGTCTCGTTGCCGCCGGCGACGCCGTTGCGCACGTGCGAGGCCGCGCGATCGACCAAAATGCGCCCCTGGAAGGTGGTGGGCCCGGCGAAGCCGACGGCCGCCCCCGTCGCATTTTTGACGTCGGCCTCGGCGGCGAGGGACACCTCCGCCACGCCGAGGGCACGCGCCAAGCGCACTTCGTTCACCGCGTGATCCCCGCGCACGACCACCATGACGATCTCGCCGTGCTGGCCGACGTAGAGGAGCGACTTGAGCATCTGGCCCGGGCCGATGCCGAGGAACGCCGTCACATCGTCAATGGAGCCTTTGCCGGGAGTGTGGACCTGTTGCAGCGCCTCCAGCGGAATGCCGTCGGGCGAGGGCAATGATTGCGCGGTCGCGATTTCGACATTGGCGGCGTAATCGCATGTGCCGCAGGCGACGATGGCATCCTCCCCCGATTCCACGAGGGCCTGGAATTCGGCGCTCAACGAGCCGCCCATGGCCCCCGAATCGGCGGCGACCATGCGGTACTGCAGGCCCATGCGATCGAAAATACGGCAGTACGCGACACGCATGCGCTCGAAGCTCGAGAGCGCCGCCTCCTCCGAAATGTCGAAGGAGTAGGCATCCTTCATGAGAAACTCGCGTGTGCGCAAAAGACCACCGCGCGGACGCGGCTCGTCACGGAATTTGGTTTGAATCTGGTAAAGATTCTTGGGCATATCGCGGTAGCTGCGGATTTCGCGGCGCGCAATGTCGGTCACGATTTCTTCGTGCGTGGGGCCGAGGTGAAGATCGCTGCCCTTGCGATCTTTCAGGCGAAAGAGGGTATCGCCAAAGCCGTCCCAGCGACCGCTTTCTTTGTAATACTCCGCCGGAAGGAGCGCAGGCATGAGGACCTCCAGCGCACCGGCGCGATCCATCTCTTCGCGCACGATGCGTGTGATCTTGTGAAGCACACGAAGGCCGAGCGGCAAAAAGTCGTACATGCCGGCGCCCACGCGCCGGATGAAGCCCGCGCGGGTGAGCAGCAGGTGACTCACATTGGCCGCATCGGCGGGCGCCTCTTTGACCGTCGTGAGGAGAGCTCGCGAAAAGAGCATGATTGGTGCTCCTTACCACAGTGCTTGTCGCGATATACTCGTGGGCGGCTTGGGCAACACGCGGCTTTTTTCCTTGTGGTTGGGCGTCGGGGTCTTCCTGTTCGGTGCGTCCGCGCATGCGAATCCGACGGCGCGCCTCGTCTATGTGCGCAGTGCGGGGGCGACGGCATGCCCCGACGAGGAGGCGCTGCGAACCGCCGTGGCCGCGCGCCTGGGCTACGAGCCCTTTCGGCACACGGCGCCGGTCACCATCGTGGCCCGGGTCACGCGTGTCGCGGGGCTCTACCGCGGCGAGGTCGAGCTGCTCGATGAAAACGGCATCGAGCGCGGCACCCGCGCCCTCGCCGAGCGCACGGATCGCTGCGAGGACGTGGTGGCGGCAATGGCGCTCACGGTGAGCATCGCCATCGATCCTTTGAGCCTGACCCGATCGGCACCGCCCCCCGACGCAGATGCCAACGTGGTCAACCTGGCCAGCACGCCTCCGCCGGCTCCCACACCGGCTCCAGCCCCGCCACCGCCGCCTGTGGCCGAGGAGCCGCGCGAGCCGGTGACCCCGCCGACACCGCGCACACGGCCCTTCGTGGGAACGACCTTCATTGGCGCATTTGGTGTCGAACCGGCCGCGTCGTTCGGCTTGTCTGCGTTCGTCGGTCTGCGCGCGAAGACCTTTTCCGTCGCCGTCGAGGGGCGCGCCGATCTTGCGACCTCCACCGATGTTGCGCCGGCAGGGCAAGTCTCGTCGAATGTCGTGCTCGGCTCGTTCGTGCCGTGCTTCCACGCAGGGCCCGCGTTCCTGTGCCCCGTGGTCTCGTTGGGGATGCTCAGCGGATCCTCCAGCAGCATCGTGGGGCCGCGATCCACCTCGACGTTCTTCGCCAGCGGCGGCGCGCGACTCGGGGTGCAGCTGGACCTCTCGGGGCCCCTCGCGCTGTTCAGCGCCACCGAGGTGGGCATGCCCATGACCCGCCCCGAATTTCGCATCGACGGGCGCACGGTTTACACGCAGCCGGCCATCACAGGCAGCGTCCTCCTCGGGCTGCTCGTGAATCTATGACAAAAGCCGTATGCATCCTCCAAGACCAAGGGATGGAGGTCGCACACGCGCGGGACGATGCTTTCCGGCGCCTTTTTGCGGCTGAATTTCGCTACGTTTGGACATCGCTGCGACGCCTCGGCGTAGACAGTGCCGATTTGGACGATGTGGTGCACGAGGTCTTCCTCGCCGTACATCGTCGCTTCGACACCTACGATCCGGCGCGCCCGATCCGTCCGTGGCTCTTCGCCTTCGCGTTTCGCTTTGCGTCGGACTACCGCAAGCAGGCGCGCATCCGCTTTCGTTCGTCGTTCGACGGTGACGAATCCGCCGATCCTCGACCGGCCGCGGACGAGCTTCTCGAGCGCGCGGAAGATCAAAGGCTCGCAGCGATCGGGCTCGAAGGCATCGCGCTCGATCGCCGCGCGGTGTTCATCCTTTACGAGATCGACGAGGTGCCGATGAACGAGATCGCCGCCTCCCTCGGGGTCCCGCTGCATACGGCGTATTCGCGACTTCGTGTCGCGCGTGAGGAGTTTGCGGCCGCCGTGCAATCGGCAGAACGTTCGCGTGGCGCACGGCGAGGTGGACGATGAAAGAGCCGAAGCCTTTGACGCCGTCGCTGGCACGTCTGGTCCGCTCGGAACGCCATGCCGAGGGTCCGCCGCGGGGCGCCGAGGAGCGCGCGTGGGAGCGGCTCGAGCGGTCCATCGGTGGCGGCGGATTCGACGATGGGGAGCGCGGCGGCGGAGAAGACCGCTTGTCCGGTGCCATGCTGCGCCCGCGCAGGCGCACGCGCGTCGGGCGCATCGCCGCGGTGCTGGGGATCTTCGCGCTCGGCTTGGTGGCGGGCGCTCTGGGCATGCGCCTTTTCTTCGGCGCAAAGAATGATGCGCCACCCGCGACGCAAATCGTCTATGTCGATCGCGCCGCACCACCGGCGCCGACGTCTTCTCCATCGGCGAGCGTGGCGTTGGAGATCCCCGACGAGCGCGCACCGCAGACGCCGAGCGCGTCCTCCACCGCGACCTTGCCTTCGAGCCGTCAATTGGCGGGAGAGCGGCCGCTGCTCGATGTCGCACGTGCGGCATTGAATCGCGGAGAGGGCGAAGAAGCTTTGCGCGCGACCGATCGCCACAAGTCGCGATTTCCCGCGGGCTTGCTCGCGGAAGAGCGCGAGGCGTTGTCCGTTCAAGCATTACTCATGCTCCAGCGCACCGATGACGCAAAACGACGCGCGACGCGATTCGAACAGCGATATCCGCGGAGTGTTCTGCTACCAGCGATTCGAGCCGCGGTAGCCTCGGCGCCGTAAGCACATCAATTTCATAATCGGTATCATTTTCGAATATCGATCCGAAATATCGAATCACGAATCATGAATATGGCGTCCCGAGCGATGACATCGGAGACGCTTGGCCATATCCTCGTATACGCCTCCCGAATGACGGGAAGGAAACGACAACGCTTCGACCAAATAAAACGAGGGCGATTCGATATGCATAAAATTCTATCTGCATCCATGGTCGCAATTCTGGCCATGGCCGCCACCGCGTGCTCCAGCGCAGGTTCTGCATCCGAGAATACCGCGCAAACATCGGCCGAACATACGCAATCCGCGGCCGAAATGGCGGTGCCCGCGGACGCTCCGGTGAAGACTGGATATTTCCCGCTCGGGCCCAACGGGGAGCTGCAGAAGATTCAATATTCCGAAGTGAACGGCGAGGCGGTTTTCGAAGGCGACATTCTGCTCGACCGCACCGGGGAGCAATTGCTGCCGACGGGCATTCTTCGCGGACAGAGCGTAACGCCGCAGGGGGTCGCCATCCCGGGCAAGAACCGCCGATGGAAGAACAAGGTGGTCGCCTACACCATCGACGGAAGTCTGCCCAACGTGCAGCGCGTGCACGATGCCATTGCCCATTGGCGGGAGAACACGTCGCTCACCTTCGTGGAGCGCACGCCGGAAAACCAGCGCCAATACCGTGACTACATTCAATTCCGTGCAGGCGACGGGTGCAACTCCACGGTCGGACGCAAAGGCGGCGTGCAGTACATCAACTTGGCAGAAGGTTGCGGCACCGGCGCGACCATTCACGAAATTGGCCACGCCGTGGGCCTATGGCACGAGCAGTCGCGCGAAGATCGCAACGAGCACGTGAGCATCAACATGGAAAATGTCACCTCCGGCATGGAGCACAATTTCGAGCAGCACGTCTCCGACGGCGACGACATCGGTTCGTACGACTACCGTTCCATCATGCACTACGGCCCGTATGCCTTCTCGAAGAACGGCCAGCCGACCATCGTGGCACAGAATGGTCAGCCCATCGGCCAGCGCGATGGGCTCAGCCCGGGCGACCTCGAGGCCGTGGCCAGGCTGTATCCGTAGTTCCGTTCAGAAAGGCGAGCGAACGAGGGCCGGTTTCGGGTTCGTGCCGGCGTTGGCGTTCGCGAGGGCGAAGCTCGTGATCCACAAGGTGTTGTCCGTGGAGATGGCGAGGCTCGCCGGAAAATCCAGCGGTGCCCCGCGCCAGCGCAGGCCGACGTTGCCGTTGGTTTCGACGGCTGCGACTTGATTCAATCGATTGGCCGCCACGAAGAGCGATCCGCTCGGCGCGCGCACGAGTCCATCGGCGCCGCCGAGCCGCTCGCAGTCGGGGCCGGCGACGGTGCGCGTGGGGCCGGGAGAACCGTCCGCGTTGATGGCGATTTCGACGACGCTCGCCTTGTCGCTGTTGGCGACGTACACGACGTTCGAGCCGAGGGCGATGCCGTTGGCTCCGATCTCGAACCCTGCGCTCGTGCCGGGGCCACAGAAGCCGGCCTGGCCTTTGAGGATCGGATCATCCGAGAACAAGGAGACTGTGCCGTCGCTCGCGATTCGAAATATGGCGCCCTTGGCCGAGTCGGTGACCCAGAGGCCGCCGCCCGCGTCGAATTCGAGGCCATTGGGGAATTTCATGTCCGCATGCTCGGCGAAGAGCGTGGCGTCGCCGCCGTCCTTGCCAACGCGGTAGATACCCGACTTGACGTCGGCGGTCAGGGAGACCAACGCCGCATAGAGCGAGCCTTGCGCGTCGAACGCAAGGCCGGTCATGAAACCGGAGGTGGGCGACGAGGGGCCAGGCAATTGGCCAAACCGCTGAAACGCGCCCGTCGCGGGGTCGACGCGCGCGATGGTGCCCACCGGGGCAAAGCCTACGTATACGGTGCCCTGGCGAATGGCGATGCCTTCGGGAAGCTGACCTTGGGCCGCATCGAAGGAAGCCACCGTGAGGGGGAGTAGCTGCGGGGTTGCCGTATCGTCGTCCGACGAACAGGCGACCAGAGCAAGGAGCGAGGCGAGGAAAAGAGATTTACCAAGAGAACTCATGCTCGCCAACGTAGCGCCGTCCACAGGTGATACCAGTGAAACAGATTTCACGATGGGATGAGCCCACGTCAACAATGCTAGACTGCGCAGGGTGACGAAGCGATCGAGAACCGAACGACGCGCCCGCGAACGCACCACCGCCAAGTTGGTGCGCGACAAATGGAAAATCGCCACGTTCGAACCGGGCGGCGCCCCCGAGCGCCCAGTCGTCGTCGTTTCCGCCTCCGTGGTCGAAGCCCACGCCCGCGCCCTGCCCTGCGCCCTCTGCGGCGCCAGCGTGCGCGTCGACGAGCACACCGCCGAAGAGCACGACGGCCACCGTCTCCGCGTGGCGCGCGTCACGTGCATGCAATGCGGCGCCTCGCGACCGCTGTACTACCAGATTGCGCAGCCAAATTAAGCGCCGCTCCCCCTCAAACCAAATTCCAAATTCCAGACCCCTCAAACCAAATTCCAAACCCCAAATTCCAAGACCCGCCCTCGAAATTCCCGCTCCTGCTCCTGCTCCACGCCCGATGGCCTCGCTCACGGCGATGGATCGCTCACCGGCCAAAGCCACGCGAGCAGCGCACCTAACCGTTCCGCGATCGCCGATCGTCGGCGACGACGACGATGGCCAGCTCGATGGCAGCGGCCGCTGCCGCCGTTTCACCCCGCCCGATAGCAAAGACGGGTGCGGTCGCCCGCGAGACGCCTCCCCATCCGGCCGCGTTCTGCGCAATAGTCTTTGCCACCCGCATCGCCTGATCGCGAAACTTCGGGTCAAGGATCCACGCAGCCTTCACGACCGCAATGAGCTGCGCGCTCCTGGCGTGGAGCAGGAGCGGGAATTTCGAGGGCGGGATTTGGGATTTGGCTGCCAACTAATTCGCCTTGGTCACGTTCCAGCCATCGAGTGCGATGCGCGGGGCGTCGCCGCCGAGGTCGTTCGCGGAAGCCTCGACGGTGAGGGTGCGCGTCTCGCCCGGCAACAAGGAGATGTAGTTGTCGCTGTAGAAGACCGGCAGAATGCGCTGATTCGTGCGCCCGTTGCGCAGTTGGACGTGGGCCATGAGGGCAACGGTGTTGGTGGGATTGGACAGGGTCACGTCGAGCAGCAGCTTACCTTGCGCATCGTGACGCGCGATGTTCATGGTCAGCGCGGCAACCGGGAGCGTGTCCAGCGCGGTAAAGTCGTCGGGGTGCTCGGGGAGGGCTCGCCAGTAGAAGTTGTCCGACAGGACCCGGCCCTGCGCATCGCGAAGCTCGACCTTTACGAAGTGCACGGGGGATAGGCCCGCGGGCCAGGTGATGGCACCCGCGTCGGTCGCCGACGAGGGGCGCGCGACCACCGGGGTTTGGCTCTCCGACTTCAAGGTTCCATCCAAGTTGAAGACGCGAACGTGTGCCGTCAGATGGGGCACCGCCCGAGTGCCATCGTTGATGACCATCACGTGGAAGTCGTTTTGGTTCATTTGAATATGAACCGACTCGCACGCCTTGCGGACGGCAAAGAGCGAGGCATTCGGCTCCAGGTCATGGCTGTACAGCTGCCACACGAAGCTCGGTTGTGCGGGATTGCTCATCCAGGTGATGACGCCCGTCGTCGGCGCGAAAAGCTTGGCGAAGCGCCCCTCGTACATCGCGCGGTACGCTTCGTAGTTCATCAACTGGGCGCGCCGCACGAAGCCCCCGAGATCGGACCAAGCCCCGTAGCGCTTCGTCAGAACGTCCGCGTACATTCGAGGATCGTCGCGCCCCTGTTGCGCGCCCCGCGCGAGATCGTGCTCGGCCCAATCGTCATTGATCGTATGCCAGTCTTTCTCCGGCATCATCGCCTGCACGGCCTCCAACGTCGGTATCGAGACACTGCCGATTTCCGTCTTGAAGGCCTCCTCCGGCGGAAACTCGTAGAACTTGCGCGGCTCGCGCCACGAATACGGCCCACCCGAGCGAACGCCGCGCCCGTCGGACGAATTGGGCTGGTAGAGGCGCTGCGGGTCGAGCTCGGACATGATGCGCTGGATGCCTTCGTCGATCGCCGCCGGCTCGGGATCGCCCTCGTTGCGCCCGCACCAAAGCGCCACGGACGCATGATGCCGAAAGCGAAGCACCTTCTCGCGCACGTTGGCCAAATACAGGGGGACGTTGTCCGGGTTCGGGCCATCGAACGGGTTCGGCTGGAAGAACTCGTCCCAGAGCAAAAGGCCATATTGGTCGCAAAGGTCGTAAAGGTCTTCGCCCGTGCTCTGGCCGACCCAATTGCGAATCATCGTATAATTGGCCAACTTGTGCATGCGAACCTGGGCCTCGAGGCGTTCGCGCGGAATGCGCTTCATGCCCTCGTCCAAGCCCCAATCGCCACCTTTGGCGATGACCGGCACGCCGTTGACCGACAGGGTGAGGTTCTCGGTCCCTGGCACGTGGTAACTGATTTCGCGAATGCCAAAGGTGACGTCACGCCGGTCCGACGTCTTGCCATCGCCGCCGCCCGCCACGACGTCGAAGCGGAGGTTCATCGTATTCAGGTTTTGTGGCCCATAGCCATTGGGCCACCATAGTCGCGGATTCAGCACGTGGAGCTCGGGCACCGTGTCGGCGCCTAGCTTGATGGTGCGCGACTCGTTCGGCTCGAGGGTGACGTTGCGCTGGAAGTGCACGCCGTCGAACGTCCCGTGAAGCACGCCGGTTTGCGGCGTATTGGTGACGTTGTGCAGCGTCGTCTCCAGCGCGAGATCCGCCGAGTCGGTGCGCGGAAGCGGGAGGTCCGAGGTGACGAAGGGATCCTCGATTTTCACGGGCCCGGTGGTGGAAAGCGTCACCTTTTGCCAGATGCCCATGTTGCGATCGCGGATGCCGGGCAGCCAGTCCCATCCGATGGTGCAAAGGAACGTGGGGCCGTCCTGCACGAGGACGCCGCCGTTCACCCCGGCGCCGGTGGCGATGGTTTTCTCTTCCGGATCGCCGGGATGCGGCGGCGGATGAATGAGAACGGCGACGGCGGCGTCCTCCCCCGGCTCCACGAAACCGCTCACGTCGAAGATGCCGCGCGCGAAGGCGCCCTCGATGGTGCCGACCTGCTGCCCGTTCACCCAAACGTCGCCCGTGTAGTTGATGCCTTCGAAGTTCAGCCAAACGTGTTTTCCGGCGCGCACGCGTGGAACGTGGAACTCGGTGCGGTACCAATACGAAGTACGGCACAGGCTTTCGGGAATCTTGTCGGGCCGGTTGTTCTCTCCGTAGAGCGGCTCGGGGTAGACACCGTCGTTCACCAGACTCGTCAATACCGTGCCGGGGACCGTCGCCGCATACCAACCCAAGGGCGCGTAACCCACCTGCGAAATCGTCGCGCCGGACTCGGGCACCTTCGCCACGTCCTGCAAAAACCAGCCGGACGAAAGGGTCAGCGCGCTTCCGCGCGCGACCAGACCATCGTCGCGACCGGTAGCGCACGTGCAGGCCGCCACGAGAACCGTCACACCTGCAAGCACACTGCGAAGGAATCTCGAGCTCACGCCCGCACGTTAGCCCTCAACGAATCAACCCGGCCACGGAATGTGCACGGTCACGCGCTCACGAAGCTGCTCGTTGATGAGCCAGAGTTCACCGGTCGCGGGCCAATACGAGAGATTCTCGCTGTTCACCGGGGCTTGCCCGAGGCGCGATGTCGACACGCCACCCACTCCACCGTGAAGGCACGAAGGTCGATCGGCCGGTGGGTCGTCCGCATACTCCGGGCACAAGCCGGTGAGGACGAAGTAGCCATCCCGGGCGACGGCGCCCTGCATGGCCCACACCGGCGACAGAAAGCCCTCCGACGCGTGCACCCGCTGATCGGATTGCGTCGCGAGCAATCCGCTCGTCCGGTCCATCGGCCAACGAACGACCCGCCCCTTCTCCCGCGGCACGTGCTCGGCGGCGACGAGCGAGCCCCCACCGGTGTGGTCGAACCCGAGCGACGCGAAGCAGGGACGTGCCCCGGTGGTGTTCGCGCACGCCCCGCCGCCCGGGTACCAATAGGCCCCCACCTGGGGCAGGGCAAAGGCATGGTAGCGCGCGTGGTATTTCCCATCGCTGCCGCGCCCGACCTCGGAGGTGCCCGTATCCATCGACCAGAGATGGCGCAGGTCGAACACGCGAATCACGCTTCCGGCGGTGGCGACGAAAAGGCGATTTCCAAACCAGGTGAGCCCGTGGCCGTGGCCGGCAATGGCAGCAAAGTTGGTATTCGATGTCGGCTCCACGAGCAGAACGTGGCGGTAGGTCACGTGCGCGAGATCGGTGACGTCGGCGAAGGAGACGCGAAGGAAGGTGTCGCCACTGCTATGCCATGTGGCCAGAACGATGCGGCGACCGTTCACCGTACCCGTGCCCGGGTTGGCGTCGCCCGAGCCGGTCACCCCCTGCGGGACCCACACGTTTTCGTCGTCGTCCTCGCCGTCTTGCCAGCAGAATCCCTTTGGATTCAAGTTGGCATTCAGGTGCGTCGGATGGCAGAGATTGCGCCCATTGCGGTTCGCCGACGCGAGGACGTCGGACACGCCTTTGGCGCGAAGCTGCGGAATCTTTTCCAGCTCGGTGATTCGGTTCCCATATTCCGTGAACGTGCTGCCCGCGGTGAGCTGGTAGCCATCCACGGTGGCCGCGTCGAGGCGGGGGAAATTCGCCGCCGTGACCGCGGGCTGCGACACCTGCCCCGTGTCGCCGTCGTCACCCTCGTCCGAGCCACATCCCAGCGCCATCGCCACGCAGCCCAAAGCCATCCATTTCATGGTGGCGCGCTCAAAGCAAAGATTGCGCCCCGATGCGTTCGTAGACCCTGGGGATGACGTCGAGCTCCGACTTCACCCCCTGCGTGAACACGGCGACGACGAGATCGCGCCCATCGGGAAGGAGCACGCGCCCGACGAGGTGGCGCACGTCGTAGGCGTCGCCGGACTTCGCCCAAATGCGGGAGCCTTTCGGAAGCGCGCGCCCTGCGAGGCGAGCATTCTCGAGTTCCCCGTCCTCGGATTTGGCCTCGGCGCTTTCGCGTGCAAGGAGCGCCATCATCTCGTTCGTTCCGGCGGGGCCAGCCACCTCGCCGCGCACGATCTCGGCGAAGATGCGCGCCGCCTCCAGGGCGCTCATCCGATTGCGATTCTTTCCACCATCGCGGTAGGCCTGCTCCCGGCCGTAGCTGTCCTCGCAGAACGTCTTTTGCTTGGCATTGAGATTGGGAAATCCGCGGCGGTGGTACCACGCGGTGACGGCGTCGCGCTTCGTCTTCCACGCTTCCCACGCCTCGCCGGTGAGCTCCGGCCCCGAGGTGGTGCCCGTGATCGAGTCCACGACGAAGCCCGTCGCGTCGTTCGAGGAGACGGTCACCATGTCCTTGACCGCACGCACGAGCTCCGGTGTATCGGCAAGCCGTTGCGCGTCTTTCGACGCTTCGTAATAGGCGAGGTAGCAAAGCTTCACCACCGAGGCGGGGTAATACGAAACATCGCCCCGGTACGCCCCCGAGCGGCCGCTTCGAAGATCGATCACCGCGATGGCGAGTCCCTCGGGGGTGAGCCCCTTCTTCGCGAACTCCCCCGCCGTCTCCACGGCCATCGTGGCGAGCGCCCGATCGAGCTCGGGCGCACGCACCACCGCCGTCGCGACGCGAATCGGAAGCGGTGCAGGCGTCGACGAGGAAGAACAGGCGCCCATTGCCAGAAGGAGAAGCGCCATTGCGAGGGTCCGATGCATGAGGCGCAGTCTAAACGGTGCCCCCCTCGATCCACCCACCCGGATCGTCGCTCCCTCGGCGCTTAAGAAGAGAGAGAATTTTCACAGGAAGACGGGAAGACGGGAAGTTTTTTGGTTTCAACGGAGCTCAATGGGCCAATTGGAAACAAAAAAAACCAGCGTTCCGCGCTGCAGCACGCCGAAACCCCTTCCCGTCTTCCCGTCTTCCTGTGAATTCTCTCTCTTTTTGCCAACGTCTTGCGTCGGGTGCCGCGCCCGTGCAGAGTAGGAAACGCGGATGCATCCGAAGCTGAAGTACCTCCTGGCCTTCCTGGTGACCATGGCGGCATGGTTCACGGCGGCGCCTGCGTGGGCTTCGGACATGGTCTCGCGAACGGCCCCCGCGGTGCCTTCCCGAGCTGCCCCGCTTTGCGACATGCGCGGCGCCACGATGTTTGCCCCGACGCCGACGTTGGATGGCCCCAGCGCCTCCATCGACGTGGGGCAGGACGACGCGAGCTGCCTGCCCTCGTTCGAAGGCCATAGCTATGAAGAGGGGCACCACCCCTCGCCTTCTTCCTCGGGCGAAGCCGCGCCCGAAGGCGTGATTCCCGGGACCGCCCACACCGCCCGCATGCTTCTCGCAGGCTTCGTCGCGTGGCCCGTCCTCGAGGAAACCGCGCCCGCCGGCGTGCGCGACTCGATCGAGCGGCCGCCGCGCTGAGCACACGCCCGTAGATCGCGAGCTCGCGTTCTTTCGGTTCTTTCGCATTCTCGCCATCCATCGAGAACAGGGCACGTTTGCGCGCGCGTCGCCGCAGCGCCGTGCCGATCGCCATCATTGTATTTCGAGTTTCGCGCGGGCCCATGGCCCGGACGCAAAGGATTCGTCATGTCCAAAAATAGCCACGAAGTACGCGACATCCCGGGCGGAGTCGCGGTCATCGGTTTTTTCCTGAGCTTTCTCTCCGGCGGCGCCCTCATGTGGGGTTACGACACGCACCGTCTGCAGAGCCTTCGCGGAGGGGAATCCGCGGCCGGATCGGATACCGCACCGTGGAGCGACTCGGATTCACCCATTCCGGTCGACAGCAAAGACCCCATGTGGGGCAATCGCCTTGCGCCGGTCACCATCGTGGAGTTCTCCGATTTCGAATGCCCGTTCTGCGCGCGCGTGGAGCCCACGCTCGAGCAGATCAAGCAGAACTACGGCCCCGACAAAGTGCGCATTCTCTGGAAGCACATGCCCATTCCCAATCATCCCAACGCGCGCCCCGCGTCCGAAGCCGCGGCGGGCGTCTTCGCCCTCAAAGGGAACGAGGCATTCTGGAAGTTCCACGACTTGGCCTACCGCAATCAAAACACGCTTGCCCCCGCGAACTACGAGCGCTGGGCGCAACAATCGGGGGTGACCGATCTCGCGAAGTTCAAAGCGGGTCTCGCCTCGCACAAATGGGCGAGCAAAGTCGAACAGGACGAAGCGCTCTCGCGGCAGCTCAACGTCAACGCCACGCCCGCTTTCTACATCAACGGCGTCGCCTTCTCCGGGGCGCAACCTTACGAGAAGTTCAAGGCCGTCATCGATCAGGAGCTCGGTAAGGCCCAAGCAAAGATTGCAGCGGGCACCCCGAAGAGCGAGATTTATACGCGAAGCTCGAAGGAGGCCAAAAATGCCACACCGCCGCCGCCGCCATCACCAGCCGAGGCGAAAGACGACGGCCTATGGAAAGTGCCCATCGGAAAGAGCCCCGTGCTCGGTACCGACAAAGCGCTGGTGACCATCGTCACGTTCTCCGACTTCGAATGCGTCTTCTGCAAACGCAGCGAGGCGACGATGAAACAAATCCGTGACACCTACGGCGACAAAGTGCGCATCGTTTGGAAGAACGAGCCCATTGTATCGATTCACAAGCACGCCGAAGCCGCTGCGCAATTCGCACTCGCCGCACGCGCCGAAAAGGGAGACAAAGGCTTCTGGGACGCGCACGACAAACTGTTCGAATCGGCGCCGAAACTCGAAGACGAGGATTTTGCGCGCATCGCCAAAGAGTTGGCGCTCTCGGTGGACAAAGTTCAGAGCGCCATCAAGGAGCACAAGTACAAGAAAGAGATCGACGCCGACCAGGAAGCGGCCGAAGACGTCGCCGCGACGAACACACCTCATTACTTCATCAATGGGCGGCGCATCGTCGGCGCGGAGTCGCTCGATCGGTTCAAGAAGATCATCGACGAGGAGATCACCAAGTCCAGCGCGCTCCTCGCCAAAGGGACGAAACCGGCGGACCTCTACGACACGCTCGTCAAAGACGGCAAGGGCGCGCCCGAGCTGGAGAAGAAAACCCTACCAGCCCGGCTCAACGCGCCCACGAAGGGCAATGCGAACGCCAAGGTCACCATCGTCGAGGTCAGCGACTTCCAATGCCCGTACTGCCGGCGCGCGGAAGATACGATGAAGGAAGTGATGAAAAACTATGGCGACCGCGTGAAGCTATCGTGGCGCAATTTCCCGCTCACCATGCACGAGGACGCCGGGCTTGCAGCCCAGGCGAGCCTCGAAGCATTCAAGCAGAAGGGCTCGGACGGATTTTGGAATATGCATGATTTGCTCTTCGCCGCCCAGCCGACCGAAAACGGCCTCAAACGGGAAGCGGTGGAGAAGTATGCCGAACAAGCGGGGCTCGACCTTGCCAAGTTCAAGGCAGCCCTCGACCATCAAACCCACCGGGCCGTCGTCGACGAGGACGTCAAAGCCGTGAGCGATGCCGGGATCAACTCCACACCGGGCTTCATCATCAACGGGTACTACATCAGCGGCGCCGAGACGTATTCGAAGTTCCGCAAGGTCATCGATCGCGCGCTCGCCGAAAGCAAGTAAGGTATTTCTGCGACCGTCGACGTTCAGCTCGCGCGCTTGTTGAAGTCGACGGAGTACGTCTCGGTTTTGCCGGGCGAGATGAAGCGGCGAAACACTCCGTGCGAGCCGTCGGCGCTGACGTCGACGAGCTCGCCGGGCTGTTGATCGACGTAGACGAGCTCTTTCGTTCCATTCCTGTGCTCCACGAAGACCTTGGTTTCGGCCAAGCCCTGCGTGCGCGCGGAATAGACGAAGATATCCGAGCGGTTGCGCGGCATCAGCGGCGCATCACGATCGGTCACCTCGTCCGACGCGAGCACGATGCGCGAGGCATTGGCCGCCGACGCAGCCTTTGCGTGATCGTCGCGATGGGTCACCGCACTCAGCCCCGCGAGGGCAACGGGGAGGACGATGAGCGGAAGCAGACGCTTGATGGTGAGGTTCATGATGGTGTCCTTTCGCGGGGGCAGTCCGATTAATTTCGTCCGCCGTATCTCCCGTCGTGGCCCACCACTCAGCAACCCACGTGCCGGCGATGTCGCACGCACATTCCCGCAGTTTTCACCGAGGAAAGGTTCGCGCGCGGACATTCGTCCGGACACGTGTCCACTTGCCGCGACCGCTTTTCTGGGATGAGTAATCCCAGATGCGGGACGCCTCGACGAGGCCCACACTCGCCGAGGCGTCACGCATATGAGTCTTTTGATTTACGGAACGCCGACCGCGGTCCAGGCAGCGCGTACCGAGTTCACCTCGGCCGTGCTGTAACCGAGTTGTTGCGCCGCTTGCGCCGTCCACGTCTTCGCCTGCGAGAAGGTCGTGCTCGCGGTAAAGAGCGAGGTGTTCGCGCGGTAGAAGATCTGCGCGGCCTTCTCGATGCCGATGCCGGTCACCTGCGTCGTGGTCTTTCCGCGCGGGTGCGTGCCGCCTTGCGAGAGAAGGTAGAACGCGAGATTGGAAATACCCGAGCTGTAGTGCACGTCCACGCCCGAGGTGAAATCCGGATAGTAATCGAGTGAGCGACCGTCCTTCTTCGGGTCGTTCAGGTAGCGAAGCGCATCGCCCGCCTTGTTGGGCGTGTACACGTCCTCACCGACCTGCCACGTACCGGCGCTCACGACCTTGCCCGCCGCGTACCATTCGACGACCTGGCCGAAAATGTCCGAGAGCGACTCGTTCAATCCGCCCGATTGCCCGGAGTAGGTGAGGTTCGAGGTGTTCGACGTCACGCCGTGGGTCAACTCGTGCGCGGTGACGTCGAGCGAGTTGGCCAGGTTGGAGAAGGTGTTGCCGTCCCCATCGCCGTACACCATCTGCGTGCCGTTCCAGAACGCATTATTGTAGCGGCTGCTGTAGTGCACGGAGCTAATCAGCTTCGAGCCGCTGCCATTGATGGAGTCGCGGTTGAAGAGGGCCTTGTACGTATCGTACGTGGAGCCGAGACGCGCGAAGTTGTTGTTCACCACCGCGTCGGAACTGGCGGCGCCGGTCTCCGTGCGGGCGACGGGGCCGGGGAGGCTCGTGCCGCCATTGAGGTTGTGCACCTCGCGGTTGCGCGCCGTGTGAATGGAGGGAACCACGTCGACAATGGAGCCGTCGGCCGCGTTGACCAACACCAGGTCGGCAATGGGGGTGCCGTCGTCCTGCGTGCCGGTCACCGTCACCTTGTGGACGAGGAGGAGCGAATCGCCCGCGTCGCTGCGCTTGTACGCGAGCTCCGTGCGGGGCTCCGCGGCGAGGCCTTCGCGTCCGGCGTACGTGCGCAGCGCCGCGGCGACGGCGGATGCGGACGAAATGGTCGATTTCGCCGGGCCCGCGATGTCCGCGCGCGCGCTGCCATTGGCGGCGTACACCACGCGGCCGCGGCTATGCACCACGAGCTCGCCGTCGAGGACCTCGAGGCCATTCTTGAATTGGGTGTAGCGCGAGTGCACCTCGCCCTGCGGATCGGTGAACTCGCTCTTCAGCGAGAGCTCCGAAGCATCGGCGCGGAAGACCGCCGCAATGGCGGCGAGCGCATGGCCTTTTGCCGCCGCACCGAGATCGCCGGTCACGAGGGTGGGAATCCCGGTGGCCGCTTCCACATCGACGACCTGCGCGTTGGGAAGGGTATCGACGGAAACGCCGGGGGCCGGTGCGGAGGAATCATCGCCCTGGGAATTTCCAGTGCAAGCCGCGGGAGCGCACGCCAATAGTGTCAAACCAACGAGAGACAACCAATTGCCACGAACGCCACGGTTGAACGGTGTCTTGATCGTCATGAGAAACCTCCAAAAGAGACAACACGACTCCCAATCCGGATTTCGCCCCTCATGGCAAAACCGGTACGGCACCACCTGCAGCCTTTCTCGCGAAAGAAAGGGGCCTTGCTCGACCGCCACGGCACGCGCGGCGGGTGCAACGATGCTAAGTCGCCACCGGATGATTCCAGTGTCTCAAGATTCCCTTATCGAATTACACGAACGGCGCTATCGGCCAGCCAGCACGAACGGCGGGGCCAAGGGGGCGAGCCCGAAGCTACAAAACGTGGCCTTACAAGGGCGGATTTGCGGACCTCCACGACTTTCGGTCGGGTGTGCCCGAAGGCTCACCCGACAAAGGAACAGTGGATCGCGTCTCGAGCCCTCTTACCGAGGCTCCGACCCGACCGCGTGCCGTTCTGGCGCGTCGCATGCCCCGCTTTCGGGACTGCACATCCTCTGGCCGCACCCATGGTGATACGCACGGACGATTGGATATCACGACGATTGGAGGTGATCATCAACAAATCGTTGCTTGACGAATATTAAAACCAATGAAGTTCGACGTCGACGATTCGACATCGATATTTGCAAATACAAGGAACGTCCAATGCGGTCCTCGGGGGGACAGTCCCCGACAACGCGGCCCATTGCGCAACGGCAAGGCTGAACGGTCGGTTCCACTGTCCTGTTCATGTCCCGTTCGCAATGGGGACAGGAAGAGTTCACTTGCTGTCTTTAATTGGTACAGTCCGTCGTATGAAGCGCTCTCTAATGTTGGTACTTACACTGACCCCCCTCGGCATCGCGGGGGCGTGTTCCGAACCATCGCTTTCTCCTAGAGGAGGAGAGAACGACGGCGGCTCGGATTCCACCGTTCGCGGAACGGACGCAGCCATCGACGATGCGTCGGTGGCGGATTCGGCCAATCCAGCCGACTCGTCCGAGCCGCTCCCCAGTGGCTTGGCTCGCTTCGTCAATCCCATCATTGGCACCAAGGGCGGGGAAACCTGGCCGGGCGCCGACTTGCCTTTCGGCATGCTTCAATTCAGCCCGGAAACGACCAGGGGCAATCAAACGCGCACACCCGCACCGGGCGGATATGCGCATAGTGCGATGAAGATCCGCGGTTTCAGCCTGACGCACTTGTCGGGCACCGGCTGCGCGGGCGCATTTGGTGATATTCCCTTTTTCCCGTATGCCGGTACGGTCAGCACCTCGCCGACGGCCGATACGACGGACAAGATTTACGCGAGCACGTTCCTGCGCCCGAACGAGCAGGCCATCGCCGGATATTACGGCGTGACGCTCGACTCCAAGGTTCGCGCGGAGCTCACGGCCACGATGCGCACGGGGTCGGCGCGATTCACCTACCCGGCCGACAAGCCGGCCACCCTTTTGATCCGAGCCTCCAATTCCGAGCTTGGCAGCACCGAGGCGCACGTCTCGATCGATGCCGCCTCGCGCACCATCACGGGCTCGGTCACCAGCGGGAACTTCTGCGGCTACATCTATGGGGAGGCGGGCAACGTCGATCGCCGCAGCTACTACACCGTCTACTTCCATGCGGAGTTCGATCGCCCCATCACTGCGACAGGGTCTTGGGCTGACAACGTTGTCAAGCCGGGAAGCACCGAGTCCAATGGCGGCACCACCTACGGCAAGGATGGCTTCCCGCCCGCGGGCAAAGGCTCCGGCGCCTACGCCGTGTTCGACACCGGCGGGCAGCCGGTCAACATGCGCGTGGGCATCTCGTTCGTGAGCGCGGCCAACGCGAAGGCGAACCTCGAGGCGGAGAATCCTCAGGGAACGACGTTCGAGACCGTCAAGCAAAAGGCCTGGGAGGCGTGGAACGAAAAGCTGGACCGCGTCCAGGTCACCGGCGGCACCGACGACCAGCGCACCACCTTCTATACGTCGGTGTATCACTCGCTCCTGCACCCCAACGTCTTCAACGACGTGAACGGGGAGTACGTCGGCATGGACCAGAAGGTCCACAAGCTCAGCCCCGGCCAAAATGCCCAATACGCGAACTTCTCGGGCTGGGACGTCTACCGCGGGCAATTGCAATTGGTCACCCTTTTGGAGCCGACCATCGGCGGCGACATCGCCCAATCGCTGCTCAACCAGGCCGATCAGAACAAGGGCGTCTGGGATCGATGGACGCACGCGCAAGGCGGGACGCACGTGATGACGGGCGATCCCGGGCATGCGGCGGTGCCGGCCATTTACGCATTCGGCGGGACGAACTTCGACGCCAAGGGCGCGCTCGCATCGATGGTGCACGCCGCCACCACGGTGACCGAAGAGGACAAGAGCAAGGACGGCTGGAACGTCATGGTCGTCGGCGAGCGCCCCTCGCTGGACAAGTACCTCACGATCCATTACGTGCCCGCCTTCGGGAGCGACCCGAAAGAGGGCAATGCCTGGGGCGGTGCCAGCGAGACGCTGGAGGACGTGGTGGCCGACTTCGGCGTCGCGCAGCTGGCTGCGCGCCTCGGGGAGAATGCCACGCACGATGAGTTCCTGCGGCGGTCCGGTTACTGGCGCAACGTCTTCAACCCGGCGGCGCATTCCTCGGGCGGATACATCCAGGACCGCAGGTACGATGGCACCTGGGTGACGCCGTTCACTCCGAACACCGAGGACGGTTTTGCCGAAGGGAGCAGTGCGCAATACACCTTGATGGTGCAGCACGACGTGCACGGACTTTTCGAGGCGATGGGCGGCAACGAGAAGGCCACGGCGCGGCTCGATCGGTTCTTCCACTTCGACAACGGGCTCTGGGCCCTCACCGGGGCGGGCGGCGAGCACGCGGAGATCAACAACGAGCCCTCAGTGGCCGCGGCGTGGATGTACAACTTCCTCGGCGCTCCGTACAAGACGCAGGACACGGTCCGCGAGATCATCAACGAGCACTGGAAGAACAGCGAAATCGGTATTCCGGGGCAAGACGACCTGGGCGCAATGTCCGCCTGGTACGCCTGGTCGGCATTGGGCGTGTACCCCCAGTACATCGGTCGCTCCGAGCTGCTCCTGGGGACGCCACTGTTCACCAAGGCGGTGATTCGCACGAGCAAGGGGCGAACGTTGACGATCAACGCACCAGGTGCCACCGCAAACACGCGCTACGTGCAAAGCGTAAGTGTCAACGGGCAACCGTCGACGCGCGCATGGGTTCCGGAGTCATTCCTCGCCGGCGACGGAACACTCGACTTCACGGTGTCGACGCAACCGAACAAAGAGTGGGGCGCCGCTCCAGGCGATACGCCCCCGTCGTTCCCGCCGGCACCATGACGGCATGACGGAGCAATAGGCTCCTCGAACCGAAGAGGGAAACCGCCAAGACACCAAGGTCGCCAAGGTTGATTGAGGTACTGCAGGGCCGAGAAATGCCCCTCTCACGAACCTCTATCCCTTGGCGCTCTTGGCGTCTTGGCGGTTTTTCTTTCGCGGCAGAATGAAGGTGGTTCGAGATGTCTATGCCCACGAGGCGCGGTACACGATGGTCGTCGGTTCTTTCGCGGTGGGCAGCAGCTTGACGTACATCGCTTCGCAGAACAAAGCGCCCAACCCTGATCCCAAGTCGCGGAGGCCTTCGCGGAAATAGGGAATATGGCCCAAGGTGCAGCCGAGGACTTCGACGCGCGCTTCCTTGGGGCCCTCTTTGTACACGGCGATGGCGCCGCCGGTGCACATGCGATCCCAGACGCGGCGTGCGTACGAGAGAGGGAGCCAGGGCGTGGCTCCGACTTGGCGCGCGAAACGGCCCGCGACGCTGACGAAGGCGTTGTTCAAGTGGCGCGTTAGAATCGTCCCGATGGTCTTGATGTCGCCCTCGGAGAGACCCAATTCGTCGCAGGCGGAGTAGTGGGCGACGGCCACACTGACGGGAAGCCACGTGCCCACCACCGCCGTGAGCAAAATATCGCGGTGCACTTGGGAGAGCAGTTTCGTGTAGCGGTCGAAAAAACCGCAATCGCGCAACGCGTTCTGCGATGCGACAATCCATGTACTTCGAAATTTCGTGGTGAGCGGTACGCGATTTCGAGGCACGTCGAGCGCCACGACGATTTCCTCCGCGATTCCCCGCATGACACGAGCATAATCCGCGTCGCGTCATCCCGCACGCACGAGCGACCCAATCGACCGCCCGTTTCGCACCTGATCGCATGTCGAGGATACTTACCCTTGGCCACCACCGCGCTACGAAATATGCGATTGTGAGTTCGTGCAGTCTTCGAAGCAATCTTGGGCGAGGAGCTCCGCGCTCGCCCTCGGCCTAATGGCCATTCCCCGCATCGCCGCCGCCGCCGACCCGGCCCCCATCGTGTTCGACGGGGATGTGCCCCTGGACGGACCGGAGCACTTCTTCGCGCCATTCGAGGTGCCGGAAGGCATCGAGGAAATCGAGGTGCGCCACGATGACCAATCCGAGACCAACATTCTCGATTTCGGATTGAACGATCCCGATGGATACCGCGGTTGGGGAGGCGGCACGGACGAACCGGCCATCGTGGGCCGCCTGGCGGCGTCACGCGCGTACGTGCGCGGGGCCATTCGCGCGGGTACGTGGAAGGTCGTCGTGGGCAAAGCCAAGGTCGTGGCCTCGCCGGCGCGTTACCATCTCGAGATCGTTCTTCGCACCACGGCCACGCTGCCCGAGCAAAAGCAGCGCACCCCGTATGCGCCGCCCCCGCCGCGCCCGGGCCGCCGCTACTACGCGGGCGATTTTCACGTGCACTCCTTGGAGAGTACGGACGCCATTCCGTCGCTGGACGAGATTGCCACCTACGCAGAATCACGAAAGCTCGATTTCGTCGAGATATCCGATCACAATACGGTGACGCAATTCGAATTCTTCGCCGATGCCCAGGCGCGCCACCCGAATCTGCTCTTCGTTCCCGGCATCGAGTACACCACGTACCACGGACATGCGAACGCCATTGGTGCCACGCGGTGGGTCGACCACAAGTTGGGGCAGCCGGGGGTGACCATCGACGGCGCGGCGGAAGCCATCCGCGCGCAGGGCGCCCTCTTCTCCATCAATCACCCCGTGCTGGACTTGGGCGACGCGTGCATCGGGTGTGCATGGAAGCTCGACGTCGATCCGCGCCATGTCTCGGCCATCGAAATCGAGACCGGTGGCTTGAAGCAAAGTGGCTTCATCTTCATCGAAAAAGCCCTCGCCTTTTGGGACGAGCGTTGCGCCAAAGGGCAGCACATCGCCGCCATCGGCGGGAGCGATTCGCACCGCGCCGGAGAGACCAACGGCCCCACGTCGAGCCCCATCGCGGAACCGACCACCATGGTGCTCGCCGAGGCACTGAGCACCGAGGCCATCCTCGAAGGTATCCGCAACGGCCGCACGGTGGTGAAGCTGCAGAGCCCCGCCGACCCGATGATCGAGCTCACGTCGAGTGTCGCCCCCTCGGGCGACACCGTGCGGGCACGCAGCACGATCCTGTCGGCCAAGATCACCGGCACCGCCGGCAAAAATGCCACCGTGTACTTCGTCAAGAATGGCGAGGCCGAAGCCGAGGTGCCGGTGACGAGCGATCCCTTCGTGCACGAAGCGCGCGTAGCCGTACCCGATGCGGGCGAGTCGCGCTGGCGTGTCGAGGTGCGCGTCGATGGTCAGAGGAGCACCATCACGAGCCACCTGTTCATGCAACGCGATCCAAATGGGCCGGATCCACTGGCACCACCGCCTTCCAGCTCGAGCGGGGATGGCCATGGGGACGGCGGCTGTCATGCCGGTAAGGTGGCGTCATCCGCAGCATGGGCGTGGACCCTGGCAGCGGGAGCGATTGTCTTCTTTACGAGACGACGACGGATACGTTAACTGACATAAACCTTTACACACACGTCACGTTGCATGGGTGAAGACGGCGTACTGTCCTGCGCGTTCTTCCGGAGGTGGGTCATGCAAGGATTCTCTCGTCGTCAGGTACTTCAGATTCTCGGCGCGGGCGCCGTGGGCGTTGGCTGCGGCTCGGAGAACGGTCTGGAGAATGGGGCGGAGCATGGCTCGTCGAGCCATCGTGCAACCAGCCAGCCCACCGGGCTGCAGATGCTCGCGCAGATTGACAACATCGTCGTCGTGATGATGGAAAATCGCTCGTTCGACCACTATTTCGGCGCGTTGAAGCGCGATGCCGCGTACCCCAATTCGGGCGCAGTCACCGGGACGAGTGGAACGGAGTCCAACCCTGCCCCGGACGGGCAGAACGTGGTCATCCGCGCCGCCGACACGTTCACCCTAGCCGATCCGCCGCATAGCTTCGACGCGAGCCACAAGCAATTCAACGGTGGCAAGAACGACCAATTCGTCATCGCGCACGCGGGGCCGAATCAGAACCAGGTGATGGCCTATTACGATCGCACGCAAATTCCCTTTTATTATTGGCTCGCGGACAACTTCACCGTGTGCGACCACTGGCATGCCTCGGTCATGGGCCCCACGTGGCCCAATCGCCTTTACCTCCACGCGGGCACCTCGGCCGGGAAGAAAGACAATACGCCGAACCTCTTCAACGCGCCCAAGACGATTTGGGAACAAATGCGCGCGGCAGGCAAATCGACGAAGAATTATTACGCGGGTTCCGTTCCATTCTTGCCCGGTGCCCTGCCGACGAAGCTCGGCGTGACCAGCTTTGCGAAGCTGGATAAATTCTTCGCGGATGCCAAGGCAGGCACGTTGCCCGCGCTCTCGTACATCGATCCCGATTGGTCCGTGTCCGACGACCACCCGGCGCACGACATTCGCCTCGGGCAGTCCTTCGTCTCGAGCATCTACAAGGCGCTGTCCGAGAGCCCGCAGTGGGCACGCTCGCTGATGATCCTCATCTACGACGAACACGGCGGCTTCTGGGACCACGTGCCACCGCCCGCGGCGCCGGACGATCGCGCGGATTTTCGACGGTTTGGATTCCGCATTCCGGCCATCCTCATCGGCCCCACCGTCAAGAAAGGCCATTTGAGCACCACGGCGTACGATCACACCTCCGTGCTCGCCACCGTGGCCGCACGCTTCGGGCTGCCCGCGCTCACCACGCGCTCCGCCGCAGCCAACGCCCTCACGGACATCTTCGATCCGGCGCGCTTCGACAACCCCGCCGCTCCGCCGCCCAATCCACCGGTGATCGAGCTCGATGCGGACGCCTTGACCACCGCGGGGACGAGCAGCCAAGAGGAACTCGACGACGCCATCCAAAACGGCACCATCCCGAGCCACATCGTCGACGGACGCCCCCACGACGCGCGCATCCAAAGCTGGCTCCGCGAGGCCGAATCCCTCGGCGCCGTGCGCTTCGTCCGTTGAATCGAGCGATCAGCCGTAGGCGCTGCGGAGCATCGCGAAGACGACGACGCCCGTCACGGAAACGTAAAGCCAAATCGGAAAGAGCACCTTCGTGATCTTCTTGTGGGTCACGAAGTTGCGCTGGAAGGCGTAGTAGAACGCGGCCAGGCACATGGGCACCACGGGGATCGACAAGATCACGTGGGAGGCCAGAATGGCGAGGTACACCCCGCGCATGGCGCCCGAGCCCGGATACTTCGTGTCGCCGTGCACGTAGTGGTAGGCCAGGTAGCCCACGAGGAACAAAGCGCTCGATGCGAAGGCGGAGAGCATCAGCGCCTGGTGCCGCGCCACCTTCTTCTTTTTGATGGCCACGACCGCCAGCACCAGGAGCACCGCCGAGGTCGCGTTGAAGCATGCGTTCACCGCGGGCATGAAGGCGAGCGCGGCGGAGTCGCCCGGCGACGTCTGCCGAATGAGGAGCAAATACGTCAGCAGGGAGAGCGCCAAGATCGAAACGACCGCGTTGAGGATCCAAAACGGGCGATCGGTGCGTTTCGACAAGGTGGACTCGACCATGGGTGCGCTCTACAGCAATCGTCGCTTCGTGGGAACCCAGGAGTCCCTACACGCCCTATGTTAGGGGCGCAACCCGAGACGAAGGAGACGGAATTCGATGAAATGGTGCTTGTTTTTGGCTGCTGCGGTTTCGCTGATCACGTCGGCCGCGTTCGGCTGTCACTCGAAAACGTCCACAGCCATCAAGGAAGACGCCCACACGGCCGGTGAAGCCGTCGAGACCGGTGCACGCAAAGCAGGCGATGGCGTGGAGACCGGCGTCAAGAAGACGGGTGAGGCCTTTGGCAAGGTTGGCGAGGGCATCGGCAATGGGTTCGAAGCCGCCGGAAAAGGCCTGCAGCGTGCCGGTAACAAGATAACCAGCCGCGATCACGACGGAGGAGTCCAGGCCGACGCCGGCGCCGACGCTTCCCGGTAGCGTCCTCGCAACATTTCCTTGACGGTTATATTACCCGATGGCAATGCATCGGTATGGACGTCTTCGCCGCCATTGCCGAGCCAAGCCGGCGTCTGCTGCTCGAACAACTCGTCGCTGGAGGTCGCACCGCGGGCGAGTTGGTGGAGGCATTGCCGGCGCTGAGCCAACCGGGCGTGTCCAAGCACCTGCGCGTTCTTCGCGAGGTCGGCTTGGTCGATGTGCGGGTCGATGCCCAACGCCGCGTGTACACCTTGCGCGCGGAACGGCTCGCCGAAGTCGACACATGGCTCGAGCCCTATCGAAAGCTATGGACCTGGCACCTCGATGCCTTGGAAGCCCATCTCGATAGCAAGACCAAAGGAAGTAAGAAGAAATGACGACGGACGCAAAACGCAACGGACGCGTGATTGTCGACGACGGATTCGCGACGCTCTCGTTCGAGCGCCGCCTTCTGCACCCCATCGAAGACGTATGGACCGCCATCACGGATCCCGACGAGCGTAGGGCCTGGCTTGGAGAAACGCACATCGAGCCGCGCGTCGGCGGCGCGGTCAAAATCGTCGCGCACGGCCCGCCCGTGCCGCCCGAAGTGCGGACCCTGACCGGGCGCGTGCTCGTGTGGGATCCGCCTCACGTGCTCGAGCACACGTGGGATCAGAAGATCATCGGTGAGACGATTGCCCGCTACGAACTTTCGCGCGATGGCGACGCAACCCTCCTTCGCTTCACGCACCGCGGGTTTCGTGTCCGCGCCCATGCGGGTGGGTACGGTGCGGGCATGCATGCCTACTTCGAGCGGCTCGATGCGTATTTGGCGAACGAGCCGCTCCCCGACTGGGCCTCGCGTTCGCAGGAGCTCGCACCGATTTACGCGTGAGCGAGTGCACGCTCGCGCACGCCCGCGACGACGTCGGCGGTGCGCACCACGCGTGCAAATTCACCGTCGAGCGTGGCCACGGTGGAGCGGGTGAATTCGTCGGCGGTGACCACGTGCCCGTCCGGCCCTTTGCGGTCGAAGGCGTGCGTAGCATCCACCGTGAAGAGCACGTCGTAGCCGAGATCGCCCGCAACGCGGGTGGTCGTCTCGCAGCAAATGTTGGTCGCAATGCCCGTGATGACCAACTGGGAAATACCGCGCGCTTTCAGCCATCCGTGCAAATCCGGTTTTCCGTGAAATGACGAGTGCACGGACTTCGTCACGAATACATCGTGGTTGCGCCCTTCGATGCCGACTTTGAGGGCGTTGCCGGACTTTTCCGGCCGAAGCGGCGACCCTTCGGACGTCGAGTCGTGCCGCACGAGCACGATGGGGCGCCCGGTGCTTTCCCACGCATCCAACAGAAGGCCGATGTTGGCCTCGCACGAAGGATTGTTCCGCTTGCCCCACCAGGCTTCGTCGTCGAAACCCTTTTGTACGTCGATGACCACCAGCGCTGCCTTTTCGTCGATCTTGAGCATGCCGAGATGATGCGCTTTCGGCGGCTCTCGAGAAAGTGGCAGAAATGACAATCTAGGTTAAGATCCTGCCAATGGACCGCATCGGCCTCGTTCTCTACCCGGGGGTGGGCACCTTCGACTTCGCCGTCGCCAACGAGATCTGGGGCGACGACCGCACGGATCGCGGGGTGCCCAAGTTCGAGCTGCGCCGCTGCGCGGTGGACCTCGAGCCCGTGCATCTCGACAGCGGCCTCGCGTGCACGCCGACGCACCGCCTCACCGGGCTCGCGCTGTGCGATCTCATCGTGGTCCCCGGCTCCGGCAGTGGCGATCGCGTGCCCGATCCGCGCTTGCTCGCCGCCCTGCGCAAGGCGCACGCGCGCAGCATCACCATCGCTTCGCTCTGTTCGGGCGCGTTCGTGCTCGCGGCAGCCGGATTGCTCGACGGGCGAAGCGCCACGACGCATTGGCGACTCGCCCCGCAGCTCGCCGGGCGCTATCCGAAGGTCCGCGTCGATCCGGAGGCGCTCTACGTCGAGGATGGGGTGTTCACCTCCGCGGGCACCGCGGCGGGGATCGATCTCTGCCTGCACCTGGTGCGGCTCGCGCACGGTGCCGATGTGGCCAACACGATTGCGCGCTCGCTGGTCACCGCGCCGTTTCGCGCCGGCGGGCAGGCGCAGTTCATCGACCGGCGCATCGAGGAAGACGACAACTCCGTCGACCGCCTTTCGCGCTTGCGCGAGTACGCACTTCAGCACCTGGGCGAGCGGCTCAACGTGGCCGATCTCGCGCGCCGTGCGGCCATGTCCGAGCGCACCTTCGCACGCCGCTTCCTCGCGACCACGGGCGAGACCCCACTGCAGTGGCTCCTTCACCAGCGCGTGCTTCTGGCGCAGCGCCTGCTGGAATCGACCGAGCTCCCCATCACCCGCGTGGCCGACGAGTGCGGCTTCGGCTCGGCGCTTTCGCTGCGCCAGCATTTCTCCAAGGTGGTGGGTGTCTCGCCGGCCGATTACCGCCAGAGTTTCCGCGGCAAGGCTTCTCCCCTACCCTGAGTAGTACGAAGGAGTTTGCCCATGATCGATCATGTCGGCCTGAAGGTGACGGATTTCGCGAAGGCCAAGGCATTTTACACGAAGATCCTCGCCCCCCTCGGTTACGTGCCCGTCAAGGAGGTCACCGCCGAGATGACCGGCGGCACGTACGCCGGCGTAGGATTCGGCCCGGCCGGCAAACCGGAATTCTGGATCGGTACCGGCGGAGCATCCGGCCCCATCCACGTCGCCTTCCTGGCCCCCAACCGCGCCGCCGTCGAAGCCTTCTACGCGGCCGGGATCGCCGCCGGCGGCAAGGACCACGGCCCACCCGGCGTGCGCGCGCACTACCACCCGAACTACTTCGGCGCCTTCGTCCTCGACGCCGACGGCAACAACATCGAAGCCGTCTGCCACACCACCGCCTAAGAGAAATTCACAGGAAGACGGGAAGACGGGAAGGACTGACGGCGCGGAAGCCGCGGAACGCTGTTTTGTTGTTTTTCAATCAGCCCACCGAGCCGATTTGAATCCAAAAAAACTTCCCGTCTTCCCGTCTTCCTGTGAATTCTCTCTTCTCTATTCGAGCACGGGCAGCACGATGGACGAGGAGGCGGTGCGGGTGCGGTAGATGCGTTGGGTGGCTTTGGTGAAGTCGGGGTCTTGGGCTTTGTAGATGTTGTCGACGTATTTTTGGGGGTTGCGGTCGATGAGGGGGAACCAGGTGCTCTGGACTTGCACCATGATGCGGTGGCCGCGCTGGAAGGCGTGGGCGTTGGGGTGGAGGTCAATCGTGTATTTGACGACTTCGTTGGCCGGCACCGGCTCGGGGTGCTCGAAGCTATTGCGGTAACGCGCACGGAAAACGTCGTTTGCGATCATGAGCTGGTAGCCGCGCATTTCGGGCGCACCGGCATCGTCGTTTTTCGCCCACGACTTGTCTTCGGGGTAGACGTCGATGAGCTTGACCACCCAATCGCTGTCCGTGCCGGACGTCGACGCGAACAACTCCGCCACGATGTCGCCCTCCACCGTGATATCCCGATCGAGCACCTCCGTCTGCCAGGTGAGCACATCGGGCCGGCCTTCGACGAAGCGTTGATCTTCCACGAGCCACGTACGCCATGGATGCTCGGGGTCGAAAAAGGTCGGCCCGATGGGCCTGCGTCGGTATGGAACCGGGTTCGCCGGATCGGAGACGTAGGCGTCGAATCCCTGCGCGGCATCTTCCGCGGGCGGGTCGAACGAGGCTTTCCCGCCGGCGTGAAGGTAAAGCGGCCGCTTCGCGATGCCCGCCTCCCGCGGGAAGGCCTCGAGCTTTTTCCACCTGTTCGAGCCCGTCTCGAACACGGTGGCCTCGGGGAGATCCAGCGGGCGGTCGTGCAGCCAGTGGGCGAACCATCGGCGCTGGATGTCGCGGTACTCCTTGGCGGTGTCGCTCCCGAAATCGATGGCGCCCAGCTTGCGCCCGGTCTTGTCGCCCCAGCCGCCGTGGTTCCACGGCCCCACGATCACGTAATTGATGTGCGAAGCGTCGTTTTTCTCGAGCCTTGAATAGATCTCCAGGGGACCGACGAGGTCCTCCTGATCCCACAAGCCGGCCACGTTGAGATTCGGCACCGTCGTTCGTTCAAGGTACGTCCCCACGGCGGAACGCTTCCAGAACTCGTCCCGATTGGGGTGCTCCACGTAGTCGTTCCACGAAGGCTTCTGGCCATGAAAATAGCGCTCGTTCACGTGCGAGAGCGCGCCCAGGTCGAGGAACCAAGCGTACGTATCGTATTGGTCGTATTGGAATTCGACCTTTTTGTCCTTGTCCCCCTCCATCATGGCCACGTATTCGAAGGAATACGCGAAGCGAAATGCACCATTGTGATGGTCGTCGTCGTTCAGGAACATATCCGACGGCGAGGCGGCCTCGTTCACCGCTTTCAGCGCCGGGTGCGGTTCGAGGAGTGCCATCACCTGGGTCCACGCATCGTACGAGCCGCCATGCATTCCCACGCGGCCGTTGTTGTTTGGCACGTTGTGCAGGAGCCATTCGATCGTATCGTAGGCGTCCGTGGCTTCGTCGATCGACTTGGGATCGCCCTTGTCGCGGGGCGGGCGGAGCATCACGAAGGTTCCCTCGGACTTGAAGCGCCCTCGGATGTTCTGCTCGACGAAAATGTAACCGTCGGCGATGAGCCCGTCCCAAATGCTGCTTTTCGCCCCCGGCTCGGCGTCGCGAACGCCGTACGGGGTGCGCACGAAGAGCATGGGCAGCGGTGCATGGTTGCTCTTGGGAACGTAGATGTCCGTCTCCAACTTGACCCCATCGCGCATGGGCACCATGGCGTGGATCATTTCGAAACGATTTTCCCGGCCCGGGGCACTGCCCTGGCCTGTTTGGCGCGCCGCGTATCCCAGAGCACCGGCGGCCACGGCCACACAAGCGATGCTGACGATGGTTCGCGAATTCAAAGCGGATATCTCATCGTCTGCTCGGCCAGCGGTTGCCACTCTCCGGCTTCGTAAAAGCGCTGCAGCCTGCGCCGGTACGGCTCCAGATCGATCGCGTTGCGTTCGAGCCATGCGGGGTCGAAATACGTCTGCAGGTAACGCTCGCCACCATCGCAAATGAGCGTCACGATCGAGCCGGTTTCACCCGCGGCGTGCATCTCGGCCATCAATTCGAGCGCGCCCCACACGTTCGTCCCGGTGGAAGCGCCGAGGTAACGGTGCAGAATGCCACGCAGAAAATGCACCGTCGCGTAGGAGGCCGCGTCGGGAATCTTCATCATGCGATCGATGATCTGCGGCAGGAACGACGCCTCGACGCGCGGGCGACCGATGCCCTCCACCCCCGAGCCCTGCACGACGGTCACGTTGGGATCGCCCGATTTGTAGTGCTCGAAATACGCGGAGTGCTCCGGATCGACCACGCAAAGCTCGGTCCGATGGGAGCGGTAGCGAATGTACCGCCCGATGGTCGCCGAGGTGCCGCCCGTGCCCGCCCCGCACACGATGTAGCGCGGCACCGGGTGCGGCTCGCGCGAGAGCTGCTCGAAAATGGATTCGGCAATGTTGTTGTTCCCTCGCCAATCCGTCGCCCGCTCGGCATACATGAATTGATCCATGAAGTGACCGCCGCATTCGTGCGCGAGCCGCTCGGCGGAATCATGCATCTGGCTCGCGTCCTCCACGAAATGACACCGTGCACCGTACGACTCGATGAGGGCGATCTTTTCGGGCGAGGTCCCCCGCGTCATCACCGCCACGAAGGGCAGGCCGAGCAACCGAGCGAAATACGCCTCGGAGATCGCAGTGCTTCCGGACGAAGCTTCGATCACCGTGCTGCCCTCTTGGATCCAGGCGTTGGCGATTCCATAGAGGAACAGCGAGCGCGCCAGCCGATGTTTGAGGCTCCCGGTGATGTGGGTCGACTCGTCCTTCAGATAAAGCTGCACGCCTTCGAAGTGCGGCAGATCGATTTTCAGCAGGTGGGTGTCCGAGGACCGATTGAAATCGGCCTCCAGTTTGGCCATCGCCGCATACTGCCAGCTGGTACAGGCGCGTCTCGATCGTACGGGTTCGTCCATGCGATGTATTTTTGCAACAAAGTTACCGAACTGGCAATTGGGCAGTGATTGCACGTGGTTGGGCAGCCTTTGCTCAAGACGATTTCGCGGGACAATGCTGGGGATGGAAGCTAAGCCTCCGTCATGGTCAATCACAAATACGTATTCGCATTAGCCGCTTTGCTGGGTTGCAGCAGCGCCGATAGCGACGGTCCGCCCGCCAGTCCCGCGGCCGCGGGTGACGGTTCTCGACTCGGAGACGGCACCGGGGCGGGAACGCCGGACGTGGGAGCTCCCTCGGCGGACGCCGCAACGTGCAGTGGAAGCTGGAAAGAGGGCGTCAAGACCACCGCGGGCATTCCCGATCTGTCGGAGTCCTCCGGGCTCGCGGCGAGCAAAGACCACGCGGGCTGGGGATGGGTCATTCGCGATTCGGGCCGCCCCGCGAGCGTGTACGCCATCAAGGCGAATTCCAACGGTGTCTTCACCATCAACGAGCACAAGGTCGCAGGGGCCTCGAACAAGGACTGGGAAGACGTGGTCTACGGCGAAGAGAACGGCAAGGGCGTTCTCTACGTCCTCGATACGGGTGCCAAACTCGTTTACAAGCTCGCCGAGCCCGATCCCGACGGGTCGGCTGACGCCACGGTTCTTGCAAAATACAGCTATTCGTTCCCCGATTCGGCCAGCGGCACCTGCGGCCCCACCAACAATGCCGAATCGATGTTTCTCTTTCCACCGGTCACCGGCAAGCTTCACATCGTTCGCAAGAAGAGCAGCCCGGCGCAGGTTTACGTGCTCGACGACCCGTCCCCGAGCGGCGCCACGGCACTGAAAAAGGTGGGCGAGCTGGCCAACGCGAGCTGCATCTCGGTCGCGTCCATCACGCACGACGGCCTTTACATGGTGACCGCCGCGCACGAATCCACGCGCGTCCGCAAAGGCACGGGCTCGCTGGAAAGCCTGCTTTCCGGCCCCATCGTGTTCGAGTCCAAGGCTAGCGCCGGAGACAGCGTCGAAGGTGGCGACTTCTTCCCTTGGGGAAGCTGCGCCATCACCTTGGTAGCCGAGGGAAAGAACACCTTCGTGTTCAACCCCGCACCGTAACGCTACGGTCTAGGTTTACGTTTCGCGTCACACATAAGGTACGTCGCTCCGCGCATTTTCAGTAGGATCGAGGCATGGCGTCCTTGCCTCGAAGTGGTCTGGCGGGCTGGATTGCGGTGTACGTCGCCGCGGTGCTCGTCATTTGGCCGCTGCCGCTGGTGGTGGTCGCCGCGAGCTCCCAGGTGGGCGGGTCGCTCCACTTCTGGCAGCTGTTTCGAAATGGGGGCGTCTATTCGTACCTCTGTCTGGGCACGCACACGATCACGATGATCCTGCTCGGTGTGCTCGGCGCCTCGTACATCGCGGGGCGCCGCATACCGGGCTGGCTCCTGTACATCGTGGCGCTCGGCCCCTTTTTCGTGGGCGTCGCGGGGACGTCCGTGGGCCATCGCGCGACGCTGACCGTGCTGCAGGAGCAGGCGGTCCGCGGCTTTCAAGCGACGCGCATCTTCGCCGAGGGCATGGCCGAAGCTCGCTCGAGCACCATCCTGGGCAACACCATGACTGCGTTCGCGCTTACCTTGGTGGCGCTCGCCGCGCTCTTTCGCGTGGCCTCCCTCGACGGGCGCGCGATCGATCTGCGCAAGACGCGTCCCTCGGGTGCGGCCATGGGCATGGCGGGCGGCGTCGCCGTGTTCGGGTTGCTCGCGGGCCTCGGACTGCGCATCGCCTTGAAGGAGATCCATACGCTGCCCGGCATCCTCGTCTTGCTCGCGGCGGTGGCTGCCGCCATTCTTGCCGCCTTCCGCGCGCCGCTCGCAGCCCTCATGGACAGCGACATCGTGCCGACACTGCTCGTTCTCGCGCTCTCGACCAGCGCCGCGGCGCTCTTTCTCGCGAGCAGCGGAAGCTCGTTGGGCATCGCATCGAGCCTGCACGCCATCTCGGGCGAATCGGTCGACCCGGTTCAACGTGGCGCCATTCTGGCCCAGGGCGTCTCGGGTGCCGGCGCCTGCTGGACCATCGGCTTCGTCGATGCGTTGCTCCTGTTCGGGGCGCTGCTCGTTCCCGTGTTGTTCTCGGGCGCCGTACGTCGCGACCGCGCGCCAGGTGCGTTGGCGCTCTCGCTCGCGGCGTGGGCCGTGGCCATCCTCTTCCCCGTCGGGGCCACGGTGGCGTACGCCCATGCCTTCTCGCGGGACCTCGCCACGTATGCGCGGCCGAGAAACTTCGAAGCCATCGCCGGCTTGAAGCTCCCCACCGCGCGCGAGCGCTGGGAAAACGCCGACGGAGCTCCTGCGCTTTACATCACGCGCGACGGGCAGCTCGCCGTCGATGCCTCCGGCGGCTACGAGCCCCCGGTTCCCGCCAATGCCGATGTCCTCCAGCGCGCGTTCCGGCATGCCGACGACCACGCCGCGTTGATCGTCGACGCCGCAACGACGTACGCCGTTCTCCTTCGGACCCTGGCGCCGGTGCTCCAGGCGCAAAGCAAAGATGGCGGTTTTCGCGGCTACCGGCTCGTGCTCACCCCTCCCTCGCAAGAGCGCGCGACACGAAAGCTCCCCGCCCCATGGACGGGGCTCACCGGCGACGACCACGGCGCGATCGACCTGCAATTCGAACGCGCGGATGCACCGCAGCTCACCATCGTGCTGGAGGGAGCGTCGGCCCGTGCGCTCCGCCCCGACGGAAAGGGCCAGATCATGCCCACGGGTACGACGGATGCGGACGACCAACAGCGCCGCAACGTCTTCCGCGCACTCCTTCGCGGTGACGATCGCGTGACACGCCTCCTCGTCGTGCCGCGCGACGAGGATACGATGGCCACCGTGGTGCGCGTGCTGGATTCGAGCCACGATCTTCCGCGCTTCCTCTTCTCCGTGACCTTGGGCAAAGCGCCGCGCGCGGCCCCTCCGCCCGAGCCTCCTCCATCGCCGCCCACCAATGCCGCGAACGCAAATGCGAAACCGGTGGAGATGCACACGGGCAACATCGCCGTGAACGGCCGCCTTTCCGCGGAGGCCGTCCAGCGCGTCGCCCGTCAGGGTTATGGCCGCTTTCGTCTCTGCTTCGACAAAGGCCTGGCCGACAATCCCAAGTTGACCGGCAAGGTCGTGGTCAAATTCACGATTGCCGCCGACGGGGCCGTGTCGAACGCCTCCGACGCTGGCTCGGACCTCCCCAACGACGCCGTCGTTCAATGCATCGTGCGCAGCTTCAGCAGTCTGAACTTTCCCCAGCCGGAGGGCGGCGGCACGGTCACCGTCATCTACCCGATCCTCTTCTCCGCATCGAAATAGCTCTAGGGCGGAGGTTACATACTAGGCTGCCAGCTTCACTTGCTTGAACGCCTGAGTCACCGGCACGATGCGGTAACGCGCGCGCACCTGCTCGAGGGACTCGGGAAGTAGCGATTCCCAGTCGATGCCGAAAAGCGTTTTTGCGTACCGGCCCATTCCCCACCCCACACTGATCGCGTCCAGACGCCGCACCCGATCGTCCATGGCATAAATCGCGGTGTTCAACATTCCCGCGGACAGGATCGAAAGAGATAGCGCCGAACGCTGCTGCGCCAAATAGAACGCCTGCAGACCGAGCTCGCCCGCGACATCGATGTCGAAGCCCGTCAGCGCGTGCCAAAGGTCGTGCGTCTCGTACAAATGCGCGGCCACGTACTCGAATTCATCGTGCGCCGGGAGCGACGGCAGCGCCGCCGGATCGATGCCCGCCGCGCGCACGTGCTCGGCGAAGTGGCGTCCCAGCGAGCCCTCGGGAAGCGCGTCGAGCGCGGCGAAGTTCCACGGCGGCAGCCTGCGCAGGATCCGAAACGCGGTCCGAGCTTCCGCGCTTTGCGCCTTCAAGTCCGCAATCATCGGCGTGAGCATTTTCGGATTCGTGAACGATTCACGCAGCTGGAAAATCGGCTCCAGGCTGCTCGTGTCGCGGACCACGGTCACGAACGCACGAACCCCCTTGATGGTGGCCATCAGCTTCTTCATTCTTTCGAATATGCGAGTCTTCACTCGCATTTACTACTCGCATCCTGAACATCGATTTCCATGCCCAAGCGTCCCGCGATCGCCCCGAGAAAACAGCCAGTTCAAGCTCGATCCCACGCCACGGTCGAGGCCATCTTGCAGGCAACTGTTCGCGTTTTGGCCAAGGTCGGTTACGACCGCACGAGCACCAACAAGGTCGCCGAAGCCGCCGGCGTCAGCGTGGGCTCGCTGTATCAGTATTTTCCAAGCAAGGAGGCGCTCGCCGTGGCCCTGGCCGAGCGCTACCACGAGCGGCTCTTCACCGTGCTGTTCGAGCGCTTGCGCGAGGTGGCCACCTTGCCCATCCATGACGCGGTGCGCGCCGTCATCTGGGCCATCGTGGACGCGCACCGAGCCGATCCCGTGGTGCACCGCATCCTTTCCGAGCAGATCCCGCGCATCGGCAAGCTCGGCGAGATCCTCAAGGACATCGAGGTGCGTGCGACCCCCATCGTGCGGCAGTACCTCGAAGCGCGCCAACGCGAGATCCGCATCAAGGATCTCGATGCGGCCGCTTACGTCGTGGTCGTCACGGTGCAGGTTCTGGCCGACCGCATCTCCCACAACAAAGATCCGCTAGAGCTGTCACGTCGCGTCGATGCGACCTGCGAGCTTGTCAGCCGCTATCTCGTGGACGACAATGCCGAAAGGAAACGTTCCTGAAATACGTCGCGACTAGGATTAGCTAACAACAAGTGCGCTTCGATAACTACGACGCGGGCGGCTTCTACGACGAAATGTTCGAGGCTGGGGACCACCCACGGCCCGAAACGACGGTGCTAGCGAAGAAGCTAGAAACGTTGTCGCCAGAAAACCTACGTACGCGCCAAGTCGCGGCGGAGCGGGCGCTTTTGACGCGAGGCATTACCTTCAACGTGTACGGGAATGACGCGGGGCAAGAGAAGATCATGCCCTTCGACATCATTCCACGTGTGGTGCCCGCGGGAACGTGGGCCACCATCGAGAAGGGACTCAAACAGCGAGTCGTTGCGCTCAATAAGTTCGTGGCCGACGTGTATGGGGATCAGAAGATCCTCAAAGACGGCGTCGTTCCGGCCTCGCTGATTGCATCCGCCGCAGGCTACCTTCCTGCGTGCAAAGGTATCGTCCCGCCGCATGGCATCTACTGCCATATCGTGGGGACCGATCTGGTGCGCGATCGCGACGGGCAATTCTACGTGCTCGAGGACAATCTCCGCTGCCCCTCCGGCGTGTCGTACGTGCTGGAAAACCGCGCGGTGATGAAGAGGACCTTTCCGCAGGTCTTCAATCAATCGCGCGTCCGCCCGGTGGACATTTATCCGGGCAAGCTTCTGCAAACGCTGCAGCATTTGAGCAGCGCATCGTCGCCCACGGTGGTGGTGCTCACGCCGGGCGTGCACAATTCGGCGTACTTCGAGCACTCGTTCCTCGCGCAGCAGATGGGCGTCGAGCTGGTGGAGGGGCGCGATCTGGTGGTCCACGAGGGACGCGTGCACATGCGCACCACGAAGGGATTCCATCGGGTCGACGTCATCTACCGGCGCATCGACGATACGTTCCTCGACCCGCAGGCCTTCCGGCCGGATTCGCTCCTCGGTGTTCCCGGCATCATGGAGGTGTTCCGCAATGGCAAGGTGGCCTTGGCCAATGCACCGGGCAACGGTGTGGCGGACGACAAGGTCATCTACACGTACGTGCCGCGCATGATCGAGTACTACCTCGGTGAGCGCGCCATTCTGCCCAACGTGCCCACGTACCGCTGTGAAGATGCGCGCGACCGGCAGCACGTGCTGGAGAACATCGCGAACCTCGTGGTGAAGGCGGCCAACGAATCGGGCGGCTACGGCATGCTCATCGGGCCCAAGGCCAGCGCCGAGGAGCGTGAGGAGTTCAAGGGCCGCATCCAAAAGAACCCGCGCGAGTACATCGCACAGCCGGTGCTCGGTCTGTCGCGCGTGCCGACGATCATCGAGGACCGCATCGAGGGACGCCACGTCGACCTGCGGCCCTACGTGCTCTACGGCGAGGACATCTTCGTGCTGCCGGGCGGCCTCACCCGCGTGGCCTTGCGCGAGGGTTCGCTGGTGGTCAATTCGTCGCAAGGCGGCGGCAGCAAAGACACGTGGGTCATCTCCGACGAGAGCTCCCATTCTGCGCAGCAGATCCAGGGGGCTGGACACCAGTCGCAAACGCAAACGCAATCGCAATCAGGAACGGCCCTCCAAGCCGGGCCTGGGGCGCAGAACGGAAACCACTGAATGCTGAGCCGCGTTGCCGATGCGATCTACTGGATGAATCGCTACATCGAGCGCATGGAGAACGTCGCGCGCTTCGTCGACGTGAACCTGCACCTGGCGCTCGACTTCTCCGATGAAGACGCGCAATGGGAGCCGCTGGTGCGCACCACCGGCGATACCGAGTTGTTCGCGCAGCGCTACGGGGAACCTTCGCGCGACAACGTTCTGCGTTTTCTGACCTTCGACCGAGACAATCCCAATTCGATTCTCTCGTGTTTGAGCAAGGCGCGGGAAAACGCGCGCTCGGTGCGCGAGATCATCTCGTCGGAGATGTGGGAGCAGGTCAATCGGGCCTATTTGATGGTGCTCGATGCCGGCCGCGGCGACGCCGCGAGCGACGCACCGTACGAGTTTTTCGCGGCCGTGAAGCAGGCGGCGCATCTGTTCGTGGGCATCACCTACCTCACGATGAGCCACAACGAGGGATGGCACTTCGGGCGCATGGGCAGATTGCTCGAGCGCGCCGACAAGACGTCGCGCATCCTCGACGTGAAGTACTTCATTCTGCTTCCGTCGGCGGGCGACGTCGGCACCGCCGTGGACGAGTTGCAGTGGGTGGCCCTGCTTCGCTCGGCCAGCGCCTTCGAGATGTACCGCAAGAAGCACGGCGGCATCTCGCCCTCGAAGGTCGTCGACTTTCTCATGCTGAATCCCAAGTTCCCGCGCTCGGTGCGTTACTGCCTCAACAAGGCCGAGCGCTCGTTGCATGCCATCACCGGCGCGCCGCTGGGCACGTGGACGAACGCCGCCGAGCGCGAACTGGGACGCCTCACCGCAGAACTGGCCTACGCCGAGACCAAAGAGATCCTCGGGCGCGGCCTCCACGAGTACGTCGACGACCTGCAACAGCGACTCAACCACGTCAGCGACGCGGTGCACTTCACGTTCTTCACGATGAAGCCCCTCGCGGAGGAAGAGGAGCTGCTGCGCACCATGCCGCTTCCCCCGCTCTCGATGGCGAGACTCCCGGACCCCGAGTGACGCTCGATCATCGCGCGTCACGAAGTGAAGAAGAAACCGCCAGGACGCCAAAACAGAGGCGCCAGGATCGCCAGGTGAACCAACAATAAACCCACATTTGGTTTATTGCCGTTTCCCTCGGCTTCACTGGCGACCCTGGCGTCCTGGCGGTTTCCTCTTCATTCTCTCAGCGCACCTCGCCTTCGACCGTGTAGTGCGTGCCCTGCGCGTCGAGTTCGCGGAGAACTGCGGCGAGGATCTTCTTCTTTTCGGCGACGTCGAGCGGATCGTTTTCGTGGGGCGGATCCCATCCGCCGATGGCCGAGGCTTGAATGAGCCATCCCGGTGATCCCGGCACGTCCAAGTGCCCTTCGCCGGGAATCGTCAAACTGCGATTCCCCACTCGGACGAGGATTTGGCCCCGGGACATGCCGGCGATTCGAACGGTGGTCATAGCTTCGCTTTCAGGGTGTTTTGCTCTCGAATCCCGGCGGAATGCCGGGGGGATCCCCTGGCTTCCAGTAGGGAGTCTCTTTACCCGTCTTGGGATTGATGGCGATGATTTCCGTCACCTTGGGGTTCTTCTGCAGCTTCCCGAGCTCTTCGGTGTCCCAAATGTTGCCCTTCCGGCGGTTTTCCCCGAGCACGACGTAGACCTTCCCGGACGCCCCCGCAGCAAAGTTCTGCGACACATCCGTCCAAACTTTTACCGAGCCGGGCGACCCCCATGCCGGCATCTTGTTGTCTGGACTGTCGACGGGCTTTTTGTAGAGGCCCTTCCCCTCGAGGGTCGACTCCAACGTGTTCCCCCCGTTCTGTTGGGCATATTTCTTGGCGACGTCCTCACCGCCGACGCCGTCGGTGAACCCCGACCAAAAGTACGTCTTGTCCTTTGGGCTCGCGAGCGGGATGTTCGTCGCGTCCACCACTTTTCCGTCGGGTCCCAAGACGGCTCCCGAGGGGTGTTTCGTGTTGCCTCCGTTCCCGGGAGGAGACTTCGTATTGTCCGGTGGAGGCGACCTCGTACCGTCACCCCCTTTGCCGCCCTTCCCATTGTTGTTGCCCGGGCCACTATCTTTGCCCCCCTTGCCGTCTTTCCCGTTGCCCGAGCCGTCCTTGCCATCTTTCCCGTTGTTGTTGCCCGGGCCACTATCCTTGCCGCCTTTGCCGTCTTTGCCCCCCTTACCGCCCTTGCCACCCTTACCGCCTTTGCCCCCCTTACCGCCTTTGCCCCCGGGCAGTCCGCCGCCAGGTGAAAAATCACCCGGGTCGACGGGGCACTGGTTGTGGACCCACACGCCGGTGCGGCCCACGAAGTAGGTGTGGTCGGTCTCGACCTCGAGGTTGTAGACCATCGCCGACTGCGCAATGGGGACGACGCTCGCAACCTGCAGCTCGTGCCCTTGGCGATCGAGCAGCGCTTCGCTCGCAAACAGATCTCCCGCCGGCACCCAACCGCGATCGCGCGTGTAATACGGATGCTCGGGCGTCGAGCGAATCGTTTCCGCCGCCCCGTCCGCCGTGACGATGCGCACATCGACCAACGACGGTGCGCCCCGCGTGAACGTGCGAACGATGCGGCGCGGTGAGACCGTGTCATCCGCCTCGTTGCGCGCGAGAACGACATCGCCCGCTTCGAGGCTCTCGATGGAACGATCGCCGGAAGGCGTTGCCACGGGCGTGCCCGCGACGAAGCAGTTGCCTGGCCCGTTGCACCGGTGTGTTGCCGGATCGCACGAACTCGTGACATCCATGCCTTGCACGTCTTCTGCAGCTTCGAGCGCGGCGAGAGCCATGGCTCCACTGCTGACGTGACGACCATCGAAGAAGTACCCGATAGCCACCAGAAACAGCGTGGCCAAAAGGATGAACGGATACTTCCAACGGTTGAAAACCGAGCGAAGATCTCGGGCGAAGGGCACCATGGCATTGCTCCGTTGCGTGCTTCGTCTCGTACAAATCGAGGCCAGCGCAAACGATTGCACTGGCTTCGATTCATTCTTTAGCACGCCTCGAAAAGCTCACCGTAACAAACGGCTTTATTCGATAATCAAGTAGCGCAAAATACCGCAGAAGCTACCACACGCGCACACGAGCATTGGGCGCGAGGAAGAGCGCATCCGTCGGAGCAATCTCGAAGGCGGAATACCAAGCATCGATGTTTCGCACGGTAAATACGCGGTAGCGATCCGGTGCGTGCCCATCGGTCGTTAGGGCAATACGTAGGATTTCATCGCGATCTTTGCTTTGCCAACCCTGCGCATACGAAATGAAGAACTGTTGATCACCGGTCAGCCCGTCCTGGACAGGCGCAGGTTCACCTTTCAACGACGTGCGCCACGCATCGTAGGCCACGGCGAGTCCGGCCAAATCGGCGATGTTTTCGCTCAAGGTCAATTTGCCATCGATGGCTTTGTCCGGAAATGGCTTGTACGCGCTGAACTGCGTGGCGAGGGCCGCGCCCGACGCTTGAAAGTGGGACAGATCGTCGTGTGTCCACCAATCGACGAATCGGCCGCGCGCGTCGAACTGGGCGCCTTGATCGTCGAAGGAATGACTGATTTCGTGCCCGATGGTCATGCCGATGCTGCCGTAATTGGCCGCCGCCGTCGCGTTGGGATCGAAGAACGGTGGCACCAAGGTCGCCGCGGGGAAGTTCAAAGCATTGCGCACCGGCAGATTCACCGCATTGACCACGTGCGGAAGCATGGCCCACTCGTCCCGGTCAATGGGACGACCCAGTTTTTGCACATTGCGTCGGTATTCGAAAAGCAGTGCGCGGTCGAAATTGCCGAGCACGTCGCCGCGCACCACCGACAAACCGGAATAATCGCGCCACTTGTCCGGATACCCCACGCCCACCTTCAAGGTCGCGAGCTTCTCCTTGGCCTTGCGCTTGGTCTCGGGAGACATCCAGGTCAACGCATCGATGCGACGACCGAAAGCCTCGACCAGGTTGTGCACCAGGGTTTCGACCATGCGCTTCGTCTCCGGCGGAAAGTACTTTTCGACGTAGACCTTGCCCACCGCCTCACCGAGTGCCTCGTCGGTCGCGTGCGCCGCCCTCCGCCATCGCGGGGGCGGCGACTCGGTGCCGCGCAGCTCCTTCGCGTAAAAGGCGAAGCTTTCATCGACGAACGCCTTCGGAAGGTACATGGCCGCATGGTCGATGGCCCGCGCCGTGAGGTACTGCTTCCACGTCTCGAGCGATTGCGACTTCACCAACGCCGCGAGGCCGGTGAGCGCGCTCGGATGCCAAACGATGAACGAGGGCTGGCGATCGAGACCGGCCGCCGAGAGGAATGTGGTCCAATCCATTCCAGGTGCGCGCTTGTCGAATTCGGCACGCGGCCATGGATTGTTCGATTTGCCGACGTCCGCCGAATCTGCACGGCTTGCCTGCGATTCTGCGATTTTCTTTTCCAGCGCAAATACGTTCTTCGCCTTCGCCTCCGGATTGGCGATTCCGGCAAGACGGAAGTTCGCGGTCACGTGGCGCAGGTATGCCGCACGCAAAGCCTGCATGCGCGGCGCATCGTCCAGGTAATAGCTGCGATCGGGCATGCCCAGGCCACCCTGGAGCAAATACGGCGCATAATGCGAAGGATCGTTCAGATCCTGCTCCACGAAAAGGCCGAGGACCTGGTCGGTGTGAAAGTCGGTCGCATTCAACGGATCCACGTCCGCACGCAACGAGGCGCCGAGGTACGTCGCCAAGCTGCGCGCGTCACGAATCTTCGCGATGCGGTCGAACACGGGCGCGAGCGGGGTGACCCCCTGCTTCTCGATCGCGGCCTCGTCGAGGTAGCTGGCGTAATAGTCGCCAATCTTCTGCACCGCCGATCCGGGTGCGGCCCCCGGACGCGAGGCTTCCTCCAAAAGACCGCGCGACCGCTTCTCGATTTCTTCCGTGAGCCGGATGGAGACGCCCGCCGAGTTGCGATCCGGAGGGATCTGCGCCTTCGCATACCAACTGCCGTTCGCGTGGAGAAAGAAGTCCACGCCCGGTTTGACGGATCGATCCATCGCCTCGAGATCGATGGAGTAGCCCGAAACGGAGGGCGCGCTCGACATGGCGGACGCCGCGGACACGGGCGCAGGCGGCGCTTTCGGCGGAGCCCCATCCGAGGAGGCGCCAGAACCGCCGCAGGCAAGAAACGATAGGAGTGAGCCTAGAAGGACGAGACGACGCATCAATTCTTCCCCAATGTATTCGTGAGAGGACGCGGGTGTGGATCGGAGGGAAACGTGGATGCCGACAAAGTGGCGACATCCCGCGCGATGCGCTGGATCTCCTGGCGCGGGAGCTTGCCCGGGCCGATGACGCGATCGCAAAAGAAGGTGCGGCAGCCGAAGGGCCTCGAGGCATAGATGCGGCATCGCCCCGCGTCGGAAAGAAGCGGGCAGGCTCGCTCGGAGGCGGGAAACACGGGAAGGCGGCGCACCAGCGCGCGTTCGCCGCCGAGGGCGGCCACTGCGTGGTCGATTTCCGCACGCTCGACCGCCGTGGGGTACGGCTCACGGCCGGTGATGCCAAAGCGGCAACACTCCGTGCTCGCATCGCACGTGTACGCAGCGAGCAACGCATCGACCTCCGCATACAAGGCGAGGAGACGGGCGCGCGAGGCGTGGCTCTTCCAGTTGCTCGAACCGTTTACGATGCGCGGTCGTTTGGCAGGATGCCCCATGATGAATACCGTATACTCTGCTGCAACCTAATGAGCGAGATGGCCTTTCGACTCGAGGCGCTACTTCAAAAAAGAGGCGCGGAGAAGCCCCCCGAGTGGTCCAGCCGAGATCGCTTTCTCGCGGACTATTCGTCACTTTCGCGCAAACTCGGCAAAAAACCGCTCGCACTCGAGGAAAACGAGCGTGCCGTGCTACGCGCAAACGGCATTCCCTGGTCGCTCGAGGCCTGGGGCATCGACGAGTTGGGGCGGGTCGTCGCCCTCACACGCGCCGCGCGTGTCGTCGAAACGAACGACTTCCGCGAGCTCGTGGAGACGTGCTACGCGCAGGGCGACAATCGCGAACGCACCGCGGTGTTGCGCGCGCTCCCTTTTTTGCCAGACGGCGAGCTCTTCGTGCCCCTGGCCGTCGAGGCCTGTCGCTCCAGCGTGGATACGATCTTTCAGGCGATCTGCTGCGACAATCCCTTCCCCGCGCGGCATTTCCCCGAGGCGAACTATTGCCAGATGGTCATCAAAGCCCTCTTCACCGGCGCGACCGTGCCGCGCATCGTTGGATTGACGGAGCGCACTTCGAGCGAGCTCGTTCGAATGGCCAATGACTTCGCGTCGGAGCGGCGGGCCGCAGGGCGCGCCGTTCCGGACGATTTGGAGTACTTGCTCAACCTAGGCCGCGAGGTGAACCAGTGACGTTCTTCGATCCACACATCCACATGACGTCGCGGACGACCGACGACTACGAGTCCATGGCCGCAGCGGGCATCCGTGCCATCATCGAGCCGGCGTTTTGGCTCGGGCAGCCGCGCAACCACGTGGGCACCTTCGAAGACTATTTCACCGCGCTGATCGGCTGGGAGCGTTTCCGCGCCAGCCAATTCGGCATCGTGCACTATTGCACCTTGGCGTTGAATCCCAAGGAGGCCAACAATCCTCGCGTGGCCGACGACGTCATGGCCCTTTTGCCGAAGTATCTGGAAAAGGACGGCGTGGTCGCGATCGGCGAAATTGGATTCGACGATCAGACGCCGGCCGAGGAGAAATACTTCGCGCAGCACCTGGAGCTGGCCAAACGCTTCGACCTCCCCGTGCTCATTCACACCCCGCACCGCGACAAGAAGCGCGGCACGGAGCGGAGCTTGGCCCTGGTGCGCGAGCAACGTTTTCCAGAGGAGCTCGTGCTCATCGATCACAACACCGAGGAGACGCTCCCCCTGGTGCTGGATACGGGATGTTGGGCAGGGCATTCCATTTATCCCAATACGAAAATGGACGAAGTGCGCATGGCGGCGCTCGTCCAGAAATATGGCGCCGAGCGTATCCTGATCAACAGCGCGGCCGATTGGGGCATGAGCGACCCGCTGAAGGTGCCCAAGACGGCGGCGCACATGCGCAGCGTGGGCATCGCGGAAGAGGCCATCGCGCGCATCGTTTGGGCGAACCCCATTGCCTTCTTCGGGCAGACGGGGCGCATCGCCAAGGAAGATCTGGGCGAGCACCCTCTCGTCGATCAATCGAAGCTCTGGGAGGGTAACTCGGTGCTTCGCGGGCAGACGCCGCGGCGGGCATGAGCATGCGCCGAACCGTCGTGTTGGACGTGGTCGGCCTCGCGCGCGATCTCATCGGCGAGGCCACGCCGAACCTGGCGCGGCTCGCGCGCGACGTCGGCGTTCGTTCGCTCGAGACCGTGCTGCCGGCGGTCACCTGCTCCGTGCAATCGACGTTCACCACGGGGCTTTCGCCACGCGAGCATGGTTGCGTAGGCAACGGATGGTACTTTCGCGATTTGGCCGAAGTGTGGTTCTGGCGCCAATCGAATCATCTGGTGGGCGGTGAAAAGATCTGGGACGCCGCCAAAAAGCGGGACGCCGCGTTTTCCTGCGCCAAGCTGTTCTGGTGGTACAACATGTACAGCTCCGCGGATTTTGCGGTCACCCCGCGGCCGCTCTATCCGGCCGATGGCCGCAAGATTCCAGACATCTACACCGAGCCCGCCGAACTTCGCGAGGAGCTGAACGCACGCCTGGGAAATTTTCCCCTTTTCAACTTTTGGGGCCCCAAAGCGGGCATCGTCTCGAGTCAGTGGATTGCCGATTGTGCAAAACACGTTTTCGACACGAAGAAGCCGACGCTAACCCTCGTGTACCTGCCGCATCTGGACTACGATCTTCAGCGGCTGGGGCCGGACAATCCGCTCATGGCCAACGCGTTGCGCGAGATCGACGGCGTCGTAGGGGAACTGGTGGAGCACTTCCGGCGGCACGATGCGCGGGTCATCGTACTTTCCGAATATGCCATCACCAAGGTAAGGGGGCCGGTGCACATCAACCGCGTGCTGCGGAGCGCCGGGCTTCTGCGGGTGCGCGAGGAGCTCGGGCTGGAGAAGCTCGACGCGGGCGGTTCCGAAGCGTTCGCGGTGTCCGATCATCAAGTGGCCCACGTCTACGTGCGCCGCCAGGAGCGCATCGCCGAGGTGAAGCGCCTGCTGGAGGGCGTCGAGGGCATCGACCAGGTCCTGGGCGAGGAAGAGAAGCGCGCCGCCGGCCTCGACCACCCGCGCTCGGGCGAGTTGATTGCCTTATCGAAGCAAGATACCTGGTTTACCTATTACTATTGGCTCGACGATGGGCGGGCACCCGATTTCGCGCGCACCGTCGATATCCATCGCAAACCGGGATACGATCCGGCCGAATTGTTCGTCGATCCCGCGCTGCGGCTTCCCATGCTGCGTGTGGGGCGGCGTATCGCGCAGAAGGCGCTCGGCTTCCGCATGCTGATGGACGTCATTCCCCTGGACGCCAGCTTGGTCAAAGGCTCCCACGGCCGCATCACCACACAAGACCGCGCCCCGGTATTCCTCTCGACCGAGCCTTCGCTGGTTCCCGAAGGCCCGGTGCAAGCAGCCTCGGTCAAAGACCTGGTGCTGCGTCACATCTTTTCTTGATCGTCACGGCACGTAGGCGATGGCTTCCATCTCGACGAGCAACTCGGGCCGAACGAGCCGGAAGACCTGGACCAGGCTGCTGGCCGGCGCACGCCCCACGTCGATGTAGCGGTCGCGCACCTCGCGAAACACGGTGAGGGTCTCCGGCCGCACGTCGGTCATGAAGATGGTCAACTTGATGACGTGCCCAAAGTCGGTGCCGGCCGCGGCCAACGCCGCGCGGACGTTGGTGAAAACCTGCTCCACCTGCGCACGCATGTCCCCGACACCGACGACATTGCCCTTGGCATCGATGGAAATCTGGCCGGAAGTGTAAATCGTTCGGCCAGGCCCCACCTCCACCACATGGCTGTAACCGGGCGGCGTAACGAGCTCGGGCGGATTGATATGGCGTGCAGAAGACGCAGATGACGACATGGCCGAAGAGGTAGCAGGAACCGGCGCCGAAGCGCACCCCGCGACCCCAAGGAGCAACACGAAAGACCAAAGGCGCATACGGGTACTCTAGGAGAAATTCACAGGAAGACGGGAAGACGGGAAGTTTTTTTGTTTCAGTGACCTCACTGGGCCAACTGAAAACCCAAAACCAGCGTTCCGCGACGGGTCATGCCGTCAGTCCTTCCCGCCTTCCCGTCTTCCTGTGAATTCTCTCTCCTAGGGTATCGCGGGCTTAACTGGTCACTTGCAGGCGTCGTCGTTGCCGGTGTTCCACTGGCAGCCGTTGGCGCATTGCTTGATGACCGTGGTCGATACGCCGTCGGAGCCGCAGCGGTACAGTGTGTTGGCGTCGCCGTCGATCACGTCGCCGCCGCAGTAGGCGCTGCCGGCGACGCAGCGGCAGCTGTCGTCGGTCCCGGAGTTCACGCTGCAGCCGTGCGAGCAGGTTCGAATGAGGGTGGCCGATTTGCCGTCCGCATTGCACCGATACAGCTTGTTCGAATCGCCCGTGACTTTGTCGCCGCCGCAGTACCGCCCGCCGGAGACGCAGCTCGTCGAGCCCCCTCCCCCGCCGTTCTGCACGGCCTTCACGGCGTTGATTTCGGCATTGCTAATGGGGCAAATGTTGTCAATTGCGTTGTTCGCGAGACCATTTCGCTTTTGATAAAACGAATTGAGTTGGTTCTTCAGCGATTGCTTCAACACCGGAGTCCCCGCATACACCGCGTGGATATGCGCCCCGAACGCGGGCGGAACGCGCGACCATGCAGCGAAGCCCTCCATGCGGAGCTTGTGCACGCGCGTGCATGGCGCGGATGTCGACGTCACGTCGGTGGCCGCCGAATAGCCGGTTCCCGGCTCCGGGCAATGCGTGCCCACCGAGGCCTCGGCATCGCCGAACGTTTGAATGAGCTGCGAATCGGTCACGCCGGCCCGCTTGATGGCCGCATACGCCTTCGAATACATGTACGAAGGGGAACTCGAGTGTTTGCACGTATAGGGTGATGCACAGTAACACGTCGCCAGCGCACTCTCCCCCGTTGCCACGGCGTCGGCCTCGCCCATCTCTTCTTCCCCGTTTGCCGCGGGGTCGTTCTCATCGCGCGACGATGCACACCCCGCAGCCAGCGGGAAAGCGAGCAATGTCGCAACGACGCATGTCCAGATCTTCCTCATGGAATGTGGGTCCCTTCTCAGGTTCACGTCGGCCTCCGGCCTCCGCGGACCTCGGTGCTCGACTCGTGTAGGTGGAAGATGCTTATTCGCTGGCGCAATCAGCAGAATCCGCACCAAGCCGAGCAGAAGCGTGGGCCCACGCCATTTAGGACGTTAACGCCAACCGAGGGCACCGTACCTGGATCGTGCGTCCATCGAAATTTTGGTTCAATGGATCCAGGGATCGTGACGTTCTCTAGCGAAATTGGCTCCGCGATGAATCGCGATACCGTTCTACGTCGCGAGTAAGCAGGAATCGTGCGGGGCTTCGAGTCGCGCAACGTCGGAATGGTCCTCCAATGTCGGAATGAAACGTGCTCGTGCTAACTCCTACTTGCGATGCGGCACTGCTTCCTTGAAAGGACGATCCCACTCTCGCTCGCCGCCTTCGTGGTGCTGAGCGGCCGGTCGACCTACGCGCAGAACACCGTTTCGCTCGAGTGGAACGCGCCCCTCGCCGAGTGTGGAGATGGTGCCGCCGTCGAGGTGGAGGTGAATCGACTTCTCGGGGGTCAGCCCGTCGCCCCTGAAAAACGCGTTCGCGCGCGGGTGCGCATCGAGCGCGCGACCGATGGTGCGTGGCACGTCGATCTCGTCACGGAGCGAAGGGGCACGCGCGGGGAGCGGACGCTTTCGGCGGCGTCGTGCCGCGCGGCCGCCGATGCGACCGCGCTCATCTTGGCGCTGATCATCGATCCCACGCAGGTGGCGGCGACGCGCACGCCCACGGGCGCGGCCCCATCGTCGGACACGCCTGTCATGCCTGGGCGTGAAGCGCCGGCCACGGTGATGGAAACCTCCGCGGTCGAAGTGACACCCGCGCCATCGCCTCCCTCCGTTGCCGCGTCGGACCGCGCACCCCGGCCGCAAGCAACGGCGCCAAAAAAAGACGATACGACGGCGTTGGCGGCGGGCGTCTCTGGCCTCGGCGACCTCGGCGCACTGCCGACCGCCGCCGCGGGCATCGGGATCTTCGTCGCCTGGACGCCGGGACGCGCGCGCATCGAGGCTTCCGGCGTGGACTATCCCGATTCAACGACGCATGCGATGGGCGGGGGCGGCGGCAGCTTCCACCTGGCCACGGGCGCGCTCCGCGGATGTTACGCCGTCAACGTCCATTCGCCGTTCGAAAGCAGCCCCTGCGTCGGGTTCGAAGCCGGGGCCATGGGCGGCGACGGCTTCGGGGTGGCCACGCCGGGATCGGGTACGGCCTTTTGGGCAGCCAGCGTCGTGGGCGGCCTCTTCGCGTATCGCCTCACCCCCCACATCGCACTGCGCCTCGACACGGGCCTCTCGGTGGCCTTCGTCCGCCCGCGCTTCGTGCTCGACAACGCCGGCTTCGTGCACCGCCCTTCCGCCCTCGGCGGGCGCATGGCCTTCGGCATGGAAGTGCGATTTTGACCTCCGCCATCACAAAAGCCGAAAAGGCTGGCCACTCAGTCGAAGGAACACAGCATCGTATGCCGCTCAGTGTCACCGCGCCGCATTTGGTGGATGACCCATCGTTCCCGCCAGAACGTCGGGAACCGCAGGCGGCGATCCATTTCGACGGCGTCTATTCGGAGTACTTCGCATTCGTGTGGCGGAGCGCACGGCGGCTGGGCGTGAGCCCTTCGTCGATGGATGACGTGGTGCAGGAGATCTTTCTCGTCGTCCATCGCCGGCTGGGCGACTATCAGCACAAAGGTTCGATCAAGACGTGGCTGTTTGGCATCGTGCGGCGCATCGTCTCCCAACACCGGCGCACGGAGCGGAGAAAACCGTCGCACGCAGGAGCAAAGGAGGCGACCGATCTCGATGTCTTTCACGATCCAAAGTCGATCCCTCCCGATGCCTCGGCCGAACAGTCGCAGGCGATGCGCGTGCTCGATCGATTGCTCGACGAACTCGACGACGACAAACGCGAAGCGTTCGTCTTGTCGGAGCTCGAGGAGATGACCATCGCCGAAATCAGCGATGCGATCGACGTCAATCCGAACACCGTCGCATCGCGCATTCGGGCCGCGCGGCGCGCCTTCGAGGCTGCGCTCGAACGCTTCGAGCAAGGTGAGGCCCCGAGTCCGCGCAGCGAGCGGAGGCGCACGTGAGCAATCTGACGCCGAAGGCGCGCGCACTGCTCGAGCGCGCCGCCCGTGGCCACGAGCCCACGGACAACGATCGCGCACGGGTTCGTGCGCGGGTGGCGCGCAAAATTGCCCTCGGCACCTGCGTGGCGGGCGCCGCGTCGGCCACGTCCAAAACGCTGACCGCCGGCACGGGCGGGTTGTTGACGAAGACCGTCGTGTCCATCGCCATCGTGGGTACGGTGGGGGCGGGCGCCACGCACTGGGCCGCTTCCAGGCCGGAACCGAAAGCATGCGCCGTGGCCTCGGCGCCGCCATCGCATCCCGCGGCCGCGGCCGCGGCCGTCGCGAAACCGGTGAACAGGCCGGCCGAGGTGCCCGAGTTCCCCGCGGTGCCAGACGAGCCCGCGGTGCCAGACGTGCGCGCGGAAGCTGCGCCCGTGCCGCCGGCCCCCTCTTCTTCCGTCGTGATGACGCGAAAGCGCGCGGCGCCCGCCGCATCCGCGGCGCCCATGGCACCCGACATCGAGCCGGTGGTGGCGGCTCCGACGGAGCGCGCGGATCCGTTGGCCATGATCGACGAGGTGGATCTCTTGGCCCGCGCGCACGAAGCCTTGGCGCGGGGCGATGGATCGTTCGCCCTGCTCTTGGTGCAGGAGCACGGCCGCCGCTTCCCGAAGAGCGCGGTCGCGGAGGAGCGCGCAGCGGTGCGCGTGTTCGCTTTGTGCACGAGCGGGCGCGCGGCCGAGGCTGCACGCGAGGGTGCGCAGTTTCTCGAGCAACATCCGCGTTCGCCACTCGCCGAGCGCGTTCGCACCTCGTGCCCCGCGTCTTCAGGTACGTGGGGGGCTCCGCCGCCCCACACCCCCGAGAGGGGCGGCAATTTATGAGATGCATGGCGCTCACCTTCGCCTTGCTCGGATGCAGCGATCCCACTGTCTCCATCGGAAACGACACCGGACCGGTTCCCGTGGATCCGAGCACGGTCTCCGTGAGCGCCTCGCCCTGCCCCGGTGGCTACGAGCATGCGACCATCTGCTGCACGGGCGACAATGGGCAAAACGCCCCCGCGTGCATGCGCTACGTCGGCACGCCGTTTCATCCTTGCGCGGCCGGCTGGTCGACCTACCCCAACGAGAAGGTCTGCTGCTCGCTCGACAATCCGTCCGATTGCAGCACCGCCACCGGCCCAAAAAACACCAATGCCATCGTCGGCGCTGACGCGTGCGAGGGGCCACCGAAGTGCTCACCGGGAACGAGCCCGGACCCCTGGTGCGCGGGGTTCGGATGCTGGGCGTACGTGCCGGGCAGCAACGGAGAGCCGGCCACCCGCAAGGGCTTCTGCGACAGTGAAAAAACTCCGCCTTCCGCGCAGGACGGATTCCCCTCGTCGATTTGCGCGACCGACTGCCCGTCGATGTGGTTTCACTGGTCCGAACCGGGCGTGTGCTGCCGCCCGGACGACCAAGGCCGGGCGGAGATGTGCTTCGCGGCCACGCGCTACGTTCCACTCACGAAGCGCTGAAGCCACAGGGTGAGCGCGAAAGCCCCCACGGCAAGCGCGGCCGCGAACGACGGCCCCACGAGAACGGCATCGAGAAGCGAAATGCCTGCGATGAGCCGAACCACCGTGCGCGGAATGGCACCTGGAGCACCGCGACGTAGGTCCACCAAGGTAAAGACGATCCACGCCAGGAACGCGGCGTCGAGAAGCAACGCCGGTGCACTGCCAAAGGAACGGGGCAAGAGCGCGAAGAAGGGAATGAAGAGCAACGCCAGCGGCCAAAACCGGCGCAACGTGAACCGGGGCATTTTGCCCGCGAGGTACGCGCCCTCGTGCTTGGCCAAATACGTGAGCCCGATCAAATAGGACAAGAGGAGCGCCGCCCCCCCGAGCACCGGGGTCTCGCGGCGCAAGGTCACCGACAGCGCGGCGGTCACGTACACGAGAACGCGGCACACCCCCATGAGGATTGGGCCAATGGGATTTCCTTTGTGCCATGCATCGTAGAGAACGATGACCCCCGCCAGGGCCGCCGCCGACACGACGGGGAGCAGCCCCGCACCCGCCGCGAACGCATGCACCGCCACGGCGAGCACGCCTGCACCAAGCAAACCGAACCCGATGGTGAACACCTCGCGCGCCCCGATTTGGCCCGAGGGGATGGGCCGATCGGCGCGCTCGCGCGCGTCGATGTGACGGTCGAAGGCGTCGTTGAGAAACATGCCGCCGATGTACAGAAGCGAAAACGCGACCATGAGCACCACCACGCTGGCGGACGGCCACTCCGCTTCCGCGGCCTGCGCCAGGGCCACACCGGCCAAGGTGTTGCTCCAAACCGTGGGCAGGTTCGACACCCGCCCGAGACGCAGGTAAATCCGCCAGCTCACCGGCGCACGTCCAGCACGCCCAGCACCCAAAGCAACTCACGTGCAACGGCCTCGTCGACGTGCTCGTTTCGGTATTCGGGCGGGAGCACGTCCCAGGTGTACGTCTCCACCTCGAGGTGCGCGCTCACGGGCTGCTCGCGCTGGAGCAAAAGCAGCTCGCGCAGGTACGCTTGGGTGTTGCGAAATGGGCCGAGCGCCTCGCGGAAAATGGGAACATGAAAGTGCACGCGCAAATGGCGCGCCCCGGGCACCTTGGCCTCGAGCGCCTCGGGCAGGTCCAAATAGCGAATCAACCCGGTTTCACCGCGCTCGACGACTTGGTGCAAATACGTATCATCGACGAATCGCGCGAGCGCCAGCTTCGCCGGGTCCGCCTCACCGGAAAGCTGCACGTCCAATCCGGCGCTCAATTGGACTTTGTAGATGCCAATTCCCGCGTCGGCGAATTGCTGGGGCCCCACGCGTGGGTCTTCGAACTCCACGGCCATGTGGCACGCATCGAAACAGACGCCGACATGCTGGCGCACGGCCGCCTCCGCCTCGGAGGGCCCCAGCCGCGTCATCGTCCCGAACCGCGCGAGCGCATCGCGCGAGAGGACGTGCTCCTGGAAATACCGAATCGTCTCGTCCGTCGTTTCGAAATGGCAAAAAGGCTCCGGCTCTGCGGCCAGGCGCACCATTTTGCCCGTCGACGCGTGCAGCGCGTGGAACGACGCCGCCACGCGCAGCATATTGTTCGCCATCTGCGCGGCATCGGCCGACGAGGGCACGCGCGGCCGAAAGGCGCCCGGCACCGTGCTCACACTGCCGGTGACGCCCTCCGGAAGGAGTGCCGCGAGGATCTCCCCGAGCCGCTCGGTGTAACGAACCCGTTCCTCGTCGAACCAATCCGGCAGGTACACCGCTTCTTTGACGCGCGTGCCGTGGAATGGCCCGTAGGGAAAGCCGTTGATCGTAAAGACGTACGCGTCGTGTGCGCGCAGCCAGTCGCGAAAGGCGATGACCTCGTCGGGCCGGAGCGCGAGCTCCTCGGCAGCCTGCCCCGAAAGGCGCAAGCCCACCCCAAAGGCCCCCTCCCGCGCTACGCGCGCCTTCACCGCCAGAACATGTTCGACGACGTTGCGGCGGATCTCGCCCCATGTTTCGCCGGCATGGATGTTCGTGCAGTAGGTGAGGTGCGGCTCCCCCGTAATGGGCAGCTTCATCGGCGTGCCCGGGTTCGCAGGCGATCGAGCGAGGCGAGCATGCCCTCCTCGGAAATTTCGTGCACCTCCACCCCGTCGCCCGGGCCGCGTAGCAAGGTCACGCAAAGATCTCCGCCGAGGTGCTCGCGAAACTCGGCGAGGCCCTCGAACACGCGCAGCCGGCCGTCGGGCCCGACCATGGATAGGGCTTCGTCCCAAAGGGAAAAGCCCAATTGCTCGAGCAGTGCCAACACGGTTTCGGCAAGGCCCGGGGGCGCGAGGCCCACGTGCACCGAATACAAAGTATCGAGCGCCATGCCGATGGCCACGGCTTCCCCGTGGCGAAGGCGATACCCCGTTAGAGATTCCAATTTGTGCGCGGCCCAATGGCCAAAGTCCAGGGGGCGCGCGCTTCCTTTCTCGAAAGGGTCCCCCGATGTTGCGATATGGCGCAAATGCAATTCCGCACTTCGCCGCACGAGCTCCACCAGCGCCGCCGAGTCCCCCGCGCCCAGCGCGGCACCGTGCTCACGCATCCAGCTGAAAAATGCGGTATCGCGCACCAGGGCGACCTTGACCGCTTCGGCCATGCCGGCCACGCGATCGCGTGGCGACAACGTTGTCAGGAACTCCACATCGCAGAGGACACCATGCGGCGGGGCAAAGGTGCCGAGGAAGTTCTTTTTCCCAAAGGCATTGATTCCATTTTTCACGCCTACGCCGGAATCGGCCTGCCCGAGCACCGTCGTGGGAAAACGAATCAGGCGCACACCGCGATGGGCCACGGCGGCCGCATACCCCACCACGTCGAGCACGGCGCCGCCGCCAATGGCCAGCACGTACGAATGCCGATCGATGCGCAACTCGTGAATCTGGCGCAAAATGGCGCGGAACGTGGTCTCGTCGTTCTTGGCCGCCTCACCACCGGGCACGACCATGGGCGGAGCAATCAGTTCCAATCGATCGCCATGGGCCACGAAGTACGTCTCCATCGCGTGGGGGAGGTCGGGCCACGCCTCCATCACACCGCGATCGACGACCGCCCAGGCGCGACGGCGGCGAATGGCCGCGTCCGACTCGCCGGGGACTTCGCAAAGCATGGAACGTAGGAGCGGATTGTCGCTCGTGAAGACACGTTCCGTGAAGCAGACGCGATAGTCGAAGTGGACGTCAACGCGCTCTTCCATTTTCACCAGGAGTTTTACGCCCAAAGTGACCGAGGTCAAGCGTGGGAGAGGGTGCGCCACGTCACACGATCGTCACACGATGTTCACCCGGTCCCCTCCCGTGCTTCCCAAAGTGTGCGTCACACATGATCGCTTTAGCCCAGGCCAAGACGGAGCCTGCGAATGCATCCGTGAAGATGCGCGCGACCGACCTCTCCGTCCACTATGGATCGAAAAAGGCCATCGCTGGCGTGACGATCGACGTGCACGAGCATGAATCGCTCGCATTGATTGGACCGAGCGGGTGCGGAAAGAGCACCTTTTTGCGTTCCCTCAATCGGATGAACGACACGGTCGAAGGCATCCGAGTGGAAGGCACCGTCGAATTGGACGGCGAGCCCATCTACGCCGCCGACGTCGACCCGGTGCTTGTCCGGCGTCGCGTCGGAATGGTTTTTCAGCGTTCCACGCCATTCCCCAAGTCCATCTTCGAGAACGTTGCCTACGGGCTACGCATTGCGGGGCAGCAAAACGCCCGTGTCCTGGCCGAGAGCGTCGAGCGCGCCCTGCGCCGGGCGGCGCTTTGGGACGAGGTGAAAGATCGTCTCAGCGATTCCGGGATGGGACTCTCCGGCGGCCAACAGCAGCGACTCTGTATTGCGCGCGCGCTGGCCGTGGAGCCCGAGGTGCTCTTGATGGACGAGCCGTGCAGCGCGCTCGATCCGATTGCAACGGCCAAGGTCGAGGACCTCGTCTCCGACCTACGACATAGCGTGACCATCGTCATCGTCACGCACAACATGCAACAAGCCGCGCGCGTGTCGCAGAAGACCGGCTTCTTTTACATGGGGCGACTCGTCGAAGTGGGCGACACCTCCACCATCTTCACTCGGCCGCGGCATCGCGAGACCGAGGATTACATTACAGGGAGATTTGGCTGATGAATTCCATCGTGACGGCGCTCCGCACGGGCGTCCTTGGTACCTTGCCGCTTGCTTGTGCACTGCTTGGCGCGTGCGACAAATCGCAACCGCCCGCCCCTGCCGCTACCGCCGACGCATCCACGTCGACCAACAGCGCGGCCGTCGCCGACAAGAAGGAAGGGACCGTACGCGCGAGCGGGTCCAGCGCATTGCAGCCGCTGGTCAATGCCGCCAAGGAGAAGTACGAGACCGAGAACAAGGGCGCCAGCGTGGAAGTGTCCGCGGGCGGCTCGAAAAAGGGCTTGGCCGACGTCGCCTCCGGCGCCGTTCATATCGGCAACAGCGATATCTTCGCGCCCGATGATTTGAAATCCGGCCTGGTCGATCACAAGGTCGCCACCGTTGGATTCGCCGCCATGGCCAACAAAGGCCCCTACTCGGAAAAGATTGCCTCGCTCAGCGTGCAAGACCTGGCGAAAATCTTCTCCGGTGCGGTGAAGAACTGGAAAGAAGTGGGCGGTGAGTCGCAGCCCATCGTGGTCATCAACCGCGCCGCCGGCTCCGGTACGCGCACCGTGTTCGGCAACATCGTGCTCGGTGGCGACAAGTTCGTCGAGTCGCAGACGGAAGACAACTCCGGCGCGCTGGTCGCGAAACTCAAGCAAACCAAGGGCGCCATCAGCTATCTGGCGCTGTCCTTCAAGGACGACGAGCTGAAGACGTTCTCCCTCAAGGGCGACGGCGGCGTGGTGGAGCCCAACGCGGCGAACATCACCAGCGGCGCCTACCCGATCTGGTCGTACGAGCACATGTACACCAAGGGTGAGGCTGCCGGCTCGACCAAGGCCTTCCTCGATTACATTCTCTCGCCCGCTTTCCAAGACAACGTGCTCCCCAACGTGAAGGGCTTCATCGCCATCACGCAAATGAAGGTCTCGCGCGAAAAGGATTGAAGCGTGGCATCCAAGACCGCACTCGCTGCCGAAATTCCGCCATTCGTGCCCGCCGAGCGGTTGCGCGCGTCCGCGCGCCCTCGGTGGGGTGAAATTGCCATTCGCGGCTTCATCGCAGCGTGCGGCCTCTTCGTGGTGGTGGCGACGGCCGCCGTCATCATGTTCATTGCCCGGGCTGGCGTTCGCGGTATCCGCGACGTCGGCCTCGGTGCGCTTCTCAGCGGGGAAATCTGGAAGCCCGAGGCCAACGTCTTCGGCGGCTACCCGCTGATCTTCGGCACCGCCATCAGCGCGCTCGGTGCGGCGCTGGTGGGGGCTATTCCCGCGTTGCTCGCGGCCGTGTGGGTCTCCGAGCTCACCCCGAAGGGCGCGCGCTCGATCTACCGCCGCACCATGGAGGTCGCGGCGGCCGTTCCCAGCGTCGTGTACGGCTGGCTCGCGCTGGTGCACTTGGTGCCCCAGGCGGAATGGGTCGCGCACGCCCTGCACGGTGAAGACGTGCAGGTCAGCGGCGAGGGCCTCGCCTCCAGCGCGGTGCTCCTTGGCATCATGATCGCGCCCACGGTCTTTTTGCTCTCGCTGGATGCGCTTTCGCGCGTGCCGGGAACCTTGCGCGAAGCCAGTGCGGCGCTCGGCGCCTCGTCCTGGCAGACGGCGTTTCGCATTTGCCTTCCCGGGGCCGGGCGCAGCCTCTTCACCGCCGTGTTTTTCGGCTTCGCGCGCGCCGCGGGTGAAACCATGGCCGTGCAGATGGTCATCGGCGGCGCGCGACGCGTGCCGGCGAATCTGTTCTCGCCGACCACGACCATCTCGACGCAAATCGTCATGGATATGCAGAATGCGACGCCCAACACGACGGCGAGCAACGTTCTCTTTTCGATGTCGCTGGTGCTCTTGGTGCTGTCCGCAGGTGTGGTGCTGATTTCGCGCGTCGTCGGGCGCTGGGGGTCCAAGGCATGAGCACCCTGGCGGAGCTTCAGCGAACGCGCAGGCGGCATCGCCTCGTCGAAACGGTGCTCGAGCGCGGCCTGGCCACGGGCGCGCTCGGCCTGGCAGGCCTCTACATTTTGGGCCTCGTGGTGCTCGTCTTCCGCGGCGGGCACAAGGTCACGAGCTTCACGGTATTCCCCTCCCCGCTCCTCGACGTGCAGGGCGAGGACGTGGTGCGCTTCGTCATGGCGGCCTCGATCTTCGGGAGCCTCGCTTGGGGCATCACGGCGCTGGCGCGGCGTCTTTTTGCCACGGCGCTCGCGGCGCATCGAAGCAAACTGCGCATCGGCGTCGTGGTGGTGGCCGTCGCCTGTGCGGCGCTCTTCCGCGATCACCTGCCACGGTTCCTCATCGCGCTGCCGAGCGACACCACGGCGGGCGGTGGCGTCGGGCCGGAGATCTTCAACACGCTGTACGCGGCGGTTCTCAGCACGGCGATCACGCTTCCCGTCGGCATCGGCGCGGCCGTGTATCTGGCGCGTTTCGCCGGCGGCGGGAAGTTCGTGGCGGTGGTGCGGATGGCGCTCGATACGCTCGCGTCGCTTCCGAGCATCGTCTACGGCCTCTTTGGATTTCTCGTGTTCGTGGTGGAGATGCGCGCCGGCTATTCGCTGCTCGCGGGCGCGTTCGTCCTGGCGCTGCTCAATCTGCCGCTGGTCGTGGGCGTCGCCGAAGAGAGCATCCGCTCCGTTCCGGGAGAACTGGAAGATGCCAGCCTAGCCCTGGGGGCGACGCGCGTTCAGACGACGCTGCGTGTCACCATTCCCTATGCGTGGCCGGGCATTCTCAGTGCGCTCGTGCTGTCCATCGGCCGCGTGTTCGCGGAAAGTGCCCCGCTGGTCATGACGGCGGGAACCACCATTTCACGGGCCGACGCGTATTCGCTCAACCCGATGCGCGGCGGTGAAACGCTCGCGGTGCACCTCTGGTACGTGAATTCCGCGGGTCTCAGCCCCGACCGGGCCGATGTGAGCGCCGGCACCGCGGCCGTGCTCATCGTTCTGATTGGCGCTACGAACTTTCTGGCCTCGCGTCTGGCCCATTTTGGTGGAAGAAAATGAGTGTACCTTCCGTACCCCCTCTGAAGATGCACAGCTCACACACCAGCCGCGATTTCGAGGCCGAGCTCCGGGAGCTTCGGGCGCATACGCTCGCCATGGGCGCGCGGTGCGAGCGTAGTTTGCGCCTGGCGCTGGAGGCCTTCTGGGAAAACTCGATGAAGCTCGCCGCGGAGGTCGAGGAAATCGACCGCCACATCGACCGCGACGAGATGGAGATCGACGCGTTGGTTCTGCGCGTGCTCGCGCTGCGCCAGCCCGTCGCCTACGACCTGCGCTTCCTGGCGACGGCCCTCAAGCTGGTCACCGACTTGGAGCGGGTGGGCGACGAAGCGGTGAACATCGCCGAGCGCGCGAAAGAAGGGCACGGCGTGGCGAAGGATCAAGTGCGCGTCGCCCTGAAAGAGATGGCCGATCAAGCGCAGCAAATGCTCCGCGACGCGCTCGATGCCTTCGTCGAGGGCGAGGCCACCCGCGCCGCCCAGGTGCTCGAACGCGACGACACGGTGGACAACCTTTACGGCGGCATCCTGGGCTCGATGATGGAGTTCATGGCCACCAACCCCGCCGAGATCCCCGCGGCCATCCGCGTCATCAAGGTGGCCAAGTACCTCGAGCGGGTCGCCGACCACGCGACGAACATCGCCGAAGAGGTCATCTTCATGGTGCGCGGCGAAGACGTCCGCCACGTGCGCACGCATCCGCCGCCGAATGCGCGGTAGCGGCTAGTCCGAGCTGTTGAAAAGGAGAGCGACCTCGAGCTCCACTTCGTCGAAGGGCTCAGCGCGCACTTTCTGGCCACGCCCGGCGGTGAGCGCAACGAAGTAGCCTTCGTGCCCCCATCGGTGAACCATCAGCACTTGATGCTCGATATCGATGATCCAGTAGTGCGACACGCCGGCGCGGTGGTACCCGAATAGCTTTTCGTGAAGGTCTCGGTGCGCGTTCGACTTGGAGAGCACCTCCGCGACCCAATCGGGACGGATGCGCACGGGTCTTCCGGGGGGCATCTTCGGAACACGGTCTTTGCGCCAGCCGGCGAGGTCGGGACGGTACATTTCCTGGGTCTCGAGCTCGATGTCGATCTCGGCTCCGATCCACCATCCGCCGGGACCGCCACGCCCTCGCTGATACGGGCCTTTGAAGATCTCGATAACGGTCGTCTGTGCGTCGCCGTGCTCCCAAGTCGGAGCCGCCTTCTGCACGACCTCGCCGCCGACAATCTCGAGCCGATCCTCCTCGGGCCGATCTGCGATGTCCGCCCAGGTCGCCCCGTGAGTCCGCCGTCCCGCCGTGCTCATGGTGCTATCTTACCGCAACGTGGTTCTGCGCGCCCCAATCGGAGGTGCGGAGCTGCACCGTGAAGGTGGAGCCCTTTCCAATCTGGCTCTCCACGGAGATCTTGCCGCCGAGGGCCTCGGTCAGATGCTTCACGATGGAGAGGCCCAGGCCGGTGCCGCCGAGCTCGCGCGAGCGGCTCGCGTCGACGCGGTAGAAGCGCTCGAAGAGGCGCGGCAAATGTTTCTCGCCGATGCCCGGGCCCGTGTCCTCCACGGCGATGCGAACCATCTCGCCCTTCGTCTCCGCACAAAGCGTGACGGAAGAACCGGCGGGGCAGTATTTGACGGCGTTCTCCACCAGGTTCGACAGGATTTGTTCCAATGCACGTCCATCCGTTTCCAAGGTGGGAGCCGGATGGGAAATGCGCATTTCCAGTCGAATCTGTTTGCGCTCGGCGCGATCGCGGAAGAGCCCCACCACGATGTGGAACAAGCTCGTGATGTCGACCCGCTCGCGCTTGATGCGAAATTCCTTGGATTCGATGCGCGACAAATGCAGCAAATCCTCGATGAGGCTTTGCAGGCGCTGCGCGTTGCGCTCGATCATGTCGATGAAGCGGACCGCCGCATTCGGATCGGACACCGCCCCGCGGAGCGTCTCCGCCGCCGAACGAACCGCCGCCACCGGCGTGCGCAACTCGTGCGAGACGTTGGCCACGAAGTCGCGACGCAGCGATTCGAGCCGGCGCACGTCCGTCACGTCCACGATGACGGCGATCATGCCCTCGTCGCCCTCGTCGTGAAGTGCCGTCGCACCCACGAGAAGGCGCCGCGGCTTGATGCCCGGGAGCTCGAGCTCCCCGGACGATTGCCCATCCGCGCGTGCCATTTCCAGCAGCATGTGCAGCTCGGCGTGGCGCACCACCTCGACCAGCATTTTGCCGACGGCGTCGGCGGGCAGAAGCAGCATCTCGCGCAACGCATGGTTCATGGTGACCACGCGCGCCTCGGCATCGAGAACGAGGACGCCCTCGTGCATGCCCTCCAGAATGCGCCGCTGCAGATCGCGCTCCGTCCGCAGCTCGGCCAGCGTATTTTCCAGGCTTCCCGCGAGCTGGTCGAGCGCGTGCCCCAGCTCCGCGAGCTCGTCGGAGCCGGAGATGTGCGTGCGCACGTCGAGATCGCCCGATTTCATGCGGCGTGCGGTCTCGGTGAGGCTTCGCACCACGGCGGACATGCGCTGCGCGGCGGCGCTCGAGAGGAACACCGCAAGGGCCAGCGCGATGATGAAGGCGAAGAGCACGATGCGGTGCACGGCGCCGATGGCCTCGTCCACCATGCGCAGCGGCTTGGCCACGCGGGCGACACCGGCCTCGCGCCCATCGCGCGCGAAGAACGGAACGGCCGCGTACATCATGCGTTCGCGCACGGTGGCGCTCAGGCGTGTGCTGCGTCCGTGGCCATTGGCGAGCGCGGTGGCCACCTCCTCGCGCGTCGCATGGTTCTCGAGCGCGGAGATCTTCGCCGCGTCCACCTCTGAATCACCGAGAACGCGCCCGTCGCTGGCCACCAAGGTCACGCGGCCATCGGCCACGCCTCCGAAGCGGTCTGCGAGATGGTCCCACGCTTCGAGATCCCCCTCGGCAATCGAGGCATTGCCCGCCTCCAATGCGACGAGCTTGGCGCGGACGAACAGATCCTGCTCGATGTCGTTGGTGAGGTACCGATCGATGGCATGCGTGAGGTACGCATCCCCAATCGTCACGGAAATGGCGATGACGGCAAACGAGGCGAGAAATAGCTTGAGGCGAACCCCTAGCCTCAATGCTCCGCTTCGGGGAACTCGGAGAACCGGTATCCCACGCCCCGCACGGTCTCGATGTACTGCCCGGCGTCACCCAGCTTCTCGCGAAGGCGCTTCACGTGGGTGTCCACCGTGCGAGACATGATTTCGGCTTCGATGCCCCACACGTCGCTCAGCAGCACCGAGCGAGTCTGGACACGATTCTTGCGATCGAAGAGCGCCACCAGGAGCTTGAACTCGAGGGCGGTGAGCGTGACCTCTTCTTCGCCGACCCACACGCGGTGTGCGTGGCGATCGATGCGCAGCACGCCGAAGTGGCTATGTGGAACCGTCGCCGTGTCGGTGCGGCGGAGGACCGCCTGCACGCGCAGGAGAAGCTCCCGCACGCTGAACGGCTTGGTCACGTAATCGTCGACGCCGAGCTCGAAGCCCAGCACGCGATCGATCTCTTCGGATTTGGCGGTGACCATGATGACCCGCACGTCTTGCGTGGAGGGCATCTTCTTCATTGTCTTGCAAACCTCGATGCCCGACACGTCGGGAAGCATCAGGTCCAGCAGAACCAAATCGGGTGGGGTGGAGCGCACGGAGCGCAGGCCTTCGGCGCCTGTTGCGGCAACCTCCACCGAATGCCCCGCCTGAGCGAGGTTGTACTCGAGGATGTCGCGCAAATCGGCTTCGTCTTCGACGACTAGAACACGGGCCATAGGGTTGACCTCGAGTACAGATGGGAGAAGTCGGGATGATGCGGGCCGTGTGACAGTTGCGTGACAGTCTGTTCTATAAGACCTTTCATCACACGAAGCGAGCTCCTGAGCGAGGGGTGGATCTTCGCGCTTCCGTCTTCGTAGAATGAAAAAACCCGATGCACCATCGTCGATTGCTTTCTCTTCTCTTCTTGGCCCTGGTCGCAACCGGCTGCGGTGCAGCCCGATCGAGCGAGGCCCCTGCCCCCATGGCCACGGCCCCAGCCGAACCGGAGCCCACCACGTTGCAGGAAGCGCAGGCCCAGTTGGAGCGCGCGAAAGCTCAGCTCGGCGTGGCCAACGCTCCGTCGGCCGATGCGAGCGGGGCCAGCGCCGCACGCGCGCCGTCGTCGGCCCCGCCCCCGCCTCCGTCGCCGCAACCCGCACAGGCTCCCGCGCCGAAGGCCGCGCAGCCGTTGGAGTCGAAGGGTGGGGCCGCCGCGCAGTCCTACAAGGCCGAGGAAGCCGCGGTCGATCCCTGCGCCGATTCCTGCCGCGCCCTTGCATCGATGCGCCGCGCGGTGGCCGCCATCTGCCGCATCGCCGGCGATTCCGACGCGCGCTGCACCGACGCCAAGGCCACCCTGGCCACCGGCGAACAGCGCGTTTCGACGTGCCGTTGTCCTTAATCCGGCAAGAGCCGCATCGAGAGGTAGCGGACGTAGCGTTCGCGGGCGGAGGCCGTGGGCAGTTGGTCCGGGGCGATGCGCGCCATTTGGACCAGGCCCAGGTACGCGGAATAGGCGAGGAGCGCCGCGGAGCGGGCGTCGGCCGGGGTGAGTCCCGTGCGCCGGTAGGTGTCGACCAGGTATTCGAGCCGGCGCGATGCGACGCGTGCCACCACGGGTGCGACGGCAGGGTGCTCGGCGGCGGCGAGAACGGCCATCTCGATGGGCGCGTACGTCTCGTTCTCGGAGAACACCGTCATGAGCAACTGCTGCAGCCGATCGCGCGGGCGCTCCAGTGCCTCGAGCCGCTCGATGATGGCCTGGGTGCAGATCTCTTCCCACCGCTCGAGCGCCGCCCGGACCAGCGCGAGCCGATCTTCGAAGTGCCAGTAAAAGCTGCCCTTGGTCACGCCAAGCGTGCGCGCCACCTCGTCGATGGTCACCGCGGCGAGGCCGCTCTTGCCGATGGCCCATAACGCGGCATCGGCCCAATCGCGCGGGGAAAGGGCGCGGTTTTCGGGACGGCCGGGACGGCGGCTCGGAGCTCGAAGGGGAGCGGTGGCGGCGGAGGCTCGGGCGCGTCGAGGCATGGCGTTGTCACGGCTTGGGGGGAACGAGTTCGGCACCGGGCGTGTCGAACGTGTTCGACGCTCCGCCCGAGGTCACCACGTAGTCTTTGCCGTTGATGTCGACCACGTCGACGATCACCTCGACGGAAACGTTGCCCGCCTCGTACGTGCGCAACCCGAGGTCGAAGCCGACCATCGCAGGGATCGTTTTCGGAATGAGGGGCGAGACCACCGGGTCGAACACGCTGGAGCGGTTCTGCAGGTTGAAGATGCGGTTGATGATCCCGTTCACGTTGGCGCCAGCAGGCGGCGCCGCAATCACGGCCTGGGCGGTGGCCAGGTCCGTAGCCAATTCGACGGTGTCGTCGGGCGTGATGATGCCCTCCACACGGGATTTCGGCCCCACGATGAAGAACTTGTCGAAGCCGCTGAAGTCGGGGGTCACCTGCTCCTCGTTGACCACCTGGATGCCCGGCTTGTAGCGAACGAATTCGTTCCACGGGTCGACGAGGAGCTCCACGCTGTGCTTTTGGTCGTCGAGGTTCGATATCGTAAATCGAATTTCGATCTGCAGGTCCCCCGCCACGATGCCCGACGCACGCCGTATCGGGAGACGAACCGGCGTGCCAACTTGGTAGATGCGGGACTCGCCGTCGTCGTAGAGCGGTGGGAGCTCGCGGGTCATTCCGACGACCACCGGCTCCACGACGACGTGATCGCCGCTGGCGCACGCCGCCGCCCCTAGCAAGAGGCCGAACGAGAGCTGGCGGCAAGAGAACGGGGCCCGAGGATTCACGATGGGCTATGGTAAGCGATCGACATGCCAGGGAACCAGCCGCCGCTCCTCGAAGCGAAAGATGTCCGCCTCGACGAGCAGGGTACGCCGCAGGTGGACGGGCTGTCCTTCGCTACGCAGGGAAATCACGTGGTGATCCTGGGCGCGCCGCGCGCCCTGTTCGAGGCGGCGGCGGGAATGCGGAGCCCCGCGTGCGGGGAGCTCTCCCTCCTGGGCACCCCCTGCGCGAACGCGCTGGCATCGCGGCATGTGGCCGGCGCCCCCCTCGATCCGGCGCTTCCCCCCAAGTGGACACCGCAGCGCTACGTGGAGTGGAGCGCGCGGCTTGCGGGGCATTCACGCTCCGAGGCACGCACACATGCGCAACAGGCCTTGCAGGCGCTGGAGCTCACGGCGCTGGCCCAGGCTCCACTAGGTCCCGCCCCGCTCGCAGCCCGGCGGGCCACGGTGCTGGCCGCGGCCATGGCGACGCAGGCGCACGTGCTCGTGTTCGAAGATCCCACGCTGGGATTGCCCGAGGCCGGCTATCGGGCGCTGAGCCGCATTCTCGCCCGGGCATTGCATTCGCGCCCGTGGTTGCTCTTCGCCGCCCGCGCCCCGCTGGACACGCCGCTTTGCCTCGACGCCGACGAAGCGGTGGTGCTTCTAGGTTCGCGCGTGGTGGCCCAGGGCCTCCCTTCCGAGCTCGCCGCACGCGGACGTACCTACGCCGTGCGCGTGGCCGGCGACGTGCCCACCTTCGCAAGCCTGGTCATGGCCCGCGGCGCACGCGTGGAGGCCTCCGGCTCCGAGCTCACCTTGGAACTGGGCGATTCACTCGGCACCCGCGATCTCCTCGAGCTCGCGAACCAAGCCCGCTCCATCATCGTCGAACTCCGCCCCCTCGCCCGCGCCTTTGCGTAGGGCTCGACGCGACGTAGGGCCGAGCGTACACTTTTGTACAGCCCGAACGAGGGAGACGGTATCGAGTGGGATGAGAAGCTCCTTCGGTACCACGAGCTCGGGGTTCGTGAGCTCATACGATTCGACCCCGAAGATCCAGCCGGGGCGCGCCTTCGCGCGTGGCTCTGCGCCTTCTCGATGCCGACGGGAATCTGGTGCTGAACGAACCCGAAACCGAAGGGCGAGGCGGCTGAAGTGGTAACGTAGGGGCATGGACCCCCTCTCGAAGGACAAGGAAGCTCCGGTGCGCCTCGTGGAAAAAGATGCGCTCGGTGCTGGGCGAATCGGCGTGTACACCGCCATTGGAGGGGGCATTGGCTTGGTGCCGCTGCCGTGGGTTCCCGATTCGATTGCGCGGCGCGTGCGCGGCGCGCTCGTGCAGGACGTGGCCGCGCGCCATGGATTGTCGATTACGCCGGAGGCGCGGGCGGCGCTGGCGGAGCCCGATGGGCCGGATGGCTCGCGCGGGATGCTCGCGCAGGCGATGAAGTTCGCCACGCAGAAGCTCCTGGTTCGGTTCATGCCCCTCGGCTTCTTGCCTCCGCTCCGCTCCGCGGCGACCACGTTCGCCCTGGGACACTTGTTCCATCGTTATTTGCAAAATGCGCGCAATGACATTTCGATCCGCATCGACGTCGATGAAGCGCGGCGGGTGCGCCGGGCCATCGATGCGTCCGTCTTCGCGGCCTTCCGCGTCGAGGTGCCCGATGGGGCAAGCCGCAAGATTGCGCCGGAGGACCTGCGCGACGACATCACGCAGTTCGTCGATGGCCTGATCATTGGCGCGGCGAGCCTTCCCGATCTGATCGTGCGCAGGCTCGACGCCGCGTTCGACGAATGCCTCAAACATGGCTGACCGCGACTTCATCAAACAAGCGAGACGTGTCGTCATCAAGCTGGGATCCAGCACGCTCGCGGGCGATCCCTCCGTTTATTCACGCCTCGTCGAGGCGGTCCACACCGCGCGCGAAGGTGGACGCGGCGTGCTGCTCGTCTCGAGCGGGGCGATTGCGCTGGGCACACGCAAATTGGGATTCCGTACCAAGCCCAAGGAAATGGCCAAGCTCCAGGCGGCGGCCGCCGCGGGCCAGAGTTTGCTCATGCGCTCCTACGAGGAGGCCTTCGCCGCGCGCGACATTGCGGTGGCCCAAGTGCTCCTCACGCATGCCGACCTCGCGGATCGCGTGCGCGGCAACAATGCGCGCGCGGCACTTGGAGCGCTGCTCGAAGCCGGGGCGGTGCCCATCCTCAACGAGAACGATTCGGTCAGCGTGGAGGAGATCAAGTTCGGCGACAACGACCAGCTCGCCGCGATGGTCACGTCGCTCGTCTCGGCGGATCTCCTGTTGCTGCTCTCGGACGTCGACGGATTGCTCGACGAAGCGGGGCAGCGCATCTCGCGGGTCGAGGATGTCGCGGACGCGATGCGCTACGTGCGCAAGTCGACCGCGGGCGTGGGCACCGGCGGCATGGGCAGCAAGCTGCAAGCCGCGCGGCTCGCCACCCTGGCCGGCGCCGACGTGGTGATTGCCGACGCACGCCGGCCCCAGGTCATCGAAGACGTTCTCTCCGGCGCCGACGTCGGCACGCACTTCATGGCCTCGGCGTCGCGACTGAGCGCGAAAAAGCACTGGATCGCCTTCACCCTCCGTCCCCGCGGCGACATCGTGCTCGATCCGGGCGCTGCCGTCGCCGTGCGCACGCGCGGCAAGAGCGTGCTCTCCATCGGAGTCCTCGGGATCCGCGGCGACTTCCGCTCCGGCGACGCCGTGCGCCTCCTCGAACACGACGGCACCGAAATCGGCCGCGCCCTCGTGCGCTGCGCCGCCGAAGACGCCGTCGTCGTCGCCGGCAAGGCCCAAGACGAACTCCCCGAGGCCCGTGCCGCACTCGCGGAGTTGATTCATCGGGATGACATGGTCATCTGGAAAACCTAGCCCACGCATTACTCTCAAACCTCAACCTCAAACCTCAACCTCAAACCTCATACTCTAAACTCGCACTCGCACTCGCACTCGCACTCGCACTCGCACTCGCACTCGCACTGAGCTGCGATCGACGGAACGAGGGCGGATGCGATGCTGGGAGATAGTTGGCCGGCAAGCGAACCCAATGAATGCGAGTGCGAGTGCGAGTGCGAGTAGGAGGCTAAGATCGAGGTTTGAGGTTTGAGGTTTGAGGTTTGAGGATTTGCGGAATTACCTCACCAAATTTCGCAGCGCTTGTCCCCGGTGCGGGACATGGGGCTGCCCTCGCGGCATGCGAAGGCACTGGCGAACTCGGTGAAGTTCGACAGGGGGCCGTTCACGCGGAATTTGGACGGCGCGTGCGGGTTCGTCGTCACCTGGAGGCGCAGCATCTCGGGGCGAATGTTTCCGCACCAGCTCTGTGCATAGGACAAGAAGAACTCCTGCTCGGCGGTATAAGCATGCGCGCCCTTGGGGATCTCCTTGCCCTTTTTCATGTTTTCAAAGGCGGCATAGGCCAGCTTGATTCCGCCGAGATCGGCAATGTTCTCGCCCAAGGTCAGCTTGCCGTTGACGTGTAGGTCGTCGACTGCGACATACCCGTCGAATTGCGAAACGACGCAGGCGGCGCGGCGGTCGAACTCCTTGCCCACGGTGGGGGACCACCACTCTTTCAAGTTGCCCGAAGCGTCGAATTCACGGCCCTCGTCGTCGAAGCCGTGGGTCAGCTCGTGCCCCATCACCATGCCGATAGCGCCGTAATTCAGTGCGGGAACGGCGTCGGAGGCAAAGAACGGATATGCCAGGATACCCGCGGGGAAGACCATCTCGTTCAGGGATGGATCGTAATATGCGTTTACCTCCGGCGGCGTCATTTGCCACTCTTTCTTGTCCACGGGCTTTCCAATCTTGGAGAGCTGCCGCTTCACCTCGAAGGCCCGCGCACGCAACGCATTGTCGAAATACGAATCACGCTGGACTTCGAGGCCATCGTAATTGCGCCACACGTCGGGATAGGCAATCTTGTTGTTGATCGCCATCAGCTTCTCCAGCGCCTTCTTGCGTGTCGCATCGTCCATCCACGAGAGCCTCTCCAGGCTGCCCTTCATCGCGGTTTCGATGCCCCCAATGAGCTCGAGCGCCTCGCCCTTTCCTTGCGCGCCCAACCGCGTTTTCACGAAGGGCTGCGCTAGCGCCTCACCCATCGCTCCGTCGGTGGCGCGCACGCACCGCTTCCAGCGCGGAAGAAGCTTGGGCGCACCGGTGAGGGCGCTGCGGAACTTGAAGTCCTCGTCGACGAAGCGCGCGGGCAGCATCGCGGCATCGCTATGCAGAATGTGCCATTTCAAATACGTGCGCCAGTCGACCAAGTTCTTCCCGCCCGCGCGTAAGCCCTTCGCCACTTGCCCCACGGCCTTGAAGAACTCGGGTTGGGCCACGTTGATGGCGGTCACCTGGGCAAAGCCCACCGCTTTCAAATAAGCGTCCCACTCGAAATCCGGGGCGAGCTTCTTCAGCCCCGCGAGCTCCAGGCGATGGTAAACCTTGTGCGGATCGCGGAGGTCCACCTTGGTCATCGACGCTTTGGCCAGCTCGATCTCCAGCCGCAAAACCGTTCTCGCCCCGGCCTTCGCCGCCTCCGGCGTCTCACCTGCAAGACGCAACATCTCGCCGATGTGCGCCTCGTACTTGTCGCGAATGCTTTTGCTCTTCGGGTCGTCCTTCAAATAGTAGTCGCGGTCGGGCATCCCCAGCCCGCCCTGCTGCACGGTGCCGATGACCTGCGTGGCGTCGGCGAAATCCTGCTCCGACGTGAATGCAAAGAGAGCCCGTTGCCCCGTTCCGTGCAGCGAGGCGATCACGTGCGCGAAGGTATTCGCATCTTTCACCGCCGCCACCTTGGCCAGCTGCGAGGAGAGCGACTTGTCGCCCGCGGCCTCGATGCCTTTTTCGTCCATGCAAGCGGCGTAATAATCGCCGAGCTGCTTCGAATACGCCTCGTTCGAGGGCGGGCTGCTACCATCGCGCACGAGGATCTCGCGCAGCAGCTTTTCGTTGTTCTCGGAGATGACGTCGAAGCTGCGATCCCACGCCGCTTGGTCGTCGGGAATCTTGGTTTCCTTCATCCAGCGCCCGCAGGCAAACTGATAAAAATCGTCGCAGGGCCGAACGCGTTCGTCGATGATCTTCGGGTCGATGGACACCCGCTCCGGCGCCGGTGCGGCGGCGTCGCTGCGCACGGGCGAGATGCCCACGGGTTGCGCGGGCGGCGCCTCGGCTTCGCCACCACCGCATGCCATCACCAAGGCCACACCGGAGATACCCACCGAAAGAGACAGAAGAGGCAAACGAGACAGACGCATGCCCCTATGTCGCACTCTTTTTTTCGCCGTGCAATTACGGTCCTTCGACCCGACCGCGCGCCGATGGGGGCACGTTCAAATCGGTTGGCGGCGCTGCGCGCGAGACGGTATCTGACGCCTGTGTAAGGATGTCCGGCTGCACGGCGACATCGACGGGGCGACCGCTCACCGAGCCGTGGCAGCCGCCGCAGAGACCATCGAAGAAGCCGCGCTTGAACGATTGATGCGCATACTCGCCCGGCGCGAACACCATGCTTTCGCGCTGCATGCGCGGAATCTGGCGAGCACGCGACGCCGCCGTTTCCGGCAGCTTGAACGCGATGGGCAGCCCTCCCGGCACCCGAAAATGCGCCGACCCGTCGGAGCCGAGCGGCACGGAGCCGAGAAGCCGGCGCTTCACGAAGACCTGGCCAAACGCATCCTTCGCCACATTGGCCCCGCCCACGCCGAAGCTGGTCATCTCGAGCGGCGGAGGGAGCTCTTCGAAGATCTCCACGCCGTTCAAGCCATCTTCGAGGCTGCGCCCGGTCGGCGTATTTTGAAATAAGAGCGAGGCCAGAAGCGGCATATCCAGCACGTGGATATCCGCCTCCAATTTGCCCGGAAGAATGCTGGTGAAGCCATTGGGCTCGTCCAAGGCCGAGCCGAAGATCCCCCGAGGCACGCGGCCGAACACCGCCACCGCGTCGACCTCCGCCACCCCCGCATCGCCGAACAGCTTCCGTTTCGCGCCGGTGGCCGGATCGAGCTCGTACACGTCGTAATCGCCGCCGAACGTCGCCGCATCCGACGCCGCGCCGAAGCTGACGAGCATCTTTCCGTGGGGCAGCGCCGACGGCGAGGTAAACAATCCGCTGGTGGGCGCGTTTCCATGCGCGTTCACGCCCGGATCGACGAAGCCCAGCGAACGCAAAAAGAACGAGGGCTCCGGCGAGGCGGGCGCCGCCGGGTCGATGACCGAAGCATCGATGGGATAGTCCGCCGCGTTCGGGCTGGTGAAATCGACACCGAGGGATCGATTGAACACGCCCAAAGCTCCGCCGCCGTGGGTCGCCGCCGGATCGCTGAAGATGGCCGCGAAGTTCTTGTCGGCGAGCTCCACGACCTGCGTGGCCTCGCGGTAGCCAATGCTCCCACGCTGCGCGAACAAGGGATGGTAATCACCGCCATCGAGGTTGATACGCCGCAGCGCCAATTGATAAAAGTCCGCGGCGCGCTTTTCGGCCGTAAAAATGATGCGGCCGTCCTGCATGAAACTCGGATACCGCTCGAGGTTCAAATGGTACGTCAATTGGCGAATTTGCCCATCGGGTGCGAAGTCGTACAAGTTCGCATTGGGCTTCGCGGGATTGGCCGGCGTGCGCTGCGGGCCGCTGTAATCGTAGGCACCGCCATTCAAATTGCCGCGCGTCGATGCGAAGACGAGGTGCACGCGCCCGGCACCGTCGGGCGGGCTGTAGGCCGGGTCGAAGTTGTGAATCAAGAGCCCATTCTGGCTCGCAGGCCCGCCGTTGATGGCCGCGTGCTTCTGGCATCCGCCCCCGTCGGCGTTCATCTCGTAGATCTGCAGTGGCTCGCCCGCCGAGCTGCGGGCCGCAAAGGCCACACGCTTTCCGTCCCACGACACCGCCGGCCGGCGAATGTCCGCCGTGGCCCGCGTCAGGCCGCAGCCTGCACCGAGCGCGGTATCACCCGACACCGAGAGCTCGCCCGCCGCGCTCAAGCTGGCCTTGGCCAGGTGGATCTCCACACCGGGTGCGTACACGTCGAAATCCTGAGCCCGATCCGGCCCCGTGCCCGGCGTGCGCTGCACGTACACGATGCCCTCGAGCGGAGCGGGGGCCCGGGCCGCACGCTCGCGGCGATGCCACTCGCGCACCATGCAATACGCGGGAACCTTGTCGACGGGATCCGTATCGTATTGGTACTTGCCATCGTCGCAGGCCTGGCTCGACGCCGGCGCGGATTGGAAATCCTCGAAAAGCGGACCGCCGCGGTGGGCAATGCCCGGTGAGCCGGGGATGATCTCGCGCCGGTACAAATTCTTGCGCACCAGGCGGCTCGCCTGGACGTCTTCGCTCTCCAGGGCCAATTGTGCCAACGAAAAGTCGTAATTCCGGCGCGTGGCCACGAAGGAAAAGCTCCCGCCGGAACCACCGCGAAGTCGGTAGTCGTGAAACTGCGCCGCCGAATGGCACGAGAGCATCATGCAGCCTTTTTTCACCAGCACCGGCTGCACGCGGTGGGCGAAAAATGCAAAATTCGGGTCGATGGTGCCAAAGTCCGGCGGCCCATGTTGGCGTGCCCAATCTAGCAACGCGGCGTAATCCGTATCGGAGGCACTCTGAAATACGACGCCGCCTTCGTGGAACGAGCCACCCTGCGACGGGGCCAGCGGGCGCCGCGCCAACTCGCTCTGCTCGGGCGTCTGAGCCAAATACTGCGAGGCCGCAAAATAGTTCCACCGCACCTGCTCGGGGCTGTCGCCGCAGGTCAAATAGAGATCGTTCGCCGTCGTTCCATGGCAATTGCCCGCCGCGCAATTGCGCCGCACGGCAGGGTTCACGCGATCGCGGAACGTCGCAAAATCGGCCCGTGCGGGGTCCGCCGCCAGGTCGAAGTTCGGTGCCGCCGGCACGAACGTGGAACACGGCAACCGCACCGACGACGCGGGCGCGGGGCCGGTGTTGTTGCGGGTCGCGCCGTTTTGAATCCAGCGGCGCAAGGTTTGGTAGGCGCCCGCGGCCGGATCCAGAATTGGCCCGCCAGCGTGCTTGATGTCCGTGGTCACCGCCGTGCGCTGGCCATCGAACGAGCGCACCTCGACCTGGAAATCGGGGATGTTCTTCACCAGAAACGACGCCTGCCCGTACGGCCCGTAGTCGGCGAGCAAGTCACGCCGGCGGTTCACGCCGTCGAAGCTCGACGTGTCCAAGTTGCCGAAGGCATTCCCCTTGGGCGTGGCCACGTGACAGCCGGCCCCCGTGTTCGTGCGCACGCACGACGTCGTCAGAATGGGCGAGATGGTTCGATCGAAATACGACGACTCCGCAGGGTCCTCCTTGGAGCACCCCGCCACGAGCACCGCGATCGCGAAAGCCGTTACCGTGCGCACGATGGCAGATTACAACCGCCGGAGGGCGATGCGCGCTTGATCGCGCACGAAGGTGCTCGAATCGCTCGCCGCGATTTCCTCGAGCACCGGTCGCGCCACCGCATCGTGGAAGGTCCCCAGTGCGTGGCACGCGGAAAGGCGCACCTCGGGATCCGGGTCCGACTTGGCCAGCAAAACGACGCTGGCCACGCTCTCTTTGGCCTGCAAGGTGTCCAGCACCTGCACCGCCCGGCGGCGCACGAGCGCATCCGCGTCCGTCGTCAACTTGGCCACCGCCGGTGTGCCCGTCCACCCGTTGATGCGCGGCGCCGCACCGAGCACCGCGATCTTCACGCGCGCATCGGCATCGCCCAACGCCTTGCCCAGCGCACCGCCCGCGTCATCGTGAAGCCGCCCGAGCGCCCCGGCAGCCGCTGCGCGCACCGTCGGATCCGAATCGCCCGTGAGCGCCGCACCGCAGGCGGCGATGCCCGGTTTGGCCAAAAATTCGCCGAGGGCCTCCGCCGCGTAGGCGCGCCGTTTCGGATCGGCATCGCCCTGGAGCGTCTTCAAGGTCTGCTCGTACACCTCGCCCGGGCCGAACACGCCGAAGATGCGCCGGCGCAGCCACCACGCGGCGATTTCACGCGTCTCGGCGTTCCGGTCGTAAAGCAGCGGCGCGATGGATGAAATGCACTCGAGGCACTCCACCTTTTCGCCGTGCTCCAGCGTCTCCCAAATGGCCGCCGGCGAACCCGAGGAGGCGATGCTCTTGATGCGCTCGGGCGACGAGAGAAACTCGATCTGATCGGGCGGGATGTTCCCGTACACGGTCGCCGCATTGGCCGGACCGGGCGAGGCGTCGCTTCGCGCATCGCGCCCGCTCATCAACGCCGCGCACGCGACGAAGGCGCCCAACATGGTCGCGAGGATTTTCGGTCGCATCGTCATCCCCTAGTACTTGGTGCCCGGCGCGACCGGGTTGCCCGAGGTGAAAGGTACGAATCCCGTGTTTTGCCGCGCGAAGTATTGCCCACCGAGATCCATGCTCAAAATGAGCACCCGGCGCTCCTCGTCGGTGAGCGTGGTGCCCTTGTCCTCCGGGTGCAACGGCGTCGGCCACGCGGTCGAGCCATCCTTGGCCTTCACGTTGATCTTCGCGATCAGCTGGGACTCGCGGGCGCTGCCCGGAACGCCCCACATTTTCGGCACCTGCCCCTTCACGGTGACGCGCCCCATCTCCATGGCCGAAGGATAGAAAATGGACACGTACGACGCGTTCCACTCCTTCACTTGCTGATCGTAATACGCGGTAATCTTGGTATCGCTCAAATCCAACACCGGTATCTTGTACGGCGTCGTCTGTCCCGTCCCGGGATCGGTTCGCGATACTTCGTAATACGTCGTCGTGGACGCATTGTGGCAGCTCGCGCATTTGGCGCTCAGAATCTGCTGCACGTAAGGCTTCGACGCCGTCTCGTTCTTGTCCCACGGGAGCTCGAAGCGGTCGCCCACCGCTTGCACGAAGTTCAGCGCCTGGCGCTGCTCGGCAATGGTCGGGTTCTGCCCGTTGCGCGGCACGCCCTGGCCCGTGCGGCTCTCGTGGCATCCCACGCAGCGCCGATCTTCGCCGGGCACGCCCTGGATCCAAAGGCCCTGCGAGCGAATCGACATGCCAAATTTGTCGACGGGCTGCACGTGCACCGGAATGTACGGCGGCACGTTCGCGAGCCAGCTCCCATCCTGGTAAACCGGCGCCTCGCCCAGCACGGCGGCGCCCTCGTGCATGGTGAGCCCGAACATGGTGACCCCCTTGGCCGCCTCGCTCGAGAATCCCTCGATGATGCGCACGGCCACGGCATCCTTCAGCGCCGTGCGCAGGGGCGTATCCTTGAATTGGCCGCCGGAGACTTTGTCCTCCAGGCTCGTTTGCGTCACGTCAATCGACCCCATACGCACCGGCAAGGACGTATCTTGCCGCCCGGCCAAGTCCCCAATCACGGGGGGTTCCGCCCGCGCCACCACGGGCACGGCTCCGAGATCCCACGTGGCGCGGTCGTTGTACAAAAGCTGATTCCGCCCCGACGCGGCATCGTAAAGGTAAATCCCGAAATCCGGCGGCGTCTCCGATTGCTCGGACAGGTCGTTCACCGGCCCGTCGGCCCACGAAACGAGGAATCGCCCGTCGGGGAGCACCGTCGGTTCGCGGTAGCGGCCTGCCGGCGACGGTGTGCTCATGGTGGGAACGTCGGGCGTGAGAACCGTGTAGATTACATGTTCCTCGTCGAGGCACGCGTGACCGGCTTGGTTGGCCTTCGCATCGAGGCACACGGGATCGGCCTGGTTGCGCGCGTCGATCTTGATCAGGGCCCCTGCGTGGATGGTGCGGTTTCGCGTGGTGGCGACACCGATCATCACGTTCGGCTGGTACTCGCGGACGTTGATGAGCGAATTGGATGGCTTTCCGTGCTCGCCGGCGATGGCAATCATGTTGGTGCCATCGGGGTTCGCCGTGAAAAGCTTCACGTCGTTCACCGCGCCCAAATGCTCCCAGCGCGAATACCCCAATTTGCCGTCGTGGCGGAGGAAGGGGGAAACCGTATGCGACAGGTTCTGCGAAAAGAGCCTCCGGTCGGCATCGCCGCCGTCCACGGAAATGGTGGCCAGCTGGGTCACCACGCGCGCATGCTCGTATTCGTCGGAGCGCGTTCCCATTTCCGTGTACATCTGATTGGTCACGAAGGCGATGCGCCGGCCGGCCAGATAAATGGGATTGATATCGTCGTAGTCGCCCGCGGTAAGTTGGTGAATTTCGTAGTTCTCCCCCTCGGAGAGCTGCGCGGTATAGAGGTGATACCGGTCGTCCTTGTCCTTCTTCATCGAGAAGACGGCCTGGCGCGCATCGAACGAGACATCGACCCCGTTGAGGTCGGCCTGGGGGAAGGCGGCGGTCAGGTTCACCAGCTTGCCGTCCGCGCGCGGGGGCGTGAGAAGGGCGAGGCTGCCGCCGGGCTCGTAGCGCTCGTAGTCGATGACTTGGCCGTTGCCGCCGGAGACGTTGATGCGCACGCCCTGCCCGTCCGCCACGGTGTGCACGCGCTTCATGAAGACGATGGCACCGACGCCGGTGTCCGACTTCGAATCGCTGGTCGACGTGCAGGCGCTCGTCCCCAACGGAGATAGGCTCGCGGCCAAGGCCACGAGGGCGAAAAATCTTAAGCGGGGTGAAGGCATGCGTTTCCGATTTTATCGTGGAGCATGCTTCGGGCCAACCGGACGCGCCTCGCTTTTGTAGGCCTTTTTCTCGAGAAACCGGGGGCGTCCGGCGTCATTTGGGGGCCGCACCCCCTAATGGGATGCGCGTGCCCCGTACCAGCCGACTTTCGGCGGTGACGAGGATGAGCTCGACGCTCTTGGCCGCCTCCAGGTCGGTGATCTCCGCGTACACCATGACGTCGTGGTGGCCCGAGAGCGGCGAGATCGAACCGTCGTTGTGGTTCAAACGCTGACCGTTCTCCGTCAAAACGAGGCCCGGCGTGCTGTCGCCGTGGCTCGAATAGAGGCCAGAGCCCTCGGGGAACTTGTCCGAGCCCGTCAGGGTGTCCCATTGGCCAATCGGCTTGCCGTTCGCATCGTTTGCAAGGAGCACGACGCCGATGGCCGGACCGTCGATGCCCACATCGAACACGGCGTCGGGGATGCCGTCCGGATCGAGCGAGCCATCGCTGCCGCCTACCTTGTCGACCTTGAAGGCATCCGGCGCCAACGCGAACCGCGTCACACGCGTGCTGCCATCACCACCCGGCGAAGCCGCCGGCTTTCCACCACCACACGCCACCAGTGTGGCCATCGAATAGGCGAGTACGAGGACCGCTCTCATGCAAAACGCAGCCTAGCGACTGCCCGCCGCGAATGGTATTCGTTTTGACGCAATGCCTTCCCTCGATCCCGAACAGCTCGATCCCTATACGTTCGGAGAGTCCCAGCCTTGTTTCGGGTGCAGCCCGAATCATCCCATCGGGTTTCGGCTGCGTTTTTCCAAGATTGGCGACGATACGGTCCAAACGACGTTTCTGCCGGGCGAGGTGCATCAAGGGCCGCCCGGCATCATGCACGGCGGCCTCGTCACCACCTTGGCCGACGAGATTGCGGCGTGGGCGGTGATCGGCTGTCTGGGCAAGTTCGGTTTCACGGCCAACCTGCAGGGCAAGTTCCACCATCCCGTGCGCATTGGCGCGCCCATCGAGGGGACCGGGCGCATCGTGCGCAATGGCCATCGGGTCATCGTGGTCGACGTCGAGCTCGCGCAATCGGGGCTGAAGCCGTACACCGGGCAGTTCACCTTCGCGGTGCTCGACAAGGCGGGTACGGAGCGCCTTCTGCAGCGGCCCCTGCCCGACGGCTGGGAGAAGTTCGGCCGCTAGGACGCCATTTTTGGCCATTGTGCGCGCATCTCGTACCCTATGAAGGATGCGCGGCCGGGAGTATGCCGTCGTTTTTCTCGTGCTATCGGCCTGCGGCGCGCACACGCGCCATGCGGTGCCGCGCATTCCACGTGACGTAGGGCCTGCCCCACGCGGGGACGCGCTCCACGCCGCCGCCATCGTCGCAGGGCGCGAGCATGCCTGCGCGCGCACGGCGGAGGGGAAAGTCGTGTGCTGGGGGGCGAACACCTCCGGGCAGCTCGGCGATGGCACGCGCACGATGCGGCCCCGTCCCGTAGCCGTCGTAGGGCTGGACGACGCGGACATGTTGGTCGCCGGCGACGAGCACACCTGCGCCCGGCGCGCGCGGGATCAATCGCTGCTCTGCTGGGGGCAGAACGCGCACGGAGAGCTGGGCGACGGCACCACCGAGGGGCGACCCACGCCGGCCGTCGTCACCGATCTCCACGCGGTCCTCTCCGTCAGCGCGGGCGGCCACATGACGTGCGCGCGAAAGCCGAATCGCTATGTCCTCTGCTGGGGCGAGGTGCACGATCCGGGGTCGGCCGTCAAAGCCCCCACCCCGGTGTTCGGCATGACCGAGACCGAGGAAGTCGCCACCGGCGCCCTGCACGCGTGCGCGCGCCTGTCCGAGCCGGCGTCGGGCCGCAATGTCCGCTGCTGGGGCTCGAACCGACTTCGCCAACTGGGCGTGCCCCACGTCGTCGATCGCGGTCTCCCGGTCGACGTGCCCCACCTGGAGACGGCAACGCAGCTCGCCCTGGGCCACGAGCATAGCTGCGCGCGCACGGAACAGGGCGCGGTGCGCTGCTGGGGTGGCGGTCTGCGCTGCGTCCCGGGCGAATGGTTCGAGGGCAAGCGCGTCGCCGTGAAGCCCGGGGCCATCCCGGGCATGGAGAACGTCCGCCTCGTCGCCGCCGGCGGCGATCAGGCATGCGCCATCTTGCCCGACGGCACCGTCGCCTGCGCCCGCGAAAAATCCGCCACCGGGGACCGAAGCTGCGTCTCCGCCCCCGTCGCAGGCCTCACCTCGGTCACCGCCCTCGCCCTCGGCGAAGCCTTTTCCTGCGCCCTGAAGGACGACGGCACCGTCTGGTGCTGGGACAAAAACGAGCCCCCCACGCCGGTGCTCCGATGATACCCGCGTCGATCGCCAAAGCTGGAAGCCGAGAAAATTGAACAGGGAGGGGGGGAGGCGGGGAGGGAAACGACGCGAATCCCACCGCGTGCCTAGGCTTTTTTGGGTTTCAGTTGGCTCACGGGGCGAACTGAAAACCAAAAAACTGCCCGCCTCCCCGTTCAATCCTCTCGGAAGGCTAGAACGAGACGAACGCGTCGGGCAGAAGTGCGGAAAGCGAGGTGTCGCGGCGCACTTCGTGGCCGTCGTCGGTCACCGAGACAAGGATGACGGGCATGTCGCGGGCGAATTCGACGAGCACCTGGCGACAGATGCCGCAGGGGGAGCCAGGGCTCGCACCGCCGGTGGCGACGGCGCAGGCGACGGGCTTATCGTCGCCCAAGGCGATCATCTGGGCGATGGCGGAACGCTCGGCGCAGATGGTGGCGCCGTACGAGGCGTTTTCGACGTTGCAGCCGGTGTAGATGCGGCCCGTCGCCGTCGCGAGCGCGGCCCCCACGCTGTACTTCGAATAGGGCGCGTACGCGCGGGCGCGCACCAGCTTTGCCTCGGCCACGAGCTGGTCCAGCAACGCGGGCGACACCGGCAACACCGACGATGCTGGCGTCACGAGAGGCGCCCCGCGGCTTCGATCCAACCTTCGAGCATCGTTTGGAGCTCTCCGCGCTTGGCGCGGGCGGTCTCCTCCACCTCCAGGTGGTTCGGCGGATTCCCCTCCGTGCCGCCAGCCACGTTGGTGATGCAGCTCAACGCCCCCACGCGCACCCGCATGTGCCGGAGCGCGATGCACTCTTGCACCGTGCTCATGCCGGCGACGTGCGCGCCGAGGATCTGCAGCATGCGCACCTCCGCGGGGGTCTCGAAACACGGGCCGGTCAGCCCCCCGTAGACGCCCTCGCGCAAGGTGATGCCCTTGTCCCTCGCGATCTGGTGCGCGGCCGCGCGGAGCTCGGGGTCGTACGCTTGGCTCATCTCGGGAAAACGCGTGCCCAGCGACTCGTCGTTCGGTCCGATGAGCACGTTCTGACCGGTGAGGTTCAAATGGTCCGACACGACCATCAGATCGCCCACGCCCCACGTCGGAACCAGGCCGCCCACCGCGTTGGTGAGCAGCACCGCCGACACCCCGAGACGCGCCATCGTGCGCACCCCGTGCACGACGGAATCGAGCGAGTGCCCTTCGTAGAAGTGCGCACGCCCCTGCATGCACACCACCTCGACCCCGCGCGCCTTGCCGAAGCAAAGGTTGCCCGCGTGCCCGAGCACGCGCGACGCCGGCAGGTGCGGCAACTCGGAGTACGAAATCTTCTGCAGCCCCTCCAGCGTGTCCGCGAACGGCCCCAGGCCGCTCCCGAGCACCACGCCCACGCGCGGTTTCGTCGAAACGCGCTTCAAAATCGCATTCTTCGTTTCTTCCAACCGCGCGGAGACCGTCATGCTTTTTTCCCGTACTTCCCCTTGAGGGCGTCGACAACCACCGCGGGAGCATATCGGCTCACGTCGCCACCGTGGCTCGCGATTTCGCGGATGAGCGACGCGGCCACGAAGCTATGTTTCGTGCGCGACGGCAAAAAAACCGTGTCAATGGTCGGGCAGAGGTCCGCGTTCGCGTGGGCGATCTGCAGCTCGTACTCGAAGTCCGTCACGGCGCGCAGACCGCGCACGATGACCCGCGCGCCCACCTGCTGGCAGTAGTCGATGAGCAACCCGTCGAACGACTCCACCCGCACGTTGGGCAGGTGGCTCGAGACCCTGCGGATCAAATCCATCCGCTCCTCGAGCGAGAAGAGCGGATGGCGGGTCGGATGCACGCCCAAACCCACGATGACATCGCTGAAGAGCGCCGAGGAGCGCTCGATCAAATCGAGATGACCGAAGGAAACGGGATCGAAGCTGCCCGCGTAAACCGCGAGGCGTGCCACGGCAGGATGGGACGTGCTCATGTCGTGCTCATTTCTTGCCTCATTTTTTATCAGCTGAGGCGGGTTTGGCCGGTTGTCCGGGCACCTTGGCGGCGTCCGGTTTTCCTCCCCCCGGTGCTACGCCTTTGGGAGGCGTCAGCTTGAACGGCTTGTCCGCGGGCTTGTCGCCCGGCTTGGTCACGGGCGGCGCCGGCGGCGCGCCTTCCGGCGGTGGTGCGGAGGGCGGAGGTCCCGCCTTCTGCGCATTCGGGTTCATCGCCGGATCCGGCTCGAGCCACGCGTAGCGGCCCTCGTCGCTGAACGTGACGCGGAAGACCGCGATGAGCCCTGCACCGAGCACGCCGCCGAGGTCCACGTCCGTGGCGCCCTTCGTCGAGTCGTTCGGGATGCCCTGCACGGCGGGCAGCATGGGCAGGTCGAACGTGCCCAACCGGAACACCGGCAACGAGCCGGTCTTCATGTTCTGCAGCTCCGGCTCGGGGCGGATCGTCTTGGCGTCCACATTGGCTTTTTGCCACGCGGGGTTGTTCAACGCCACGAGGTACGACTGCGACGAGTCCACCAACAGCAGCGCGTTGCCATCTTCCTTGGGCGACACGGTGGCGCGCATCAGAAGCCCGCCATCGGGCACGTACCAAAGCGGCACGCGGGCCGAATCGGGCGGCGCCGTGGCCTCGTGCCGGCGCACGACGAACTGGTCGCCGCGCCGATCGAAGGTCGCGTGGGCGTGGCGCAGAAGGTTCGAACCGAGCAGCGCCTTGATGGGCGCCCCGAGCTGCCGCGAAAGCCCGCTCAAGTCCTGCGTACGCGCGGGCACGTCCTTGATGTCGACGCCGTCGAAGGAGAGATTCACCCACGCGGGCTCGCGGCGCGACGTCGAGTCGACCACCACCTCGCCGTTGGCCGTGGCCACCATCGCCAGAATCTGCTCGCCCTCGAGCTCGCACGGCACGATGAGCGCCGAGCCCGCGCGCGGCATCTCCACCTTGCCGATCAAGTTTCCATCGAGCGAATACGGGTGGCGTCCCATCCCGCGACGCGCCAGCGACGCCACGTCGCGTGCCCACGGATCCTTGACCGCAGGATCGCGCAGCGCCGTCTCGAGATCGTCCGCCGCGGCCTCCAGGTTTCCTGCGTACCAGTTCGCGCGACCGCGAAGGCCGGCCGCCTCGGTCCCCGCCACGCCCTGAAGCATCTTGAGGGCCTCGGGGTAGTCGAGCCGCATGAGCGCGATGCGCGCGGCGAGCACACGGACCTCGGTATCGTTCGGCGCCTCTTTCAGCGCGGATGCGGCCGACTGGCGCGCATCGTCGAAGTCTCCGTTCTTGTAGCTCACCTTGGCCCGCTGGAACCATTTGTCGGCCATCGGGGCCCGTGCGGACTCTTGCGCACCTCCGCAACCGGTCGCCCCCACAGACGACATCGTTCCGAGGGACAAGGCCAGCAACGTGAGGGCACTTCGCAATCGCATAGTCAAAATCTCCATCATGAAGTCGCGGTATCTGCCGGAGCGGGATCGATTCGAAGGATGCGATCGGCCCGAAGCTCGCGCCGGCCGCGGCCCGGAAGCTGATAGCCGATCACCCGCGGCGGGTCGAGATCGGCACGTATTTCCGTCAAGACCATGAGCAGGGGCTCGGGCTTACGACGGCTGGGTCGGTAGGTCAAAAGTACCGTATTTTCATGGAGAACGGCCTCTTCGCACGCCGCCACGATGGCACTTCGCGCCCGACGGGCCGCGACGCGCACCTCCCACAAATCGCGCGCGCTCACCGGAGCGAGCTCGGCGACACACTTCTCGAACACGCGGCGCATGGCCCGCACGTCCGGCCCGGCACGATGCGCCTGCCCGTGGTCGATGCCCAGCGACACCGCGAGGTTCTTCAGCGAGTAGCTCTGAAGCGCGAGCGCCCGCCGCGCGAGGATCAAAGTGTCGACGGGGTGCATCAGTGACACAGGCGACGGCCGGCCCGCGCGTTCCAGCTCCATCTCGAGGAAGGCCACGTCCCACTCCGCCGCGTGGGCCACCACCACGGCGCCGTCGAGCAGCTCGATCGCGCGCTCCGCGATGGCATCGAACGACGGGGCCCCCGCGAGGGCTTCGGCGTCGATGCCGTGAATGTGGACATTTCCAGGCGTAAAATCGCTGGGCAGGACGAGCGTCTCCAGCACGCCCTCGGGCTCGGAGTCCGCGTCGATGCCGCGCACGCGCTCGATGCAGATCTCGAGCACGCGATCGCGCGACGGATTGAGACCGGTCATCTCCAGGTCGACGAACGCCCAGGGAACTTCTTGCGGCGGCAGATCCCAGGGCGGCCCGGGCGGCGGGGCAAGAAGGGGATGGTTATTTCGCGTGAGCGACACCGTCCTGCCAAACGTAGAATCCTTCGCCAGTCTTCTTACCGAGCTTGCCCGCGCGCACCATCGTGCGCAAAAGCGCCGGGGGCCGGAATTGCTCCCCCACCTCTTTGTGCAGGTGCTCGAGGATCGCCAGGCGCACGTCGAGGCCGACCAAGTCGGTCAGCTTCAGCGGGCCCATGGGATGGCGGTAGCCGAGCTCCATGCCGCGGTCGATGTCGGCCGCACTCGCGACGCCGGTTTCCAGCATGCGGATCGCTTCCGCGCCGAGCAGCACGCCCAGGCGGCTGGTGGCGAAACCCGGGGAATCGCGCACGACGATGGGCGTCTTGCCCAGGTGCTTGGCCAAGTCGAGCGCGTGCGAGAGCGTCTCGTCCGAGGTGCCGATGCCGCGCACGATCTCGAGCAGCTCCATCACCGGCGGTGGGTTGAAGAAGTGCAGGCCGATGACCCGCTCCGGCGCACCGACCTTGGCCCCAAGCTCCGTGAGCGAAAGCGACGACGTGTTGGAACCGAGCAGCGCGTTCGGTGCAACGTCGAGCACCTCGCGAAAAAGGGCGACCTTCAGCGCGATGTCCTCCGGCGCCGCCTCGATGACCACGTTGCAACCGGCACATGCCTCGCGAAGATCGGTGGCGGGCGTGAGGGACTCGATGGCGCGCTCGCGGGCCGCCTCGGTCAATTTGCCCTTGGTGACGAGCTTCTCGAGCTGCGCGACGATGTTCGTGCGCGCTTGCTGCGCGCGGGCCGGCGCCGCATCGTAGATGCGCACGCGGTAGCCATTTTGCGCGGCCACCTGCGCGATGCCCTGCCCCATCGTTCCTGCGCCGAGCACCGCGACGATGCCGGGCATGGCGCCGGCAGGAAGGGTGGGCGAGACCAGCGAATCCGGACGCATCGTCATGCGGACTTCTCCTTCATTTGCGGCATGGGGGCGCCACACGCGCATTTCTTGGGGACGTAATCCTTGTGATAGACACGCTCACAGCGCGTGCAGATGCGCGCGTCGGGCTCGTAGGCGATGGTCCGGTTGCTGGCCGCACATCGCTTGCCGACGACCTGCAGCGCATCCATGGCTTGGATGTCCGTAGGGTCGTCGATGGCCTCCGGCACGGAGACATCTTCCGGCACCGAGACGAGATCGGCGATGCGCTCCCGCGCCTCTTTGAGGATCCACGCGGCGGCCTGCGGCTGCGAGGCTACGCGGGCGGCCACGGTGAATTCCTGGTCGGCCTCGTCGCGACCTTTGACGACGACGCTCTTTTTCTCGGAATCCCAGGTGATGCCCGTCACAGCGTGCCAAGCGATGCGGCGGATGGTGCCGCGATCGGTTCCCACGCCGCCGTCACCGACGCGCAGCACGGAATCGCCGCTGGTGCCGAACCAGATGGCGAAACCAAAGAGCCCCGCCCCCGCCGCCAGCAGCCACGGCGTGGCCTTGAAGGGCTCCGTCGCAAAGAGTTGTCCCCACGCTCCCGCGCCGAGCGCCATCGCCCCCACGCCGCCGATGACGCGGACCAGGACGGGGTTGGCCGAGCTCTGGGGAAAGAAGCGGCGTTCGTGCCGTGCCGCCTGCCGTAAGCGTTTTTTCGCCATGGCTCCTTATAGTGCGGGGTCCAGGCGGAAGAAAAGCCGGGGGATATTTTGCCTATTTGGCCAAAAGGGCGAGCGCTTCTCGGACGACCTCGGTCAGGGGGGCCTTGTCGGCCTTGTCACCCAGGGCATTGACGGCGCGCTCGGCCTCCGTTTGCTTGTACCCCATGCGGGTCAGCGCCGAGATGGTGAGCTCGGCGGTGCTCAGCGCGGGGGCGGCCTGCGGTGCGCGGCCTGCCGTCGGGGCGCCGTCGGTCGGGGGGACGACGCCCGCCAGCGCGATCTTGTCGCGCAGTTCGAGCAGGAGGCGCTCGGCGGTCTTTTTGCCGATGCCCGGCACCGACGTGAGCTTGCTCACATCCTTCGCCGAGATGGCCCGCGCCAGATCCGGCGCGGGGAGCGCACCGAGAACCGCGATGGCCGTTTTGGGACCCACGCTCGATACGCCGATGAGGGTCCGAAAGGCGACGCGATCGCCGATGGTCGCAAAGCCGAAGAGGACCAACTGATCCTCCCGCGCGTGGGTGTGGACGTACAGGGTCGTTCGTCCCGTGTCGTCCGTCGACGCGCGCCCCACGGTTCCGAGGGGCACCGTCACTTCGTACCCGACGCCCGCGACATCGACGACGATCGCGCCGTCTTCCTCGTGTGCGAGCACTTTGCCGGTGAGCCGTCCAATCATCCTAAGGGTGCGGATGTATCACGGCTCACGGCGAGAGTTCGCATTCTTCGCAAGAAGAGCGCTACCTCCCTACGGACTTGATCCACTCGTCCACTTGGCGCTCGGCTTCGTCCTTCTTGTAGCCGTAACGCTGCTGCAAGCGTCCGAGGAACTCGTCACGCTGCCCTGCGATCTGCTCCAAATCGTCGTCGGTGAGCTTGCCCCACTTTTGACGAACTTGGCCCTTGAGAACCTTCCAGTCACCTTTCAGGCTATCCCAATTCATTGTTTCCTCTCCTTTTTCTCGGGTTTGATTCATTCGGGCCTGAGGCCCTCATGGCCTCATCGGCCATCGCCTACTCAGTCTGCGCTCGGTTCGCCGGCGAGTTGGTAGGCCCTCGTGCAGTGGGCGTGCCGACGCAGTGAGCCAATTTCCGCGTACTTGGAACCGGGCGAGACGGCGCGGATTGCCCCGCCGTGGCGATCAGGATGCAAATCTCGAGTGCTTCAGGGCGCGATGGCGATCCCGGCGCGCAAACCGACGAAAAGTCCATCGGGACGGGCCACGACGCGCTGATCGGCGGTCGCGATGAGACCGCGCGCGTAGCCGGCATCGGCGTCGAAGGTTGCCCAAGCAACGTCGCCGATCCGAACGCGCGCCTCGAACCCGAGGGCAGCGTCGAGGTAAGGCTCGCGCGAGCTTCGGCCCGTGGCGCGGGCGTTGGCCGTGGCGTCGGCGGCAATCACGCCGGCGGATGCGCGTGGGGCGAGGACGAACTCGAATCGCCCGGCGGAGAGCCGCCATACTTCGAAGCCGAGGCTTCCGTAGACCAGGGTGAGATCGGTGCGTCCGAGTGCATCGCCAGCGCTGCCGCGCAGGAGAGCGATACCGCCGCGCACACGGTGGAAGCGTCCGCCGAGGCTCGCCCCGAAGAGCGCCGTGGGCGCCACGAGAAAGACGCGCCCCTCCGCCGCCGCACGCACGTCCCACGTGATGGTACGCGTTCTCGTCGGAGGAGCATCCACCTTCGCGGGCGCTGGCGAAGGTGGCGAAGGTGGCGGTGGAGGCGGCGGCTCCTCGGGCTTCGGTGGTGGGGCGGGCGCGTCATGGCCGCTTCGCGCCGAGCGCACCAATTCCGCGGCCACCACGGCGATGCCGCGCGGCCTTGCCCCGGTGGGCAAATCGCCGATGTCCATCCTGCGCACGGCCGCACCGCGCACGCGGATTTGCACATGGCTTGCGCCTTCGCATGGCATGTCCACGTCGACGGTGCTCTCCGCGGTGCCGACAACCACGGGATCCGGCGCCAATTCGACGCGCAGCACCTCGGTGAACTCCTCGTAGTCGAACGGCGCCGTAGCACACGATGGCAACCGCACGCGCACTTCGTTCGTCTGCGCCACCCCGGCCGTCCCCCACAGCGTCACCGCGAGCCACGCGGCAAGCCCTCGTTTCAAGGACGCGCCCAGCGCCGAACCTCCTCCCCGCGCGTTCCCTCGGGAAAACGGCGCTCGTATTCCGCCGCGGCCGCCCGAGCTTTCTCGGGATCGCCTGCCCGCGCGTAGGCTTCCACGCACCGCGCGCGAACGTCCTCCTCGAGCCCGCGGGGAACGCCCGCATCGAGCATCGCCGCCAACGCTGCCGCCGCCGCACGCGGATCGTCCTCCATGGTGAGCCGCGCCAGCGAAAACGCGGCAAACGCTGCACGCGGATCCCCATGCGCCTCGCGCACCACTTTGTGAAGAACCTCCGCCGCGCGCTTCTTGTCCCCCGCCTTCTGCGCTCGATCCGCCTCGCGCAGCATCCCCCCGACCTCGTCCACCACCGGCGCCACCTGCTCGTGCTCGTTCACCTGCCCGTGTTCGTGCTCGTGCTCGTCGACGTGCGCGGGCTCGGGCTCGGGCTCGAAGCGCCGCACGGTCATCTTCATCTCGAAGCCTCCCCCATCCTCGGCCGCACCGGCATCCACCGCTTCCTCTTCCGCAGTCGCCGCAACCCGGATCCGCTCCCCCGCCGTCAACCTCCGCTCGCGGCCCGGAACCAGCTCCCCGCGCACCGACACGATGCCGCGCTCCACCACCACGTCGACCTTGTCCCCATCGCGCTGAATCGAAAACGCCGTCCCCACCACCTCCACGGTCGCGAGCCCGCACTCGATCACCCACCGCCGCGAGCCACCCGGCTTCACGTCGAAGCTGCTGCGCCCCCGCCGCAGCGCCGTCACGAACGCATCCCCGCTGTTCTCGAGCACCTCCAGGTGCGTATTCGGCGCAAGCGTCACCCGCGAGCCATCCGACAACTCCGTGCGCACGGTCTGGCCCGCCCCGGATGCAGCAAGCTCGCCGGGAAGCGGCCCCGCCGCCAACCGCAGCGGCCCCGCCGACGTCCACCGCACGCCCGAAACCCACAACACGAGCACCGCCACACCCACCACCGCCACCGCGGCAAAGGCCATCGACCAGGTCGATCGCTTTGACCTGAGCTCCTGATGCACCAGGCGCCGTTGCACACCGCGCCAGTTCCGTTGCACGTCGGCCTCGTCGAAGCCGTCCTCGAGGTGTTTCCGAAGGGGAGTCTTGAGATCCGCCACGTTACGCCTCCTCCATCTTTACGTGCTTTCGAACCTCGTCTTCCGCCGCCACGATGCGCCGTTTGACCGTGGCCAGCGAACAACTGCATGCCGCCGCGACCTCCTCGAGCGAGCCCCCTTCCACGTAACGAAGCATCCATGCGATGCGTTGGGCCGGAGCTAGACGCGCCAGCACCCGATCGACCTTTTCCAACTCGGCGCGCACCTCCGGCGACGTTCCTTCGTGGGCGAGCAGCTCGAGCGAGGCGTCGTCGATGCTGCGGTCGAGCCCCAAGAGACGCCGCAGTTTGCGTCGCCGAAAGCGCCGGTGGGTCTGGCGCACGGCAATTTGCATCAGCCAGGCGCCGACGGCCTCGGGGCGCCGCAGGCTCTCGAATTCCGTCAGCGCGATGGCGAACGTGTCTTGCACCACGTCCTCGGCATCCGCGCGGTTGCCCAAGAGCCGGAGCACCACGGCCCAGATCCCGCCGAAATACTTGCGATAGAGCGCTTCCTTGGCCCAGCTGTCGCCTGTGCGGATGCGTTCGACCAACTCGCCATCGCTGGGCGTGGCCACCACGGGCACCTCGTAGCGCGAGCCGAAACTCGCAGACTCATCGGATTCGTGACGGGTGGCGCGGCGCATCCTCTCCGAAAAGAGCCTCGACCCTGCCGAACCGGCTCACAATAGATAAAAATGTGTGAGCTCTTTTGCCGCCGAGGCGGCTCTCCCCCTCGATGACCCGTCTGGCGCGCGTTGCCGCTCTGCTCTTCGCAACCTCCGCCGCTGCGGCGGGATGCAGCCCCGAGCGTGAAATTCTGTCCACGCTCGACGAGAAGGAAAAGCCGCAAGAGCCGTTGCCGCAGAAGCCGGACGGCGAGGCCCCTCCGTCACCAGCCGCGTGCAAGACGCACGAGACGTGCGCGTTGGGCACGCTCTGTACCCAGGCCCCCGATGAGAAGTTTGCGACGTGCAAGCCCTGCGCGAAGATGGATCCCTCGGAGGGCTGCAAAACCTGCCCGCCCAACGCGAGCAAGGTGTCCGACAACGTGAACGGCTGCACGGTGTGCAGCTGCGGGCTACCCAGCTCGTGCTTCGAGGACGCGCAATGCAACAAGGGGGAACGCTGTTACATGGGCCAGACGTGCGACCCCGGGTGCACGAGCAGCCCAAAATGCTGCCATGGCAACTTATGCGCTGCCACGGGTTGCACCGATACGACGGGCCTCGATTGCACCTTGGTGGGTTGCCCGACCGGGCTCGTATGCGACAGCAATTGCTCGCCGCCGAAATGCTTTTGCGACGCCACATCGAAACAGTGGAAATGCGATGGCGGCTGCAAAGCCACCTGCGTCTATCCCAAATAGACCCGAACGGCTGCAGTCCATTCGGGTCCACAATCAAGATTCGACGCGAGGCTAAGGCTTGCCCGGAATCGGCTTGGGCTCGGTGGGCTTGGGATCGCCCGGCTTGGGCTCGGTGGGCTTGCCCGGGCCCGGCTCCGCGACGGTTACACAACTGTAATAGCCGTCGAGGCCATCGCTCGGTACGGGCTTGCCGGGCGGCTCCTTGCCAGGATCTTTTCCTGGATCCTTGCCAGGATCTTTTCCTGGATCCTTGCCAGGGTCTTTCCCGGGATCCTTCCCAGGGTCTTTCCCGGGATCCTTGTCCGGAATCGGCTTCGGATCGGTGGGTTTATCCGGTGGCTGTGATACGTCGCCGAAAACGATCCTGCACGGCTTACCGCGGGCGGGCTCGTTGGGAGACTCATCGCCCTTCCCCCCGCCTGATTTAGGATCTTTCGGGTCGACGGGAACGGGTTTGTCGTCACTGGGAAAGCATCCGCAGACGAGGCGGTAATCGGGTTTCGTCGGCGGCTTGCCTTTCCCCTCGTTCACAGCGGCTTCGGTCGACGTGGTCGGCGTATCCTTTGTATCCTCCGTGCTAACCGGATCTCGCGAAGTACCGTTGTCGTCACTGGAATTGCCATTGCTGCCGGCGCATCCGGACAAAACCATGATGGCTACGATGGCCCATTTTCGCATGTGCATCCTCCAAGTCGACCGCGCGCGGCGCGGAATCGCGCGACGCTGTGCCGTCGTTTTCTGAGAGGGCCCTCAGCATCTCATTTCGGCTCACACCAACATGCGATTTCGCACCTGCAGCGAAGATGGAAACATCTTAGCCGAACATACAAGTTACGAAGTCGCCCCACCTAAATGACTTACGGATGACGTTTCGCCCCGCAGGGTCGCGAAGCTCGGCAATTAGGGTGGTGGGAACCCTCATTTCCGGGAGGTATCGATCCATGCACAAGAGCCTCGTGATCATTTTTGCCGTCGTTGGATTGTCGGGCACCGCCTTCGCTTCCGAGGATTCGGACGATGCGGCCAGTGCCTTTCTCGGGCATTGGACCTTCCAGTCGGGCAGCAAGGTCACGTCACCCTGTAGTTCGGATGTCATCGATCAAACGGGAAAGACGTTCGATGTCACGGCAGGCGCCGCCGCCGGCGAAATCCTCACCAAAGTGCAAGACTGCCCACTGACCTACATCCAAACCGACGCCACCCACGCGAAACTCAAAGAGTCGACCGCGTGCACGCTCTCGGGCGGAAGCTCGCCCATCAACGTGACCTTCACCTCGGCCACCATGGTCCTCAACGGCACGACGTTGACGACGGAACTCACCGGCCGCAGCGGCCTTTGCACCGTGACCCTGAAGGGCACCGCCCTGAAGTAACCGACTCCATGGACCGTTGAACACCCGCAGAAGAAGGTAATCGCCAAGAGCGCCAGGGATCGCCAGGATCGCCAGCGGGAAACGATTTTTTGTTTGTCACTTCGCCAGTGTTGCGAATTGAAAACCAAAAAAATCAGGGCCCAGAACCGTTTCCGTTGGCCCCCCCTGGCGACCCTGGCGTCCTGGCGGTTTCCTTCTTCGGTTCTATTTCACCGTGACATTGTCGACGTAGTCGCGGAATTGGCCCGTGCTTTCCGGCTGGTCGTACGCGATCAGAATGCGATCGATCGTCTTGCCGGCGGCCACCGTGCCAATCACGGACTGGATGTGCGTCCATGCGTTGAGCGCCAGGTGGCCGCCGCGACCCTGTGAGGTGGGGTGGAGCTGCACGCCGAATTGGTCCACGGCGCCCGAGTCGCGCAGGCTCGAGCCGTCGGTGAAGATCAGGTCGATGGCCACGAAGGTGCCATTCTGCTGCTGCGGAAAAATATCGTACGAAAGCGTGGTCGTCGAAAAGACAGGGATCGAGACGTCGAATACCTTGTTGTACGTGTACGAGATGCTCGCCGAGTCATCGTTGCCCGAGAACATCAGCGCGCCCACGCCGGACTGCGCAGTCCCTTGTCGAATCGAGGAGAGGGCCTGGCTCACGTTCGAACTCCAGTCGACGGTATCGACCCACGTTGGCGGCGTGTCCGCCGCTTCGAACCCCGAGCTGAACATCACACCGCCCGCGGGAAACAACTGGCTCGCCGGCACCACCGCGCGCGCAGCCGAGGGCGGGGTCCATTCCAACTTGGCCGCGGCCGCGGCCTGGTCCTGGAAGTACTCCAGCTCGATCGCGTAGCGCTGGCCTTTGCTCAGTAAGACGTCCGCGCTCTTCGTCGTGGTGCCCTGAACGACCCAATTGTCGATCAGCAATTGCCCATCGACCCGAAGGCGCACGCCGTCGCTGGCCGTCGTATGAAAGGTGTGTCGCCCGGTGGCTTGCGCAAGCAATTGCCCTTGCCATCGCGCCGAATAGGTCGTCGCCGCCATCGACGCATCCGGGGAGCGCCCCGTCCAATCGAAGTCGATCGTGGGATCCGTCCGGGTCACCTTGAGCGCGCTCAAATCCGCGTTGTCGTAATACTGCCCGCGCAACCCCGTTCCATTGCTCGGCGGGTTGGCGCTGGTGTCCACGGCAATTCGAACTTGGGCACCGTTGGCCGAAAGGCCGTCCACCGTGATATGAATACCGCTCAGCGAATCGTCGAACGTCTGCCCCGCGGCGAGCGTCGCGTCGGCGAAGTTGCGCTTGCCCTCGGAGGTCTGCGTCGTCGGCGTCGTGTCGATGAGACGCGGCTTTTCGTTGCCCTGCAGGTGATCCTGCGCCAGGCGAATCGTCACGCCGTTCACCACCGGATCGGTGGCCGCGAAGTTGTCCCAGTGCCCGTACGGCCGGCGGTATTCGAGGTAGTAATACCAGGCCACACCGCCCAGCACTTCTTTGAGAATGCGCAGCGACTGCGAACCATTCGCATCGGACGACGGTGAAAGCGTGAAGGTGCCGCTCTGCTCCACCGTGGAGATGGCCGCCGAACGCAAATAGCCGAGGCGAGCCTTGCTCCACACACTGGGAAGATGCCCCGGACCGCCCATGATGTCGAAGGCGTCGCCATATTCCCAATCACCACCGTGCTCGCATCGATTGGAAATCGATACCCATTGGCCCGCATCGTCCGTGCACGCGTACGCGCTCGCGTGGTTCAAACCGAAGTTGTGCCCCAGCTCGTGGTACGACGCTGGAAGGTACCAGCCCGCAGGAAGCCAAGTCTTCTGGCCGCCAACCTCACCCCAGGCGGCACCGCATTCGGCGGCGAACACGAAGGAGATGTGATCGTACCCCGAAAGATCGACCCCTGCGGCTTGGGCGCGCGCCAGGGTTTTGTCGCCCCAGCTCGCGAAGTTGGCGCCGCAATCGGTATTCGGTACATCGAGCGTGTAATACCCGTACACGTCGCCCGAAGGGTCGACTTTGCCAATCAGCTCGTCGTAACCGAACGAGGCCTCTTTCCAAAAGGCATTGGCGGAATCCGCCCCCGTGAAGAAGCCCGCCTTCGCGGCGGCGACGGTCACCGGCGTGTCCGACGGGTTGTTGGAAAAATTGGCCAGGAGGACCGCGGTCTTGCGGGAACGATGCACCGGATCGGCATCCAGCGCGCGCGTGGTGAGGCGGCGCTGCGCATCGAGCGACGTCACGGAGAATTGCTGGTCACCCGACCACGTGCCGCGCACGGTCACGGGGACGCCCGACGTCCACGCTTCGCTGTCCGACGTGCGGGGCAGATGAAGTCGAATTCGCCCCTGCGGGGTCACCATGAAATACTCTTCGCCCGAGCGGCGATTCTGGAAATCGTCGTAGTGGACCACTTCCAGTGTGCCGCGGAGCTCGCTCGTGGCGCCAGTTTGGCGCGGTGTCGAAGCGTCGCTGCAGGCCGAGAGGAGAAATGTGCCGGCCAAAAGCCCAAGACCTACTCGGCGAAGGATATCCATGCGTCGCTGGTTAATACGATAACCGGAGGGCGACTATTAAGCCCGACGCATCGCCGGCTTGCGCAGTCCGGCAACGGCCAGGATGCAAAGCACCGGTGTAACCACCATGTGATACCGATCTTCGCCGAAGAAAACGGCGTGGGCGAAGACGGTTGTCGCCAGAAGAGATACCGGCAAAAGCAAGGCGCTCGACCATTCGGAGCGGCCCGGTATCGGAAGCCATGGCACGAGAGCGCAGGCGACGGCCAGCGGCCAGAACGTCGGCGACGGGGAAGTCACGGCCACGTAGACCAGCAAGGCGGAAAGCGCGGCCAGCAGGCCCTGCGCGAACACGGGCCGCCGGCCCTTGCGCACGAAGGCGATGCACCCGAGCAGCGCGGCGATGAGCAGAAAGCGATGCACGGCGGTGAGAAGCTCGCGCGCGGCAACGCGGCGGGTCTCGGGCCAATCGTGAGGCCTGGCCTCGCGCAGGTATTCGACGGGAAAGGACTCATGGTCGAACGTGAATCCGAGTTTCGCCGGAACGAGGGAAAGCCAATGAATCGGGTGTTCGCGGATTTGCTCCAATCCGTAATGAAGCCAGCACCGGTCCTGTTGCACTTGGCCGGTGACCTCGCGGCATCCATCGCTCGCGCGCAGCGTCTCGAAGCGCCCCGTCGCGCGGGGGAAGGCGCCAATGGCCAGGTTCCAGCCCGCGTTGGTGCTGACTAAGGCGCAGCCGTCCATCACGCGGCAATTGCGCGCCGTCCAGGGAAGCACGGGAACCAGCGCGAGGGCGCACGCGAGCACGGCGGCCACGAGAAGCTTGCCCCATACGCGCCATTCCCCGATTCGGAAAGGGGTTGGCGTTCGGGCGTCCCAAAGGCGCAATGCCAAAAAGGGGGCCACCAGGAGCGCTTGCGGGCGCACCAATGCGCCGACGCCCAGCATGAGCGCCCCCAACGCGATACCTCGTTTCGCATGGGGATCGCGCACGGTGATCCAAAAGGCCATCAAGGTCGCCAAGGCTGCCAGAGGCTCGGTCATCACCAGCGCGGAGTACAGAATGAGCCCCGGGTGAATCGCCACCAGCGCACCGGCAATCCGCGCCCGCGTTTCGCTCAGGCCCTCGCGCGCAAGCGCCCAGGTGAACACCGGCAGCAGCGACGATACCGCGGCATTGACCACGTTCGGCACCCATGCCCGCTCGCCAAATACGAAATAGAAGAACCCCAGGAATGCGCTGTAGCCAACGGGGTAATGGCACCACGGGTGCCACACCGGCGCGCCGCCGACGTGCACGTCATCGGAATAACCGAGTCCTTGCGCGATGCGGTGCGCACCAAAATCGTAATAGTGCCCGTCCCAAACCGGCTCGCCTGCCAGGAAATGCGCAATGAGAATGCGCGGAAGGAAGGCGGCGACGAAGAGAACGAGCGCCGTTCTCACCCCGTGCCTTTGCCGCTCGAGATCGCCAAGGCCTCGCGCACGCGGCGCAAATACGTCTTTTGGACCTGCGCGGGATCCAACTTCAGATATTTGGCCAGCTCGGCCACGAAGCCGCGCACGTACACGATGGCGGGCAGCAAACCGAAGTTCTCTTCTTCGATGGCAATCAAGTGCGCTTTGGCAATCTTGGTGCGTGCGCTGATCTCGGCAATTTCGATGGCCTGCGATTCACGAACCTTGCGCAGCAGCGCACCGGTGAACTCCGTCTCCGGGCCAATTTCGCGCGCGAGCTCGTTCTGCAGCATGATCTGCTCGGCCGCCAACGCCGGGCGCGTCGCGCGGGCCGCCAGCGCATCGGGCTCCTCGTTGTCGGGGAACGTCGACAGGTCGTACGCGCGCCGGCGCACGGGATCGAGCAAGGTGTCGTACGCCTCGTCGAGCCGCGCGCGCTCGGCCTTGAGTTGCTCCTCGCTCAGCAGCGACGCCGTCGCCAGGCCGCCCTGGGCGTAGATCTCCTTCTGGCGCTTGTACGCACGGCGCACTTCTTCGTCGCTGGCCGTGCGCGTGATGCCCAAGCCTGCATAAAGCGTGGGCATTTCCAGGGGAAATGTCGGCGGCGACCCGCCCTTTTCGTTCCGCGCGGCCAGCAGCGCCACCACGCGTCGGGCGATGCGCTCCAAGTTGCGTGCGGCTTTGCAGGTGGGGCTGTCGATGAGCAGCGGCTTGTTGCGCCGCACCGTGAGCCACACCGTGTCGTCGTGCTCGATGTAGCCCAGCTCGTCGAGCGGCACGCCGTAGTGGCGCGCCGAGAGACCGCTCATCCACGTGCCGAGCTCCAAGTCGGTGCGGACGCGCGTCTGATTGACGATGAGTTGCAGATGCATCCGGTGTGCTTCCACCCAGGCCATGGTGGCCAGGGCGCGGTCGGTGCGGATGACCGAGCGCACCAGATCGAGCGGCCCGGGAAGGCCGCCCAAGTCGTTCAGGGCGCGCTGCAGAATCGGCAACCGGAAGCGGTCGCGAAAGAGAGCGCGCCGCAAACGCCGGACGAAAGCGGCCCGGACGAATCGATAGGTCGCCTCGATGGCGGGCGGCTCGGGAACCGTCACCACGATGCCCACGTCGGAGGCGAGCATGACATCGAGCGCGAAATGGCCGTGCCCAGGCCCCACGTCGATGACCACGAATTCCACGGGCAAGGTGCGAACCTTGGCGATCCACCGCCCCTTGCGCCCTGGGCGCTGGATGGAGGGCGTCTCCATGGAATCGTGCGTGGCGGGCAGGAGGCTGAGGCCCGGCACGCTGGTCGGGATCAACGCACGCTGGAAGCTTTTGACGTCGTTGGGGTCCAGCGAAGGCTCGCGCTGCGCGGCCGCAAGACCGAAGTGTGCGTGCAGGTTGGCCCCCGTGGCATCGGCGTCCACCAGCACGACGGCCTTACCGAGCTGGGCCAGGTAAATGGCCAAATTCTGCGCGAGCAAGCTCTTGCCAACGCCACCGCGCCCGCCGCCCACCGTAATGAGGCGCAGGGGGGCACGCTGCGGCTTTTGGGACTCGCTTTGCTCTTCGTCGGAATTCATCGAGGTTCGGTGCTCTTCTAGGGGCTCTTCCAGGGATCTTCCCGTGCGCGGGTCCTGGGCGGGCGCCGGCGGACTATATAGCCCCTACGATTTTGCTGCGACAGCGACTAAGCTGCCCGCCGCCTATGACTTTCGCACATTTTAAGGCAGGCCTTCTTCTCGTGGCGGCGCTCGGTTCGGTGATGCGGACGTCCGCATGCCATGGGCAGCAGTCGGCGGGTGGTGGTGGCGAAGCGGCCAAGGATCCGCAGACCCCCGCGAACGTCGACCTGCCGGGCGTCGACACGAGCGTCCTCACCCCGCGCGAGAAGACGGAGTGGTCCACGTACGTGAACGAGTTTCTCTCGCCGTGCGCCGACACGCCCGTTCCCATCGCGCAATGCGTGAAGGAGAAGCGCGCCTGCACCAAGTGCGCACCGGCCGCGAAGTTTCTGGTCAAAGGTGTCCGCGATGGGCAATCGCGCGATCAGATCGAGAAAGCGTACAAGAACCGCTTCGATGCGACGGCCATCAAGAACGTGCCGCTCGAAGGCTCGCCGTCGCGCGGGCCGGAGTCGGCGCCGGTGACCATCATCGAGTTCGCGGACTTCGAGTGCCCGTTCTGCGCGATGTTCGCCCCCATCCTCGACAAGACGGTGGAGGAGAACTCGAGCAAGGTTCGCTTCGTGTACAAGTTCCTCCCGCTCTCCGGGCACCCCCACGGCGAAATCGCCGCGCGCGCGGGCTTTGCCGCGTTCAAGCAGGGCAAGTTCTGGGAGATGGACAAGAAGATGTTCGCCAACCGCGAGCACCTCGAGCAGAGCGACTTGGATAGCTACGCCAAGGAGCTCGGGCTCGACATGGCCAAGTTCAAGGCCGACTCGAACTCCGCCGCCGCCACCGAGCGCATCACCGCCGACAAGAAGCTGGCCGACCAGCTCCAGGTGAAGGGCACGCCGACGATCTACATCAACGGGCGCGAGTTCGATGCGCGCACCGCCGAATCGGGCCTGAAGGAGTGGATCGCGCTGGAGCTCTCCATCGCCGGCGTCGAGCCCAGCAAGGCTACCGCCGCCCCGGCGCCGTCCGCATCCGCAGCAGGACTCGACGCTTCGCGAGACGCCAAGAAATGAGGCTCGCCACATGAGGACAGTCGCCGACGGGTGCGGCTGCTTTCCCACCGGACGACACTACGCGGGCATCGCGCACCTACTTCGCGCGGTCGTGCGCGGCCTCGCGGAGGAATTCGCGGGCGACGTCGATTGGTCCGAGATCCCCGTGGCCTGCGTCGACGTGGAAACGACGGGGCGCGACGCCTCGGTGGATCGCGTGGTGGAGGTGGGCGTGGTCGTCGGCCGGCATGGCGACGTGATCGCCCGCTACAATTGGCTGATCAACCCGGGCATCCCCATCCCGGAAGAAGCGCGGAACGTTCACCACATCAGCGACGACGACGTGAAGGACTCGCCGCGCTTTCACGAGATTGCGCACGAGATCGCCGCGTCGCTCGCCGGCTGCATTCCCGCGGCGTACAACGCAGCCTTCGACCGCGCCTTCCTCGTCAACGAGTTCGGGCGCGCCGGGCAGCAGCCGGCGGCCGACGCGAAGCCGTGCCCCGCCCTCCGGCGCGACGTCGACTGGATCGATCCGCTGGTCTGGGCGCGCGAGATTCATAAAGAGGAGAAGTCGAAGGCCCTCGGCGAGGTTGCGCAGCGCCTCGGCGTGGCCTTGGAAAATGCGCACCGTGCGAACGACGACGCGGAGGCCGCGCTTCGCGTTCTCTACCGGCTCGCCGCCGATCCGCGCGTGCCGAAAGCGTACGGCGCGGTGATGCAGGAGCAGCGGCGCCTCGCCTTGCTGCAGTCCGACGAACGGCGCTTCTGGAAGAACTAGCGTCGGATGTGGAAGCACGTCGTTTGCGCATCGGTCGTGTGCCTCATGGCCTCGCCGCATCTGGCGTGGGGCGCGGACAATGCACCGCATGAAACCGCGCGATTGACGTACGAGACGGGCGACACCACCGGCTGCCCCGACGAGACGTCGTTCCACAATTTGGTGGCGGCGCGACTGGGCTACGATCCCTTTCGCGCCGATGGGCAGCATGCGGTGAGCGTCTCTTTCCGCAAGGAGCGCGGGAAAACGCGCGCGCGTGCCGAGGTGCAACGCGGAGGCCCCGCCGCCGGCACACGCGAGTTCACCGGCGAGGGGTGCGAGCCGCTCGCCGCGGCGCTGGCGACGACGGTGGCCATGGCGCTGGATCCGCTGCATGTGAGCGCGCCCGCCTCCGAGCCGCCAGTGCCCGCGCCGGCGCCGCGGGCGGAATCGTTGCCGACGTTGCCAGGCGAACCTGCGCCCGCACCCCCTCCGCAGGTCGTCTTCGTCGAACGGCGCACCAGCAGCCCGGCCCCCACGCGCACGAGCGAACCCTCGGAGCCCGTCGCCTTCCTCGGATCCGTGGGCGGCGTGGCCTCGTTCGCGCTCGCGCCCACGATGACCCTGGGCGGTGCGATGGAGGTCGGCTTTCGCTACGGCGTCTTCTCGCTGTCGGCCGAGGGGCGCGCCGAAATCACGCCCACCACGACGCGCGTCGATTCGGGCGATCGCGTCAATGCCACGGTGTACTCGGGGGCGCTCGTTCCGTGCCTTCACTTCGGTTCGTGGCTCGCGTGCGGGGTGGGTCGCGTCGGCGCCTTTCAAGGTCGCGCGCCCGATGTCGTGCATCCGAGCCTGGGCACGTCCGCCTTTGGCTCCGTGGGGCTTCGCGGCGGTTACATGATTCCGCTGACCAAGGTTTTGTCCGTCCGAGCTTCAGTCGAAGGCGCCGTTCCCTTGGTGCGGACGACGCTGGTCATCGACAAAGACGAGGTGTGGACAGCACCGCCCGTCACGGCTGGGCTGGACTTCGCGTTCGTCGTGACGCTGAAATGAAGGCGGTGCAACCCCCGGAGGCTTCGGTACTCGCTCCCTCGTTTCGGAGCCTGTTCGAGGCGGAGTTCGGCTTCGTATGCCGATCGCTCCGGAGGCTCGGCGTTCGCGAAGCCGATCTGCAGGACGTCGCGCAGGAGCTGTTCGTGACCGTCCATCAACGGCACGCCGAGTACGATCCCTCGCGGCCCCTGCGCACGTGGCTCTTCTCGTTCTCGCTGCGCTTCGCGGCCAACTACCGCCGCCTCGCCCGGGTGCGCGGCCACGTCTCCGACGACGTTCTCGAACGGCGCGGCGCCTCGAAGAACCCCAACGCCGAGGCGCGCGACTTGGTTCTACGCGGGCTCGAGGCGCTCGACTTCGACCGGCGCACGGTCATCGTCATGTGCGATCTCGAAGGCTTCGCCGCCCCCGAGGTCGCCGAGCAACTCGGCATCCCCGTGAACACCGTGTACTCGCGCCTTCGCCTGGCACGCGAGGACTTCCGCCGCGCCGTCGCGGCGCTCGACACGCCGCAGCCTGCCCCGGTCGCGCAGAAAGCAGGAGGTGCGCGATGAGCGACTTCGAGCCCCTGCCGCCGGATCTCGCGGCGCTCTTCGAGCGCGAGAAGCAGTCCTACGACGACGACGCCGGGCTCAAGGCCCGCGTGCTCTCCCACGTCGAATGGGCCGTCGCCCTCGGCGGGCCTCCTGGCGGTGGTGGAGGCGGCGGAGATCCCAGCGGCGGCGCGGGTCATGGCGGCGGCGACGCGCCTGCCACCGGAGACGGAGGTGCGAGCCTCGCGAGCGGCGGAGCCCACGCCGCGGGGGCCATGCACGCCGCAGGCGCGGCCTTCGGCTTGAAAACCGTGGTCGCCGCCACGGTGTCGGCCTTCGTCGCCGGAGGCGCCGTCGGCGGCACCGTCGTCAAGACGGTCGCCCCATCCCTCGAGCCCCACGTCGCCGTCTCCGCGCCCGCGCCCTCGGACTTCCGCGGTGCGCCGCGACCGACCTTCATCGCACCACCGCCCATCGCCACGCTGGAGCAGCCCGAGGAGCCCGCGGACCTGCCCCCGCTGGATCCCGAGCCTGCCCCCAAGGCCTCCTCCAACGCACACCTGGAACACCCCGGCGACATCACCCGCGAGCGCGAGGTTCTCGATGCGGCGCGCGCGGCACTGGCTCGAGGACGCCCCGAGGATGCCATCGCCGCCGCCGAGCGCCACGCGCAGAAATGGCCCCGCGGCTACCTCGTCGAAGAGCGCGAGGCCGTGCTCATTCAGGCCCTGGCCCTGGGCGGCCGCCGCGACGAAGCGGAACGACGCGCCAACACCTTCCGCAAAGCGTACCCGCAGAGCATCCTGCTCCCCGCCATCGACGCCGCCCTCACCTCCCCGTGACGGATCGCGACGGCCGGCGACAATGCGAGGGCAGAGATCCTCTTCCCTTGGCGTAATAGGATAAACCGACCCATGAAACGAACCTGGCTGGCTGGCCTGGCCGTCGCACTTTTTCTCGTGCAGGCCGCATCGTGCACGACGCAACAAGACCTCGGCGATCGCCCCGGCGGAGACGGCGATGGCGGCCCGCCCAATGGAGACGGCGGCGGCGATGGGCAGCAACCCGCCGCGCCCATGCGCGTCTTCGTGACCAAGTCGACCTACACGGGCAACCTTCGCGAGGCCGCCCGACGCCCCGGTGGCCTTGAAGCCGCCGATGCGCTTTGCCAACTCTCGGCCGACGGCGCGACCCTCGGAGGGCATTGGGCTGCGTGGCTCTCCGACAGGAACATGGACGCCATCGATCGCATCGACAACGATGGCCCGTGGGTCAGCCTCCCGAGTCGGTACGGCAACGGCAAGAAGAAGATCTTTCTCGACCGTGCCGGCATCGGCGCAGGCCCCATCGAATCCTTCACCGACGAATACGGAAACGACGGAGCGGGCTACGCCGGCAGCTACCGAACCGGCTCCTCCCCCAGCGGGCGCGCGGACGGAAACGACTGCGCGTCGTGGAGCTTGGCCAGCACGGGCACCTACGATGTCTGTGCCCTCGACAAACTCCTTTGCCTCGAGCAGAAGGTCGCCGGATACCGCAAACGCGTGTTCGTCACCTCGAAGAGCTTCGCGGCGGACTTTGCAATCGGTCACTACCCCTTCGAGTCCGCGGATGGCCTCTGCGGAGATGCGGCAAAGGCAGCCAATCTCGGAGGGAAATGGCGCGCGTGGATTTCCAGCTATTCGAGCGGGACATTTCGCGCGTTCGATCGGCTCGGGGGCCGCGCCGACTCGTGGACCCTCGTCGATGGATCGACCGTCGCCTTTTCGTCGCGCGCCCAACTCGCGACGGGCCCCGAACATGGGATCGATCGCGACGAGTTCAATCACGCCGTCGATGCCGCGTCGCCCGTCTGGACAGGCACCCCTGCGCAAGGCACCACGTCGACGTCGTCGAATACCTGCTCCGACTTCGATTCCAAGTCGAACGGCATCTTCGGCATCGTTGGCATCGTTGGGGAAACGTCCGCCAAATGGACGGAGTCCACACCGCTCACGTGCGACAAGACCGCGCGACTTTATTGCTTCGAGCAGTGAAGGATCGCGCGACCTGAGCACAACCCGAGGGCATGAGCTTTCGTGCCCTCTTCGTTTCGCTTCCTCTCGTCGCCATCGCCTCCAGCTACGCATCGTCGGCAAGCGCGGACAGCGCCTGCTTTCCCGCCTGCCGCAGCGGCTACCTCTGCTCGGCCCAAGGCACGTGCGTGAGTCGCTGCAACCCGCCGTGCGGCCAGGGCGAGAGGTGCCTCGCCAACGGCGAATGCGAGGTCGCGTCTTCCTCGGCTTCCTTGGCTCCCTCTTCTTCCTCCTCGGACGAAGAACCCACCACGAAGCTCTCCCTCCACGGCGGCGCGCTCTTTCAAAGCAGCAACTCGCGAAGCGCCGCGGGCTTCCTCACCGCCTTCCAAGTCCTCATCGGAACGCAGCACGCGGCCGTCCTCGGGGCGCGGTTCGGAGTCCTCTTTTACGAAGGCCACACGACCCCGGAGGTCGGGCTCGACCTCGGCTACCGCGCCCGCTTCGGCAGCGGCGACCTTCGCGGAGGTCCTATGATCCTCGCGCAACCGCAATTGTGGTTCGGAGATGGCGCGACCGCGATCCACCTCGGAGGGGCGGTTGGCGGCTTCATCGAATACAAGCAGCTGATCGTCCAGATTCCCGTCGGCGGAGGCGCCGTGCGCTCGACCGCGTACAACGGGCAGTGGAACGGGGTCTTTACGGTGGCCCCGACCCTAGGTGTGCGTTTCTAGGAGCGGTTACGCCTGGCGCTCGTTTAAGCTTTTCACTATGCTCCTGACGCGATAGGTCATTGCTGCGCGCGTGCCGGAGTCGAATATGGCGCGACGCCTTAACCACCGGAGGCCGCCGTGTCCGAGAAGGTCGAACTCAAGGTTAGCGACACAGTGAAGTTCGAAGCCCCCATCGTGGTGGGGAGCGAAAACGAGAAGGCGATCGACATCGCCAATCTGCGAGCCAAAACGGGACTGGTCACGATCGATCCCGCGTTCATGAACACGGCCTCGACCAAGAGTGCCATCACGTACCTCGACGGCGAACAGGGAATATTACGCTACCGCGGCATACCTATCGAACAGCTCGCTGAGAAGTCCACCTTCGTGGAAACCAGCTATTTGCTGATCTACGGGCACCTTCCCGACAAGGCTGAGCTGACCCGCTTTTCTACGTTGCTCACCCGCCACTCGCTCATCCACGAGGACATGAAGCACTTCTTCGACGGCTTCCCGTCGACGGCGCACCCGATGGCGGTGCTCTCCTCGATGGTGTGCTCGCTGTCGAGCTACTACCCGGACGCGTTGGACGTCGACAACAAAGACCTCATCGACATCACCATCGCGCGCCTTCTGGCCAAGGTCCGCACGATTGCGGCGTTTGCCTACAAGAAGTCCATCGGCCAGCCGTTCGTCTACCCGCGAAACTCGCTCCGGTACTGCGCGAACTTCCTCAACATGATGTTCAGCGTCCCGGCCGAGCCTTACGAGATCGATCCGGAGATCGAGAAGGTGCTGAACATCCTTCTCATCCTGCACGCCGACCACGAGCAAAACTGTTCGACATCGACCGTGCGCCTCGTGGGCAGCTCCAAGGCGAACCTCTTTGCCTCGATTTCCGCGGGTATTTGCGCCCTCTGGGGTCCGCTCCACGGCGGCGCGAACCAGGAAGTCATCCAGATGCTGGATGCCATCCAGCGCGACGGCGGCGACGTCAGCAAGTACGTGGCGATGGCCAAGGACAAGACGTCCAACTTCCGCCTCATGGGCTTCGGCCACCGCGTGTACAAGAACTTCGACCCGCGGGCGAAGATCATCAAGGCCTGCGCCGACCAGGTCCTGGCCAAGAAAGGCCACGATCCGCTGCTCGACATCGCCAAGGGCCTCGAGGAAGCGGCGCTCAAGGACAGCTACTTCGTCGAGCGCAAGCTGTACCCGAACGTCGACTTCTACTCGGGCATCATCTACCGCGCCCTCGGCTTCCCGACGAACATGTTCACCGTCCTCTTCGCCTTGGGCCGCCTCCCCGGCTGGATTGCCCACTGGAAGGAGATGATGGACGATCCGCAGACCAAGATCGGCCGTCCGCGCCAGGTCTACACGGGACCGACGCTGCAGAACTACGTCCCGCTCGATCAACGCTCGGCCAAGTAGGCCAACGTCAGTACTCCGGGGATATCCAAGCCAAGAGGATATCCCCGAGGAACAGATACTCGAGGATCCCCAGGATCAAAAAGGGCCCGAAGGCGATCGGCGATTGGCCGATCCCCTCGGGCTCTTTGCCGAGGGGGTCTTCGTCGAGGAGCTTTTTTGCCTCCTCATCGCCCTCGTCGGCGGCGCGCATGAGCTCTTCGCGATCTTGCCGCACCGCCTCGGGCTCCTCGATTTTGCCGCGCACCAGGTAGACGATGCCCGCCCAAACCGAGGCCTGGATGGCGCCGGCGAACAGCACGAAAAGCGTCGTCGGCGCGCCGAACCATGCGCCGGCCAGTGCGAGCAGCTTGGCGTCACCGAGCCCCATGCCGGAGCGACCGCGCACCAGCTTGTAGATCACCGTGAAGGGCAGCCACGCCAGGAGAAAGCCGGCGACGGCGCCGATGCCCGAGGAGAGGTACGGCAGGCCGTGAAGCGGCGCGCTGACGAGCGCGAGCGCGGTGCCCCCCAAGGTGACGGCATCGGGGAGATACATGTATTCCGCATCGATGAAGGCCGCCGCCAGGAGCCCCAGGCAGAGCGTGAGGTCCACCAGGTACACGGCGCTCGCGTGCAAAAGCGAGGTGTCCGCGGGAAGGGTGCGCACCACCAGCTCGAAAATGGCGAGCGAAAGCGCCCCGGCGAGGGCTTCCACGAGCGGATAGCGCGGGCTGATCTTCGCCCCGCAGCAGCGCGCGCGACCACGTAGGACGAGATACGACAGCACCGGCACGTTGTCGTAGGCGGCGATGGGCTTTTCGCACTCGGGGCAACGCGAGCCCGGACGCACCACGCTGAGCTCGCGCGGAACGCGGTGGATGACGACGTTGAGAAAGCTGCCCCAGAGCAGGCCGAATGAAATGACCGACGCCCGGGAGAACCACAGAGGGATTTCGTTCAACGTCATCCGCTTACATGCTTATCATGCGCCGCGATGTTGCTCGAGATCAGCCCCGACCATCCAGAGCCGCGCAAGATCCGGCGCGCCGTCGAAGCGCTGGAGGCCGGCGAGGTCATCGCCTACCCCACCGACACGGTGTACGGCCTCGGGTGCGACTTAATGAACAAGCGCGCGGTGGAGAAGCTTTATTCCATCAAGCAAATGGACGCGACGCACAAGCTCGCCTTCGTCTGTCCCGACTTGAGTGAGATTGCGCGCTACGCCGTCGTGGAAAATCAGGCGTATCGCATCCTTCGGCACTATTTGCCGGGGCCGTACTGTTTCATTTTGGACGCGACCCGCGAGGTGCCCAAGCTGATTCAATCGAAGCGGAAGACGGTGGGCATTCGCGTGCCGAACCACGAGGTCATTCGCGCGATCACCCGCGAGCTGGGACGCCCGGTCATCTCCACCACCGCGCAGCGCGAGGGGGAAGATCCGCACATCGACGCGCGGGAGATCCGCGATACCTTTCACGGCCTGGCCTTGGTGATCGACTCGGGCGCGGGCGGGATGGTGCCCAGCACGGTCATCGACTTGACCAAGCTGCCACCGGAGATTTTGCGCGAGGGCGCCGGCTCGATCGAGGACTTCGTCTGACGGTCGACGTTCCAGGTCTGCAGGAGCGCGGCCGCGTGGGCGCGCTTGGCCCAGCGCACCGCCTCGATGATTTCGCGGTTTTCCGGCGCAATGCCGCGTGATTTGGCGGCCAGGCGGCCCGCCACGAGGGACGCGAGCACACAACCGCCGCCATGCAGGACGAGGCCGGGGATGCGGCGCATCGGAAAGAGATGCACCTTGCCGTCGATGGCCAGGACGTCGACGGCCTCGGGCCCTTCGAGGTGACCGCCCTTCACGAGGGCCGCCCGCGCGCCCATGGCGCAGATCGCGTGGGCGGCTTGCGTGGCGTCGTCGAGATCGCGGATGCGGGTGCCGACGAGGGCCTCCGCCTCGGGGACGTTCGGCGTGACCAGGACCGCGCGCGGCACGAGAACGCGGCGCAACGCATCCAAGGCGGCGGGGTCGAGCAGGCGCGGGCGGCCGCGGGTGGCAATCATCACCGGGTCGACCACCGCCGGGATGTTCGGGTGCCGCAGAAAGAAGCGGCCGACGGCGCGGACGTTCTCCACGCTGCCGAGGGCGCCCGTTTTGAAGGCGCGCACGCTCTGATGTTGGGCGACCTCGCGGGCTTGGGCGATGACCTCTTTGGCATCGAGCGGGCGGGCCCCGCGAAGGCCGGCCGTCGATTGGATCGTGATGACCGCGATGGCGGCGCAGCCCATGACGTCGGCGGCGACGAAGGCGCGGAGATCGGCCGCGAGGCCGGCGCCCCCACCGGGGTCGAGCCCCCCGATGGCCAGGGCACATGGTCGATGCGTAAAAACCTGAGGGCGACGAGCGCGCATGGGGCGCGAGATTGACACCTTCGCGGCCGTCCTGCTACCTCAGGATCGAACATGCGCGCGGGGACCGGAAGTGCGGTGAGCCTCCTGTCCATGCTCGTCGTGACGAGCGCCGTGGTGAGTATCGGCGGGGAAGCCCGCGCCCAGTCTCAATGCGTCGACGACGAGCTGAAAGCGGAGCTCGTCGGTGGCCGGCACTACCGCGGGGTGCAGGACCGGCTCTTCACGAAGGCCTTCCGGCACGAGTTTTCCGGCATGGCAGGATATTACGCAGCCGACCTGTACTCCTCGAACTGGGTCGCCGGCGGGGCGTACACCTTTCACTTCTCGGAAGACCTGGCCCTCGAGGCGAGCGTCGCCTTCACACGCTTCCGCACGGACGTGACGGACAGCTACGAGCGCCGCTACCCGCAGGTCCAGGTGCAGGACCGCAGCGACAAGCCGGGACGGCTCTACTTCGGGCACCTCCTATGGTCCTTCGCCTACGGCAAGGTGCGATGGGCCGGGGGCGGCATCACCCGGTTCGACTTCAACGCCGCACTCGGCGCAGGCATCACCGACGATACGACGTCACGGGGCATCACAGGGAGCTTCGGATTCGGCACGAAGTGGTACTTTGGAAAGTGGTTTGCCATCCGCCTCGACGTTCGCGATCACATTTTGAGGGAGGTGCTCGTGGGTGAGGAGCATCTGGTCAATGACATCATCGTCACCGTGGGCCCGAGCATTTTCTTTCCGTTCGGGGGATAGATGCACACGGGGCGGTGGATCGCGGGGCTCGTCGTGTTGGCCACGTGCAGTGCGGCGTGGGGGCAACCTGCACCCAAAGCGTCTCCGCTCAATCCGCCGGCCAACGAGTTCGCCGGGGCCACGCCGGCGGCCGCGAATCTGGATGCGTTGACCGGAGAGCTGGCGCTGCTGCGCGCGCGAACGAGTCCCTTTCCGAAGACGGTGCCGGTGCAGTGGCGGCTCGAGGACGTGCGGATGCGCGCGGCCGAGGGCGAGGAGCTGCTTTACGCCGGCCGCATCGACGAGGCCATTGCGCGGCTGATGCCGGTGGTGGAGCACCCACGTTTCAGCGCCTTCGAGGCCGACGACGCGGGGCGGGCGGCGGTTTATTTGCTCGGCGACGCGTTTGCGACCGCGGGGGCGTATGCGCCGGCGCGTGCGTATTTGACCCGGGTGCTGAAGACGCGCGGGACCTGGAACGACCGCGGCACGTACGCGCGGCGGGCGGTGCGCCGGCTGGTGGAGATGGCCATCGAGTCGCAGCGGTATGCGGCCTTCGCGGAGGATCTGCGGGAGGTGCCGCCGCAGGCACCGGAGGAGACGCGCGGTGAGGTGTGGTACCTGACCGCGCGGGCCAGAGAGGCCGCGGGCGATACGGAGGGTGCGCTGGCCGCGTACGCGCACGTGACGCAGCGGTCGCGCTTTTGGGCGCAGGCGACGTACCTGCAAGGGCTCATCCAGGTCGAGCGGGGACGGTACAAGGAGGGCGAGAACTTCTTTTGCAAAGTGGCCGATCCGTCGCGGCAGTCGAACACGACGCCGGTGTTCGCGGACGAGCGCTACTTCGCGGTGCGGGATTTGGCACGTCTGGCCTTGGGGCGCATCGCGCACGAGCAATACCGGTTCGACGACTCGCGGTATTATTACTATTTGGTGCCACGCGACAGCGATCGGCTGGCAGAGGCGCTCTACGAGGGTGCGACGGGGCGCTACGAGAAAAAGGACTACGAGGGCGCGCGCGAGCTCTTGGACGAATTGAAAGCGCTGCGCGTGCACCACGCCTACGAGGACGAGGCGTGGATTCTCGATGCGTACGTGGACCTCGCGCAGTGCAAGTTCGCGACGGCGGATGAAAAGCTCATCGCGTTCGTGCGGCGTTACGAGCCGGTGCGCGAGGTCGCGCGGCGGGCGATGGTGGACCCGGGCGGAATGCAGTCGCTGCTGGCAGCCACACGCTCCGGGGCGGCCACGGACGCGCAGCGCACGATTGCAACGTTGTTGCGGTTGGACAATGGCTACGGCATCGTGTCCCGGCAGCGGGCGGTGCTCGAGCGTCAGGCGGAGGGGCTTCGCATGGACGCTGCGCTCGTCGGCCGCGTCGATGCTGCTCGCCGCGAGCTTGGCGACGCGGAGACGCGCCTGGCGAAGGACTCGCTCGCCCGACTCGATCTGCGGTTGTCCCGTTTGCTCCGCCGCGCGCGCCTTGCGCGCATCGAGTCCGTGCTCGGAAGAAAGCGCGCGCTGGAAGTGGAAATCGAGGCGATTCAAAGCGGAATTCTGCCCGCGGGCGCGCTCGATTCGCTCGACGCCGCGCGTTACCTGAAAGACAGCGAAGAATACTGGCCCTTCGAAGGAGACGACTGGCCCGACGAATTCGTCGGCAGCGAAGGCGCCCGATGAGGATTCGTTGTCTCGGGGTGGGGGGGAGTCTGCTGCTCCTCATTGCACTTCATGCAGATGCAGCTCCACGCGAAGGCGTAAAGCCCGCCGCCGAACGAACCGTGGTCGTTCGAACCTCCCCCACCCCAACCCCGACGACCCGCCGGGAGCCGGGACGTCCCGTCATAAGGGGTACCAGGGTGCCGGAGGCGATGCGGGCGCAGTTGCATGCGCAAATGGAGGCACGCATCGATCGCAACTTGGCGCAGATCAAATCGCTGCGCGAGGAGGCGGTGCGCCTTTTGACGACCTTCGTCAAAGAATCGCCGCGCGAGTCGCCCGAAATGCCCGAGGCGCTGTTGCGCCTGGGCGAGCTCACCTGGGAAACGGAACGTGACACCTTCATCGGACGGTTCAAAACCTGGGAAACCCGCCCGCCGGACCAACGCGGCCCCGTCCCGCAGCCGAATTATCAAGTTGCGCGCGACCTCTTCGGACGCGTGCTGCGCGACTACCCTCGTTATTCGGATTACGACCTCGCCCTGTACGTCGACGGCTTCCTCGCCACCGAACAGGGCAAATCCGACGAAGCCGTCGCACGCTTCGAGCGCATTCTCAAAGAATGGCCCCGATCCCGATTCACGCCCGACGCCCACATGGCCAAGGCCGAATCCATCTTCTACGGCAAATACGATTATCCGGCGGCGCTCGTCGAATACGAACAGGTCCTCCGCTTCAAGGACAGTGATCTCTACGGCCTCGCCCTCTTCAAGAGCGCGTGGTGCTACTGGCGCATGGGCAACAGCGACGAGGCGGCACGCCGGTTCGTCAGTGTCTTCGAGGTCACCGACAAACGCGGAAAGGCTGCCACCACCGCGCAGCGCAAACAGCTCGACGAGCTGCAAGGCGAGGCGCTCAAGTACCTCGTCGAGGTCTTCACCGAGGACGAGCGCAATACCGCCGCCGACGTGCACGGATTCCTCACGAAAATCGGCGGTGAACGCTTCGCCGGAAAAGTCGTGCGCGCTCTGGCCGAGACCTTCTTCGATCAGGCCCATTACGAACGGAGCATCGAAGCCTACGAGCTCCTTCTCAAGCTCGAACCCACGAGCCGCGAGACCGGCGGCTGGGTCCTACGCATTGCCAGCTGTTACAGCATCCTCGAGGATTACCCCAAGCTCCGCGCCACCTACGAGCGCGCCCTCGCCGGCTATCCGTCCGAATCGGCGGCCATCGAAAAGCAACTTCGCGAGCACGCCGTCAACCTTCACGGCAAAGCACAACGGGACAAAACGAGCCGCGCCGAATTCGAAGGTGCGGCGGCCCTTTACGAGGTTTACCTCTCCCGATACGCGACCGCCCCGGCCGCATACCAGATTCACTTTTACCTGGGCGACATCTATTTTTATCACCTCGACAAGAACACCAACGCGGCCACGCACTACATGTTCGCCGCGCGCAAGATCCCGGACGCGGAGGCCGCCCGTGAGCCGCTGAAGACGATGCGCCACGATGCCATTTACAATGCGCTCGCGGCCCTCGAGCGGGTTCGATACGCGAAGAAATCCGGCGGCGCAGCCCAAGAAACCGAGGCCGACAAGAAGTTCGCCGAGGCGCTCGACCTCTATGCGCAGCTCTATCCCAACGATCCGGCGTTGCCCGAGCTCTTCTTCCGGCAAGGGAAGCTGTATTACGACGATGGCAACTTCAACCCCGCAGTGAAGATATGGGGTGCGCTGCTGGAGCGCTTTCCGCGCAGCCCTTCGGCGCACGATGCGGGGGAACTCATTTTGGATTCCTTCAATCGATCGAAGGATTACGAAAACATCGAAACATGGGCGCGCCGGCTCAAAGCGGCGCCCGCGTTTCAGGATGCGCAGACGCAGAAGAAGCTCGATGCCCTCATCGTGCAGGCCGTGTTCAAACAGGGCGAGCAGAAGGTCGCGGTCGGGGACCACGCCGGCGCCGCCAAGGCGTACCTGCGTGCTGCGCGGGAATTTCCGCGAGATCCGCGCGCTGCGCAAGCGTGCGTCAATGCGGAGTTGGCCGCGCAGAAGGCGGGCGACTTCGCCACCTTGAAGGAAGCGGCGGTGCTGGTCACCGGGCGTGACTACAAGGACAAGCCCGGGTCGCCGCTGGGCGCATGGACGGCGGCAACCACGTTTCAATCGATGGGGCTCTATTCGGAGGCGGCGGAGTTCGACGAGGTGATTGCCAATTCCAACACGCGCGAATATCCACATTACCAACGCTTCGACCACGCCAAAGATGCCGCGCACAATGCCGTCGTGCTCCGCGCTGCGCTCGGTGAGAACGACAAAGCCGTCGCCAACGGGAATCGCTTTTTGAATCAGTACCCTACGGCGGCCGGTTCGGAAGAAATCGTGTTTCTCACGGCGCAGGCCCATCAAAATGCGGGGCGCCACCGCGAGGCGGCGGGGCTCTACCAGCGGTATTTGGCGAAGTCGAAGAACAAGGACCGGCGCGTTCAGGGGTACGTGCTGCTCGCGCTCGCGCAGATACAAGCCAATGAGCGCGGTAGCCTCCCCTCGGGGGACGAAAGCGGCGCGGAGAAGTCGCTGAAGGAAGCGGTCACCCTCGGAAAACGTTACCGCGGGGAGCTCGGGCCCGATGGACGCTATGCGGCGGCGCGTGCGCGGTACCTCGAGGGGGAACGCATTTTGAGCCGCTTCGACAAGATTCAGATTCAGGGTGATACGAAGCAGCTGTCCGCGCGCTTGAAGGAAAAAGCGGAGCTTCTAAAGCAAGCCTCGACGGTCTTTCTCGATACGGTGTCCCTCGGCGTCGCGGAGTGGACGACGGCGGCCCTTTACCAAATTGGCCACGCGTACGAAGCCTTTGCCAAGGCCCTGCGCGAAGCACCGGTGCCTCCACGTCTCACGGGGGCCGACAAAGAAGCGTACAGCCAAAAGATCGAAGAGTTCGTCGTGCCGATGGAGGAGCGAAGCATCGACAGCTACGAAAACGGCTGGAAGAAGGCGCTCGAATTGGGCATCTACAATCGGTGGACGGCGAAGATGCGCGAGGCCCTCGGGCGTCTGAATGGCGAATTGTATCCACCGCTCCGTGAAACGGGTTTGGACGTGCGCACCGCTTCGCCGTCGCCCCTTCCGCCGCTGTTCGAGGCTCCTCGGCGGGGTGACAAATGACCAAGCGCGGCATCGTTTGTTTGGCACTCGCCATCCTGCCCGCCTGCGGGGGCGGCGGCGGCGCCTCCAAGCCCGTCGCGACCGCCGCCACGCCGAAAGCCGCTCCGCCGCAGTCGTCGGCGGTGACCAAAATGGTGCAGGGTACCTTGGCCGCCAAAGAGGCCAATGGCCGCGAGCGCGCGATTCAGCTCTTTCGCGAGGCCGTTTCGCTCGACCCGAACCTGTGGGAGGCGCACTACGATCTGGGCGTGGTGCTCGCGCTCACCGGCGATCTCGCGGGTGCCGAGGACGCGCTTCGCAAGGCGCAGCGGCTTTCGCCGGACACCCTCGAGGTGGTGATGGCCCTGGCCGAGGTCGCGGCGCGGCGCGGGGAGAACAAGGAAGGCGCCGAGATCCTCGGGGACTACCTGCGGCGCCATCCGCAGGCGGCCGACGTGCAGGCGCGGTACGTCGCGGCGCTGCGCGATTCGGGGCAGGTGGACAAAGCCATGGCCCAATCGCGGGAGCTTCTCGCCAAGCGCCCCGGCGATGCTTCCGCGCTGGCCGAGCTCGCGCTCTGCCACCTGGCCAAGGGCGAGCGCGACATGGCATCGTTGCTTGCGCAACAAGCGCGGACGGCCAACCCGAAGAGCGCCATCGCGGAGCGCATCACCGGGCTCGTTCTTCTGGCGGCGGGCGACGACGCGCGCGCGTTCGGCGCCTTCGCGAAGGCCGCGCAGCTCGATCCGCAGGACACCACGGCGCGCCTCAACATGGGCAGCGTTCTGCTCCGCGCGGGCGCGTACCCAAAGGCCGAAGAGCAGTACCGCGCGATCCTCGCGGTCTCGCCCGAGGACGGCGACGCGAAAATCGGGCTTGCCGCCGCACTGCGCGGCCAGGGCAGCCGCGAGCGTGCGGAGAAATGGAACGACGCGCGCACCGTGCTGGAGGGCCTGCTCGCGCGCGAGCCGCACAACGTGGCGGCCCTGTTCAACCTCGCGGTGCTGCATGTCGAGTTTTTGAAACGGCCGGCCGACGCGCGCCCGCTTCTCACGCGGTTCCTCGCCGATGCACCGGGCGATCACCCGGCGCGGGCCGACGCCGAACGCTACCTCGCGACCTTGAAGGAGACGCCGAAATGAGACGCGGCACCAGATGGGCGCTCTGGGCGATGCTCACCGTCGCCATCGCGCTTTCGAGCCTTGCGCTCGCGGCGGGCCCCAAGCCCAAGGGAGGCGGCAAGGCGGGCGGCGGCAAAGCGCGACCACGCGTCGCCGTGAAAGACGCCGGCGCCGGGCCCACCGCGAGCGATGCAGCTTCGGATCTTTCCGCTGGCGATGGCGGAAGCGGATCGCCAGGACCAGCGGCGGATGTCAAAACGCTGGATTCGGGTGCGCGTGTGCTTCGATTTGGCGAATTGGAGATCGAGGGGCGCCTCCGCAGCCCGCAAATCGTCTATTTTCTAAGGCGCGTGCGCGCCGAATTCGCCGCGGAAGATCTGGGACATCGGACGTTTTTACGCGAGCTTTCGGAAACGCGAAAGGAACCGAATTTCTAATCGCTCTTTGCTATTCTTGAGAGCCTCGACGAATATGGCAGTAGCGACAATTCCCCAGCATCTGCGCGTATCTCTTACATGGGGTACGACCGTTCTCTCGGTGAAAACGTTGGCGCTGGGCCAATCGTTCGAACCCACGGAGATCCCCGACGGGCTCGAGATGAGCGCCGTGCCCGTGCGCGGTGTGCCCAGCGGTTGGGAAATCGATGCGCGCGGCGCGCGCTCGGGCTTCGTGAGGCTGCGCGGACGCGACGAAGACGCGCTGTCCATCGCCCGAAGCGGAGTGCCCATTCCCATCGTGCCGGGCGACTATGGCGTCCTGCAGTACGGGCTTTTTGCGCTCTTCTTTCAATACACCGACGCGCCCGCCAAACGCATCAAGGGCGGTTGGGGCGTCGAAGCACTGGTGCTGCTCGCCATCTTCTCCAGCGTGGTGCTGCACGCGGGCGGCATCGGCTTGGTGCGCGCGCTCACCACGCCGCCGCCCATCGCGAAGCCCATCGAGCTGACGAGCCCCGAGGAACTCGCGGCCCGCTTCGGATTGCGGCGCGCACTGCAAGCCGAGGCTGCGCCCTCGCCATCTGCGGCGGACTCGGGCGGCGCATCGGGTGTCAAAGATCCGGGCGCGCACGACAAGAAGAGCCAGGGCGGTGGACGCAAGATCGCGGGCACCGAGGGAAAGTTCGGAAAGAAGGGCCCGAGCGATCGCACGGAGTTGGACGGCGAGGTGCACCCGCGCGCGAACTTCGGTGGCTTGAGCGAGGTGCTCTCGTCGGACACCGGCGAGGAGATCAAGCGCACGCTGAAAACGATCAACACGGTCTCCGACGCGCTCTCCGGCTTGAATGCGAGCAACGTCCAGCTGGGCGGCGGAACGGGAACGAACCTGAAAGGCACGGGCGGCGGCGGTGGTGGCTATGCCGCCGCGGGCACGTTGTTCGGCGCGGGCACGCTCAACACCGGCTTCGGCGTGGGCAACGGCGGCGGCGCAGGCCCGGGCGGTGGCGGCGCGGGGGGCGCAGGGGCGGGCGGACGCGGTCCCGGCGGACAAGGGCGCGGTGCGGGTGCGGGCCCCGGCGCGGGCGCGGGTGGCGGCGGCGGAGAAGCGCGCGTCGCATCGGGTGGCAACGTCGCCTCGCACGGAGGCCTATCCCCCGAGCAAGTGCGGCGCGTCGTGGAGGCGCACATGGGCGCGCTGCGTGCGTGCTATGAGAGCGAGGCGCAGCGCAATCCCAACTTGCGCGGCGGGCTGTCCGTCTCCTGGCAGATCGATCCCACCGGCGCCGTGCCGAGCGCTTCGGTGGCCTCGACCACGCTCAGCAACGCGCGGGTCGAAGGCTGCGTGGTGCGGCAGGTCCGCGCGTGGAAGTTCCCCACCAACGATTCCCCGACCAACGTGAGCTATCCGTTCAAATTCGGCGTCGGCGGCTGAGGATGTGTACTACAACCGTGCCGCATTGAGCACGGTTGGAACGAACAGGGATCTGCGCCGGGTTGCGCTCGTGGGGCACGGCATCATGGGCCGGCGCCATGTGCGGGCGCTTTTGGCCTTCCCCGATAGGGCGACGCTCGCCGGCATCTATGATCCGGATCCCGCGGCCGCCTCGAACGCCGGAAGCCTGCGTTGCTACGCGTCGGAGGCCGAGGCCATCGCCGATGCGGACGTCGTGTTCGTGGCATCCCCGATCGCCGCCCACATGTCCACGGTGCTGCGGGCCCTGCGGGCGCGGCGCGATGTCTTCGTCGAGAAGCCCATCGGCGCCACCGGCGACGAATCCGCCGCGATGGTGGAGGCGGCCGAGCGCAGCGGGCGACAGCTCTTCGTGGGCCACTCCGAGCGCTTCAACCCGGTGGTTCGTGCCCTGCGCCGTGTGCTCGACCCCACGCGCATCCGCACCATTTCGTTCTGCCGCGTCGGCGCCCCGCGGGCAGGAGGCTCGGCCGCCCAAAGCGGCGGACCTCGACCGCGCGCACGCGACGTACTGCTCAACCTGGGCGTGCACGATCTCGACCTCGCGTCGTACCTGACTGCCTCGCGCGCCCACGTGCACGCGGCATTCGGGCGCGAGGACAACACGGACGTGCTCCTCTCCACCGGTCGATGCCCGGCGCGCGTGCGGGTTTCACGCGAAGGAGAGCGCGAACGGCGCATCCTCGTCACCACGGACGACGCGCGCTACGAGGGCGATCTGCTGGGTTTCCGCCTCACCGTCGACGAACGCGAAGACATCGCGCTCGACACGGAGGAGCCCATCATCGCGCAGGCGCGCGCGGTGTTCGACGCGCTCGACGGCCTTCCCTCGGACATCGCCAAAGGCCACGAGGGCGCCCACGCCGTCCGCCTCGCGGAAAAGTCGCTGGCCCTCCTGCGAAAGCCGCTCACGCACCCCACGCTGACGGAATACGTCGACTCCGCCGAGTAAAGCCGGCTGTCAGCGCTTGCGCACGCCGCCGCGCGACAGGTGGGCAATCGCCTCGCCGAGGCCGTCCAGCGTCATTTGGTACATGGGAAAGATCTGCGAGAGCGCTTCCGCCGTGCCGCCCTTCCAATATTGCGGCGGATCCGGATTGAGCCACGCGCTCTTGCGGAAGTGGTCCGCCACGAGCTGCATCCAGCGGATGCCGGGCATCGATTTCTCGCTCGGGTGGCTCGAGTAGTACGACCAATCGCCACCGCCGAGCAGCTCGCCCGGGTGCATCGCGGCGTCGCCCACGATGACCAGCTTGTAGTCCGCGTGGCACTGATCGAGCACGTCGCGCACGCGGATCGGGTCCACGAATCGCTCCGTCGCGTACAAATTGCCGTAAATGCAATTGTGGAAATAGTACGTCTTCAGCTCGCGGATGTTCGACGCCCGCTTGGCCGCGGAGAACAGCAGCGACACCGTGTGGGCGTGCGGATCCATCGAGCCGCCCACGTCCATCAAGAGCAACACGCGCACGTTGGAGCGCTTCGGCGGGCGAAGCACCAACTCCAGCTCGCCCGCGTTTTTCGCCGTCTCGGCGATGGTCTCGTCCAGGTCGAGCTCCAGCGCGTCCCCTTCCCGCGCGAACGCGCGCAGCTTGCGCAGCGCCACCTCGATCTGACGGACGTCGAGCACCAAGTCGGATCGGTACGGCTTGTAGCGCCGCGCATCGGCGATGCCCAGGGCACTGCGCCCGCCACCCATCGGCCCCACGCGCAGCCCCGACGGATGCGCGCCCTGCGCACCGAAGGGACTCGTCCCGCCGGTGCCGATCCAGCGATTGCCGCCGTCGTGCCGCTCTTTCTGCTGCCGCATGCGCTCTTCGAAGAGCTTTCGCAGCTCCTCCATGTCGAGCGACTTCAGAAGCGCGAGCTCCTCCTCGGACAATTCGCGGCGCTCCCGCGCATCTTTGAGCCACTCTTCGAGCTCGTCGAGCAGCTTCACGCTCGCCGTTTCGATGCCGCGAAAATGCGAGAGAAAAGCCTGATCGAACGCGTCCAAATCGCCCTCGCGGTGAACGCAGACCGCGCGGGCCACATGGTAGAAGCCATCGAGCGAGCTGTCGTGCAGCCCCATGGCGAGGGCGCGCGCCAGGGACATGGCCTCCTGGGCGCCAATTTTCACTTTGCGCGCGCGTAGCTCGAAGAGGAAGGGGACGAACATGGCTTGCCGTTACTTAGTCGTACGCTTGGATTGAACCTCGGCAAGCTCGCGCAGCAACGCGTCGTGGATTTTGCCGTTGGTGGCCACCAAATCGCCGCGCATGGCGTTGAACGGCTCTCCGCCGTACGTCGAAAGCCGGCCGCCCGCACCGAGGACGATGGCCGCCCCGCCGGTGATGTCCCACGCGTTGAGTTTCTTTTCCCAATAGCCGTCGTAGGTGCCTTCGGCGACGAAGCAGAGATCCAACGCGGCCGACCCGCAACGGCGCACGGCCTGGCACTTCTTCTTGATGGCCACGAAGGCGTCGAAGTTGTTGTCGTCGCTGATGCGCCGATCGTACGGGAACCCCGTGGCCAACAAGGCCGCGCTGAACTCGGTCGCCGTGCTCACGTGGCAAGGTTCGCCGTTGCGCGTGGCGAATTTCCCCGCGATACCGGTGAACTCGTAGCGCAGGGCGGGCGCCACGATGGCACCGAGCAGCGGCTGGCCGTTGGCGAGCAAGCCCACGGAGACGCAAAAGAAGGGATGGCCGTGCACGAAGTTCGTCGTGCCGTCGATGGGATCGACGTACCACTTCGCCTCGTCGGACGCGCGACTCAAGTCGGCGCCGCCTTCTTCGCCCACCACGGTGAACGGCGTGCGCGCATGAAGCCGGTCGCGTGCGAGTTCTTCGCTCGCGCGATCGAAGTCCGTCACCAGATCGACCGGGCCCTTGAGATCGACGGTGAACTTCTTTCGCCAGCCCGAGAGCACGAGCTCGGAAGCCTCCCGAGCTACGTCCAGCGCGATGGCGAGGAGCGCGCGTTGATCATTTTCTGCGTGAACGTCGAACGACCGTGTCATGGACCGAACCTTCCGAGCAGACGTCTGTGAAGCCCCCCGAAAGCACCATTGGAAAGCAGGACGATGGTGTCACCCGGGCGCGCCTCGGAGGCAAGCTGCTCGAGGATGGAGTCGATGCTGGGCATCGCCTGGGCTCGCTCGCCGATCGCGCGGGCGAGAAGCTCGAGGTCGAGTCGCTCACCCTCGGGCACGTTGGAGCGACCAAGCGGCGCGAACAGGACGCGATCGGCCGCGCCGAAGGCGGAGGCGTACGCCTTTTGATGGAGAGCTCGGCACGCGGTGGCGCTGCGCGGTTCGAAGACGGCCCAGAGCCGACCCTCGCGGTGCTTCGCACGAAGCGCGGCGAGCGTCTCGTGGACCGCCGTCGGGTGGTGCGCGAAGTCGTCGTACACGCGGACACCGCCCGGGGTGCCGAGCAAGTCCTGCCGGCGGCGCACGCCCTCGAAGCTCGCGAGCGCGGCGCGTGCGCGCAAGACGGGCACGCCGAATCCGTCGGCGCAGGCACAAAGCGCCGCCACGGCATTGCGCACGTTATGGGCGCCCGGGGTGTGCATGGTGAAACGCCCGCAGGACATGCCGCCGACGAACAGGTCGAACGGCTGCATGCCGCCCAGGTCGATGGGCGCATACGCCGCGAGCCAGGTGGGCGTGATGTCGCCCGTGTCGTCACCCTCGAGCGCGTAGAACGCGACCCGCGCCCGAGCATTTTCCGCGATGGCTCGCGCGGCCGCGCGCTGGCTGGCGTCGCACACGATGAGGCCCGAGGCGGGCACCTTGCGGGCCAGCGCCTCGAACTGCGCGACGTAGGTTTTCTCGTCGGGGTAGATGTCCACGTGGTCGTGCTCGACCCCCGTCACGATGACAACGTCGTCGTCCCCCACGCCGACGTAGTCGAAAAACTTGGGCTGCTTATGCCAATACACCGCGTCGTACTCGTCCCCCTCGACGACGAACGGCGTCGGCGGTGCGGTGGCGCCCACGATTTTCCGGCGCAACGAGCCGACGGCGGCGCCCGACGGCAGGTTCTTCGGCAGGCCACCGATGAAGTACCCCGGCTCGAGCTCGGCGCTGCGCAGGAGCCACGCGCACATGGCGCTGGTCGTCGTCTTGCCGTGGGTGCCGGTGACCACCAGCGGGCGCCGGCCGGCGAGGAAAAACTCGCGCAACGCGCCCGACATGGAGAGCGCACGCACGCCGCTCTCCGCCACCGCGAGGGCCTCCGGGTTGTCACGCCGGATGGCGTTGCCCACGACGATGAAGTCCAAATCGCGGGTGATGTGCTCTGCGGAAAAACCGCGCAAGCACCTCACACCGGCCGCCTCGAGCGCCGGCCCAATCGGCGGATCGAAGCTCGCGTCCGAGCCCTGAACGTCGTACCCGATTTCGCGGAGGAGAATCGCGAGGGCCCCCATGCCCGTACCGGATACGCCAACCATGTGTACACGACGAGACATCCGCGTTAACCCTTTTCGAAGACGAACTCGTCCCCCTTCACATCGACCTTCACCACGCTGCCCGAGGCATATCCACCGGCCAGAATCTGCTCGGCCAGCGGGTCCTGCAGCCGCTTCAGAATGGCCCTGCGCAGCGGCCGCGCGCCAAATGCAGGCTCGTAGCCTAGCTCGACCAGGTTCATCTTCGCGGCCTCGGTCAAATCGAGTTTGATCTCCCGATCGGCCATCAGCTTTTCCAACCTGCGTAGTTGGATATCGACGATGCCGCGCAAATCCGTTTTGCTGAGCGGACGGAACACGACGATGTCGTCGATGCGGTTCAAGAACTCGGGCCGCAAGAAGTTGCGCAGCTCCTCGCGAAGCACGTCGCGCAGGGCATCGCGTCCTTCCTCGGTCTCGAACAGGTTCGGCGACGTCTCCAGGATGCGCTTCGACCCGATGTTGCTGGTCATGATGACGACGGTGTTGGAGAAGTCCGCCGTGCGCCCGCGCCCGTCGGTGAGCCGCCCATCGTCGAGCACCTGCAGGAGCAGGTTGAACACGTCGGCGTGGGCCTTTTCGACCTCGTCGAAGAGCAGCACGCTGTACGGACGGCGGCGCACGGCCTCGGTCAAGAAGCCGCCTTGTTCACTGTCGACGTAGCCCGGCGGCGCGCCCACGAGGCGCTGGGCCATGTGCTTCTCCATGAATTCGCTCATGTCGAGGCGGGTCATCGATTGCTCGTCGTCGAAGAGGAACTCGGCCAGCGCCTTCGCGAGCTCGGTTTTTCCAACGCCGCTCGGGCCGAGGTACAGGAAGGAGCCAATGGGCTTGCCCGGATCGCGCAGGCCCACACGCCCGCGGCGCACCGCCCGCGAGACCGCGCGCACCGCCTCGGTTTGCCCGACGACGCGCTGGCCGAGGCGCTCTTCCATTTTGAGGAGCTTGTCGCTCTCGGCCTCGAGCATCTTCGCGACGGGGATGCCCGTCCAATCGCCCAGCACGATGGCGACGTCCTCCTCGGTCACCACGTTCGAGGTGCGGCCGCCGTCGTCGCGTTTCATCGCGGTCTCCGCCGCGTCGAGGCGGCGCTTCACGTCGGGGATGGACACGTGTTCCAGCTCACCGAGCCGCGCGAAATCCTGCCGGCCCCGCGCCTCGTTCAATTGCTGCTCCAGCCGGTCGCGCTCCGCACGCAAGGCGTTGACCGCGGCCAGTGCACCGCGGCGCGAATCGAGCCGCGCTCGCAGGTCGATGACCTGGGGCTCGAGCGCGGTCATCTCTTTTTCGAGCCGTTCGCGCGTCTTGATGCTCATGGCATCGTCGTCGTCGAGCAGCGACTGGTGCTGCGCTTTGACGGAGGCGAGCCGGCGGATGGCATTGTCGATTTCGGCGGGGACGCCATCGAGCTCGACCCGCTTGCGCGCCGCCGCCTCGTCGAGAAGGTCGATGGCCGTATCGGGGAGCGCACGATCCTGCAGGTAGCGCTTGGCCAGGTGCACCGCGCCGACGACCGCGGGGTCGCCGATTTGCACTTTGTGATGCGCCTCGAACTTCGTCGCGAGGCCGCGCAGCATCTCGATGGCCTGCTCGGGCGGCGGCGCATCGATGGTGAGGATGCGGAAGCGACGCAGCAAGCCCGGATCGCGCTCCTGCATCTTGCGCAGGCCGTCCGGCGTGGTCGATGCGAGCAGACGCACCTCGCCGCGGGCGAGCATCGGCTTGAGGAGATCGCCCACGCCGCTGCCGGCGGCCCCCTGGCCGAGGAGCGAGTCGATGCCGCTGATGTAGAGCACGCGCTCGCTGCCGGCGTTGCCCTTCATGGCACCGATGACTTGTTTCAAGCGCTCCTCGATTTCGCCACGCAAGCGCGCACCGGCCACGAGCGCGCCGGTTTCCAATTCGAGGATCGAGAGCTGCGCCAGGTTCTGCGGCACCTCTTTGGCGGCGATGCGCATGCAGAGCGCGCCGACGATGGCGGTCTTTCCGACACCGGGATCGCCCACCAGGAGCGGGTGGTTCTTGTGGCGCCGCTCGAGGATCTGCAGGAGGCGGCGGACCTCGGCATCGCGCCCGATGACCGGATCGAAGCCGCCTTGGCGGGCGCGTTCGACCAGATCCTGGGTGAACCGGCCGCCGTTGTCGCCCCCGACCGTAGACGGGGAGGCCGCGGCCCCGGGCGGATCGCGCGGAACGCTGCGAAGGGCGGCCATGTGCGGGCGAAACGAACCGGGCCCAAGGGCAAAAGCCTGAAGAACCACGGCCGCCGCGCCGCGGATTTCCTGCGAGAGGGCGTTGAGGAGGTGTTCGACCTGGACGGTGCTGCCCGTGGCTTCTTTTTCCGCGCGGCGGAGCAACTCGAGCATCGCGTTGGAGAGGTACGCGAGGCCGCTGGTCGTCTTTCCGATGCGAGAAAGTGCTGACTCCGCCTCGACGGCCACATCGGACGGGTCCGCTCCGGCTTTGCGGAAGACCTCGGCCACGCCCCGATCGCGGTCGATCGCCCGGGCGAGAAGGTGGATGGGCTCGACTTGAGCGTGTTTGCGCTCGTCCGCGAGCGTTTGGGCCCCTGCAACGAGCGCCTTGGCGTCCGCCGCGTAGCGCTCGAGGTGAATGGTTTGCTCGGCTGCCATCGGCTGGCCAAGGTAACATCCCCCGAGGCTCTTCGCTTGCGCCGGTCCGCCCCTGACCCTACTTTCCGCGCAGTACGATGACCACTCCCTCCGCCGTCCAAGTCTACACGACGAACTACTGCCCCTACTGCACCCGCGCCAAGCAGCTCCTGACCAAGCGGGGCATCGCCTTCGAGGAGATCGACGTCAGCGAGGACGACGAAAAGCGAGCCTGGCTGGTCAAGACCACGGGCCAGCGCACCGTCCCCCAAATCTTCATCAACGGCACGCCCATCGGCGGCTCCGACGAACTGCACCAATTGGACCGCAGCGGCGAACTAGCCAAACGCCTCGCCGCCGCCTGATCCGCCTCGTTGCTCAGAACTCGAAGGCCAGTCCCGTGACCCAGGTGCTCGTTCCCACCCAGAGGACGTTGGACTGGCCAATGCCGCGGTAGTTCGCGAACATCCACTCGCCATAGAGATACGAGTGGTTGATCCCGAGGGTCTGGTCGAGGTTCTTCGCGGTGTAGCGATCGATGACGTCCAATTGAAACGCCAGGCCGACGGCCAGGTGAAGTCCCCACGTTTGGCCTTTGCCGTGGACGGTGCCGTCGGGGGTCTCGGAATAGGAAGTACCGCCCTCGGTGAATGTGCGCCAGGGCACGTAGCCGATTCCCGCTTTGCCATACGGCACGAAGGGAATCCCCATTTCGCGCATGAAGACGTCGGCGCGCAAAACGGCGATGGCGTACATCGGGAAGAGCTCGAGGGTCGTGTTCGAACCCGAGGGCTCGTTGTTCAGCGGGGCAGCCGGATCGAGCTTCGGCGCCTTCGCGCTCATACGCGTGTAGCCGATGGACGCGCCGGCCCCGACGGTCCCTATGTACGGGAGACGGAAGATTTGCCAGTCGAATTCGAGGGCAGCTAGGAGCCGTGCGTTGTCACGGAATGTGTCCTTCCATGGCGTATTGCTAACGCCCAGATCGGGATTCGCGTGCAACGCCGGGTCGTCGTCGATTTGCGGTTTGTAGGGCGCAAAGCGAAGCTCCAAGTAGAAGTGCTGCGGCGACTCGAATTGCTTGTGGCGCGGCCTCAGGATCAAGTCGTCGTCGGCAGCGGAGGCCGTGGTCGACGCCAACCCGATTGCAGCAAACGCGAAGACAGCGCACGCGGGTGCGAGTCTCATGAACGCTTTCCTTTCCGACGCCGTCGCACGAGCGCAAGTACTGCGGCTGTTGCGCCGCCAATCATGACTCCGTCCGTCAGAGGAGCGCCTTCGAGGGCACATCCTCCAGCAGGTCCACCTGCCTCGCGGTACCGCCAGAAAAAGTCCTTCACCGGCCCCGGCATCGCGCACGCCGCCTTGGAAAGCTCGCCCGGGTTTCGGCCTTTGTCGTAGGCGGCCACCGCACACGCGTATTCGACGCCGTTCGTCAAACCATCCACGGTCGTGCCATCCGAAACCGAACTGCCGACACTTCTGACGATGGGGGCGTCGAGTCCGGGCGAGGGGCAGTCGCTGGGTTGTCCGCCATCCGGTACGTTGGGAACCTGCGTGCAGCCACCGTCGATGGGCTGACCCGGGATGGGGTTACCGGCATCGTCGACGCCCCCATCCGTGAACCCACCGTCCTGACACTCCGGGTGCGTTCCGGCATCGCCGGCATCGACCGGAGGAGGGGCCGCGTCGAGCCCGTCCTTCGGAGCGCAATACACGGTGTAGCCGCTGATGTCGGAACCCGAGCTCGATTGGGGGCTCCATTTCATCACGATCACGCGATCGCCGTCTCCGGCCGTGACGTTGGTCGGTCCAGCCGGACCTTTCGTGTCCCAGTTGATCGCTTGTTGGACGTTGGAATCCGAATTGTTTCCGGGTACGCCGTACAGGAAGTAGACATTGATGGCGCTGGCGCCCACCGTCGGCTGCGAGCTGCAGGTATCGAGCGAACCTGTCTGGACGCCTGGCTGCTTCGTTGCGTTCCCCAACTGGCTGGCGATGGTTTGAGCGGGGATATCCACGACGATGGTGCCGTTGCGGACCGTTTGATTTCCCGCGATTTGCCAACACGTGGCCCCGGCCGTGCCGTTCTGTCGGCTCGTGATCTGCGTGCAGTCGCCACCGGTCGACGCCCAAACGTCCAAATTGCGGCCCGAATCCACGGTTCCCGTCACCGTCAACGAGAAGCGCTCGATGACATTGGCCACGCAATCGGCACGGGTGATGTCGGTGGTCTTGAGCCCGTTAGGCCGATTTGGCAGACCGCCCGAGCCCTTGATCCGATCGACCTTGGCAATGGCCAGCGTCAGCGACTGCGCGTGCGCGGTGCCCGAGTAGCTCCACAAAAAGCCGCCGAGGCACACGGCGAGGGTGGTGCGAAGAAGTAAGGAAAAGAACGTAGGCATACGATGGTCACCTTGCGGCATGGGGCCGCTCGCGGGGTCCGGAGCATAGTACATGCCATGCGGATTTTCGCGGATCGATGATGGGAAGGCGGACCAAAGTCGGCCAAGCTGGCACCTGTTCGGGGCTTCACCCTACGCGCCACTGACAAAGTGGCATACAAACCTGCGAGCCCCTTCCCCACCAACCCCTGCGCCTCGGAGACGCCGTGATCCACCTGATCCCTTCGCACCGCAACCGACCGTCCGATGACCCCATTTTTTCGCTGCATCGTGAGGCGACCGCACGCAAGGCGAAGGGGGATCGCATCATCAACGCCACCATTGGCGTCTTGCTCGACGACGAGGGCGCCCTTGCCGTGTTGCCCACGGCGGCGCGCGTGGTCCACGAGACGAAGGTCGACGACTGGGCGGCGTACGCCCCCATCGCGGGACACCCGGCGTTTCTCCAGGCGGTGCAGAACGACCTTCTCGGCGGCGAGCCGCGACTTCGGGCCACCAGCATCGCGGTTGCCACCCCCGGAGGCTCGGGCGCGCTGCGCCATGCCATCGTCAATTTCCTCGAGGCCGGGCAGGCGCTCCTCACCACGAGCTACTTCTGGGCGCCCTATTCGACCCTCGCGGACGAGGCGGAGCGGAAGGTCGCCACGTTCTCGATGTTCACCAGCGACGGCAAGCTCGACCTCGATGCGCTCGACCAGGCCGTGGCCACCCAAATCCAGGATCAGGGACGCGTTCTGCTCTTCATCAACGATCCCTGTCACAACCCCACCGGCTACTCGATGCACCGTGACGAGTGGAAAGCCCTCGTGGCGCGGCTCCTGCCGCACGCGGAACGTGCACCGCTCACGTTGCTGGTCGATGTCGCGTACGCCGCCTACAGCGCGGGCCCGCCGTGGGATCACCTGCCCGAGCTGGTGCCGCTCCTCGGCAAGGCCGGCCTTCTGTTTGCGTGGAGCGCGTCGAAGACGTTCACGCACTACGGCCTGCGCGTGGGCGCGCTCGTGGCGTGCATCCCCGAAGAAAAAGAACGCGCCGCCACCGACAACGCCCTTTCCTACTCGTCGCGCGGCACGTGGTCCAACTGCAACGCCGGCGGCCTGCGCGCCATCACGCAGCTGCTCACCGATCCGGCCTTGAAAGCGGCCGCCGACGCCGAGCGCGAGGTCACGCGCAAGCTCCTCGCCCACCGCGTGAACATCTTCAACGAGCTCGCCCACGCGAAAAATCTCCGCTACCCGCGCTACGACGGCGGCTTCTTCGTCTCCGTCTTCACCGACGAAGCCGCCGAAAAAGCCGCCCGCATGCGCGATCGCGGCGTCTACGTCGTCCCCATTCGCGGCGCCCTCCGCGTCGGCCTCTGCGCCGTCGCCGAACAAGACATCCCCGCCCTGGTCGACGCCCTGGCCACGACCTGACGACCTGTCCAATGCATCATAGACTGTGCATTATCTTCGATAGTGCCCACTTTATGATGCCTGATCACTCCATCATCGCCACGAGCTTCTGCACGGTGTTCCAGTTGCGCATGGTGCTCGTGGTGGCGAGTTTCGCGTCGAAGTAGGCGTTGGACAGCTTCGTCTGGCCAACGCCGTTCGGGCAAAGCAGAAAGATCTCGCGGCCCAGCACCGCGAAGGAATCGGGCGGGGAGCGCTTGGCGTCCAAGGAGCTCACCCGCGCGGAGTCAGGCTCCGCTGCCAAAAAGGCGACGTGCAAGGTCTTCCCGTCCGTACCGCGATCCAAGAACGGGTTCACCCGCAGCACTTGGCGCAGCTCCGCCTCCGTGCGCAAGATCACCGGGACGTCGTAGCCGAAGTCGGGGGCGATGTGCTTCGCGATCCGCGCGGAAAGGCGCGCGGCCACCGTGGCGAGCGCGCGAAAGACGATGTTGCCGCTTTGGATGTAGTGGCGCACGTCCGCACAACCCGCGGCCTCGAACATGGCCACCAACGCCGGCATGGGCAGCCGATTCGAGCTGCCCAAGTTGATTCCGCGCAGCAAGGCCACGCGGAACTCACCGGCGCGCGCCGTCACGAAGGGCGCGCACCCAGAATGCCGAACACCGAGCCTTCCGTATCGCGCACCAGGGCGAAGCGGCCCACCGTGGGAAGGTCGCGCGGAGCGGCCACGATCTGGCCGCCCATCACCGCGGCGATGCGCGCGGCCCAGTCGCAGTCGCGCACCGAGAAATACGCAATCCACGACGGCGGCGTCCGCGGGGCGGGCTTCTTCACCAAGCCGCCCACCGCCTGCGCGCCCACGCGAAACTCCGTGTACTCGCGCCCGAGCTCGTGCGACGTACGCGCGCGCCAGCCGAACAACTCCGTGTAGAACTGCTGCGCGTCCGCCGGATCGTCCGCCGACAACTCGTGCCAACAGGCCGTGGACACCTCGCCCGCCGGCCGCGCGCGCAGGGTGGCCGGGAGCGCCTGCGATTGCCACACGCCGAACGTCGCACCGTCGCGATCCTCGATGGTGGCCATGCGCCCGAGATTCAACAGGTCGTTCGGCGCCGAACGCACGCGCCCGCCGAGACGCGTGGCACGCTGCACGGCGGTGTCGACGTTGTGAACCGAAATGCAGAGCGTCCACCCTGCCTCGCGACCCACTTGCCGAAACGCGGCCACCTCGCGGCCACGCACGCGACAGCGCGTGTACACGTCGCCGGCCGGCAGCCGCACGTCGTCGAACGTCCAGCCAAACAGCTCGTTGTAGAAGATCTTCGCGCGCTGCACGTCGCGCGTTGCAAGTTGGCTAGGACAAAACGTGGTGGGCTGGTGCTGGTCGATCTCGGGCATCGCTCTTCTCGCCTCCCCGCTAAAACGTTCCAAAAGGGTTGTCGAGCGTACTACGGAGCGGTGCGGCCGGGGTCCGCCGTGTGAGGCCGCACGGTCAAAACTGTCGCGTCGAGACGCGCGACGGTGCGGTCCAGCAGATCCATGGCTTCGCCATGACTGAACGTCAGTTCCTCGTTCGTGAGCTTCTCGTAAAGCTCGGGCGCAATGTAGTGGAACGCACGTCGCGCCAGCGCGAGCACATCGCGCGAGCCGCCCCCCACGCGCACGATGGCACCGAGCACGCTGAAGCGCGCCGCGCTCTCGCTTCCCACCGGGCACCATCGCCCTTCGCGATCTTGCGCGAAGCCGCGGGGGATCCACCGGTCCTCGCTCGAGATGAGCGCGCGCGCCTGCCGCAGCGTCCGCACCAACGTCGTCGGAGTGAACGGCGTCGTCACCAGCGTGCGCAAGGTGCTCGGACGCCGCGCCGAAACCGGGTTGCCCTCGCGGGTCTCGTCGACGCCCCACACGTACACGCGATCGCGCCCGGCATTCTTCGCGCGGTAGAGCGCCACGTCGGCGCGCGCGAAGAGATCTTGCCCGAGGAACGACTCGTTCGGAAGCACCGCCGCGACACCGCCGCTGAACGGCACCGGATCGGTCGTGCCATCGGAGAAACGAAACGGGTGCTGCTGCAGATGCAGCCGCATCCGCGATGCCACGTCCCGCGCGCGGTTCGCATCGCACGCGCGTAGAAGCAGAACGAACTCGTCGCCGCCGTAGCGAAAGGCCACGTCCTCGCCGCGCGAGATCGTCTTCAACGCGCCGGCGAAGTGCGCGAGCAAACGGTCGCCCTCCTCATGGCCGAATCGGTCGTTGATCGTCTTGAACCGATCCAGATCGAGGAGCAGCACCGCGAACGGCTCCTTGTGGCGCTTGGCGTAGGCGCTCTCTTCGAGGATGCGCCCCTCGAACCCGCGCCGGTTTCCCAGCCCCGTGAGCTCGTCCACCGTGGCGTTTTTCTGGGCAAATTCGAGCTCTTTTTGCAGTTTGCGCACGAGCTTGACCTGCTCGCCCGCGGCGCGAAGCTTCGCAGCCAGCGCCGTCGGCGACGAGGGCATCGGCACGAAATCCGTCACGCCGTGCTCGACGGCGCGCTGCACCTCGGTCTCGGTCAGCGGGCGCCACGCGAAGGCGAAGATCGGAATGTGCGACGTCGATTCGGCGCGGCGCAGACGTCGGGTCATCTCCAGGGTCGACGGCCGCGCCTGCGACACGTCGAGCACCAGCAGATCGAACATGGTGTCCGCCGCGTCCATTTTGGCGAGCGCTTCCCACGCGTCGGCCGCTTCGACGACGCGAAACATCCCGGGTGGCAAAGCGCGGCGCAGGTTCGCGCGTGTCTCCTTGTCACCGTCCACGATCAACACGGAGCCTTTGGGCGCCTCGCGGACCATCATGCTTCGTCCCTCATCGATTCCTCGGAGGGCTAAGCAAAAAGCGGGCTCGTAAAAACCCGCCGTCTGAGCGCTACCGCTCGTCGCAAATGCGCATCGTGTCGCTCGAAGCCGAGGCAAAACGTCACAGATGGCCATCAAGCGCGCGCAACCGCACGCCGACCTATTTCACGCGGGCACGCGCTAGGACGACCGGCCCACCGCGAGGTAGACGATCTCGTAGCGCGTGGCGTCCACCTTCTCGTCGCGCATCGCCTCGCTCACCAGGTTCTGCATCTTCTCGAGCGCCTGCTGCCGCGAACGCGCGACACACGTGCAGCCAGGCAGCATCAAGCATTCGGCCTCGTAGGTGCCGTCGTCTTTCGGACGAAGCATGACCGGGATGTTGCGCGATGCGTTCACCCAGGCATTGTCTCCCTGCCCGAGCCACCGTCAATGCTGCTGGGGTGCATTTCGCGGTTATGGCCGCTCAGTGATGCCGATGTGACGCGGCTGTGACCGCACCCGTTCGAGCCATGCGAGCACGTGAGGGTAGAGCGAGAGGTCGAATTCGCCTTCCCGCGCCACGTGCGTGTAGGCGTACAGCGCGATGTCCGCGATGGAATACGTGCCCGCGAAAAAATCGTTGGCGCGCAAATGTTCATCCATGACGGAGAGCGTCTTGCGCCCCTTCTCCTGGCGCTCGCGCAACTCTCCTTCTTTGCCGCGCGGGATCCCCGCGTAGCTGACCCAGTTGCGGGCGACGGCGATGTAGGGCTCGTGATCGTACTGCTCGAAACTCATCCACTGCAGCACACGCGCGCGTTGCAGCCGATCGCCAGGAAGGTATGGCGTGCCCTCGGCGAAGTACCAGAGGATGGCCGGCGACTCGGGAAGGAACGCGCCGTCGTCGAGCTCGAGGGTCGGGATGCGGCCGATCGGATTGATCTTGCGATAAGCCGGCGTGCGCGTCTCCCCACCCAGGTAATCGACATCGACGAGCTCGACCGGGATGTCCAAGTGGTGCAGGAGCAACCTGATCTTGTAACAGTTGCCCGATGGGTGAAATTGATGGAGGCGCATCCTCCCCTTATCGCACGCTCGCTTACGAGTGTGTGCCCTCGAATGACAGCGCAACCTTTCCAAAGTGGCCGCCCTTGTCCAAGTGACGAAGCGCCTCCCTTAGCTCCGTGAAGTGGAAGGTGCGATCGATCACCGGGCGGATCTCGCGGTGCAACTCTGTCGAGCGCGCGAGTGCCTCGAGGCTCGCGCGGTGCCCTCCCGAGACCGCTTGCAGGCGCACGCGTTTCGTGATGGCCGGGAGCAGCGCGAAGTTTGCGTTCAGGCCCGCCACGAAGCCCGTGACGTACACGGTTCCGGCGATGCGCGCGGCCTTGATGGATCGCGTGAGCTCCTCGCCGCCGGCCACGTCGATCACGTGATCGGCACCGCGGCCGCGCGTGATCTCGCGAACGCGCACGTCCCAGTCCGGCGTCGTGCGGTAGTTGATGACGTGGTGCGCGCCCAGTGCTTTCGCCCGAGCGAGTTTCTCGTCGCTGCCCGAGGTGACGATGACCTCGGCCCCCGCAGCGCGGGCCAGCATCAACGCGAAGAGCGACACGCCGCCCGTGCCCTGCACGACGACCGATTCGCCGAGGCGCAAATGGCCATGGGCGAACAACATGTGCCACGCCGTGAGCCCGGCCACGGGCAAGGTCGCGGCCTCGACGTCGGAGAGATGCGCCGGTGCGTGCACGGCGCCGTCTTCCTGGATGACGACGTACTCGGCGAAGGTGCCGTCGAGCGGACCGCCGAGGCGGCGCATGTTCTCTTCGGGCGGCGCGCCGTCGATCCAATTGGTGATGTACAGGAGCAGGACGCGATCGCCGAGGGCGAACTTGGTCACGCCCGCGCCGACGGCGACCACCTCCCCCACGCCGTCCGAGCCCATGATGACCGGCAGCGGCAAGGACGCGTACTCGCCGCGAAGGACGCTGAGGTCGCGGTAATTGAGCGCCGCGGCGCGCATGCGCAGAAGGAGCTGCCCCGGGCCGGGTGAAGGCTGGGGGCGCTCGGCGAGGCGCAGACCGTCGTAGCCGTACTGCGCGAGTTCGAAGGCTTTCATGTCCCCAAAGGTGAGGCTTTCGCTGCCCGTGCAGAAGTACCCATGGTTGCATGTTCGTCGTGCAAGAATGCAGGGCATGGTCTGGGACGATCTCCGCATCTTTCTGGCACTGCGCCGGCAAGGGACGCATGCCGCCGCGGCGCGCTCGCTGGGCGTGGATGCCACCACGGTGGGGCGAAGGCTCGCGGCGCTGGAAGCGACATTGCGCGTGCGGCTCTTCGAGCGGACGCCGGCGGGGCTCGTGCTCACCGAGGCGGGGCGTACCCTCGTTCCGCGCGCCGAGCGCATCGAGGGCGAGGTCGTTCACGCGGAGCGAGAGCTCGGCGGGGCCGATGCACGCCTCGAGGGCACGGTGCGGCTCACCGCGGGCGACGGGCTGCTGACGTTCCTCGTGGTGCCGCGCCTGGCGGGCTTTCGCGAGCGGCATCCGGGCATCGACCTGGAGCTGGTCGGCGAGACGCGCGAGCTCGACGTGCTACGTCGCGAGGCCGATGTGGCCCTGCGCCTCTCGCGCCCGCGCGAGTCCTCGCTGGTCGCGCGCCGGGTGGGGCGCTACGACTATGGCATCTACGCGGGGCAGTCCTACATCGGTCGGCGTCCGCCACCGCGCAGCCTACGCGAGCTCGCCGCGCACGAGTGGCTCACCTACGACACGTCACTGGACCACATTCCGGAGGCGCGCTGGCTTCGCGAACATGCGCCGCGACCCCGCTTTGCCTTGCGGACGAACCGAACGGTAACGCTGGTGGCGGCCTGCGCCTCGGGGCACGGGCTTGCGATCTTGCCAACCGCATTCGAGGCCGCCGACCCTCGCCTGGTTCGCGTCCTGCCGCGCACCCCCCTTCCCACACGCGACGCTTGGATGGTCTTCCACCGTGACCTTCGCACCAACGCGCGGGTAAACGCGTTGGGCGCATGGCTCACGGAACTCTTCGCAACTTAGTCAGCCCTCGACGGCGGGCTCGCAAACGGGCGGGCCCTCGCGCCAGGGATCTTCCTCTTGGTACGAAGAGATTTCAGCGTCCATCTTGATCTCGATGGCCGTCGGCTTTTCCCACGTCACGGATGTCGAAGTCGTCATGTTCTCTCGCTCCTTTTTGCTTCGTGGACTTGGTTAGCTCGCCGAAAACATATCGCAAGCGCGAGCGATGTATTTAGTAAACATTCTTAACAAAGGCCAGTACGGATAGTATCGGTCGGAATGATGCGGCTCACAGTACTTGGTTCGGCCGCCGGCGGCGGCTTTCCGCAATGGAATTGTGGTTGTCCCCAATGTGTTGCAGTTCGGGGAAACCACGCAGACTTTCAAGGACGCACACAAGACTCCGTCGCGGTCACGCGCGATGGGGAATCGTATGTCGTCGTTAATGCATCGCCCGACGTGCTCGAGCAGATCAAACGCACACGCGCCCTCTGGCCGCGGGCGCCGCGTCATTCTCCGATTCGAGCCATCGTGCTCACCAACGGGGACATGGACCATGTGCTCGGGCTCTTTGCGTTGCGGGAATCGTACCCGTTCGCGCTCTATGCGACCGAGGCCGTGTGGCGCGGGCTCGAGGCCAATGCGTTCCTGCGGACGCTGCAACGCTTCGAGGGGCACGTGGTCTGGCGCCGGCTCGAGATCGGGCACGACATGGAAATTCGCGACGCCGCGGGCGAAAGCACGGGCGTTCACCTTCGTGCATTCGCGGCGCCGGGCAAGCTGCCCGTGCACTTGATGGGCGGCACGCCGAGCCCGGAGGACAACGTCGGCCTCGTGTTCCACGACGGTAGCGCACCGCGGCGAAGCGCAGTCTACCTAACGGCGTGCGCGCACCTCGAGACGCGGAGTGACTTGGAAGGACACGCAGCACTCCTGTTCGACGGGACGTTCTACCGGGAGGACGAGCTCGTTCGACTCGGCCTGTCGCAGGCGGTGGCCAAGGACATGGCGCACGTGCCCATCACGGTAGACGATGGCCGAGGCAGCCTTGCGCGGCTATCGTCGTTGCCCGGTCGTAAAATCTATACGCACATCAACAACACGAACCCCATCCTCTCGAAGTCGTCCGAAGAGCGGCGCATCGTGGAGGCGGCGGGATTCGAAATCGCTTTCGACGGAATGGACATCACGTTATGAGCGCACTCTCCAAAGACGACTTCGTGGCGCGGCTGCGGCAGGAAGGCGAAAAGCGCTATCACGATCATCATCCGTTTCACGTGCGTATGCACGCGGGGGAGCTTTCGCGCACGCAGATTCAAGCCTGGGTGCTGAATCGGTATTACTATCAGACGCGAATACCGATTAAAGACGCCATCATCTTGTCCAAATCGGACGATCCGGCGTTTCGCCGCTCGTGGATGCAGCGCATCGTCGACCACGATGGGAAGGCCGAGGGCGAGGGCGGCCTGGCGCAGTGGCAGCGGCTGGCGGCGGGGGTGGGGCTCGACGTCGAGGAGGTGAAGAGCCTTTCGCGCGTGCTGCCCGGTGTGCGCTTCGCATGCGATGCGTACGTGCAGCTGGTGCGCGAGCGTCCGCTGGTCGAGGCGGTGGCGTCGTCGCTGACCGAATTTTTCTCGCCGGACATCATGACGCGCCGGATCGCCGCGTGGGAGACGCACTATCCCTGGGTGGATGGCGCCACCTTGGCGTACTTCCGTGGCCGGGTGACGCGCGCTCGGGACGATTCGCGGCAGGCCATCGACTACGTGCTCGCGCACGCGACGGGCCGCGAGCAGCAGGAGCGGTGCATCGAGGCGCTCATCACCAAGTGCCACATTTTGTGGGCGCTGCTCGACGCGGTGAGCAAGGAATTTCCGGCATGATCTCCGCGACCTCCGTTCCCAAGCTGGCGAAGAAGGCGCGGCTTCGTTTCGATCGGCACCAGGGGCAGCACATGCTGCTCTATCCGGAGCGGGGTCTTCTCTTGAGCGCCTCGGCGGCGGCCATTGCGGAGCGGTGCGATGGAACGCGCACGGTGAGCGAGATCGTGCAGCAGCTCGCCGCGGCCACCGAGGGGGCCTCGGCGGAGCGCATCGAGCGCGACGTGGTCGAGTTCCTGGAGGATCTCGCCGCGCGGGGCCTTTTGGAGCCGCAGCCGTGAGTGCGCCGCGGCCGTACACCCTCATCGCCGAGCTGACGTACCGGTGCGCGCTCAAGTGCCCCTATTGCTCCAACCCGACGGCGCTGCGCGATCACCGCGACGAGATGAGCACCGAGCAATGGCTCCGCGTCCTGACGGAGGCGGAGGAGCTCGGCGTGATGCAGGTGCATTTCACCGGCGGCGAGCCGCTCGCGCGCAAGGATCTCGAACCCATCGTGCGGCGCGCGCGCGAGCTCGGGCTCTATTCGAACCTGGTGACCAGCACGGTGCCGCTCACGCGCGAGCGCCTGGTCGGGCTGAAGGAAGCGGGCATCGACCATGTGCAGGTGAGCATGCAGAGCACGCGCCCCGAGCGCGCCGACGACATCGCCGGCTACGAAGGGCACGCGCACAAGCTCACGGCGGCGCGCTGGGTGAAAGAGCTCGAGCTGCCGCTGACCATCAATGTGGTGCTGCACCGGGCGAATCTCGACGAGGTGGAGGACATCGTCGCGCTGGCCGAGGAGCTGGGCGCCGACCGCGTGGAGCTCGCGAACACGCAATACCACGCGTGGGCACTGCTCAATCGCGACACGCTGTTGCCGACCCGGGAGCAACTCGAGCGCGCGTCGGTGGTGGCGGCGAAGGCCAAGGCGCGTCTTCGCGGCAAGATGGATGTGCTCTTCGTGAAACCGGATTACTTCTCGACGAAGCCAAAAGCCTGCATGGATGGATGGGCGCGGCGATTCGTGCACATGACGCCCGGCGGTTTCGTTCTGCCGTGCCATGCCGCGATGCAGATCACGGGGCTCTCGTTCGACAGCGCACGCGATCGCGCGCTGGGCGACATCTGGGAAAACTCGCCGGCCTTGCGCGCGTATCGGGGGGATGCCTGGATGCCCGAGCCCTGCCGCAGCTGCGAGCGCAAGGAGGTGGACTTCGGCGGGTGCCGCTGCCAAGCCTTCGCGCTCACGGGCGATGCATCGGCAACCGATCCCGTGTGTTCGCTGTCGCCGCAGCACCATTTGATCCGCGACGCTCGGACCACCGCCGCGCCGAAGCGATACCTTTACCGTGGCTGACGCGCGGCTGCGCACCCGCACGGTGATCGCATGCGGCGTGGGCTCCTTCATGGCGGCCCTCGGTACGAACCTGGTGAACATCTCGGCGCCGGTCATCGCGCGCGAGTTCGGGCTCGGGCCGGGGGAGATCAGCCCGATCTTCACGGTGTACCTGCTGGTCATCACGGTGCTCTTGCCCGTGTTCGGGCGGGTGGGCGATACCTTCGGCGCGAAAAAGGTGTTCGTCGCGGGGTTCTCCGGGTTCGGAGTGACGTCGTTTCTCTGCGCGCACACGCATTCTCTGGCGGCGCTCGTCGGGGCCCGGGCCCTTCAGGGCGTCTGCGCCGCGATGCTCATGTCGATGGGGCCGGCCATCGTGCTCGGCGTCTTCCCGCCCACGCACCGCGCGCGGGCGCTCGGCCTTCAGCTTTCGCTCACGTACCTCGGTCTGGTCATCGGTCCGACCTTGGGCGGGCTTCTCGTGGGCTCGCTCGGTTGGCGGTCCATCTTCCTCGCGCTGTGCGCGGTCGCCTTCGTGGGAACGGCGCTGGCCAGCGTGTGGCTCTCGAGCGGCGTCGGCTCCATCACCCGCCGGGGAAGGGCTGGGGAGGGGGAGCGTCCTCTCCTACGGCACCCGCCGTTCCTCCTGGGCCTGGCCGGGGCCCTGCTCCTCTACACGACGACGTTCATGCTGTCGTTCTCCCTGCCCTTTCAGCTCCAGCATGCGCGCGGCATGTCCGCCCGTGATGCGGGCCTGCTCCTCACGCCGCAACCGGCCATGATGGCCATCGTTGCCCCCATCGGGGGATGGCTCTCGGATCGCTTCGGCACGCGTTGGCCGTGCGCGCTCGGCATGGTCGCCATTGCGGGCGGCTGCGTGCTCCTCGCGTACGTCGCGGACGGTTCGCCCATGGCGATGGCGCCGGTGGTTGCCCTCATCGGTCTCGGCGCCGGGGCGTTCATCGCTCCGAACAACGCCTCCATCATGGGGGCCGCGCCCAAAGACCGCCAAGGCGCGGCGGCGGCGGCGGCGGCCATGGCGCGCAACATCGGCATGACGTGCGGGGTCGGCCTCGCCGGCGCCCTGCTTCACCGCGCCGGCAGCTTCACGGCCGTCATGTTCGCCGCCGCCACCCTGGCGCTCAGTGGGGCCTCGCTTGCGTTACTGCGCCGTTGAGCGAGGCCATCGGGCGTGGAGCAGGAGCGGGTGCGGGGATTTCGAGGGCGGGATTTGGTTGGTGGGATTTGGGATTTGGTTATTGGGATTTGGTGGGTTAGAGCCAGCCGTTCTCGCGGTACCACTTCACCGTGAGTCGGGTACCCTGTACCCAGTCGATTTCGGGCTTCCAGCCCAACTCGGCAATCGCGTCGTCCGTCGTGCAGACCCAGTAGGGCATGCCCAGCATGTTCGCTTTTTCGCGCGTGAGCATCACGGCTTTGTTGGCGACCTTGCCGTAGGTCTCCACGCCGAAGGCCACGGCGCTAATGATGCCGAGGGGCAAGCCTTTGCGCACCAGGGCGCGTTTGCCGATGGCGCGTTCTACTTCTTCCATGGCTTCGCGCTGCACGTAGACCTTGCCGTCGGTGATGAAGTAGGTGCGGCCGCTCGGGATGTCCGCCAAGATGGCGCGGATGACGGCCTTGGCGCAGTCCGTTGCGTAGGTGAACGTGACCTTCGAGCTGCCGTCGCCCGTGATGGGAAGCACGCGGCGTTGCACGGCCTTGAAGACCTCGAAGATCTCGATGTCGCGGGGGCCGTAGATGCCCGTGGGACGCAACGTCACGACGGGGATCTCGTCCTTGATGGCCAAGATGGCCTTTTCGGCGGCCAGCTTCGAGCGGCCGTACGCGGTGACCGGGTTCTCCTGATCCACGCGGACCGGCGTGTCCGTTTCCGACGGGCCGCACGCCTCGAGGCTCGAGATGTACACCAAGCGGCGAATGCTCTTTGCGCGCTTCTTCGCGGCGGCGATCACGTTCACCGTGCCGCCCAGGTTGATCTTCTGGAACTCCTCGCTGCTTCGCGCCTTGACGATGCCCGCGGCGTGCACGATGGCGTCCACGCCCTCGACGGCGGCGTCCACCTTGTCGGCTTCTTCGACGGCACCGTAGGCCAGCTCCACGTTGGGCAGCGACTCCAAGAATTTGCGATTGGAGCTCTTTCGCACCAGCGCGCGCACCTGATGGCCCGCGAGCGACAGTTGTTCGGCCACATGGCTCCCGAGAAAGCCGCTGGCTCCGGTGATCAGTACTTTCATGTCCCCAGGCTCTTTTCGTAAATCCGGTACGTCTTGTAGTTCTTCCCGCCCATGACCTTGATCCCGGCGTTCACCGCGCCGTTGTCCTCCAAGGTCCACCCAAGCTCTCCCCACTCGATGCCGATGCGCTTCCCCGACAGCGCCAGCTCGCCATACAAGAACGCCGACAGCCCGGCGTATTTGCGCACGTTCCGGTACTTGCGCCGCACGCCCAGAATGATCAGGCGCGCGCTGCGCGGGCCTTGCACCTTGAGGCGATACAAAAGCTTGGCCCACCCGAACGGGAACAGGCTGCCGCGCAAATCGGGAATCATCTCGTTGAGGTTCGGCAAGGTCACCGCCACCGCCGCCGGCTCCCCGTCGATGGATACGATGCGGGTGATCTCCGGCTGCAGGATCAATTTGAAGTCCGCCGCCATCTTGCGCACTTCGTTGCGCGTAAAGGGAACGAAGCCCCAGTTGTCCGACCAGGCGTCGTTGAAGACGTCCACGAAGATGCCCACGTCGCGCTCGATGTCCTTGAGCGATCCCATGCGCGAGGTGACCTCGGGCAGTGCGCGGATCTCGTCGTGGCCGCGCTTCACGCGCGGGGTCATGTCCGAGACCATGTACTTCCACCCGAACAGATCTTTCGCCTTCGCGTAACCGGCCTGCTCGATGAGGCCTCCCTGGTACGGGCGGTGGTGCGAGCACAGGAACACGGGCGGCGTGTCGAAACCTTTGACCAGACAGCCCGACTCCTCGTTGATGCTCAGCGAGAAGGGACCGCGTGCGCGCTTGATGCCGCGGGCCTTGAGCCACGATTCGGCCTTGTCGATCAGCGCACGCGCCACGTCGGGATCGTCGATGGTGTCGAGGAAGCCGAAGAAGCCGGTGTCGTCCTTGTAGCGATCGAGGTGCTCACGATCGATGCTCGCCGAGATGCGGCCCACGCACTCGCCATGGCGGTGCGCCGTGAAGAACGCCGCCTCGCCATGCTCGAAGAAGGGGTTCTTCTTCGTATTGAGCTGGTCTTTCACGAACATGTCCAGCGGGCGGATGTACTGCGGGTCGCCCGCGTAGATGGAATCCACCACGTTGAGAAAGTCGGAAAGGTTGCCCCCCTCGCCGATCTGTCGAACCTCGATCATGCGGCAACGGGTACCCCGCGGCACCGCCACCGTCAATTCCCCCCGCAGGGGGAGCCGTCAAAGTTACTTCTTCAACGCCGCGTAAAACGACGATTCCCGCCGCTTCACGCGAAGAAGAAGCTGCCCATCGGCGGCGGCCTGCTGCACCTGCGACGAGGTAGGCTCGGAGGTGCCGTCCACCTCGACGATGACGTCACCCACCTTGAGGCCCGCACGATCGGCCGAAGATCCGGGGGAAATGCCCGTAATGAGGGGCAACGCCTTGGACGGCAGACCGGCTTGGCTCGCTTGCTGCGGGGTCAGATCCCGCACGGTGAGGCCAAGCCCCGGCTGCGGGACGCCTTGCTGCTGCACCGGGATGGGGGGCACGGCCGGCTCCGGGCGCGCCGCCAAGGTCACCTTCGTGCCATAGCGCTTTCCGTCGCGAAGGACCTCGAGCTCCAGGGTCTGCCCCACGTCGTGGGACAGGACCTCCCGGGTCAAATCGTGCGAATCGTGAATCGGCCGCGCGGCCACCGCCGCGATGACGTCGCCCGGTTTGATCTGCGCGCGCTTGGCGGGCGAGTTGTCCCCCACCGCGTTGACCAGGGCGCCCGCCCGCGGATCGACCTTCATCACCGTCGCCAGCTCCGGGGAGAGATCCTGCGCGCCCACGCCGATCCATGCGCGCTCGACGCGCCCGCTCTTGAGGATTTGCTCCGCCGCGCGGCGGGCCATGTTCGACGGCACCGCGAAGCCGATGCCGCTGCCGCGACCCACGATCATCGTGTTGATGCCGACCACGCGGCCCTCGAGATCGCAGAGCGGGCCGCCCGAGTTGCCCGGGTTGATGCTCGCGTCGGTCTGGAGGTAATCCTCGATGAGGTTCATCCCGAGCTGCCCGCGACCTTTGGCGCTGAGCACGCCGGTGGTGACCGTGTAGCCGAGGCCGAACGGCGAGCCGATGGCCACGACCCACTCGCCGACCTTCATCGCATCGCTGTCGGCGAACTTCGCGGCCACGAGGCCCTGCGTGTCCACCTTGATGACCGCGAGATCCGTCGCGGGATCGCGGCCGACGAGGCGGGCGGGCAAGAAGCGCCCGTCGCGCAGGTGGACGTTGATGGTGAGCGCGCCCTCGATGACGTGGTTGTTCGTCAGGATGGCCCCGTCGGGCGTGAAGACGACGCCCGAACCGGTGCCGCGCGCGACCGGGGAGTCGCTGCTGCCGCGCCCGATCCAGCGCAAAATTTGGTCGGCGTTCTCGTCACGGGCGGTGACGTCGATCTGGACGACGCTGGGGCTCACCCGCTCGGCCACGTTGACGAAGGCATCGGACAGCTTGCGCGCCTCGGCCTGGGAAGCTTGCACCTGCGCAGGCGATGGCCCCTGCGCTTGCGCGCTCACCTTCTCCTTCTGGGCTTGCGCCAACGCGGGCGCGGACAATCCGAGGCAGGCCAGGACAACCAAAGAGCGAAGGGTAAGGGGACGCATCTCTGCAACAGATTTCCACAATGCCGCGGTTCAAGCCAATCTTGTGACGATGCGCGACCACGGGTGCGCGCCAAGGCTCAGGGTGGCGTCGTAAAGCGGGGTGCCCGGAAGGGTCAGATCGGTCAGCTCCATGGTGGGAGCTTCCGCTGCGATCGCAAATCGGCACGCGAGCGCGATGAGCGGGGCCAGCACGGGAAGAGGTTCGCGCGCCGGGTCGATGGCGAAGCGGCCGAGAATGGTACGCCGCGTCCGCGCAAATGGCGGATCCAGGGGCGAAATGACCAGGCTTGCCGCCGCCCGGACGTCGCCGCGCGCATCGACGGTGACGAGTTCGTGCGGCTCGCTGGCATCACGATGCCGGCGCCCGAGGTGGGCGGCGATGGCCCCGACCAAGGTGGCATCGATGGCCCGTGGCCGGTCGAACCGCTCGTCGTGGGCGGCGCGCCTTCGGGCGGCCAGCATCGACTCCAAGACGGCCAGGGCCAGCGCATCCTGCGGCTCGGCGGGCCGGGCCACGAACTCGCCCGCGCGCACCCGAGGCTCGTGCGAGACGACCATGCGCGAGCTCCAGGCCACGGGCCGGTACCCGAGCCGCTCGTAAAAGCCGTGCGCCGGGTTGGGCTCGAGCACCTCGGCGGCCAACACCGACGGGGCGCCCCGCGCAAGCTCGTGGGACATGCGCGCCAAATTCGTCAGCAGCGCCTTCCCCGCACCGAGCACCCGCGCCCGGGGGTGCACGATGAGCGAGCGCACCTCGCACGTGTACGGCGTGCGCGCCTCGGCACCGTGGCGTTCGAACCAGCCTTCCACCTGGCCGCAAACTTGGCCATGGATGGCCGCCACCAGGTGAATGTGACGCCCGAGCACCGGCTGCCCGCCGCGAACGCGCGCGTCCTCGTCGAGCCGGTTGGCCAGCCGCGCGTAAACCCGCTCGTCGCGCGTGCCCGGGTAGCCTCCCCAGCGCTCGTGCGCATCCCAGAGCTCACGCCACAATCCCGCGATTTGGATGCCCTCCCCCGGGGAGGGCGCTCGTACCAGTATGCGCTCACGAACGGTTACTGCGGCCATGGCTCCCCGACCATTTCACTAGGTAGGAGAAGATCGATCGACTCGAGCGTCAAGCCATGGCCGGGTGCCGTCGCACCAGAAAGACGCCGGTCGCGCCCCTCCAGCGCGCGGGCGATGGTCCCCTCGGGCAACTGCCCACGGGCCACGTCCACCAAGGTGCCCACCAAAATGCGCACCATGTTGTGGAGAAAGGCGTTTCCCTCGATGACGATGCTCAGGATCCGCCCGTGCAGGTCGAGCCCATGCAGGTCGTCCGGCTCGATGGCCACACGCGTCACCGTGCGCACCGTTTCCTGCCGCTCGTCGTGGGCCGAGCGAAAGGCTGCGAAGTCGTGTGTCCCCACGATGGACTGCGCCTCGCGGCGCAGCTTGTCGAGGTCCAGCTCGAAGCCGATGCGCCACGCCCGGTGCATCACCAGCGGGTCGCGGATGCGGTCGAGCACGAGCCGGTAGCGATAGCGCTTTCCCTTCGCGGCAAACCTCGGCACGTACCCGGGCGGGATCAGCCGCGCGGCGCGGACGCACACGTCATCGGGCAAATGCTGGTTGATCGCGAGCACCCAGCCGCGCGGCGGCAAGGGCAAGGTCGCGTCGAAGGCCACCATCTGCGCCTCGGCGTGGACGCCGCTGTCGGTGCGGCTCGTTCCGCGCGGGGCACTCGCACGGGCATCGACCGCCATGATGGCCCCCTTGAGCGTCTCCTCGATGGTGCGCTCCCCGCCCTTTTGTGCGGCCCAACCCCGGAAATGCGTGCCGTCGTAGGCCACCTTGAGAAGTACACCACCGGGATGCTCGGACATGTCGTTCCCGAGACTTTACACGAGCAAACGCCCCGAGCGGACCAGGGGCACACCGTCGAGGTCGACATCCGACGTGCTCGCGGCCGCCGTGATCTGGGCCCTCCCACTCCACGTCGCGCCCGTGTGCTCGGGGTACGTGGCGCCGAATCCCAAGTGAATCCCTGGCAAATTCTGGTCCGAGGTGACCTCGCCGGTGGCCGCATGGATGCCGATGTTCGTGCCCAAAATGGCCAGCCCCACTCGGTCCAGGCTGGCCTCGCGGCGCATGAAATCCATGAGGTGTCGGTCCAGCGAGCGGTCGTCGCAGCGCACGGCGCGGCAGAGGCCTTGGTCGATTTCGAAGCGCACCGGCGCCTTGTCGAGCAGCCCGACGTTGGCCCCGGCCTCGGTGCCGATGGAAGCATCGGCCACGAACACGCCAGAAACCGATGAGGGACTCGTCACCAGGCTGCCCGACGGAAGATGCTCCCAGCGCCCCGGGCGCAGCACCCCGACGAACTCCGCCCAGCGGAGCGAGGGCGCGCACCGCACCTCCAGATCGCTCCCGGCCACGCTGCGCACGCGCAGCACCGACTCGGGCCGCAGCCGCATCCGCACCGCCCGCGTCGCATCCAGGATGCGCGAGGGGTCCACGGAAAAGCCGCCAATCATGGACTTCCGCGAGATGCCAACCATGTGCGCGTGGCGCAAATTGAGATGGCGCACGCGCGCGAGAAGCTCGTAGCGCAGGGCCATCTCACCGTCGTCGAAGCCCGCCAGGAAGACGCTCGCCTGGGCGTCGGTCAGAGCCTCCTGAAGCGACGACGGGATGTGCCGCATGGGGCGGTCGCCGTATTCCTCCAGCGAGAAAATCGCGGCCCGCGCCCCGATGTTCCGGGCCGCATCGGCCAGCGAAAGACCGATGTCCCGCCGCGCGCGATCCACGAGAACCACCACGCGCTCGCCGGGAACGACGCCGAGCGCGCCCTCGAGGATGCGCCGCGCGGCCCCCATCAGGTCGAAGTCGATGCCCGACAATCGAAACGCCGTGGAGAGCTGCGGCGGTCGCGTCGAACGGGCTGGCGCACCCGTTCGGGACGATGGCGGAACTTCGCTTGGCCGCGAGGGCCGCGAACTCGGGGGTGCACTGCTCCCTCGCTTCTTCGGATCCTCGTCGGCCATAGCACCCGGTTGGATGTCGCCCGCTCGGGCGGGGAGGTGGGTAACGAACGCGGCTAGACGAGACTACCGGCCGCCGGGGACGAACGAGATGGGGACCGCCGTGTCGACGCAACCGCCCTTGGGCGCGGGGAAGTGCCCGGTGGACTTGAAGTACCCGGCAACGCATTGCGCAACGGCGGGGGTGCCCATGTCATTGGCGGTCACGCCGGCCGAGCACACGCCTCCGCTCGGGGCGATGCGCAGGGTGATCTGCACCTTGCCCTGAAGCGTGTTGTCCTGCGTGAGGGCCTGGTCGTAGCAGCGATGGGCCTGCTTGGCGCGAAACGCCAGCGCCGTCTCCAGATCGGACGTGATGCTACCGGCGCACGTTTTCACCTCGCAGCCGGCCAGCGAATTGTTGGTCGACGCCACTTTTCGCGGCGGACCTGCATCGGGCTCGGGCGGAGGAGGCGGCGGCACCTCGTCCACCTGGGATTGGCTGAACGTGGTGGCGGGGGGGGCGCTTCCGGGTGGCGGAGGCGCAACGGCCGCGGGGGCGGGCTTGTCGAGAACCATCTTCCACACGAAGAGGCCAACGATTCCGAACAAGAAGAGAAGCCCTAAGGCGATATACTTGCCGTTCCCATGGGTGGGCGGCGGGGGTGTGCTCGCGCTCATCGACCGTTGGCTCACTCGGCTGGACGCCGCGCGCCGAATATACATGCTCTAGAGATTGCGGGGAGACAACATGTCATATTCTGCTCCGGTAGAGGTACAGGCTAAGGGTGGTGTCGCCGTAACGCCGTGACTCGAGCAGCTCGAGATCGCTGACGCTTGGTGGCGGATCGGCACTCGCGTGTTCGACCACCACCGTTGCGTCTGACGCAAGACCGCCCGAGTGTACAATCGGCGTGAAGCTCTGCACAAATTCCCCACCCTGGATCAGTTTGTATGGCGGGTCGGCGAACACCAATGTGTAGCGTTCCCCCTCCGGTGTGCGCACCAGCGTACCAGCTGCGCGTTCGACCGACATCGGCAACACTGTCGTCTGCGCCCCGACATCGAGCTGCTCGATGTTGAACCGCAACGCCGCAAGCGCATCGCGTCCCTGCTCCACGAACGTCGCATGCTCGGCACCGCGCGAGAGCGCCTCGAGTGCCAGCGCACCGGTGCCAGCGTAAAGGTCCAACACGCGGTCGCCCGAGACATCTCTCAAGATGGAGAACAACGCCTCGCGCACGCGATCGGAGGTGGGGCGTGTGCGATCCCCCTTTGGGGCGCGAAGCGAACGCGAACGATGGCTACCTCCGGTGATGCGCACAGGATAATCTCTTGGGCATGCGTCTAGCCTATGTGTGGCTTCTCGCGACGACGATCCTGGTTTTCGTATCGCTTTTTACTCGCAGCGCGCAGGCGCAAGGGGCACGGAGCGGCTTGCCGCTGCACGTGCTGCCGCTCGACTCGGAGGATGCCGACGAGCAAGCGGAAGCCCTCGGCGTAGCGCTGCGCTCGCGAGCGCGCGAAAAATTGAGCCCGGTGGCCGATACGTCACCGTCGCTCGGGATGTTGCTCGCGGCCCTGCGTTGCCCATCGCGACCCGACACGACATGCCTTCAGAAGATCGCCGATCAGTTGAAGACGGACCGCTTCATCTACGGGCACGTCTCGAAGATGGGGCCGAGCGCACGCGGACAGCTGACGGCGGAGATCCATCTCTTCGTGCGCGGTAAGCCCGATGCGTCGGTCAAAGAAGTCTTCAGCGACAATCTGAAAGATCAGAACGACGAGTACCTGCGCCGCATGGCCGCACGCATCGTCGATCGCCTCACCGGCACGGCCCCGCAGAATGCGACCATCACGCTGCGCGCCGGGCGCGCGGACGGCGAAGTCTGGGTCGATGGCACCGAGAAAGGGCGCCTCGAGAACGGACGCGCGAGCTTGGACCTGGCCGCGGGCCGCCATGTCATCGAGGTGCGCGCATCGGGGTATGCGACGGCACGCAAAGAGGTCACCGTGGTCGGAGGCGTCGATGCCGACGTCGTCGTGCCGCTTGCCGTCGAAAGCGAGACGGCGCCGAGCTCCACGGAAGGCGGCGGCTCGAACACGCGGGCCATTGCGGGTTGGGCGCTCGTGGGCGTGGGCGCGGTGGCGGGGGGCTTCGCGATCTACGAAGGTGTCCACTTCCTGAGCCTGAAGTCAGAGACGGAAGACTTTCGCGACGCCCATCAGATCGACGGGCAGAAGCCGAGCAAGGAAGCCATCTGCCAAGCGGGCCGCGGTGAGCCGGCGCCGTGGGCGGGCTCCGATGCGGGGGCCGCGCAGGGCATCTGTGACAACTACGATTCGGCGAAGACCGCCTCGCTGCTCGGACTCGTGGGCGGTGCCGTGGCCGCGGTCAGCATCGGCGTGGGGACGTACTTGCTTCTCACCGATACCTCCACGAAAAAGGACGCGCCCACATCCGCCCGAGCACCGCGCCCGCCGCGTCGAGCGAGCCTGCAATTTTTGCCGCACTTTGCGCCCCGCGAAGGCGGTATGCGCGCCGGTTTCGACGTACGCGTCGTTTTCTGATGCAGTTTTGGCCCCCTTCTGATGCAAAGTTACGGTCCTTGAACCCCACACGCCGCTCCCTCGCCCCTTTCGCTTTGCTCCTCGGACTCGCGTTGCCTGCAACGGCGTCGGCGCAGACACCCTTGGGACCTGCGACCACGCAGCCCGCACCGCAGGTGAGGCCCGCGCCCCCGCCGGCCGCATCGGGATCTGCGACCACTGTGCGCACGGTGCACGTTCTGGGGTTCGATTCGGACAATGCCGACGATCAGGTCGAGGCGCTCACCACGACGCTTCGCACCCGCGTGCGTGCGATGTCGAATTGGACGCTCGGCGGCGTCAGCACGTCACTCTCGATGGTGACGGCGGCGCTCAAGTGCCCGCAGCGCCCCGACACGGCGTGCACCCAACGCATGGGCGACGAGTTCAAGGCCGATCGCGTGATGTACGGCTGGGTGAATCGCACCAGCCCGCGCGAGGTCACGGCGGAAGTGCACCTGTGGGTGCGCGGCGACCGCGAAATCGTGGCCAACGAGACGTACCCGGACACGCTGACCGACGCCAAGGATCCCAAGCTGCAGGCCGTGGCCGATCGTCTGCTGGAAAAGCTGCTCGGCGAGCGGCCGCCGCCGCCGGTGGTCGCGCGCCCGAAAGAGCCGGTGATCGAGAAGAAGAAGGAAGAAGAGCCGAAGCCGCCCCCGTCGCGCGGCGTGTCGGCGCGCACGGTGATCGGCTGGTCGCTCATCGGCCTGGGCGCGGGTGCCGGAATCTTCGGTGCGGTCGAGGGCGTGCGCTTTCTCTCGCTCCAGTCGGACAACAAGGACGACGCCGCAGCGCCCGGCGCCCCGGCGGACTTCTGCAATCCGCGAAGGCCTCAGTGCGACAAGCTCGAGGATGCGAAGACAGCGCGCACCCTGGAGTTCATCGGCATCGGCGCCGGGGTGGCCTTGGTGGGCACCGGCGTGATCCTTCTTCTGACGGACCACAGCAAAGAGGCGCCGCGGGAAAGCGCCGCGAGCAAGAGCAGTGCACGCAAATGGCAGGTCGCGCCGAGCGTGGGCCCGCGCGGCGGCAGCGTGAACTTGAATATGGCGTGGTAGCCCAGACCTAGGGGACCGCGCTGCCGACGAGATGCTCCATGCCGTAGTGGCCGGGGGGCTGCGTGGCGAGCCACTTGGCCGCGCGCAAGGCGCCGCGGGCGAAGAGATCGCGGTTCGTGGCGCGGTGGGTGAGCTCGAGGCGTTCGCCGTCTCCGAGCAAATACAGCGTGTGATCGCCGATGACGTCGCCCCCGCGGATGGCGTGCATGCCGATGTCGCCGGGCGAACGCGCCTCGCGCACTTCGGGACGCCGCCCGTGAACGAGCGATGTGCCGGCCCTTGCGGCCTGCGCGATGGAGGCGAGCTTCAACGCGGTACCGCTCGGCGCATCGACCTTGCGGCGGTGGTGCGCTTCCACGAGCTCCATATCGAAGCCCGGACCGAGCATCGCAATGGCGCGCTCGATGAGGACCCCGAGCACGTGCACGCCGATGCTCATGTTGGCGGCGGTGAAGACGGGCACCGTGCGGCTTGCCGCGTCGAGGGCGCGCACCGCCACATCGTCCAGGCCCGTGGTGCCGCTCACGATGGAGACGCCCGCGCTGGGTGCGATCTCCGCCAATGCACGCGTGCCCGCCGGGCTGGAAAACTCGATGGCCACCGCGCCGGGAAACGCGGCGAGCGCACTCATCGCGTCGCCCTGATCGAGGACGGCGACCAACTCGCACTCGGGATCCTCGTTGGCGAGACGCACCAACGTTTGCCCCATTTTTCCGGCCGACCCGACGATGGCCACGCGCGTCCGCGGCGCGCTGGTCATGCCGCGGATTCCCGGAGGTAGGCGTCGATGGTGGCGACGACGGTGGCGCGCGTGCTCTCGCCCACCGGTGCGAGCGGGCTGCGAACCACCTCTTTGATCTTCCCGCGTGCGGCGAGGGCCGCTTTCACGGGGCCGGGGTTCGCCTCGATGAACATCGACTCGTGCACGGGCAGAAGCGCGAGGTGCGCCGCACGTGCCCGGGCCAGATCGCCCGACAGCGCGAGCGACGTCGCCTGCGCGACTTCGCGCGGGAGCACGTTGGAGGTGACGCTGATGACGCCCCGGCCACCGGCCGCGATGATCGGCAGGGTGAGCGCGTCGTCGCCGCTGAGGATGGCGAAGCGCGGCCCCAGGCGGCGGGCCAACTCCTGCGTGCGGAGCACGTTGCCGGTCGCTTCCTTCGCGCCGATCACGTTGGAGGCTTCCGAGGCGATGCGCACCATCGTATCGGCGCTCAGGTCGATGCCCGTGCGTGACGGGATGTTGTAGATGATGAGCGGCACCGAGACCGCCTTGGCCAGTGCGAGGAAGTGGCGGCGGAGCCCTTCCTGCGTGGGCTTGTTGTAGTAGGGCACGACGCCCATCACCACGTCGACCCCCGCGCGTTCGGCGGCACGCGCGAGGTCGATCGCCTCGCGGGTCGAGTTGGAGCCGACGCCGGCAATCACCTGCGCACGTCCGCGGGCGCGCTGCACGGTGCGGGCGATGACTTGCTCGTGCTCGTGGTGCGAAAGCGTGGGGCTTTCCCCGGTGGTGCCGCAGGGCACGAGCCCCTGAACGCCGCCCGCGATCTGCGCTTCGATCAGCTCGTCGTACGCCGCCCAGTCGATCGACTGCTCTTCGTCGTCTTTGAAGGGCGTAATTACAGCCGTGTACGTGCCCGAAAGTTCGATTGTGGCCATCTTCTTGTCTCTCTCAGTCGAATGCCGATCTTAAGGTGTCGCTCTCGAGCTGGTGGAAAAAATTGTCGCGAGCCGACACATCCGACAGCCACGCGGCATCCGCACCCTCGATCACACCGGTCTGAACCAGGTGCCCCAAACGACGCAGCCGGTGCACGTGCGAGCGGATGCGCGATTCCGCGTACTTCAGCGACGTGCCCGTCTTGATGATGAAGTTCCAATCGCTCGATTGGAGCAGCAAGAGCTCCTGAATCGTCTGGTCGAGCGCGCGGCCCCGCTCACCGTCCACGTTACGGTGGTTGCGCACGAGCCACGATACGTAGCGGGTCGCATGGTGGACATGACGCCACGACCACGCCGCCTCGGGCCCGACCCACACTTCGCCGTAGCCGCCTGCGCCCCACGAGGACGCCGCCGGGGTGGCCTGCACCGACACGGGATGCCGCTCGAGGTAGCCACGCAAGGTGATCGCCTCCACCTCGCCACGCGTGTTCGGCAGTTGCCGGAACACCGATTCGAGGAAGCGCGGCCCTTCGTACCACCAGTGGCCATAAAGCTCGGCGTCGTACGGCGCCACGATGATCGGCGCGGGGATGCGCGCCGACAGGTGCTGCAGCTGCAACGCGCGGTTGAAGACGAAGTTGCCCGCGTGCTCCCAGGCGATCTGCTTCGCGATGCGGGGATCGTACGGCTCTTTGTGCGGAGTCTTGCCGGTGATGCGGTGGTACTTGATGCCGGTCATCAAGCGCGAGCCGTCGCCGGCAACCTCGCCCATCAACTCGCTTTCCGGCAGGTCGAAGCCGATGTCGCGGTAGAAGTCGCGGTAGTGCGGATCGCCGGGGTAGCCCTCTTCGCGTGACCACACCTGACGGCTCGACTCGGCGTCGCGTGCGAAGAAGGCGACGCCCGACGGCGAGACGATGGGCGCGTGCACACCGAAGGCGGGGCGCGGACGCGCGAACGTCACGCCGTGCGTGTCGACCAAGGTGAAGCCAATGCCCGCGGCGGCGATCTCGTCGTCGAAGCTCGGGTGGTAGGCGCACTCCGCCAGCCACATGCCCGTGGGCTTTCGCCCGACGAGCTTCTCGAAGCCGCGCACGCCCAATTCGAGCTGCGGGCGGATGCCTTCGCGCGCCGGAAGCATGCCCGGCAGGTAGCAATGCGTCGCGGCGCACGTGATGAGCTCGATGCGTCCCGCGTCCCAGTGCCGCACGAGCCCGCCGATGACGTCGCCGCGGTGGCGGTCCCACACGCCGCGAATGCGGGTGAGCTCCTCACGGTAGAAGGTGGCGACGTGGGCGAAGCGTTCGTCGCCCCAAAGCCGCTTCATCTCCCGATCGGTGAGCGCTTCGAGGCGCGAGAGATGGCCTTCGAAGCGCTCGCAGAGCAGCGGGTCGCGCAGCATCGAGGCCAGCGGCGGCGTGACGCTCATGGTGAGCGCGAAGTGCACGCCGTCGTCGGCCATGCGGTCGAACGCGTCGAGCAACGGCAGGTAACATTCGATCAGCGCTTCGTAAAACCAGCGCTCCTCGAGATGCCGAGCGTGCTCGGGATGTCGGACGAATGGGAGGTGCGCGTGCAGTACCAGCGCGAGGTATCCGTTCGGCATGGCTCTGCGATGACGAGTAGCACGCCCGGGCGCGCATTTGTGGGACTACGGCGCGATCCACACCTTCTTGGTCGAGCCGCCACCATGGCAGTTGCCAGCCTTCGAGCAGGCGCCATCCGCGTTGGAGAGTTGGTTGGACATGGGGCTGACTCCCTTGCCGTTGCGAATGGAGACGTAGGCTTGCGCCGGGAACGTGTCGTTGCCGAGCTTGATCCGGAAGTTCCCGTACTGATCGGTGTATGTGGATTTTGCGTAGGAACCGTCGAGGCTTCGAATCCGAACCTCCACACCAGCCCCTGCGGGGTTCACGCCCTGGTCATTCTGGTAAATCGTGCCCCCGATCGCAAAGGTGGGGCCGTTGCCGCCAGCGCCGTGGCATGGGCCGTTGAAGCAATTCTCTCCGACGGGATTGTTCCCCTGCAACGTGGAGTGCCCGCCCGGGCGGATCGAACTATCGCCGTCTATCTTCGTGTAGGCGGGCTGATCCGCGAAAGGATCGGTGGACCCTTGCGAGCCGCCATCGCCTCCCGGGCCAGCATCGGGGCGGGGCCCCGGTTGCCCAGCATCAAATTTCCCCCCCGGTGGCTTGTCTGGATCGGTGTTACCAAGCTCCCCTGGATCGGGCGCGCTGCAGGCCCAACCAGCGAGCCCGGCCGCCGCAACCGCCATTCCGAGAGGGAAAATCTTCGAGAAGAGACGCATTTTCATATCGTTCTCGCCGAGTTAGAGGAGGTTTCCCGACCTCATGAGCAAGGCTCGGGCCGGCCTGAGCGGGCTTCCTTTTTCGCGAGCACGACGTTGCTTTACAAAGGGACGTCCATCCGTATACTCCCGCGTCCCCCAATCCCCCGCCGCTGTCCGCCCCTTCTGCTCGTCGCAAAAGGGACCAGGATCGTCGGCTTTTCAAGAGGGCTACAGCATGTATGCGGTGATCAAGACAGGCGGAAAGCAGTACAAAGTCGCCCCCGGCGACAAGCTCCGCGTGGAGAAACTCCTGGGCGAAGTCGGCGACACGGTGACGTTCGACGAAGTGCTGCTCATCGGCGGCGAAGCCCTCAAAATCGGCCAGCCGCGCGTCGAAGGTGCGAAGGTCGAGGCGAAGATCACGGCGCAGGATCGCGCCAAGAAGATCATCATCTTCAAGTTCCGCCGTCGGAAGAACTATCGGCGCAAGTCCGGCCATCGCCAGCCGTTCACCGCTTTGGAAATCACTGGAATCACGGGAGGCTGAGAGACCGCCATGGCACACAAAAAAGGCGCAGGCAGCACGCGCAACGGGCGCGACTCCAACTCGCAACGGCGCGGCACCAAGGTCTACGGTGGTGAGAAGGTGACCGCCGGCAGCATCCTCGTTCGCCAGGTCGGCACGACCATCGCCGCGGGCAAGAACGTGGGCGTGGGCAAGGACTACACCCTCTTTTCGCTCATCGATGGCGTGGTGAAGTACGAGTTCCGCACCAACACGCAGAAAAAGGTTTCCGTCTATCCCGCGGCCGCCGCCGCGGAGTGAAATCTTCGCCGAAGCTCATCGCCGTCGACCTCGACGGCACCCTCCTGGACGCGCACGGGAATCCGCATCCGCGTGATGCCGATGCTCTCCGTGCGCTCGTCGAGCGAGGAACCCACGTCAGCATCATCACCGGGCGCCTGTACTCAGGCACCCGGGCGAGCGTGCTCACCCTCGGGCTCTCCGGTCCTACCGGATGCGTCGATGGCAGTCACATGGTGAGCGCAGCTACGCACACGACGCTGATGCATCACGGCATCCATGGCCCGCACTGCGAGTCATTGCGGCGCATTTTCGAGCGCGCCGCCCCGGCGACCTTCGTGTTTGCGCGCGATGCCATCGTGTACGACGAAACGGGCGATCCATACCTGGGGTATGTCGCCACCTGGTCGAGCGATGTCCAGCGTTCCGTGCGCGTCGTGGAGCACGCGGTGTGGGAAGAGCGTGAGGGCATCACCGCGGTCGTGGCCGTGGGTACCGCCGACCAGATTTCGGAGGCGGCTTCGGGCATTCAAGACGAGCTGCGGGACGTTGCCCAGGTGGCGATGTTTCCGATTCGGCGCATTTTGGGCGCCTGGGGCCTCATCGTGCGGGCCCTCGGCGGGAACAAGGGTTCTGCGCTGGAGTGGATCGCCGAACATCACGGGATCTCGATCGAAGAGACCGTGAGCGTCGGGGACTGGTTGAACGACATTCCGATGCTCACCAAGGCGGGCCGGTCGTTTGCCATGGGGCAGGCCCCCGACGAAGTGAAAAATGCCGCCACCGACGTGCTCCCCGAGACGAGCGACGAAGGCGGCGGGGTGGCGCGCGTGGTCGAAGAGGTCTTCGGCGTTCGCGTCTGAGGCAATGGCCTCGGGCACGGTCACCTGACGTAAGGTAGACTCGAGGCTCATGTCCGAAGATTCATTCGGGCCTCGCGGCCCTCATAGGCCTCATCTGCCATCGAGTCCTCAGTCTGCGGCCGGTTCATCCGGCGCACCGAAGCCACCGCTCCGCGGCACCGTGGCCATGCCCGCGCAACCGGGCCAGCCGCAGTATTCGCAACAGCAGCACCAGCAGCAAGGCTACGCGCCGCAGGGTTACCCGCAGCAACAACAAGGGTACTACCCGCCGCAGCAGGGTTACGCGCAGCAGCCGCCGTACGGGCAAGCGCCGCAGCAGAGCTACCCGCAGCAGCAGGCCTATGGGCAACCGCAGTACGGACAGCCGCCGTACGTGCAGCAGCCGTATCCGCAGCAACAGGGTTACGACGCCTACGCCCAGCAAGGCTATGGCGCGGCGTATCCGCAGCAAGCGCCGTATCCGCAGCCGGGTTATGGCGCCCAGCCATACCCTGGATCGCAGGCGCACGCGATGCACCCGTACCGAGAGCACGGGAGCAGCGACTTGCTCCCTTGCCCTGCATGCGGACAGCCGTCGAACAGCATCAAGCGGTACACGTACGCCAATTGGTTCGTGTTTCTCTTCGTCTTCTTCTACATGCAGCGCCGTACGGGCATCGCATGCCCGCCCTGCACGCGCAAAGAGCTGCTGACCCGCGCGGCGATGAACATCGTTCCGGCCAACTTCGTGTGGCCCTTCATCGTGCTCCCGTGGCACCTGGTGCTCTTTTGCGCCTCGTACGCCAAGGGCCACTCGGCGGGCGTGCAGAATCACTTTGCCGCCACCGCACAAAATCCGCCGCCGATGCAGCCATAATCGCCTACGGTTTTGGCGATGAGCAACGCGCCGCCGACCCCTTTCGACACGATCCCCGATCTCACGGAGGCCACCACCGATCCGCTCGATCGAGCGCTCGCACGCGAGCCCGTGCTGCGCGATCTTCCGTCGGTGCTCCGCGACCCCATCAAGGACGCGCTGAAGACCTTGGACGAAACCCTGCTGGCCCACGCCATCGATGCACTCGATACGGATGCCGAAGCCAAGCCGGCCATCACCACGGCCGCCATCGCGCTCCTCAAGCTGCTGAAGGGCGAGGGTCCCGCCTACCCCATCCCCTCCCCCTTCGAAATGCCGCCCTCCGTGGCCCCGCCCAACCCCGTGGCGCCGGGCGAGACGCTCCTCACGCTGCCCCCGATCAAGTTTTGATTAGCTGCCCGTGAAGAAGATGCCGCTGATCTGGTAGACGAGGAACGCGGCCGCGTAGGCGATGGCGTACGTGTAGCCGATGACGAACAGCGGCCAGCGCAGGCTCTTGGTTTCGCGGCGGATGGCGGCGACGGTGCTCATGCACTGGCAGGCGAAGAGGAAGAACGCGAGCAGCGCGAGACCCGTGCGGACCGTGTAGGCGGGGGCGCCGTCGGGCTTTTTCGCAGTGCGCATGCGCTCGGAGAGCGGCGCGGGATCGTCGCTCACGTCCTCGATGCCGTAGATGATGCCCATCGTGCTGACCATGAGCTCGCGCGCACCGAAAGAGCCGATGAGCCCTGCGTTGACGCGCCAATCGAAGCCCAGCGGCGACGTGATGGGCTCCAGGCTGCGGCCCACCATCGCGCCGACGCTGTGCTCGAGCGTCATCGTGCGCGCCGGCACCGACGGATCCTCCACCGCGGCACCGCGGGGGCCGAAGGGAGCGGGCACGGTGAGCAAAACCCAGAGCACCGCAGAGGCGGCCAGGATCGTGGTTCCCACCTCTTTGAGGAAGCGGCCCGACGCGCGCACCGTCTGACGGAGCAGCACGCGCGGCTGCGGCGCGCGGTAGGCGGGCATCTCGAGCACCAACGGCAAGGTGCGGCCGCTCGTGGCCGTGCGGCGCAGCACCAGCGAGGCCACCAGGCCGGAGAAGATGCCCGCGAAGTACAGCCCCACGAAGATGCACGCCTTGAAGAGGGCGCTGCCCCCGGGGAAAAACGTGGTCAGCACCAGCGCGTATGTCGGAATGCGCGCCGAGCATGTCATGAGCGGCAACACGAGGATCGTCGTCAGCCGCTCGCGCGGATCGCGCACGATGCGCGTCGCGGAGATGGCGGGGACGGCGCACGCGTGGCCCATGAGCAGCGGCACGAACGAGCGACCGCTCAACCCGAGAAGGCGCAGCAGCCGGTCCACGAGAAACGCGCCCCGCGCGAGGTAGCCCGTCGCCTCGAGCAGCTCCATCGCCACGGTGAGGATCACGATCTGCGGCATGAACGCCAGCACCGTGCCCGCACCGCCCAACACGCCGTCGGCCACGAACGACGCGAGAAGCCCTTCGCCCAGTAGCTTCGACGTGCGCGCCCCGAGGGCGCCCATCGCCGCATCGAGCAAGTTGGTCGTGGGATCGGCCACGAGGAAGACCGAGGCGAACACCAGCGCCATGATCGACAGAAAAAGGACGGGCCCCAGCACCGGGTGCAGCAGCCAATGATCGGCACGGGAGGTGAACTCACGCCGCCGGCGCGCCGCCGCGCTCGCGGACTTCACGTCGGAGACCGCCTTGGAGGCGACCGCGTCGGGCTCCCACGATGGCTTGCCCCGCCATGCCCCGTCGCCATCGCGCTCCAGCTCCTTGGCCGCGGCCTCGCGGACCTTCGCCGACGTCGCAGGATCGCGCGCGCTAACCGCGAGCACCGGCAGCCCGATGGCCTCGGAGAGCGCGTGCACGTCGAGCGTGCGGCCTTGGGCATCGAGGACGTCGCTCTGGGAGACCACCACGAGAAGACGGAAGGGGCGCGCGGAAAGCTCGCGTGTCAGCCGCAGGCCCAAGGCGAGCTGCGTGGCGTCGATCACCTGCACCACGAGCAGGTGCCGCTCGTCGGCCGCGGCGCGATCGAGAACGCGGCGTGCGATGCCCTCGTCGGTCGCCGGGTCGATGACCGATTCGAGCGTGTAAAACCCGGGAAGATCGGCCATGGACACGGCGAGGCCGCCGGGAAGCGTGATGTCGGCCTCCAGAATGTCCACGGTGATGCCTGGAAAATTGCCGACGTGGGCCCGGGCACCGGTCACCGCATTGTAGAGCGACGACTTGCCCGAGTTCGGCCGGCCCACCAGCGCGACCAACGGCTTGCCGTGCGCCGCGGCGGTCGCGTCCTTGGAGCCCACGGCCTCACCGTGGCAAGAGGACTGCGTTGAAAGTCGGCCGTCGCGAGCGACGGGCCTCCGGGCGCTCATGGCTGCGCCTCCTCGACGCGGATCGAATGCGCGAGCTGCCGGTTCAACGCGAACTCACCCCCGGCGCCGGTGCGCACGTGAATGGGGCCGCCGAACAGAGCGCGGCGCAGCACGGTCACGAGGACGCCCTCGTGGATGCCCACGGCGCGAAGCCACTCGACGAAGTCGTGCTCCAGGTCCAACGCGACGACCCGTACCGTCACGCCCACGTGAGTCTCGCCGAGAAATAGGGGGGGTGCGACCGTCATGGGAGGCTGTTGAAAACCGCTTTCAATAGCAAAAAGGTAGTCCCGCGGTCCTATCACGGCAAGGTCGTCGAGGCATCTAGCGACGACTCTTCTACTGTTCGCACTCTTCGCCGAGGAAGGCCTGCAGCGGGACGACGGGGAGCTGCGCGTCGGTGATGGCGGCCAGCACCGCAGGCAGGGCTTTCACGCCGGCCGGTTCGTGGGTGCCCCGCTCTGATGCGTCGTGCAAAAGAACGATGGCACCGTCACGCAGCCCACGACGGATGCGGCGAACGACCTGCTCGGCATCGGCCCGCGCGAGCCCGTCGTGTCCGCTCACGCTCCATCCAACGACGGTGAGATCCATGGCGTCGGCCACGCGCGCGATGATGGGGTTCGTATGGCCAATCGGCGGACGAAACAGCATGGGGGACTCGCCGAGGATGTCGGCGAGCACTTGCATGGAGTGCGCGAGATCGTCGCGCACGTGCCGCTCACTGCGCAGGGAAAACAGGCGGTCGTGCGCGTAGGAGTGCAGCCCCACCGAGTGCCCGCGCGCGAGGATCTCGCGCACCAGTTGGGGGTGCTGCTCGGCTTTCTTGCCGATGACGAAGAACGTCGCCACCGCGTTCGAGCGCTCGAGCATGTCGAGCACGCGCGGCGTCCAATCCGGATCGGGCCCATCGTCGAAGGTGAGCACCACACCGCGTGCACCCGGAGGGCCGTCGATGATCGCGTCCACGTACGCGCGCAAGCGCAAGACGAAGACGCCGCCGAGGATCAATCCGACGTACGTGAGCGCGAGGCACGCCGAGACCCAGAGCGGGGGGGTGGCGATGAGCACGGCGCGCACCGAGAACAGCACCGCGCCGAGGCTCGCCGCGTAGAGAAGAAGCCGAAACGGCGGCATCAGAGGCACTCCGGCTTGACGCGCCGGATGCCGTTGGCGTCGATGGTGAACATGGGATCGCAATCTGGCGACCTCTCGGGTCGCGGTGCGGCGCTCGCCGAAGGGCGCATGCGCGGCGGCAACGCCGAAGGAGGTGGCACCGCTTTGGCGGGTGCCGTCGGCGCTTCCGCGTCGGGGGTGCGCGCAGGCACCGGGTCATGCGGCGGCGGGGCCTGCGGGGCGGATGCCGTGAGCACGGGGGCCGATGCCGCCGCGGTGGCGGGCGGATTCGACTCGCGCGAGACGGGGCGATCTCGCAGCGCGAAGGTCGAGATGCCCACAATGCCCAACACCGCGACCGAAACGATGGCGATGGTGCGCCCGCGCTTGGGTTTGCTCTCGGCGGGCGGCGGCTCGAACAGCGGCGTCTGCGCCGGCGGCGAGTGCACCGTTTGGGTGCCCGCCGTCTCGGAGACGACGGGGGATGACACGGCGGGCACGCCCGCGTCCGCCCCCGCGTCCTCGATTTGCGCAATGCGGGCCGCGCGATCGCGAAGCAGATTCCCCGCGTGCTCGCGCACGTACTCGGCCACGGCCTCCGGCTCCGCCGGCGGCAGAACGGCGCGAAGGGCCGAAGACATTTCCCCGCACGAGGGGAACCGCTCGTCCGGATCGCGCGAGAGCCCGCGCAGCACGAGGGCCTCCAGCTCCGGCCCGATCGCGGACGAGAAGCGACTTGGCGCGATCACCACGCCCTCGAGAACCTTGGCCACGATGGCGCCTTCGCTCGAGGCATCGAAGAGGCGCTGCCCGGTGAGAAGCTCCCAGAGCACCACGGACGCGGCGTATACGTCGGTCCGAGGGGAGACGCTCTGGTTCAACACCTGTTCCGGCGCCATGTACCGGAGCTTGCCCTTCACCCTGCCCTCACGCGTCGTTTGCAGGCGCACGGCCGCCTTCGCGATGCCGAAATCCAGCACGCGCGAGCGGCCATCGTCGCCCACGATGACGTTTTGTGGAGAGACATCGCGGTGGACGATGAATAAAGGCTCGCCTTCTTCGTCCGTGGCATCGTGGGCAGCCTGAAGGCCATCGAGCACGTCGATCAAAATCGTGCTCACCATGGACAAAGGGATCCTCGAGTCGGCGTCGCGGACGCGCGACTCGAGAAAGGACAGGGAGACGCCGTGCACATACTCCATGACCAAGAGCAGCTCGTGCCCGTGCTGGGCCGCGGCCAATGTCGTGACGATGTTCCGATGGCGAACTCGTGCGCTCAGGCGCGCTTCGTCCCTGAACATGTTGAGCGCCCCGCTCATCTCCACCACGTGCGGGTGAAGCCGCTTGATGGCCACCGTGCGCAAAAGACCATTTTCCTCGACCATTTGGCCGAGGTACACGGATGCCATCCCGCCGGAGGCGATCTTTTCATGGAGCACGTACCGGTCGATACGCCTCACAATTGGTACCCTATCACGCCATGAGCCAATCGACGACGCTCACCCTTCTCGACCGCCGGCGGGCCAGCCTGCCGTCGCTCGTCTTGGTGGCCAACATGGCGAGCACGCAGGAAGTGTCGCGTCCGTTCGGCCTGGCACCCATTGTCGTAGGGACTGGGAACGATTGCGATCTCATTGTGACCGATCCTGCGGTGTCCCGGCGTCACTGTCTCTTCCGCATAACGCCGCAGGGCATACTCGTCCGCGATCTCCAAAGCAAGAACGGGACATTCGTCAGCAACATCCGCGTGCAGGAAGCCCACGTGGCACCGGGCCACGTGCTGCAGATCGGCGGTGTGAGCCTGCGCATCCGCGTCACGGGCGAGCCATCGGAAATTCCGCTCTGGCCCGAAGCGAGCTTCGGCGGCGCGCTCGGGGGTTCGACGGTGATGCGCGCGCTCTTTCATCGGCTCCATCAAGCCGCGCAGTCGCCGGAGGTGGTGCTGTTGCGCGGTGAGTCGGGGACGGGCAAAGAGCTCCTGGCGCGGGCCATCCACGACGCGAGCCCCCGCGCGGATGGGCCGTTCGTCATCTTCGACGCGGCAGCGATCACGCCGGCGCTCTTCGAGGCGGAGCTCTTCGGTCATGTGCGCGGAGCCTTCACCGGCGCCGATGCCGACCGCACGGGCATGCTCGCCACCGCCGACGGCGGCACGCTTTTCCTCGACGAAATTGGCGAACTTCCGCTCGATCAGCAGCCCAAGCTGCTCCGGGTCCTCGAGTCGAAACAGTACCGTCCCGTCGGTTCCAATGAATGGCGAAGCTTCGATGCCCGGATCGTTGCAGCGACCCATCGCGATCTTCACGCGGCCACCGCCGCCGGCGAGTTTCGGCAGGACCTGTACTTTCGCCTTGCGGTGTTCGAATGCGTCGTGCCCCCGCTGCGCGAACGCAGCGACGACATCGAGCTGCTCGTGGAGCGATTTCTCGCGTCGGACATTCCGCCGCGCACTGTGCTCGACCTGCCGCACGGTGCCTTGGAAATGCTGGCCAGCCATCATTGGCCCGGCAATGTGCGCGAGCTGAGAAACACGGTGTCGCGGCTCCTGCTCTTTCCGCACATGCGCGAACGGGCGCTGGAGTTTCACGGGGTGGAGGGCGAAGCGCGGCGCGACTTCGACGCGCTGCTCGGGCTGTCGTGGCGTGATGCACGCGAACGCGTGATCGATCGGTTCGAGGCGAGCTACCTGCGCGAAAAGCTGCACGCGCACGACGGCAACGTGGCCAAGGCGGCCACGGACATGGGCATCTCGCGTCAGTTGGTGCACCGCTTGATGGTGCGCCACGGGATTCGGTGACTCAGCGAAACGGAACGGTGAGCGCAACGGACGGCTCACGCGGCCAGAGGACGATGGCCACGCCGATGGAGGTCGCGCCGGCCACGGCCACGCCGGCGGCGACCCACCACAACGTGCGGATCGAGTCGATGTCCGATTGTTCGCAGGTGGGCGCGCACGAGTCGCGCAAGGATGCGCGGTCGGCGTAGCCTTTGAGGGCGAGCCCGCCGGCCGTGGCCAATGCGGCCAGGCCGATGCCACCGAGCACGTACGACGGCGTGCGGCTCGCGCGCGGAGCAGGCCGCGGCGCCGCCCCGAAGCTCGTGCGCGCGGCCGAGGCCTGGACGGGCGCGATGGAGGCAAGGACCACGTGCACCACGTGATCGCGTTCCCCGACGTGGAACTCGGAGCGCACCTCCGCAGGGAAATAGCCTTGGCGCTCGAACCGAAACACGTGCCGCCCCGGCTCCACGAGCACCGAGGCTTCGTCGGCGGCGCCGTCGATGGCATGCCCATCGACCGCGACACGAACGCCTCCAAGCGGCCGTCCCTCGGCATCGCGCACGAAAAAGCGCGCCGTCGGCATGAGGTGCGCGAGCTCGCCGCGCCACTTCGCGCAATCCTCGGCGAGCTTCTCCGGGCACGTCTCCTCGCAGACGAGAAGCTCCGCCCGGGCCGCGGAAAGCCGCTCTTCGCGGCGCAACATCTGGGCGGCTTCGTACGACGCGGCACACCGCGCTTTGGCGGCATCGCCCGGCTCCGCGGCGCGAGCGACCGGCGCGGCGGGAAACGACGCCAGGATCGCTCCGACGCACACGCTCCACCTGCCGACGCCCGCTCGCATTGAGCCGGGCATCCTAGAGCAGTGCTCGGACCCGACTCTATCGTTTCGTGCGCTTTCCCGGCAGAACGTCGGCGGCGTCGTCCTCGTCGTCCTCGCTGGAGGCCACGCGCATCTTGTTGCCGGCGCCCTCTTTCTTTGCAGCCAGGCGGGGCTTCGACTCCGTCTTGCCATCGCCCGCGGCCTCCGGTGTGTTGTCCGCCGAATAGAAACCGGCCAGGACGGCGGCGATGAGCGGGAGCGACGTGGCAGGCAGCTCGGACAGCGACCCGGCGCCCGCCCCGAAGGAGGAAAGGTCCACGTCGAGCTGAAGCCACCTGCGCATGGCGTACATGAGGCCCGCGGCGACCAAAGCGCCAAAACCGGCCTTGAGGCCCGCCTCGATCTGACCTCCCTGCGCCCAGATGGGCTTGCCCGCCACGAGCCCGACGATGACGCCGGTCGCCGCGGCGAAGACGTACGCCAGCGCCGGCGAAAACGAGGTCAAACCGAGCCCCTTCACCACCACGGCGGCGACGAGCGAGCCCATCACGAGCCCGAGGACGAGGCCGACCAAGAGGCGTTTGATCATGGCGATTCTCAGCGTGACCAGCGTTGGCCGGTGCGTCAACCGCGAAGACGCGCCTGGAGGCGCGTTCGGCGTTCTCCGCGGCGATCTTCGGCCAGCGCGAGCGAAAGCGCGCGCGGATCATGCACCAGAACGACGAGGCGTTTGCCACGGGTGACCGCTGTGTAAAGAAGATTGCGCGACAACATGACGAAATGCGCGGTGACGAAGGGCAAAACCACCGCCGGATATTCGCTCCCCTGCGATTTGTGGATGCTCACGGCATACGCCAGCGCGAGCTCGTCGAGATCGCCGGCTTCGTATACGACTTTGCGCTCCTCGTCGTAACGGACGGTGAGGGTCTCTTGTTCCGCGTTGACCTCGATGACGATGCCGACGTCGCCATTGTACACTTCGCGGTCGTAGTCATTGCGCAACTGCATGACTTTGTCATGCAACCGGTACGTGCGGGCACCGCGCGTGAGTTGCGGCCCGCTCGGATTGAGCGCCGCCTGCAGGGCCTCGTTCAGGACGATGGTGCCCGCCGGCCCGCGGTGCATCGGCGTCAGCACCTGCACGTCGTGGCGCGGATCCATGCCGAAGCGCCGCGGAATGTGCTCGGTGAGCAGTTTGACGATGGTGTCGCGCGCCGCCTCCGCCGAGCTGCGCTCGACGAGGAAAAAATCCGCGTCGGGGCGGTTCGAGGCGACGGGGGGCTCCCCCATGTTGATGCGGTGGGCGCTCTGCACGATGAGGCTTTGCTCGGCCTGGCGGAAGATCTGCGTGAGCCGGACGCAGGGCACCGCGCCCGAGGCGATGACATCGCGCAGGACGGCGCCGGGGCCCACGCTGGGGAGCTGATCGACGTCGCCCACGAGGATCAAACGCGTCCCGTCGGCCAGCGCCTGCGTGATGGCATCGGCCATGGGCAAGTCGATCATCGAGGCTTCGTCGACGACGAGCGCGTCGCACTCCAGCGGGGTGGCGCGGTTTCGCTTGAACTCGCCGCGTTTCGGTTCGAACTCGAGCAGGCGATGCACCGTGGAGGCGCGCTGCCCGGTGGATTCCGCGAGGCGCTTGGCCGCGCGGCCGGTGGGGGCGCACAGGTGCACGTCGAGTTTTTCGCGATCGAGCACCGATAGGATCGCACGCACGATGGTCGTCTTGCCCACGCCGGGGCCCCCGGTGACCACGAGCACGGGGTTTTCGGCGGCGCGCGACACGGCATCGCGCTGCTCGGGCGCGAGCTCGACATCGGCAGCGCGCTCGAACTCGGTCATGGCCTGCGCGGCACCGCCGAGCCCGCGCGCGTTGGCCCGCGTGAGCTCGAGCAGGCGCCGCGCCACGCGCACCTCGGCGGCGTGCATCTTGGTGAGGAACACGAGCGGCTCGCCGTCTGCGAGCTCGGCCACCGCATAGCGCCCGCGCACCAAGGCACGCAGCGCCTCGCGCACGTGCTCGGCCATCGACGCGTCGTCGGGATCGAACCCGAGGAGCTGCATCGCTCGCCCGACGGCTTCATCCACCGTCACGCACGTGTGGCCCGCCTCGAGGGCGTCGTTCAAGGTCTGCAGGAGACCGGCCTGCATGCGCGCGGGCGAGTTGCTCCCCACCCCGAGCTCTTGGGCGATGCGATCGGCCGTCTTGAAGCCGATGCCCCACACGTCCATCGCGAGGCGGTACGGCTCGGTGGAGACGATGCGCACGGCATCGGCGCCGTAGCGCTTGTAAATGCGGCCCGCGAGCGCGCCCGAGGCGCCGTGGGCCTGCAGAAAGACCATCACGTCGCGCACCGCACGCTGTTCGCGCCAGGCCGTGGCCACCGTCTGCGAGCGCTTCTTGCCAAGGCCGTCGACCTCCGCCAGGCGGTCCGGCTCTTCGTCGAGCACGCGCAAGGTATCCATCCCGAAGTGCGCGACGATCTTCTTCGCGTACCCTTCGCCGATGCCCTTGATGAGGCCGGAGCCGAGGTAGCGTTCGACACCGACCAAGGTCGTGGGCAGCAGCTCGGTGACGGAAAGCGCGCGCAGCTGCTCGCCATGTTTGCGATCGCGCTCGAAGCGGCCGCGCACGCGAACGCGGGTGCCGGGCGTGACCTGCGGGAAGGTGCCCACGACCGTGAGCGGTTCCGCCCCCTCCCGCGCGAGCTTGACCACGCGAAAGCCGGAGTCCTGGCTCTCGAAGGTGACGCGGTCGATATCGCCTTCGAGGGTGACTTCGTCGCCTCCGCCGTGCGATGCGGTCAGCGCTGCGCCACGCGCTCGAAGCGGCATCGTCACGGGTTTCGCCACGCCTTCATCTTCGGCGAAATGCCGGGGCTTTGACGAGACTTCGTCTACGGGGGTGCATTTTTTCAGACTTGGCACTATTTGAGGCGGCGTGGCGCTCGCGACCTATGCTTTGCTCTGTTTCGGGTCGCTCTTTTCCATCATCGACCCCTTCGCGGCGCTCCCGGTGTTTCTCGCGCTCGTGGGCGGCCAATCGCCCGAGGCCCAGCGCCGCACGGCGCTTCGTGCATCGCTCACGCTGCTCGTCCTGCTCGTGACGTTCGGGCTCGCCGGGACGCTCATTTTCAAGTTTTTCGGCATCACGCTTTCGGCCTTCAAGATAGCCGGCGGCATCGTGCTCTTCGGCCTCGGCCTGGAGATGATGCACGCCAAGGATTCGGACTTGCGCAGCACGGAAGAAGAGCGCACCGAAGCCGAGACGAAGGCCGACGTCGGCGTCATCCCCCTGGGCATTCCGCTCTTGTCCGGCCCGGGCGCCATCGCCACGACGATGGTCCTGGTGGGCAAAGCCGAAGGCCTTGCGCAGCACGCGGCCATCTTCATCGCCATCGGTGCGGTGGCGCTCATCACCTTTTTGGTCCTTCGCTCGGCCCCCGTGGTGGCGCGCGTCCTCGGGCGCACCGGCATCAATTTGATTGGCCGCATCATGGGCCTCATCCTCGCGGCGCTGGCCATGCAGTTCATTCTCGACGGCCTCCGGGAAGCGTTTCCGAAAATCCTGGGGTAGCCGCCCCTATGTCCGGGCGGTTCGTTCGTTCCATGCTTTGTGAATCTCGTGGCGCTGGAACGAATCGACGTGGACCTCTGGAACGAGCTCATCGCGAGCCACGATCGGTCCGTCTTTCTGGCGCTTCTCGCGATGGGCTTGGCGCCCGATCGGGCGCGTGACCTCGCCCAGCGCACCTGGCTGACGCTCATGGAGCGGCATCGCGAGGGCAAGTTGGCGAGCCTGGAGCTCCCAGGCCTCGCGATCCGACAGGCGCAGTTCCTGGCGCGCGACGAGGGCCGGCAGCAGGTGCGCCAGCGGACATTGCTGCGCGACTGGCCGGGCCCCGAAGGCTACGAGGACGAGCCGCGCGTGCTGGCCCGCGAGGACGTGCGCACCGTCGAACGGGCGCTGCGTGGGTGCGCACCGGCGGCGCGGCGCATCTTTCTCGCAGTCTACGAGGAGTCGGCGACGCCGCATGCCGAGATGGCGCGGCGCCTGGGGATCTCGCTGCAGCATCTGCGGCAGACGCTGTGCGACGTACGCCGCGTGCTTCGCGCGGCCTTGGAGGATGGCCATGATTGAGGCCCATGTCACGGCGGAGGAGCTGATGGACTTCGTCCAAGGTCAACTCGCGCCGGTCGAGGAACGACGCATCGAGCAGCACGCGAACGGATGCAGCGCCTGCGCAAAACGGCTTTCCGCCGAGGCGTACCTGGAGCTCGCGATCCAAGGGGCCACGGTGAATCTGCGCCAGAAACGAGCGCGCGGGCCCTGGCCGTGGCTCGCGGCGGCGGCGATGGTCGCCGTGGTGGGCGGCGGCGCGATGTGGAAGGTCGCCGGCGGGCCGGAGGCGATTCGAGCCGAGTCCGAGCTCGGCGCGGCAACGAAGAATCCGTGGCACCTCCTCTACACGGACGCGGACGGCGCAACGCGTTTTGCGACGGCGACGGATCCCACGGTGCTCTTCCGGGGTTCGCCGAGCCGCGTGCTTCGTGGGGAGCCATCGGCACGCAGCGACGGCGCACGCCTGGCGCAGAGGTTTCAGGCGACGAAGTACCTCGGCAAGCGGGTGCGACTTTCGGCATGGCTTCGAACCGAAGGTGTTACGTACGGCGCCGGCCTCAGCGTCCAAGCGCAGAAACTCGGCGAGACATGGGACAAGGCCAAGTTTCGAGGCGCGGAAGGCATACCGCCGGAACGCGCGATCAAAGGAACGACCGACTGGGCTCCCTATGAGCTCACCTTCGACGTCTCGGCCGACGCGAGCATCGTCATTGTCGACGTCTTTCTCGACGGCGGCGGCCGCGTATGGGTCGCCGAGCCAATGTTCGAGATCGTCGGCCCAACCTCGACGCAGCAAACCAGCGAGGTCCCGGGTCCGGTCGATCCGAGCCTTCCGGACGATTTTCGTCGCTAGGGCACGGCGCGCGGATCGCGGAGGATGGCCTCCGTGAAGCTCGGGCGCAGGTAAAAACCACGCGGGACGGTCGCAATCGGCTCGCCGTCGGGGCCGTGCGCGATGGTGCGCGCCCGACCATTGGCCGCCTTCGGACGCACCTGGAGCCAGCGACCGATCCGCGCCGTGAGTTGCTCGATTCCCCCGCTGGCGATGATCCCCATGACGTCGTCGAAGTCGCCTTGGAAAACGGCATCTTGCTCGCGCGAGGGGCGCCAGAAGACCGGCTCGAGCACGACGCGCTCGTTCCACGCCGCGTGCTCGCGCGTGAGGATCGGCAGCCAGAGCACGTGCGAGAGCTTCGTGCGCACCCACGAGCCGCGCCACTCCATGGCATCCGCGTGCCCGAGTGGAAGGGCGCACACGAAGGTGGACTCACGCGGCCGCCCGCGTTCGTCCACCGGCACCGTTTTCAGCTCGATGCCGAGGTGCGGAAAATCGAGCAAGCTCCGAGGATCCCCATTGGAAGGCGGCCCCGCCACCGCACCGGCACCGAGCGCCCGCTCCACGAGCTCCCCCGCTTTTCCCTTGGTATGCAACGCCGCCTGCCCCAACGCGAAGCGCAGCTCCCGCGCGAGATCGCCCAAGGTGCGCCCCGTCAGACAATGCGCCCGCACACGCAGATCGTGTTCGTCACGCGGAGGCGGCACGGGAGACGGGGGCATGCGTGCGACTATGGATCAGACGTACGATTTCTGGACGGCGAATCGACCAACCCCGCACGAAGTTGCGCGAGAAAGCGCACAAAATCATCGATGCCAACCGGTGGCATAGCACGACGCGGGTGTCAGAGTCCGACGACTCGAGAAAGCTTTCAGCGTCTCGAATCACGACGCGGCACACGAGGTGCACTCTTCTCAACCGCATCACGAGAAAACGAAATGACGCACTCTTTAGCTTCCTTAACCTGCACGTTCTTTATGAGCGGGACGTTTCTCCTCGTCGCAGGCTGCTCGAGCCACGACGATGCCCGTAGAGCGCCGTCGCTCGAAAACCCCGGCGAGACATCCACCAGAGGCGAGGCGCCGCCTATCCAACCACCGCCAGGTCCGGACGACGTCGTGGGCCTGGTGCGAACGCGAAGGGATGGGCCGGTCGCCGGCGCGACCATCTCGAGCGGCGAAATCGTCACCACGACCGATACGTGGGGTCGTTTCGTTCTGCGAAACGTTCCACCGAAGTATGACCTGATGTCCACGCAAGACGGTCGAGCCCAAATCTTTCATGGTCTCACGACACGAAGGCCGACGATTCAGAATCACAGAAACGATGGGTGGTTCAATACCACCCCCGTTCATATCGACTATTCCGACGCCACGACGATCGGCTCCGAGCGCATCACCTTTGCCGTGCGCGACGACCTCGGCACGGAAGAGATCTTTTATGGGGCAATGGGCCCCAACACCTTGGATTCGACGATCTTCTGGGCGGGGCCGACATCCGAGCTGACGGGGACGTTCCTGTCCCTGGAATACGAGAGACCAAATCGGTACGGGCCGCCACATTATCTCGGTATCGCGACCGCGCCTATGCGTCTATTGCCGGACCAGAAAGCCAACTTCCACCCCATCTATTCGCCCATTGCAAAGACGACGACGATCACGGGCGTCGCGAGAGCCGCTCCCGGAACGACGATTTACAATAGCTACTTGCGACTTAGCTTTGGCGGCCTTTACTCCATCCTCGACCGGACCCACTCGATTTACACGCAACCCGAGCAGTTCATCGTGCCCGAGATCGCAGGAGCCTCGTGGGCGATCGAGTACGAGGCCTATACAACAGGAGCGCCCGACTCGAGTGGTGGCGCGCGCTCGGCCATGATCGTACCCGTTGGCGCGGACGGCTCGGTGCCGGAAGTTGACCTGCCAGCACCGCCTCGAATCATTTCGCCCGCCGAGGGTACCACGGACTTCGGCGTCGGCTCCGAAATCGTATGGCAAGGCGAAGGCGCGTGCACCGTGAGCATGGGTGATACCGACTACAAGCACTCCGTCAGCTTCACCACGCTCGAATCCCATCTCACGATGCCTGATCTTTCGGCCGCGGGCATGCCACTCGAACACGGCCGGCAATACCGCATTTTCGTGTGGTGCCATCGCCGATCCAACCGCGCGCCGAGCGATGATCCGGTGCTGGATTTCACGGACTACTACCTCGGGAGCCCCGCCGGGACCTCAGGGTATGCCCGCAACTTCGTCGTCACGGCCCGCTGACCGCTCGACGCTCAGGTACATGCTCATCAACCTCGGAAATCGCGCCATGACGTTCTCGAACATCACACGGACGACACTCGCATTGGGCGGAGCCCTCCTCCTCGCCGGCTGCTCGGCCCACGACGATGGGGCTTCCAGCGACCGTGATCCAGCCACGAAAACCCCAGCCGGAAAGCCCTCCGGGAATGAATCCCCCCCCACCGAGGCCCCTCCCATCGATCCACCACCCGGCCCCAACGACGTGGTGGGCGTGGTTCAGGGTCGCCTGGGCGGACCGGTCCCCGGCGCGACCATTGCCAGCGGCGACGTCATCATCAAGACCGACGCATGGGGGCGCTTCGTGCTGCGAAACCTGCCGCCGAAGTACGATCTGCAGTGCGGGATCGATGGCCAGGGGGAAGTTTATTATGGCCTAACGACCCGAAACCCCACGATTCAGAGTTATGCCAATGGCTGGTACAACCGCGCACCGATTCATCTCGACTACTCCGAAGCGACGTCGACGAATTCGCGACGGCGGTCTTTCACGGTAGGGGACGATGGCTCCACGAGAAACATCCTGGCCCCGAGCGCCCCACCCGATGCAGTCGACACATCGCTCTATTGGGCCGGACCGACCCCTGCTCTCACGGGCAGGTTTTTCTCGTTGGAGCATGACACGTCGACGTCTGGGCCACCCACACGCTACCTCGGTTACGCGTTCTCTCCGATGCGCCTCTTACCGTCGAATCGAGAGACGACGACCTTCAAGCCGACATACTTGCCAATCACCACGACGTCGACGGTTACGGGTGTCGCTCGGCCGCCGCCAGGGGTAAGCGGTTACGAGACGTATTTGCTCGTTCACTTCGGTGGCCAGTACGACATCGTCAATTTGGATCATCCTAGTCACGCGGTCCCCGCGGAGTTCGTCGTGCCCGAGGTTCCGGGGGCCTCCTGGGCGCTCCAGTATCGGGTCTATGGGCCCGGACTTGGATTCGAGGGCGCAAGCTCGAGTGTCATCGTCCCCATTTCGACGGACGGGTCCGTCCCGGATGTCGATATTCCCGTCGCTCCGAAGATCATCTCGCCGGCCGACGGCGCAGCGGACTTTGGCGTAGGTTCCGAAATCGCATGGGAAGGCGGCGAAGGCGCATGCACCGTAAACGTGTTCTTCAAGGGAGTTTCTTGGGCAATTAGCCTGACGACGCTTACGTCTCGGTTCACGATGCCCGATCTGTCGGCGGTGGGCGTTCCCATCGCGCGTAGATTCCAATACACGATCAACGTGCAGTGCAGCCAGCGAGCCAATCGACCACCGGATGCCGACCCCGTGCTCGATGCCGCGCGGTACATTGGCGGGCAGTACAATCTCGGAACTTCCGCGAAGAGCCGCAACGTCTCAGTCACTTCGCCGTGATCCTCACGGGCACGTGCTCATCGATGTGATCCAGCCGTCGATGAGCTTCGTGCCCTCCGTGTGAACGACCTGGGTGGCCAGCGGTGGCATGCGGATGCCCAAATCCGTCGCGTGCATGCGCAGCGAGACGATGGACTTCGACGGATCGCCCGGGATGAGCAGCTTGGCGCCTCGAATGTCCAGGTCCCCGGAGAAGGGCTCGGCGTTGCAAAACCCGGCGGCGCCGGCGGTTTGCGAAAAGCGGAAGTCCATGGGACCGACGCCGCCGCCCTCGGGACGATGGCAATGGGAGCAATTGATATGCAAATAGGCGCGCGCGCGAAGTTCGATGTTCTCGGTGCCATCGGGCCGCGGGTAGCGCGGAAGTGAAGCCATCTCGCCGAGCGGCGCGGCGAACATGCCAATGTGCTCGAGGGTGGCGAGCTGGTTCGCCGTTCGCTGCGTGCTCGGATAGAACATGTCGCCATTGAGCTGCGCATTCTCCAGCCCCAAGGAGCGGCCGGCCGCCGCCGTGTGGCACTGCAGGCAGTGCGTGCGACCCGGAATGGTCCATTCCTGCGTGCCGACGGTCTTCGTCTTGATGGCCGGCAGCAACGTCGCATCCGACTGCGTATCGTTCCACTCGTACGTGTAACCGGCCCAATCACCATCTTGGTGTCGGACGAAGAGCCGCGTTTCGACGAGCTTGTCCCCCAAGGCAAATTGCTTCATCAGCACGGTGCCATTGGGAAAGTCCCAATCGCCGTCTTGCTGCACGGTGATCTTCGAACCGTCGGGGATGGCCAACCACCGCTTTTTGCTCGCCCCGTCCGACCAGAGCGGCGCATTGACGTCGAAGGGAACGAGGCCCGCCGCGGGCTCCTTCGGATTCGACGCGTTCACGCACCCTGTCGCGGACAGCGTCTGCGGAAACGGCTGCGAGCCGCCCGGCGCGGCGTCGATGCGGAAAAGCTGCCCGTGCAAATAATCGATGACGTAGAGCTCACCGTCCGCACCTTCGGCGAGCGAAGACACGTTGAAGCCCGCCATGGCCAAGTCTTCGATGGCCCGGGTCTCCATGTTCATCCGCGAAATGCGGCCCGACGACAGATCCGCGAAGACGTACGACCCCACGAGAAACGGGATGTTCTTCCCGCGGTACACGTACCCGCCAATGATGCCGCGGTCCCCATTGCCATGCTTGTATTCGGCATACGGATCGACCAGCCCCGGCTGCGGGCAAGGGTATCTACCCGTGCAGTGTGAGCCTTCTTTGATGCGCCACCCGTAATTCCCCCCGCCCTCGATCTTGTCGATCTCCTCGTACGTATCGTCCCCCACGTCGCCCGCCCAGAGCACGCCGGTTTCACGATCGAAGCTGAATCGCCACGGATTGCGAAAACCACGGGCCCACATCTCCTTGAGATCGCCGTTGGTATTGTGGGCCCAGGGATTGTCGTCGGGGATGAGGTACTGCTCGGTATCGGTGGGCTTGATGCGGAGAATCTTGGAGAAGAAGCCTTTCGTATCCTGGCCTTTCTCACCGCTCTCTTCGCCGCCGTCGCCGAATCCAATGTAGAGATAACCCTGCTTGTCGAACACCATCGCCGAGTTCTTGTGTTCGATCGCCGGCGCATCGAAATCGAGCGGCTTGCCCTCGGGGGACACCAAAGTCCGCTCCGTGGTGCGATCCAGCTCGTTCACGTTCTCCTTGCGCTTGATGCGCCTGACCACCGACTTCATATCGACGGGGCTGGAAGCGCTGTGCGTGGTGTACGAGAGGTACGCCGTGCGATTGATGGCATAATTGGGATCGAAGGCAAATCCCAATAGCCCGCCCTCGTTGGAGGGTAAACCCGAGGTGACCTCGTTGGGCTCGAATCGAATGAAATCCTTTTTGGCGGCGACGTCTTGCCGATTGTCGAATACCTGAATGGACGCAGCCGGCCCACCGTCCAATCCCTGCTCCACGACGTACCATTTGCTCGCGTCGCCAGGTGCTTGCACCATGAACAGCGGAAGCTCGAAGTCGAGGTCGGGAAAGGCCCTGGTGAGCTTGATGGTCCCCGCGGGTCGGTCCGGGGCCAAGCACGTCGTGTTCGACGGGCGCGCATCGAGCCCGAAGGGACCGGGAAGGCCTCCCGCATCGGGCGAAGAAGAGGAAGAACTGGAGCAGTCGGTGGCGCCCGCGGCCACGAGCAAGATGGCCGCGGGTGTCAGGCGCCGAAGGGCATGCATCACATCCGTTGTATACGCGACCTCCGGTCGTGGTGGATATTTACATTAGTGTCTCGACGGATATTTCCACCAAGCAGAAGCGTTCTCTATCGGCGCAAACGCCGAAGCCGTCGTGCCGCGAACAGCGCCACCATCATGATGCCCGTGCCGGTCGTCCAACTCGAGCCGCGCGCCATCGCACATCCACTGCCCGACGGCGCGCCATCCGTAGCAGCCTCGATCGTACCGCTGCGGAGCGACACGCGTTTGGCGCGCGCCACAGGACAGGCCTGCGCGGGGCCTTCGCCGCTGGCCATCAGCGCCAGGTGGTTGCCCACGGTGCGCTCACGCCCGTCCGTTGGATAATTGAGCACGCCTTCGCCTTCGAGCCACATGGTCGAGGAGCCGCCGCCATCCAGATTGAGCGCGTCGTGGGCACCGAGGTCTTGCATGAGCTCCCCCAGCTCGGTGCACGTCATGCCCACGCGCGTGGTCGCACGGCCATCGACCACCGCGATGAAGAGCGTGCGCCGATCCTCGGACAACCCGATGGCCGTGCGCGGATTGCGTTTGCACAACGTCGCATGGCCCGAGGTATCGGGAATGGCCCCTTCGCGGAGCACCGTGGGCCTGCCGCCCACGACCTCGTGCATCCAATCCTCCGTTTCCTGAACGACCCAATCGGGAATGAGCTCCAGGCGGTTTTCACCAATGGCCACTTGGCCCGTGCTCGGGTCGTCCGGGATGTTCGACGGCGGCCACGGCTCACCATCGCCCACGGCGATTCCTCGTTCCAGACCGAAGCCTGACACGAAGAAGTCACCGTTGACGGCGGCTTGGGCCTCCACCGAAGAGCCAAAGTCGGACGTGCGCTGCCCGCGCTCATCGAACTTCGTCGCACGGAACGAAATACCGTCTTGGCAGAGGTCGACCTCCAGTACATGGATATTTTGATTCGGCTCCGTCGTCACCCGATGCAGGTGGCGAACGCCGGGAAACGGATCCGTCCAGGTGTCTTCCGCGGCAGCGGTCCCAGCCGACGCAAGGCCAACGGCGACGAGGGCGGGGATGATTAGGTATTTCACGGTACACCTCCCTGTGAAGGCGCCCGATAATAGGACATGCGCAGAGCGCGGGTGTTGGCGGTGATGATCCTTTTTGCATCGTGCCGGCGCACACCCGCCCCGCAAGGTGCACCGCCGGAGGTGCCGGTCGACGCGGAAGCGATCGCGGATGCCGGCGATGCGGGGACGGACGCCACTGCGGAAGACGCCACCACTGGCGCATCGGATCCCATGCAGCTCCATCGCGAGACGCAGGACGAGCTGCTCGCCTTGTTCGACCTCCGGCGCCTCACGCCGGCGGAGAAGCGGCACATCCAGCCGGACCGCTTTCTGCGCAGCGAAATCGGCACCGATGGCCCGAGCCGGATGAACCAAGGCAACAAGGCCATCGCGAGCCATCTCATTTCACGCGAGCAGTGCCTCGCGGGCCTCCGTGGCATCACCCTTCAAACCGAAAAGCAGCACGCGACGTGCGGCGCGGAGAACATGGTGCCGATTTGGAAAAAGGGAAAAGCGCCGTCGTTCTGCATCGACGTGTTCGAGTTTCCGAACAAGGCGTGCGAGCTTCCCTTCGTGTGGGCGCCGCCCACCTCGGCGAAGAAGGTGTGCGAGCTGCAGGGCAAGCGTCTGTGCTCGGACACCGAGTGGAACATGGCCTGCCGCGGCGATCCCGAGGGCGGCGAAGACTGGCGCTACGCCTACGGCTCGAAGCTCGACCTCGACGTGTGCAACGATCAGAAAGGGCACATCCGCACGTGCATCGTGCGCGATGCGAAGACGGCGTGGGCCACCTGCGCCACGGAAACGGAGCCCTCGGGCTCGTACCCACGTTGCCGTTCACGCTTCGGGGTCTTCGACCAACACGGCAATGTGGCCGAGGTGATGATGCGCCACCAAGGCGATCACGTGGTGACGCAACTCAAAGGGAGCGCCTGGTACTACAACGAGCTCGCGAAGGAACCGCGCGAGCCCCCTCCGGCCTCCACGCCCAACAAGCGAGACGCCTACCCGGATCATTGCAACTTCGACCCACGCTGGCACGTGGAGCCGATCGACAGTGCGTACCATGTGAATTACCACCTCGGGTTTCGCTGCTGTAAGAGCGTCACTCCAAGTAGCTCTGCAAAAGAGCGGCACGGCGGGTGAGCTCGTCGACCTCGCGGTGTTCCGGATCGAAGAGGAAGCGGGAGAGCTTCGCGGGGCCTTGGCGGTAGGGTGAAATATGGAATCGGCCATCGAGGGTGGCATTTTCCTGGCCGTGGCAACCGTCGCAGGTCCCCGCCGCGAAAGCGTGGCGCAGAGGCTCGTCGATCCCAGGCAGGGTCCACGGGCCCGCTCCGAGCTCGATGCGATCGGCCAGCATGTCCGTGGGAAGCTCGTAGCGATCCTCGAGGATGGCCTGGCGGTGCGCGGAGACGAAATCGCGAAGGGCCGTGCTTCCGTCCATCGCGTGCGCCGGCGTGCGCCGTAGACCGGCCGGCATCAAACGAGGGGACGCGGACGATGGGTCGATGTGGAACTCGCGCACTACCGGAGGATCGGAGCGGGCATCCTGAAGGCGCACTTGCGCTAGGTGCTCGGGGCGGACGAAGTCGTCGATGAGCGCGGAAAGGCTTTTCATGTAGTCTGCATCGAACGATGGGTGCGCGCCGAGGGCATGCCATCGAGCCGCCCATTCCGCTCGTGACCCGGGGAGACGAAACTCGAGAATGAGCGTGACGGGCCGATCGGCGGCGCCGAAAACGAGGCGGCCTTCGCCCGCACCGGCGGCTTGCTCCGAGAGATCGATGCGGTTGGCCACGGCCAGCGGGCGCATGGCGCCTCCCAGCGTGTCGTCGGGCTCCAGGCCGAGGCGATCCATCACGTGCTCGAAGGCGAACACGGGGTGGGTCATCACGGTCTCGTCCACGATGAGCAGCTCCTTGAAGGGGTCCACCGGAGGCTTGTCGCCCTCGGTGCCCGACGTGATAGGGCCGCAGGCCGCCGCGGCGAGAACGAGCGCACGAAGCGCCTTCACAGGGCCCGCACGACGCCGAGGGTGAACGCGAAGGGCGGGCCGCCGATCCACTCGGACCCCGCGGGGCGGACTCCGCGCAAGATGAGCATCGCGTCGGCGAATACGGTGGTTCGGTCGAACACGGAGATGGCACCGCCTGCGCCTACGGTGTTCCAGATACCCCATGGGGTATCGCGCTCCACGACGCGTCGATTGTTGTACGTGACGACCATCTCACCGCGCTCGTCGCGCGAGGGAAGCCCCAGTGCCGCAATGGCCCCTGCCCCGACCTGCGCATAGAACGACTCACCGAAGCGGCGCTCGAGACGAAGGCCCGGCTGCGCGAGAAACCACGGGGGACCACTGCCGAAAAAGCCTTCGCCCGTGGGGTAATAGAGGAGCGGCGTGACCAGCGACACACGGGTGCCCGAGGCATCGAGCGGAAGCCCCACGCGCGGACGCAGACCGGCGCCGAATACGAACGGCGTGATGCCGACGATGGCCCCGATGGCAAATCCCTCCGTGGGCGCATAGGCCAGCTCGCCCATGCCGACGAAAGGAACCCCCGTCGCAACGCCCACCGAGCCATGGTGTGCACCGGGGAAGACCGGATCGGCGGCGGAGGCACGCCCCGGTGTCAAAAGCGAAAGAGAAACGAATGCAATGGGAACGATAAGGAACCGCATACGTGCTTGCCGGAGCACGCGTCATTCCATGCGAGAAATACGGAGTATCGGCTATTTCGCCGGAGACGATTGTGCAATGCGCTTCACAAGCGGCACGAATCTGCGCAACCCAATGAGCGTTGCGCTATTGGCAATTCTCGGTCACGGTCGTCGAGAAGGGTGTCCGCGAAACGGAGCCCGTGCACGAGGCCGCGCGCTTCTTTCCGGAGAAACGATAGGCAAACGGCCCTTGCAAGGTGACCTTGACGTCCCAGAGGCCGCGCTCGGCGAGTTCCGCGCGCACGGCGGCATCGTTCCCCGTGATGAAGAAGACCACGCCCGCCGCAGCCGCGACGAGGCCAATGACGTAACCGGCCAGGGTGACGAACCACGGCCGTCCGCCCCATGTCGTCGTCCGGCGTATCTTGAGGGTGATCTCCGGCTGTTCCTTGGCGGGGGCCGGGGGAAGCGAGGTGCGTTCTGCGTCGTCCATGAAACCTGGCGCGGGGTATTGCAGCCGACGTGCCGACGACATCGCGCAGGAATCACACGATTTTCAGCGAGAATTGGCGCACGAGCGCGGAAAGATCACTGGTACACCCCGCGTTCGTGCTGGTACACGGACGGTACGGCTGTCTCGAATGCCTCCGCCAGTTCCCGCTTCGGCCTCTCATGGCGACCCCTTGCCGGATGTCATCGCGCACGAGCTCGATGTCTTGTTCGTGGGCATCAACCCGGGGTTTGCATCCGCGCGGGCAGGGCATCACTTCGCCAATCCCGCGAACGGCTTTTGGCGCTTGCTGCACGAGAGCGGTTTCACGCCGAGGCGGTTCGTGCCCAGCGAACAACGCGAGCTTCTCACGCTCGGCATTGGCATCACGAACGTGGTTTCGCGCGTGACGGCGGGCGTGAAAGACGTCACACGCGAAGACTTTGCCGAGGGTCGTCTTGCATTGGCGCAGAAGATTGCGCACTGGAAGCCCAAGTCCGTCGTCTTCGTGGGCGTGACCGCCTACCGCGCATTTCGAGGCACACGGGGCCCCATCGCTTGCGGCGAGCAAGCGGAAGGCTTGGGCCGTGCGCGCGTATTCGTGTTGCCCAATCCCAGCGGGCGAAATGCGCATTACAGCTACGCCGACATGCTCGAGCTCTATCGCGGTGTCGCGCGGGCGCTCGAATGACCCGAGCACAAGCGGGCGATTGCTCGATGCTCATCCGATTCGGTCCTGCCCTCCCGCCGAGAACGAACGTACGATCCACGCCATGCTGGTCGGTCATCGCGATCCTGGGTGGCAATTGCTCCACGATTGCCTGTCCGATCTCGCGGGCGCCTGCCGCGGGAGGGCGGCCGCCGTCGTCGACGAAGGCAACGGCCTCTGGTGCGTGGCCTGTGCGAAAGGCCGTCATGCGGGCGCCGCGGAAGACTACGCGGCGGACCGCTTCTACCACGTAGAGATCGCGCCACATGCCAAGGAGATGCGCCGCGGGATGCACCTCTCCATCGAGAGCCGCAACGGCGATGATCTCTACGTCGGCGAATCGTTCGCGGCGCTCTACGTCCTCGTCGTGTGGTTCGACGCTCCTTTCGCGCCCGAGTTGGTGCACGCCCGCCTGCGCCGGGCACTCCCGAAGGTCGAAGCCCTGACGCTTTCCCTTCCTCCCGAGAGCGTGGTTTAGACAAAAAAGAAAAGCCCCGAGCGGTGACCGCCAGGGGCTCTCTTTTTTTCAGTTCACGTCAGACTTCGATCAGAAGTCGCCGTGGCCGTGACCCGCGTGACCGCCGCCCGCCGGAGCCTTCTCCTCCTTCGGACGCTCGGCAACGAGGCACTCGGTCGTGAGCATGAGGCTCGCAACGGAGGCCGCGTTCTGCAGCGCGGTGCGGACGACCTTGACCGGATCGATGACACCCTCGGAGAGGAGGTTGCCGTACGTGTCGGTCGCGGCGTTGTAGCCGAAGTCGTCTTTGCCTTCCTTGACCTTCTGCACGACGATCGAGCCTTCGAGGCCCGCGTTCGCCACGATCTGGCGGAGGGGCTCCTCGATGGCGCGACGGATGATGTTCACGCCGAACTTCTGCTCGTCGCTCACCTTGATGCCGTCGAGGATGGCCTGGGCGCGAACGAGCGGCACGCCGCCGCCGGCCACGATGCCCTCTTCCACGGCCGCGCGGGTCGCGTGGAGCGCGTCTTCGACGCGGGCCTTCTTCTCCTTCATCTCGGTCTCGGTCGCAGCGCCGACCTTGACCACCGCAACGCCGCCAACCAGCTTGGCGAGGCGCTCCTGGAGCTTCTCGCGGTCGTAGTCGGACGTGGTGTTCTCGATCTGGCCACGGATCTCGGCGATACGGCCCTTGATCTTGTCCTTGTTGCCGGCGCCGTCGACGATGGTCGTGTTGTCCTTGTCGAGCGTGACGCGCTTGGCGCGGCCGAGGTCACTGATGGTGACGTTCTCGAGCTTGAGGCCGAGATCTTCCGCGATGACCTGACCGCCGGTGAGGGTCGCGATGTCCTTGAGCATCTCCTTGCGGCGATCGCCGAAGCCGGGGGCCTTGGCGGCGGCGCAATGGAGCGTGCCACGGAGCTTGTTGACGACGAGCGTCGCGAGAGCCTCGCCCTCGATGTCCTCGGAGAGGATGACGAGCGGCTTCTGCTGACGGGCAATCGCCTCGAGAACGGGGAGAAGATCCTTCATGTTGGAGATCTTCTTCTCGCTGATGAGGATGTACGGATCGTCGAGGACCGCTTCCATGCGCTCCGGATCCGTGACGAAGTACGGCGAGAGGTAGCCGCGGTCGAACTGCATGCCTTCCACGACGTCGAGCGTCGTCTCGGCGGTGCGGCTCTCCTCGACGGTGATGACGCCTTCCTTGCCGACCTTCTCCATGGCCTCGGCGAGCTTGTCGCCGATTTCCTTGTCGCCGTTCGCGCTGATGGCGCCGACCTGGGCGATCTCTTTCGGATCCTTGGTCTGCTTCGCCTGCTTCTTGAGCGCGTCGACGATCGCCTCGACCGCCTTGTCGATGCCGCGCTTGATCTCCATCGGGTTGTGGCCCGCGGCGACGAGCTTGCTGCCCTCGCGGTAGATCGCTTGCGCGAGCACGGTGGCCGTGGTGGTGCCGTCGCCGGCCACGTCGCTCGTCTTCGAAGCGACTTCACGGACCATCTGCGCGCCCATGTTCTCGAAGCGGTTCTCGAGCTCGATTTCCTTCGCAACCGTGACGCCGTCCTTGGTCACCGTCGGCGAGCCGAAGCTCTTCTCGATGACGACGTTGCGCCCCTTCGGTCCGAGGGTCACCTTCACCGCGTCCGCGAGTGCGTTGACGCCCGCGAGAATGAGGTTCCGCGCCTGCTCGGTGTAAACGATTTCTTTCGCTGCCATTTTTAGCCTCTTCGTATCTTTTCAGAGAATTTTCGGTGAACCCGCGGTCACTTCTCGATCACGCCGAGGACGTCGTCCTCGCGGATGATGAGGCGGTCTTCGCCGTCGATCTTGACCTCGGTGCCGCTGTACTTGCCGAAGAGCACGCGGTCGCCAACCTTCACGTCGAGGGGCTGCAGCTTGCCGTCGTCGAGACGCTTGCCGTTGCCCACCGCGACCACCTCGCCCTCAATCGGCTTCTCTTTGGCGGTGTCCGGGATGATGATCCCGCCCTTGGTCTTCTCTTCTTCCTTCACGCGCTTGATGAGAATGCGATCCTGGAGCGGACGAATGTTCGACATGATGATCTCCGTTGGTGTTTCAGGTAGACGGGGGCTACACCTACCCCGCCGAAACTGCTGGGCCGGTCGATTGCTGGCACTCGTCTGAGGTGAGTGCTAACGGGCCGCGCGCAAGATAATCGCGCTCCCCATTGGGTCAAGGTCCATGCGGCTCGAAATGAGTGGGCCCCCAAAAATGCGCTACATGCCTGAGATTCAAGTACATTTGGGGATGAGCCGCTGGGCCCGTCGGTGTCGCCATGTGTAACACAGTGTGAGCTGTCACACTACCCCGGCGAGTGCTTGTTTCCGCTAGAAGTCTCGACCATGCGCATCACCATGAAATGGCACGACTTCTTGGCGGAAGTTAGCTTTCAGGTATGTCCATCGTGGCAACCGTTTCCATCTCGGGCTTCTTCCACCAGATCGTAGAAGAGGCGATTCGGACACGGGGGGTAACCGTCACCGCGGGTGCGACGACCTACGTCGTCGGGCTGCTCGCGGACTTCGCCAGGCCGGATGGCCGCGCCGAGGAGACCATGGATCGGCCTCTGGCGTTCCTCCTCGACGAAGCTCTGCACACGGCGGCGCCCGCCGAACGGTTCGAGCGGCTGCGCACGCTGGGGGACGGGGTGCTCTACGCGAGTGGATTTTTCGGAGACCACTTCGAGGCGCGCGGTGTGGAGCAGAGCTACCTCATCGGCATCGGGAAGACCGCCTACGGAACGGCGAGCTCGATGCTCCACCGAGGCCCGGCGGCCACCGACACCAAGAAGGACGCGCCGCCGGACATCTTCGGCGAGCTGTCCGACAAGTTCGCGACCTTGGTGACCATCATCGGCGAGGTCGCCGACGATACGATTGCCAAGGGCGCGGCGGGGTCGAAGGGCCTCCTCAAGTTGTACGAGCGCTGGCTCAAGACGGGCAGCGGCAAGCTCGCCCAGGCTCTCAGCTCCCAAGGGCTCGTGCCCACGCGCGGCCCCAAAGGGGTTCTTCAGTGAGCGAGCGGCAGCTCGTTGGCAACGGCGTCGATCTGGTGAGGGAACGGGCACTCGCGCGTACGGTGCAGCGCGCACTGGAGCGCCTTTACCAGATCGAGGACGGACCCGACGTGCACGCGTTCGTGCAGCCGGTGTGCGAAGGCGAGCGCGAGTCCTTGCGCCTTCGGCAGGGCGAAGACGGCGTGCTCGAGATCGCGCTGCACCTGCCCTCATTGACGTCATCGCTCGATGCGCTCTGCCAGCTGATCGAGGGCGTGAGCCACTTCGTCTACGTCGCAGAGCGGGCGCGTGTGAACCGCGGGACGACGCAACTCGAGCTCGAGCTCCAGGCCGAGATCGACAAATACGTCGTGCTGCTCGCCGGGACGCCGTCCGTGGCGCACAGCGAGTCGCTGCGCGAGCGCTTGTACGAGCATGTTCGCTTCCAGCACGCGCCGGGCAGCGAGCCTGGAGATCGCTACCGCGTCGCGAATGCCACCGCGGCCAAGTTCGCGCGGCGGCTCGAACGCGAATTCATCGCGCCACGCCGACTTTTGCCGATGCGGGACGAGCTTCGTCGCTTCTTTCGTATGGGACAGGCGGACAAACTTCGCTTCGCGACGGCCTCGTAGGGGGCAATTGCTCGAAGGACTCGAGTGCGGCCACCGGCACGTGGTACTTGCGCGCGATGAAGCGCTCTCGGTAGGCGATGGCCGCGGTGCGGGCCACACCGCGCATGAACCAGGCATTGTACACGGCCGCGCCGATGGCCATGACGACCGGGCTCGCGCGCACCTTCTTCGACTGCAGCACCTTGCGAACCGCGCCGCGGACCATGTCGAAGACGCCGGCAAACCGTGAGACGCGCTTCGCCGCGTTCGTCACCGCCGATAGATGGTCCGGCCCCGCATCGCGCGGCAACAAGCGCGGGCACAGCGACGCGACGAAGATCTGCGTCGCGAAGGTGCGCTCGTGCGGATCGCTCAGGTCGAACCCGTAGCGCCGGCCATACTCGCTGATCTGGCGCATCGCGAGCCACGTCACGAGCGGCTTGCCGACCATGAGCCCGCGAAGCCCGAAACCCGCGGTGCCGATCCCGAGCAGCGCCCCCATGATCGCGTACTTCGACTCGAGCCATCGCGCCGTCTCGTCGACCTCCCACAGATCGAGCCGTGCGATGTCCGCGACCGAACGCATCGGCCGCATGGCCAGACGGCGCAGGTCACGCAGCCGCTCGCTCGGGACGGTGCGCGACGCCAAGTCGGTGGCGGCCGCGAGGAAGCGCCATATGCCGCGGGCCATCATGTCGGGCTCGGAGTCCGACACGGGTCCGTTCAGCACGTGCACCAACGTCGAGATCGGCGTTCGGTACGGCGACAGCGACGCAGCGACGACGTCGTCGAGCGCGGACTGTTCGTAGGGCGTGAGCTGCGATCCCGAGGGAGGCGGGAAATCGTGCGGTGAGTTCACGGCGTTCTCGATTCGTTGGAGGGGGACGAAACTTCAAGCAGCCGGAAGAGGGAGCTCGGGAGGCGTCGGCAAGAACGACCCTCGCTCCGCATGCGCCGAGGCGACGCGAACCGTGCGACCGAGGTGGAGCGCCTCGCTGGCCGCGATGCGCTTCATATCGACGATGGTTTCATGGGTAGTGCTGCGGTCAGCCGCAAGCAGCAGCTTTCCTTGAGGGCGCGCCGCACGCGCGAGCGTCTGCACGAGCGTGCGTGCGAGGGTGGCGCGAGCGCGCTCGCTGTGCTCGTCGATGCGGCGCGATGCCACGAAGAAGACCGTGGGCGGAAGCCGCTTCACCAAGGCCAGCGCGGCGGTGCGTTCGCGCACGCGCTGGGCAAAGTTCGACGGCGACTCGTGCGAGCGCTGGATGATGACAGCAAGCGACACCCCTGCATCGGCGAGTCCGCTCATCCATCGAGCCCAGCGGGTGCCATGCTCCGCCACGAGCAACACGTCACAAGGGCGCGGCGGATGGACCTGGCTTGTCATGCCCGTAGAGGCAGCAAGACGCACGCCAATACCTACATAGAAGCCTTATATCGCCGAATGAGAGGCGAACACACTGGGGGTCGGACGATCCGTCTTTCCCGATCCCGTTTCCGAGCTCCGGCGCAGCCACGCTGGCCATGTATCTCTCTGTGACACGGGGAAAATCGCCACGCGCTCGTCGGGCGCGATCTTGCACCGCATTCCCCTTCCGCACGAAGCCCGTTGTGCGGAGCACTCGCTCACCGCGTCAATGGCAGTACGGGCATGTGGCTTGCTGAACGAGATCGTAGAACGATGTCCCGAGATAACGCCTCGTGCCGACTACGTTTTTTGCGCAGTCGTCGCGATGACGCAACAAGATCACCTGCTACTGTAAAGAGGATGCGCTGCATCGTTGCCATGGCAGCAGCCATACTCGGCCTCAGCACCGTCGCCAGCGAGGCGCGAGCTGAACCGGGGGATCTCGGCCGCGGATTCGATCTAGGCAAGCTGATCGATCAAGGCGTCCACCTCTTTTACCAGTCGACACAAACGCGCGGCACCAACACGCCGAGCGATGTCACCACGCGACTACGAGCGCCCTCCCTGGTCGAGCTCGAAGCGATGTTTCCATCGCGCGATCCCGCCGTTCGGGACGGATTGGTTCGAGCGGGTACACTCGAATTTGCACACGTCGGAACCATGGGGACGCCCGCCGGCGTCGACAAGGGGACATCGAACGAACACGATCCCAAGAAGAGTGCGTTTCAGCCCGCGCTGAGGCTGTCACTCATCGCGCGCGACTGGAAGGGGGCCATCTCCCTGGTGGGTCGAGGGGCGGTGCCTTCGGATCAGATTCGCCTGACACGCTCGAGCCGCATGCTCATCGGTCGCGTCACTGTCGGAACCGGACCGCTCGTGCCGTTCGTGCACGTCGGGGCGGGCGAGTGGCGCTACGACCCGGATTTGCAGCCGTTTACTCCGCGCAACCAGGAGTTCGCGACCCAGTTCGGTGCCGGCGTCGCGGTGCGAATCTCGAAGCACATGTCCTTCGCGTGGGAGACCGATTACGTCATCCTCTGCCGTGAGCGGCGCGAACCGCAGAACGTACCCAATCCGTACATCATCGGTTCGTTCGGCGTTTTGAACGTCGAGTACTAGGCGTACGTTCTAAGCGTACCGGTCTAGACGTACTCACCTCCGGGAGGGATCTCCATGCGATCATTCGTACCGCTTCTTGCGTTGTGCGCTCTGACGTTGATGGCGTGCTCGAAGGAAGAAGAGAAACCCAAGGCATCGACGACGACGGCATCGAGCGCGCCCGTGGCGCCGCCGCCCGCGCCCGAGCCTCCGCCGCCAACCCCACCACCCGCGCCCGCGGAAGTCGAGACCAGCCCCGAGATGAAGGAGTTTCTCGCGGGACTCGACGGCACGCCTGCCGGCACGAAGAAGGCGCTCACGAAGCACGGCGGCAAGACCGTGCAGGCCAACCCCATCGCGACGTTGGGGCTCAAGGATCCGAAGGTCACCAAGTCGGAAAAGCTCGGCACCCTGCAGTGCTACAACGTGGAAAGCACCGCGGGGGCGACGAAGCACGACAGCCGATTCTGCTGGGATTCGGCCGGGAAGATCGCGCAGATCACGGACAAGAAGGAGTAAGCCATGAGCGACACCATTCACGAGTCCGAGAAGTTCGGTCGCATCGATCTCGCCACGACCGCGGGCGTTCAGACCGCGCTCAGTTTCCTCAGCTTCGATCCGGGCGAGGTCGATGGCCTCGACGGTCCCAAGACACGCGCCGCGCTGAAGTCCTTTCAGGAATCGGTGGGCATCGCCGCCGATGGCCTCATCGGGCCCAACTCACGGCGCGAGCTGCTCAGCGCCCTGCAGACGGCGGCGTCTGTCGCGTAGCCGTAGCTACTCGTGCAGCGCCGTGAAGAGCGCCTGCAGCATACGCCACGTGAGACCCCAAACGACGCGCTCCCCCACGCGGTAACCGGGGAAGGTCAGCATGGTGTCCTCGTGCAGGTACTCGAACGTCGTCACCGTTTCCCCACGCGCCAGCGGACCGAGAGGCGTCCAGATGGCCTCGGCGACTTCGACGTTGGACACCAGGTTCGTGAGGTTCGTTTCGGCGCGCGGGAGCTCGAAGACGAAGGCCGCCACCGTGAGATCGGTGATCTTGCCCCGCGCGGTGGCGGCGCGGTTGGGAAGGCGATGAAGCACGGTGCCGTGCGCGGCGAGGTCGAGACCGACCTCCTCGCGCGTCTCGCGGATGGCCGTGTCCACGATGGTGCGATCCACCACTTCGCGGCGACCCCCGGGAAAGGCCATGTGGCCCGACCACGGATCCCGCAGCCGCTCGGCGCGCCGAATCAGCAGGATTTCCGCGTCTTCGCCGTCGGGCCCGTCACGCAAAATGGCCGCGACGGCCGCCATGCGACCCTCGGTTTCGGCATTCATGGGACCGTGGGGATGCCGGGCAAGTCGCTCTCGAACGGTGGGGAGATCGTAGGAATCTAACATCGGGTAGGCGATGCAAGTAGTAGCATCGCTCGGCATGAAGCGGCGGGCGGCGTTCGGCATGGCGGCGGGCATTCTCATGACCCTTGGGGTGGCGCCCGGCTGCGGCGATCCCAAGGTGGCCATGGGGCCGGGCACCCGCGAATACGTCGCGTCGGACTATCCGCAGGTGCTCAAGCGCTGGACGCGCAACGCCAGCCTCATCGTGCTCTCGGAGCTGGACGACCTGCTCACGGTGACCGCCACGTACCAGTCGTGGGACTTCCGCTGGGCGTACGTCATCCGCTACGCGCAGGACTTCCGCCTCACGGTCGACCAGCGGCGCACGCTCCTGGAGACGACGCTGAACGAGACGCGGGAGACGCATTCGTTCTACATCGCGCTCTACGGCAGCAACCGGCGCTGGACGGATCTGACGAAGCCGAACAGCGCGTGGATCGTGCGTCTCATCGACGACCAAGGCAACGAGACGGCACCGGTGAACATCGAGTTGATCCCCAAGCCGGGCGCGCTGGAGCGGACGTATTTCCCGTACACCACGGTGTGGCGGCAGGCATTCCGCATCAAGTTCCCGCGCTATTACGGAAACGGGCGGCCATCGATCGCGCCCGATGCGAAGTGGTTCGGTCTGCGTTTCGCCGGCGCCGAAGGGAATGAAGAGCTGCATTGGGACATCGACCCCAACGCGCCGCAGACCGCCTTCGGCGACGGCCACGTGGTGAAGTTCTGATGCGCCGAGGTGTGTGCGCTTTGGTGGCGGCCGTGGGGCTTTTGGCAACGCAGCCGGCGAATGCGCAGCAACCCGATACGGTGACGGCGCAGGCGCTTTTCGACGACGCCAAAGGCTTGATGAAGCAAGGGCGCTACGCCGATGCGTGCGCGAAGTTCGAGAGCAGCCACCGCATCGATCCGAAGGTGGGCACGGTGCTGAACCTGGCCCATTGCTACGAGCAGACCGGGCAGACCGCGAGTGCGTGGGCGCGCTACGTGGAGGCCGCAGAGCTGGCGATGCGCGCGCAGCAACGCGAGCGGCAGGAGTACGCGCGCGAGCGGGCACGTGTGCTTTCGCAGCAGCTGGCGCGGCTGACCATCAAGGCGGAGAGCTTGCCGGCAGGTGCCATCGTTCATCGCGACGGCTTGACCGTGGACCGCACGGTGCTGGGCGCGGCGGTGCCGATCGATCCGGGTGAGCACGCGCTGGAGGTGGTGCTGGGCGACAAGCCGCTATGGTCGACCCACGTGACGGTGGCGCCCAGCAAGAGCATCGAGGTGGTGATCCCCGCGTCGTCCTTGCAGCGTGCGGCGGCGGGAGAAGCGCCGGTGGAGCAACCGCCGATCGTGACGCCGCTGCCGGTGAAGCAGGAGCAGGCGCCTCCCCCCTCGGAATCGGGCCGCGAGAACGCGTGGTCGGGGCGGAAGACGCTGGCGGTGGTGGCGGCCGGCGTGGGCGTGGTGGGCCTTGGGGTCGGTACGGTGTTCGGGCTGAAGGCGATCTCGAACTGGTCCGATGCCAAGGACAAGTGCACCCCCGACGGATGCCCCGACGACGCCATCGAACAGGGTCGCGACGTGAAAACCGAGGGAGCCATCTCCACGGTGGCCTTCATCGCCGGCGGCGCCGCCCTGGTGGGGGCCGGCATCCTCTGGTTCACCGCCCCCCGTTCCTCGACGCCGTCGCAAACCCGATGGCAAGTGGTCCCCTCGGCCGATCCGCGCTCGGGCAGCGCATGGCTCACGGCCAAGGGAACGTTCTAGTGCGGGCGAAGTGGGCAGTCCTTGGGACGACCGCGGTCAGTGCCCTGGCCTGCTCGTCATTGTTGGACGTAAAGGATCTTCCCGCCCTATCGAAGGACGCCGGCGTGGATGCGCCTCCGCCGCCACCGAGCTTCTGTCAGAAGTTGCCAGCCCCCGTCACGTTCTGCCGCGACTTCGACGACGGGAAGTTGTTTTACGAAGACTTCACCCGAGTATCGGACTCGCCAAACCGACTCACGGTCGATGAGACGAATGTCGTGTCCCCGCCATTCGCGCTTCTATCCGAAGTTTCGGCCCCGGCAGACGAACGCTCGGTGATGGTCCGGAAATTTCAAGGCTTGCTGCCGAAGGAGCTCCGTCTCTCGTTCGAGCTCTTCATCGAAAAGGGCCCCGTCAGCCCCGTAAACGCGTCCATCGCGCACCTCGACTTCGCACCGGACACTGCGAATCACCACAGCCTCGAGTTCAAAGTGACCACCAACTCCGGCGAGGTGTCGGAGTATCTAGGCACGGCGGGCTATGCAAACTCGCCCTTCACCGGCCCCCAACCCGTAGCGGGCAAATGGCAGCACTACGACATTCATGTCGATGTCGAGAAGCGCCATCTCACCATAGCCCTCGATGGTACGACCACCGTCGATACGAACCTCGAGGGCCCGTGGCCCAAGTCCGAGGTTTGGCTGAGCGTGGGCATCTTTTGGGTGAAGGAACAGAACGTCAACGTGATCGTTCGCCACGACAACGTCGTTCTCGATTTGAAATAGCTCACTGACGCGTTTCGAGAAGGCTGCCCACTGAGGGGGGCTCCTTCTTTCCGCCGTCGGGCGATCGGGCGCGGCCCGATGTCGAGGTGGTGGGCTTCGTCGTCGGCTTTGTCGACGGCACGGCAGGCGCCGTGGCGGAAGGGGGCGCGGGCGCACGGATCGTTGCGACGGGGAGGGCTGCGGACGTCGAGGGTGCAGGCTCCGAGGCGACGGGCTTGGGCTCGGGGGGAGCCTGCGTGCGGTGACGCATGGATACGATGGCGCCGCCGGCGCCGGCGAGAAGCAGCGCGCCGAGGATGAGAAGCCGACGGCGCGATGAGCGGCGTCCCCTGTCGATGCTCGTCGTATCTTGGCCGAGAAGGCTCACCGCGCGCTCGGCGCACGAGGTCCATTGGCCGGTACCGAGGGGGGTCAGGGCGACGGCGAGATCGGCCACCGAGGGAAAGCGCTCCTCGGGCTTCTTGCGCAAGCAACGGGAGACCACCGCCTCGAGTGCCGAGGGGATCTCCGGCCGCAGCGATCGCATCGGAGCAGGATCGTGCTCCAGCACCGCAGCGAAAACCTCGGCCTCGGAGCCGCCCCGAAAGGGACGACGTCCCGTGAGCAGCTCGTAGAGTACCGCACCAAGGGACCAGATATCGCTTCGCGCATCCACGTACTTCGGCGAGCGACACTGTTCGGGCGATGCGTAGGCGGGCGAGCCGAGAAAGGCCGACGTCACCGTGATGCCGGGGCGATCGGGATCGTCGGTCACGTCTTGGAACTTGGAAATCCCGAAGTCCAATAGCTTGATGATCGGCTCGCCCGATTCACGCTTCGTCAGAAAGAGATTCGCCGGCTTCAAGTCGCGGTGCACGATGCCGTGCTTGTGCGCCTCGGCGACCGCGTCGATCGCTTGGAGAAGGTAGTCGACGGCGCGCGGAACCGGCAACGGCCCGTCGTCGGCGATCAGCTGCTTCAAGTCGTTGCCCTCGAGGAGCTCCATCACGATGTAGGGCGAGCCGAAATCGACGCGCCCCACATCGATCACCTTCGCAACGTGCTCGCTTCTGAGCTTGCCCGCGGCCCTCGCCTCGCGCGTGAAGCGCTCGACCGAGCTCGGACTGCGCTGGCTCTCCGACGTCAGAAACTTGAGCGCCACCCGCTGGTCGATGGCGAGGTTCAATGCGGCCACCACCACGCCCATTCCGCCACGACCGAGGATGCTCTCGATCCTGTACTTTTGCATCAGGACGATGCCTGGCTTCAGCGACTCGAGGGCAACGCCGGCGAACGACACCCGGCGCTCCACCTCGAGGGTTCCCGAATCACGCGATTCCGGATCGCTCACATCCCCGCCAAAACTTCGAGCAGGGGAGGACACGTGAGCAGCAGTTCGTGCGCCACCATGCGCTCGCCAAAGAGAACGATGGTGCCTTCCGACGAAGCGCGCGCCGTTGCAGGTGCGGCGCCGCCTCCCAGGATCGAACTCGAGAAGAGGAACTGGCCCGCCGAAATGCGTTCGATGACGGTGCCATCGTCGCGCACCACTTCCAAGTAACCGGTGCCCACCAGCACCACACCGGGTACGGGCTGGCCTTTCGCGACCAGCACGTCACCCGGTTCGAGCGGGCGCACGTCGAGGCGGTCCGTGATCTGCTTGCGAAGCATCGCATCGAGACGCTCGCCGAGAGGCCCCATCGTCGCGCCCACGAGCGCGTGCGTGCGGTTCGCGGCGGCGCACAGATCGTTCTCGACCCATGGGCACGTGCGGAATGCTTCCTCGACGGCGTCGATGTTCCACGTGGCCACCTTGGCGCGCTCCGACGCGCACACGAAGCGTGCCGGTACGTCGGGCCCCACCGAGCCGCGCATCCGGAGCACGGCCCCCGCACCGAGGCGTTCGCCCGAGGCTTCGGCGATGGTTGCGCATACATCGACTTCGCCGTCGATGACGACGGCCAGGGCGAAGCCGGCGGCCTCGTCGTCCGCGTGAAGCTCGTGAACGTAGGCCGCGGCCGCAAAGGCCTCGCGCGCATCGTCGGGCAAATCGGCAAATGCCTCCAGCGACGACAGATCGATCGGCGGGGGCGCCGTTTCGGCCACCGCGAGCTCCGGCCCCGAGGGCAACGATGGAGCGGGCGGCAACGAGGCCGCGGGGATGGCCGGCGATGGCGGTGGCACGTTGTCATCGGCCACCGAGCGGCGCGCCGACACGTCGAGTGCGCGCAGGTCGGCCTTGATCTTCTGCGTCACGCTGTCGAACACCGCAGCGTCCGTCGGCAGGTCCGGGTCGGGCTCTGGCTCCGCCTCGGGCTCGGACTCCGTCTCCGGTACGGGTGCCGGCAGGAAGGTCAGCGCGGAGGAAGGGGCGGGCTCCGCCTCCGACTCGGGTTCCGGCTCCAACGAGGGAACCAGCGCGGGCTGGAACGCGGCCGGACGGCGCGGTGCTTCTTGCGTCGGGACGGACTCGATCTCCTCGTCCTCGTCCTCGATCAGCTTCAAGTTGGCGCTTGGCAGAAGCTCCTCTTCCTCGACATTGATGGTCGGCTCCGGCAAACGCGGGAGGACCGGAGGGGGAGGCGGCGGCGGCGGTCGGCGCGGAGGAAGAGGAGGCGGTGCGGCCCGACGCTGCGTCGACGATGGCGTGCCCACGCGCTTTGGTAACTCCAGGCGCTCGCGTTCTTGGGAAGCGCCTGGATTGTTCGCATTGTTCACCCCGAACCCGCTTGCAGGGGCGCTGGGATGAGACACGGTGGCCGCGCGCAGCTCGGCGGGGACGAGCACTTCTCCGCTGATGGCCGCAAGCGACCGGGCGCTCGCCACGCGGGAGTTGGTGACCACCTCGTCGTCGAACTGAATGGGCTCTACCTCCTCGGCCGCGAGCTCGTCCGTTTCGGGGCGGCTCGCCTGGCGAGGTGGTGACGGATTGCGGGCAATGAACTCCGAAAGCTCGGCAGCCGATCGCGCGAGGCTCAGGGCCCGATCATCGTTGTGCGATTCGGCAGCGGCTTGCGCTGCCCTTCGCAACCACACGATGGCGTCGACCCTCTCGTGCCGCTTCCAGAGAGCGTCGGCCGTCTGGAGGGCCCAAACGACGTCCTCCGCGTCGGTTTTTGCGGCAGGCGGGATGCCGTCCATGACTGACACGTTACCTTCTGATACGCGCTAATGCGCAGGGGCGGCAAGTAGGTACACCATTCCATCATCGGATGGGACGACGAGCGACCCGTCCCGCAGCAGCGTGAGCGGTGCATCCACGTCCGCTCCCGTTACAAAACGCCAGCGTGGTTTACCAGAGCGGTCCACCGCGTAGGCCGCATCGTCCTGTCCACCGAAATAGAGGGTGCCATCGTCATCCTCCAAGGCGCCGCCGTGGACCCCGAAGTCGCGCGCGCCCGTCCCCGCCACGTCGAAGGCTCCGAGCAGCTTGCCGCTGGCCGCCGCCACACGCACCTGACGCGGCAACGGCCCGTAGACGCCCGCGAGCACGTCACCATCTCGACCGATCGAAAGACCACCGCGCACGTAGCCGCCCACGCGGGCCCGCCAGACGATTTCTCCTTTGACGCCAAGCCGCACGATCTCGTCGGCGTCCGTCCCGAAGTACACGGCGCCGTCGTCCCCGATGGCCGGTGCCCCGTCGACATCGGCCCCGAGATCGACGGACCAGCGGACTGTACCGTTTGGCGCCAGTGCGTACGCACGGTGATCCTGGGCGCCCACGTAGATGGTTCCATCCTCGGCGACGGCAGGGGCGGTGAACACTTTTCCCTTGGCCCGGAAGCGCCAGGCGATGCTCCCCGCGGAGCCTACCGCGTAGACGGTGCGGCCCGAGGCAAAGACGATCGTGCCATTGGGGGCGAGGGCCGGCCCGGTGTCGGCGTCGGACTCGGTGTCGAGCTTCCAGCGCACGGTGCCGGTCGGTGACACGGCGTAGAAGGTTCGGGCGTCGCTGCCGACGTACACGGACCCGTCGTTGCCGACGCAAGGTGTACTGTACACGCGTCCGTTCAGGTCGACCTTCCACGCGATGCGGCCGTCGCGGCCAAGGGCGGTCAGTGTTCCGCCGAGGGAGGCGACGTACAGCGTCGATTCATCCGCCGATGCGACGACCTGCGCCTGGATGGGTCCACCGACCGGCGTCTTCCACACGACCTTCGGTTCGACCGGGCCATGCCCATGCGCGCGGTGCGTGCGACGTGCATCGCCGTGGTGCATGCGCGCGGTCTGTTCCGGCACCCGCGCCGTTGCCGCGGAAAGCGGCACAGCCTGCAGCGAGTGCCCCTCATCGAGCGAGGCGTCGGCGGCCTGCGACGCCTTCGTTGGCGCGGTCGCACTCCCCGTGCCGACGCGGCGAAGGCGCACGAGCACGAGTGTGGTCACCAAGGTGACCATCAGCATGAGAGGAACGGCGGAAAGCGCTGGCCGCCGCCCGCTCGGCCTGGATGCGATCAGCGGCTCCGACGGCGGGCAATCCGAAGAGTCGACTTCGGAGATGCCTGCGTCTCGGGCCCGCAGTCCCGCTCGGGGGACCGATCAGGACAGAGCTCTTTCACGGCGGTCACGAGCCGCCGCTCGGACTCGCGCGCCTCGGCAACGCCCAGCGCGTGCGGCTTCTCACCGGGCATGCGCCGCGCGAGCCAGCCGATCAGCGTGAGGCCGGCAGTTCGGGTACTTTCCGGCGTCGCCGGCTCCCGAATCACACGCGAAATTTCACCGATGAGCCTCGTGCGATCAGCTTCGTCAGCCACTCGCCATCCTCCGATTGCACCGCTGCGGCGGAGCTGCGCGTTTTGGGGGTCCTGCTCGTACGCGACAGCGTTTTTCATGCTCATTGCCATGTCGGTCACAAACGCCGGCAGAGTCTAGCGTCTTTTTTCCACCCGTCGAGGGTTTCGAAGGGTGTCTTTACAATTTTTGTAGACGTCGGGCGAATTTTTTACTAGGGAGGGCGACTTATCGCGCCGTCCCGTTGAGCATATGGCCGGGTGGCGCAGGTTTCCCACACGCATCTCATCATCGTCGACCAGGTACAGCCTTCACACTGGCGATGGCTTCGTCAAATGGGATCGATGAGGACTTCGCGGTCTTTTGCGCCGTTGGCCGGACCGACCAGACCGCGCCGCTCCATCATCTCCACGATGCGGGCCGCGCGGTTGTAGCCAAGGCCGAGTTTGCGCTGAAGCCATGACGTGGAGCACCGGCGGGTATCGGCCACCATGCGCACGGCGTCGTCGTACATCGCGTCCTGCTCGGCGTCCTCGACTTCCTCGCCGCCACCCTCGTCGTCGCGCGGCTTGAGGATGTTCTCGTCGTAGACCGGCTCACCCTGCAGGCGCAGAAAGTCCGTGATCGCCTGGACTTCTTCCTCGGTGATCATCGGGCACTGGACGCGCTTGGTCTCGTTCGTGCCATTGAGCTTGATGAGCATGTCGCCGCGGCCGAGGAGATGCTCGGCGCCTTGCTCGTCCAAGATGGTGCGGCTGTCGACCTTTTGGGCGACGCGAAACGCAATACGCGTCGGGAAGTTGGCCTTGATCATGCCCGTGATGACGTCGACGCTCGGACGCTGCGTCGCCAGGATGACGTGCATGCCCGCGGCGCGCGCCTTTTGCGCCAGACGCGCGACCGCGGCCTCCACATCTTTGCCTTGCTGCATCATCAAGTCGGCAAATTCGTCGACCACGATGACGATGAGCGGCAACTTTTCGGGAAGCGGGGCCTCCCCCTGCTCGCCGCTGGTGAAGTCGGGGTTGATGGCCTCGGGCAAGCCATTGTGGTCCTTGGCGATGACCACTTTGGGGGCCGGGTTGCGAGCCTCGCCGCGGTGCACGCGGTCGACCCATGCATTGAAGGTGCCGATGTTCTTCGTGCCCGCGTCGGCGAATAACTGATAGCGGCGTTCCATTTCGTCGACGGCCCACTTCAGGGCCGTCGCGGCTTGCTTCATGTCAGTGACCACTGGCAGGAGCATGTGCGGAATCCGATCGAACGGCGCGAGCTCGACGACCTTGGGGTCGATCATCAGCAGGCGCAGCTCCTCGGGCGTGCGCCGATAGAGGAGCGACGAGAGCATGACGTTGAGCCCGACGCTCTTACCGGCGCCGGTGGCACCGGCCACGATGACGTGGGGCATGCTCGCCAAGTCGGCGTAAACGGGAGCGCCGAGGATGTCGCGACCGAGGACGACGGGCAGCGGTGCATCGAGCGTTTGGAAGCGGCGATCCTCGACGAGGTCGCGCAGGCTGACGGGGATGCGGCGCTCGTTGGGGAGCTCGAAGCCGATGCGGTTCTTGCCCGGGATGGGCGCGACGATGCGGACCTTGCGGGCAAGGGCCAGCGCCAGGTCGTCGGCGAGCGAAGCGACCTTGGAGACTTTGGTGCCGGCGGCGGGGGAGACTTCGAAGGTGGTGACGGTGGGGCCCGGGAGAATGTCCTCCACCTTGCCGCTCACGCCGTAGTCGCCCAGGGTCTTCACCAGGAGCTCGGCGTTCTTGAGCAAGGTCTCGTGATCGATCGCCAGGCTCGGGTCCTGCTTGGAGGCGATGAGGAAATCGATCGAGGGCAGGCGGAAGCCGGATCCAAAGGCCGGAACGAGCTTCGGCGGCTTGGGGGCAGCCGGCGGCGGGGCCGTCGGGGCTGGGGGGACGATCGTGGGCTCTTTCTCTTTGGGCTTCGCGGCGGCCGCCGGAGACGGCGCGGGCGAGACAGGAGCGGGTGCCGGAGAAGCCTCGAGCTCGGGAACGGGGGCTTCGCGGGCGAGGGCCGCGGAGGTGTCGACGATGGTGGGGCCGGCAGATGGTTGTTCGGCCCCCCTCCCCTGCCCTCCTCCGGGGGGGGAGGGAGCTCGCTTTCGGCGCGAGCCCTTCGTCTCGATGTTCTCGACGACTTCCGCATCATCGCTGTCGACGTTCGTCTCGACCGCGCTGATCTTGTCGTCGGCGACGGCCGTCGGCCCCCTCCCCCGACGCCGGAGGTCCGCTTGCGGCCGACTTTCCCCTCCGAGGGTTGGGGTGGGGGAGCTTTCGGCCTCCACAGCACCCGCAGCGGCGACCTTCGGTGCGCGCGGCTTGCGCTGGCGGCGCTTCGGGGCCTCGGCGGGGTCGATGGTCATCGCCTCGCCAATGTCGAGTTCCGCAGGCAACGCGGGCTCGCTCGAATCGGCGGCCGGCTCGATGCCCTCGTCGTCCTCCGCCTCCTCGGGCAACACGGCGATGGTCGCCTCGGCCTCCGCCGCAGCGCCGATGCGCGGAAGTTCCGCGAGGCGCGCCTTCTCGGTTTTTTCGCGCTCGATCTGGCGGGCCGTTTGCCAGGCCTCTGCCACGCTCTTGGCACCCGAGGCCGTACCGCGCGCGCTCTTTTCGCCAAGACGGACCAGCCACCGAATGAGCGCGATGAACGAGAACGACGCGCGCCCGATCAAGATGAGCCCGAGGAAGGCGAACCCCACCAAGAACGAGCCAATGGTCGAGAACAGCGACCGAGAGAGTTCGCCGAACAACTCGCCCACCACGCCGCCGGCCACGTGATGGCCAAACGCAAGACGCCCGGGCCACCCCACTTGAATCATCGCCGCGGCGGTCAACGCGATGAGCGCGTCACCGGCCAGGCGCGCTGGCGTGATCGTGCTCTTCTGCCCGCGCACGAACGGGATGCCGAGCAACGCGGCCTCGAGCGGAACGGTCCATGCCACCAGGCCGATGAGGGTCACCAAGCCATGGGCGCACGCCGCACCGACGGGGCCGACCCAGTCCTCACCGGTGCTCTGACCCGTGGCCGGATCGTGCTCGTACGAGGCAAGCCCCAGTACGAGGAACACGGCGGTGGTCCATAGAAGGAGGGCCGAGACTTCCCGCCAGCGTGGCTGAAGCACCGCGTCCCTCCCCAGGAACGAGGACGCACGCGTGTTTTCGGGTAACCCGGTCGAGCCTGCGCGTCGCGGAGCGAAAAGAGGGAGCGCCATTTCCGTACGTCAGCCTACAGGTAACCCAATGAGGGCCTAGGTGTCCAGAAGCCGTGTGACCCCTAGGATCTTTGCCCCCACTGGATTAGCATCCACGCCGGACCGTAGCTTTCTCATGGAGCGCTGGCTTCTGGCTGGCGGGACGAGGCGGGATGCCGAGGACCGGAAGAATGAAAAAGTGGGTCGCGTCGTGGGCGCTCGTTGCGGTCGCGGCCGGTGTAGGCCTTTCGGGGTGCGCAGTCAGCGAAAGCGACGTGCACCGTTGGGAAGGCACGGAACAGGGACCGCGCAAGCTCTACGCCGTGGCAACCCACGCGAAGTACGCGTGGCCACTGCGCGTCGAGGCCGCGCTTTCCCTCATCAAGATGAAGCCCCGCGGGGGCAAGCTCTGGGCGATCCCGTACCTGGTCGACGGCTACGTCGACGAGAACGGCGAAGGCCGCGAGGGCGCCATCGTGGCGCTCAACGCGGAAGAACGCAAAAAGATGCTGGAATCGATGGTGCCGGAGCTGGTCAACCAGATCAAGCAGCCGCTCCCCTCGAAAAAAGAAGACGGGACGACCCCGGCCGATCCCAGCGTTCCCTTCAAAGACGTGGCGTTTGCCCTGCTCTCGCACGATCCCCCGCTGGTGACGGATGACGCCGTGCGCGCGCAGCTGGCGGGCGCCCTCACGGAGTGGGCCACGTCCAACCTGGAGGCCCGCCTCGATTACACCGTGCAGCAGTACGGCATCGAGCAGATGTTCCGCTACCTGGGCGCCAACTCGGTGAAGACTTTGCCGGGCTTGCTCAAAGAGGAGTCGTCCAAGACCGACCGCATCGCGGGCCTCATCGCCGATCTCGGCGACGCCGAGACGAAGCAGAAGGCCAGCGTGCAGCTCGTCACCATCGCCAAGCAGATCGACTCGCAGGCGTGGATCAACAAGCAAACGCCGCTCGTCGAGGAAGCCAACAAGCGCGCCAAGGCGAACGTCAGCAAAGAAGCGCAGACCGAGCAGGTCAAGAAGTACCAGGAGCAAGAGCTCATCAAGGTCTTCACCGCGATGAAGAAGGTGGGCGGCCGGCCCATCATCGACTACGCGCTTGGGTTTGCGGCGAAGGGCGACAACAGCGAGGAGCGGCGCAAGGCCGCGCTGGCGGCACTCGAGGGGCGGGTCGACAAGAACAACACGGCGGACATCGAGAAGCTGTTCGACATCGCCAAGAACGACGACACGCCGGACGCGGTGCGGGATCTCGCGTTCACCCGCTTGGGCGAGCTGCCCAAGGAAATCGCGGTCCCGAAGATGTACGCGCTCTTCGACGCCTCCAAGAAGTGGAAGGTGCGCTGGGTCGCGGCCTCGCTCGTCCTTCGCACGATGACGACGAAGGATCTTCCCGAGTTCATGAATCGGCTGCCCAAGAACCCCGGGCAGAAGATGGGGATGACCGAACCGATCTCCTACGGTGGCCTCATCACCAAACTCGATGCCCCCGCCGGCGAGAAAAAGCCGCGTGAGGCCATTACTCCATATCTGAAGAGCAACGAGCTTGGGGCCAAGCTGTCGGCACTCGGATTCTTCTACGGAGGGAAGAAGGCCGACGTGGCGACGGTGGCGGCGCTCGAAGGCGACAACCAAGCCGTCCCCAAGTGCGACAAAGACGACGAGTGCGGGTGGTCTTGCGATGTTGCCAAGGCACCCGGTTCGGCGGAGAAGGAATCGAAAGAGATCCACACCGTCGGCGAGTTTGTAAAATTCTGCATCGTTCCCTCGATGGAGGGCGGCGGCTCCTAAATGCTAAATTGTCCGGCTCCCTATGCATACACGCCCCTCCACCCTAGGAGTGGGTTAGGATGCGGGGGCCGGAGGACTACGGGAACGTTGTCATGAGCTCGGATCCGAACAAGAAGAGCGGCCGAACCTTCCAATGCCGCGACGTGCTTTGGGAGACTTTCGAGCAGATGGCGCGCGAGCTCGAGTGCAGCGTCGATTACCTCATCAACGAGGCGATGAAGCAGTACGCGCGGCAGCGCAGCTATGGAACGGGAGCGCGCCCGCAGTTTTCGAGCACGCCCAGCGGCTCGCCCACGTCCGAGCGCGGAGGCTATCCGCCGCCGCCTCCCCCACCGCGTGCGGGAGGTCTGCCGCCCCCGCCGGCGCGTCCGTCGCGTCAGACACCGGGACCGCTTCCGCCGCCCCCTGCCCGCACGCAGGGTGGCATGCACGGGCTACCCGCACCGCCCCCGCGCGGTCCGAGCGGGCAAATGCCTGCGGTCCCGCGCTCCGTGCCGCCGCCGGCCCGCAGCGTACCGCCGCCGATTCCCCGCGGTGGGCCGCCACCCATGCAGGGGCACCAGATGCCCATGGGGCCGGGCGGGCATATGCAGCAGCCGATGGCGTCCAACGGCTACCCGCCGCAAGTTCACGCCGGGCCGCAGCTCTGCGTCATGTACCAGGGCGAGAAGATCCCCATCAACAAGGACCGCTTCGTCATCGGCCGCGGCAAGCAGTCGAGCGATCTGACCCTGAAGGACCCCAACGTCTCGCGGCAGCACGCGATGATCGAGTTCCAGAACGGGATCTACTTCATGGTCGACATGGGCTCGACCAACGGGGTCGAGTTCAACGGCCAGCGCATCGCCCGCAAGCAAATCGCCGAGGGCGATCTCTTCAAAATTTGCGACCACGATCTGCGCTTCACGTACCGCTGAGGCCCTGATGGGATAAGTTCGGGGGGGTTGGCCTTGCACGTTGCCATCGTCGGCGCGGGTTCGCTCGGGTCGGTCTTCGGGGTCCGCCTGGCGTGCGGGAAAGATCCCGTGCGCGTGTCGTTCGTCACGCGCTCCCTGCCCGAAACGGTGAATCCGCTGCGCATCGAGAAGGTCGACGGCGCCGGCGGGACGCTGCTTCTGGAGGAGCCGGTGCGGGTGACGTCGGTTCCGCAGAATGCGGACATCGTTCTCGTGTGCGTGCGCTTCGAGCAGATCGACGCGCGGCTGGTCGCGCTGCTCGCATCGGTGAAGGCGCCGGTGGTGACGATGACGCCGATTTTTCCTCAGCATCGGGCCTATTTGGATGGGGCGCTGGGTCCGGGGAGGCTTTTTCCAGGCATGCCTGGGGTGGTGGCCTACGAGCGGGAGGGGACGTTCCGCTATTGGCTCCCGCGGATGGCGGCGACGTTGATTGAGCAGCCGGAGCGCCGGGTGCCGGTGATCGACAAGCTGGCGCAGGCGTTCGAGGCGGCGGGCATCGGCAGCCGCGCGCAAGCTGGGGTGCATGCGACCAACGTGGCGACGACGTTCACGTTCGTGCCCGTCATGATGGGCATCGACGTGATGGGCACCATCGACGAGCTGCTCGCCGACAAAGACGCGCTCGATCTGGTGCTGCGCGCGGCCGACGAAGCGCGGCAACTCGGGCACGCGTATGGGAAGCCCACGATTTGGGCGGAGTGGTTCGTGCGCTTCACGTCGCGATCGATGCTGGGTTCGTGGGCACCGAAGAGCATGGTGGCCAATTCCCTGAAGATGGCGGTCGCGTTTGCGCGGCGGCGATCGCCGGAGGGGGTGGCGTACGTGGAGGAGCACTTCGGCCGAAAGCTGCGTGCGCAGAATTTGGACATGGCCGAAAAGATGGTGGAGCTCTTTCGGGAGAGGGAACGGCCGCACGAGGCGATGGCGGAGCTGCGCGATCGACTGCGCTCGGCCGGTTCGGTGGCATGATGCGCCGTAACCGATGAAACGACGACCCGATCAGCGGCCGATGAAAGCGCTGCCCCTGCTGGAAGCGCAGCGCGGGGCGCTCGAGAACTGCGTGTTCTGCCCGAAGTTGTGCCGGAGCGCCTGCCCGGTGTCCAACGCGGAGCCGCGCGAGACGCTCACGCCGTGGGGCAAAATGTCGATGGCCTACTTCGCCGCGCATGGCGACGTCCCGCGCGAAGCCTCCTATGCCGCCCCGGCGTGGGCCTGCACCGGATGCTACGGGTGCCGCGAGTCGTGCGATCACCGCAACGACGTGACGTCGGGACTCCACGCCGCGCGGGCGGCATGGTCCGCGTACCGGATCGCGCCCGAGGGGGCGGTGCGCACGGTGGCACGGTTCGAGGAGCACGAGGCGCGCACGCGCGCGGCGGCGGCGCGCCTGGGGAATGGACGCCATGGGGCGCGCACGGGATTGCTTGTAGGGTGCACCTATTTGCACAAGGCGGGGGACGAGGCGCGCGACGCGCTCGAGGTCGCGCGGGGCCTGGCCGGGGAAGACGTGGGCGTGGTCGACGGTTGCTGTGGAATGCCGCTGCTCATGGCCGGAGATGCACCGGGCTTCGCGCGCGTGGCGGCCGAGATGGGCGAGCGATTGCGGCGCTTCGAGCGCGTCACCGTGGTGGATGCAGGGTGCGGGGCTGCGCTGCGGATGCACTACCCGGAGATCGGCGTGCGGGTCGAGCCGAAGGTCGCGCTGCTCGTGGAGTGGGCGGCGCGGGAAGCGACGCGCTTTGCCACCTTGGGGAAGCCTGCCACCGAATCAGTGCGATGGCACGACCCCTGTAAACTGGGACGGGGGCTTGGGATCTACGAGGCTCCGCGCACGGTGCTCACGCGCATTTTGGGCGAGGCCCCCGCGGAGTTCGACACGCGGCGCGAGCGCGCCACGTGCGCAGGCGCCGGTGGGCTCTTGCCGGTGACCATGCCGGAGCCGGCGCGCATCATCGCGAAGACGCGGCTCGAGGAGCATGCGCGCGCGGGCGGCGGGCGCGTGGTCACCGGCTGCGCCTCGAGCCTGCATGCGCTGCGGCGCGCCGGAAGCGGCGATGCGGCGGTGGACGACATCGTCACGTGGATGGCGCGCAGCCTGCGGGCGGCGCAAAAGGGACCTGCGTGATTCGGAAGAGCGTCGCCCCGCCCCGCAAGACGATCGCGACACGCGTGCTCGCGTCCTTCGCGGTGACGGTGGTGGCTTTCGCCGTCACCGTGGGGTGGAGCGTGGTCGCCCAACGCCGTGCAGCGCTCGACAGCGAGGAGCTCGCACGCGGGTACCTGCCCGCGGCGCTCGCGCTGGGGCAGCTCCGCGCGAACCAGGGAACCTTGGCGGCGTTGCTCGACAGCATTCCCGACGAGCGCAATCCGCTATCCGCCCGCGAGATGCTGCGGGTTCTCTCGAATGCACGCCCGCAGGCCTTCGCCAAAGCACGCGAGGGGCTCGCCGTGGGACTCGCCGGCGTGGGGAGCCCGAGCTCGCAGGCGCTCGCCGCCTCGTTGACGGCGACCTTGGACTCCATCGAGGCGGATCTCGAGGACGACAAAGAGCAGTTCTCGCAGTTGTTTGCGGCGCTCGATTCGGGGGACAAAGATGCCATCAATCGCATCCTGGTCGAGACGGGCCCCCGCGAGCACACCGCCGAGCGGCACGTGCGCGATATCTCCGAGCGGGTGCGCGTCTCGATGGACCATATCTCCGAGGACGCGCAACGCCGCGAGCAGCGGGCCATCTACGCGCTCATCGCGCTCGCAGTGCTGACCCTGGGCGTGGGCGTCGCGGTGTCGATCCACACGCGGCGCTTGCTCGCGCCCCTGGCGCGCGTGACCGAGCGGGCCCAAGCCGTGGCCCATGGAGATCTCACGCCGCAGGAGGTGGTCCCCACCGAGGACGAGATCGGCGACCTGGCGATGGCCTTCGAGCGCATGGTCGGCGCCGTCGCGAGCGCGCAGGCGCAGGCGCTTTCCAACGAGCGCCTCGCGGCGATCGGCAAGATGGCGGCGCACGTCACACACGAGATCCGCAATCCGTTGTCCTCGATCGGTCTGAACATCGAGCTCCTGGAAGAGGAACTCGCTTCCCGCGCCGATGCCCGCGGTGAGTCGCGCGCGCTGCTCCAGGCGATTGCGCGCGAGGTGCAGCGGCTCGAGCATCTGTCCGAGGAGTACCTGCGCCTGGCGCGCCTCCCCTCCCCGCGCATGGAGGCCGAGGACATCGCCGGCGCGGTGAACGAGGTGGTGAGCTTCTCCCGCGCCGAGAACGAACGCGCCGATTGCCACGTGCGGGTCGACATCGCCGACAAGCTGCCACCGGCGTTGTTCGACGAGGCCCAAATCCGGCAAGCGCTGTTGAACCTACTGCGCAATGCGCGCGAGGCGATGCCCCAGGGCGGCAACATCGACGTGGTCGTGCGCGCCGAGGGGTTGAGCGTGGTCGTTCGGGTGAACGACCGCGGCGGTGGCATCCCCGACGAGATCCGTCCCCGCGTGTTCGATCCGTTCTTCTCGACCAAGGGCGAGGGCACCGGTCTGGGCTTGGCCATCACGCGCCAGATCGTGGTCGCCCACGGCGGCGCCATCACCGCCGAACCGCGCGATGGGGGTGGCACCAGCTTCCGCATCGCGCTTCCGATTGCACCGGCCCACGCCTCCGAGCCGCGCGGCAACCGCGGCCGGGCTCAATTGATTTCGAAATAGCGAATACGTATCTTGTCGCATTCGTCGCAGACGACGCGCGCCGACGTGATGGTGCGCCCGTCGAACAAGACGGCGCTCCACGAGCTGTCGGGAAGGGGCCCGGTGAACCGCGCACCGCAATGGCACTTGGGACCGAGGACGAGCTTTTCCGCTGCGCTGCGCGAGAGGACCCACGTGGCCGTCGCCGCGGTGTCACCATCGCCGCTGCGCCGCTCGCGGGGCTCCGCGCTACGAGGACCGCGCGACCAGCGCGTTCGCAGCCAAGAGAGCGAGCCGTGGCGAATCATGACGATGAGGCCGACGATGCCGAAGAGGGCACCGATGGCCGAAAGCAATGTCAGTGGTGTGGACGTGCCTTTGCGGGGCTTGTTCGAGGGGGTGAACGAAAAATAGGTGGCGTCGCGAATGCGGTCGACCAGGGCCATGTGCTCGGCGACCTCGTTCGGCGGGACGAAATCGCGGAGGGTGCGCACTTCGAAGTCGAGGATGGCCCTCTTGTCGTGCGTCTCGGAGCGAACCGTGAAGATGAGTGCCGAATCTTGAAAGGTGTCGTCGGGTGGATCGGGGAAACGGATCCCATCGTCCGTGTAGAGCTCGATCTGGTGATGTTCGAACGCCGGATACTCGATGCCGAGGGGCGCGTTGCGCTTGGCCGACTGGGTCGCTCCGACGATGTCGGCGATGCCGTGGGCGCGCACCGAGAAATCGCCCTCCTTCACGACCTTGAGCATCACGTAGTGCTCCCGAAGGACGACGGCGTCCTCGTCGGGCCGGTCTTCCACCGTCATCTCTTCACGCACTTCGATGGTCGGATACATGGTGGCGTATTCATCGAGGTAGCGCTTTTGAATCTTGGCCCGCGGTACTCCGGCAAGGCGATGGCGAATGGCCCGCGCGTCGGCGTCGCGGAAGGTACGCACCACGTCGAGGCGCCCGTCGGTATCGCCGAATCGAAAGGACTCGAACGTCACGACGGTGGGGTCTCGGGGAAAGGGCGCCTCGATGGTGGAGAGGGCGTTGGTGTCACGCGCCGCGACCAACGCTTTTCCGTACCGCAACGGCGCAGCCCCGAGGGGACCACGTTCCAAGGAGCGCGTCGGGTCGACCCAGATGGGTTTCCCCTCGAGGAGGATGCGCACGACGGCGTGGTTGAAGGCATACGGCGAGGGCAGCTCGTTTTCGACGTGCTCGCCGAGGACCGTGTCGACCAGGACGGCGTGGGCTTCGATGCCCAGCGCGGTGAGCAAGGCGATCAGCAGGACCGACTTGTCTTTGCAATCGCCGAATCGCTGTTTCAATACGTCGCTCGCCGGGTGGGGCCGATGCGAATTCGCCCCCATCTCGATGCCAAGGTAGCGAACGTCGTCCTGCACGAACCGCAACGCGGCAAGCGCACGCGCCGCCGGGGTGGCATGCTTTTGCGCGATGTCGTTGGCCGCCGCGGTGACCTCCACGGTGGGACGTCCGGCCTCTTCGAAAAGCGGCACGGACCACGCAGCGACGCTGCGCCACGAGTCGAACTCGCTCACGGTGAGCCTGGGGCGCTGGAAATACCAGCTTGGCGCGCCCCGCTCGTAGACGGGTTCGGGCACGTCGCGCCGCTCCCACGTGAGCTCGCGCATGCCATCGGCCGTGCGGGTAACCGGCTCGAGCGTCATCCCGGAGGTACGCGATGCGAGCGTCCGCGATGGCGGTGCGAGAATGCGCACCCGAAGGTACTCCGTGGGATGGGAGGTCGCCAGCGGCTCGATGGTGACGAAGCGTCCCCCCAAGACGGGATTCTGCCCTTCGACGGTGTAGTCGTAATCGACGACGTCACCGACGCGCAAATCGTGAATGAGCACGTGGGCCGAGCGTCGACCATTGTACACGCGCTGATCGGCCTCACTCTCCACATCGGTCACGCGAACGGTCGCCATCGTCAACGCGTCGATGCTGGCCGCACCGCGAAGGATGCTCACATGGTGCAGGGTCAGGTGCTCGTAAATCGGGTCGAATTCGATCTGCACCTGCCCGACTTCATCGACCCCCGCCGCCGAGACGATGCGCTTCACGCGGTGCGCATAGTGTTCCACACTGGCGTCCACCCGATATTGATCATCGACGACCTCGTCGATCACGCCCCCCTGCTCTGCCACCTCGTTGCCCGGCGCATGCTCCCGCCGTTCCACAGCGGACACCCATGACGGAGCCTTCGCCACAGGCACCGTACGCTCGGCATCGGCCTGCGCGTTCTGCGCGAACCCGAGAACGGCCGTAGTGACCATGAGCGCGAGGAGGAGCGGACGCCCCTGGTAGGTCGCTGGCCTGAATCGATGGTGTTCGACAAGCATCAGCGTCCGCCTTTCATTGGGGCGCAATATGAAACTGGAACGTGTACGTCACATCGACAGGAGCGCCGTCGAACATGGCAGGGCTGTAGCGTCGCGCGTAGAGGTTCTCGAGTATGGCTTTGTCCGCGATTGGATGCGAGCAAACGAAATTGCAATCGGAGATATAGCCTTCCTTGTGCAATGTGCACCGTGCGACGATGTAGAGCTCCAAACGACGGACGAGCACCTCCCTGGGAAGGATAGGCGTCGCGCTTCCAGCAATGAGCGTAGGCCGCGTCATGGGCTTGTTCGGATTGGGCGGCGCCCCCTCGGGGTGCGGCACCAACAATGGCAAGTTCGATAGCTTGGCAAAGCACTCCGGTTTGGCGCCCGGCGTCGTGACGAGGCCCGAGGTTCCCGGAAGAGGCTCGGGCAGCGGTGCGGCCGAAAGTAGCGGAGGGGCGGTTGCCGTTTCGCCTCCGCAAGCCGCGAGCGCAATGAAGACAGTGAGAGTGAAGATCCGCCGTCGGTGCATCAGCGCCCCGCCTCTCATGGGGCACTCGTAATATGAAACTGGAACGTATATGTCACATCCACCGGAGCGCCGTCATAGATGGCGGGACTGTACCGCCGCCCGTAGAGGTTCTCGAGTACCGCCTTGTCCGCGATTGGATACGAGCAAACGAAGTTGCAATCGGAGATATAGCCTTCCTTGTGCAACATGCACCGTGGGACGATGTAGAGCTCCAACGAGCGCACCATCACCTCCCTGGGAAGGATAGGCATCTCGCTTCCGGCGATGAGCCTAGGCGGCGTCACGGGCTTATTCGGATTCGGCAGCTCACCGTCGGCGCGCGGCACAAGCTTTGGCAAATTGGATAGCTTGGCAAAGCACTCCGGTTTGACCCCCCGCCTCGTGACGAGGCCCGAGGTTCCCGGAAGGGGCTCGGGCAGCGGTTCGGCCGTTGCCGAGGGCGGGACGCGCTCCCATCGAAGTACATACAGGGTGGGCGGGGGGGCGGTTCCCGTTTCTCCCGCGCAGGCGGCCAGCGGGAGGAGAACGGCGAGAATGCGGGCGGCGCGTTTCATGGTCCGAGAAGGCGGTAGGTGAAGGTGGAGACGAGTTCGATGGGGCGGCCTCGATAGGTCGCGGGCACGTAACGCTGGGTGCTCAGCTTTTCGAGGACGAGCGCATCGTAGCCAGGATGAGAGCAGATCATGGTGCAGTCCGAGGCGGTGCCGTCGGTGTGGATGGTGCAGCGGGCGGCGAGGTAGACGGGGCCCTCGGGTAGCGCGGCAGGAAGCGTCGACTTCATCACGCGCGTAAGGGCGGGGACCTCACGCGGCGGCGTGATCTCGTTTGCAGGAATCTCCTCGCCCGACTCGGTTCGAGGCTCTGGGTGCGGGGGCGCATTGGCCAAGCACGCCCAAGGGCGCGTCGAAGGGGGCGGGGCGGTGGCGGTTTCTCCGGCGCACGCGGCCGACGCGGCAGCGAAAGCCAAGGCGGCGGCGACGCGGTGGCTCGATTTTTCGGTTCCCATGGCCCTTGGCGTCTTATTCGGCACGGCGTGCGGGGCGGTTGCGCGAAATCGTGTGGCGCCGGGTCGTGCCTACGTAGGTGCTCGTGCGACAGGGCGGTGTCGGCGATGGACGCGGGGCGCGTGGCTCGCTAAGTAGGGGCCATGCGACCCGATGCTCGTGCGCTCGATGCGCTTCGCCCCGTGGAAATGGTTCTCGGTTTTCATCGTCCTTCGGAAGGGTCGGTGCTCTACCGCGCGGGGGGCACGATTGTGCTGTGCACGGCCTCGGTCGAGCCGAAGGTGCCCGCTTTTCTCGAGGGCAAAGGCAAAGGATGGCTCACGGCCGAGTACCAGATGCACCCGCGCGCCAATCCGCCGCGGCGCGAAAACCGCGATGGACGCGGCAAGGCGCCGAGCGGAAGGACGCAGGAGATTCAGCGCCTGGTCGGGCGAGCCCTGCGTGCGGCCGTCCTTCTAGAGAAACTCGGCGAGCTGACCATCACCGTCGACTGCGACGTGCTCGAGGCCGACGGCGGCACGCGCACCGCCTCCGTCACGGGTGGATTCGTGGCGCTGGCACTGGCCGTCGCCAAGTTGCGCGAGCGCGGAACCTTGAGCGGCCCCGTTTTGCGCGAACCGGTGGCGGCGACCAGCGTGGGGTTGCTCAAGAATGACCAGCTCGCGCTCGACCTGATGTACCTCGAGGACTCCGCCGCGGAGGTCGACCTCAATGTCGTGGCCACCGCGTCGGGCGCGATCATCGAGGTGCAAGGGACCGCCGAGGGTGCACCGGCACCGCGGGCGCGCATCGATGCGATGCTCGACATGGCGCTCACCGGCGTGGCCGAGCTCACGCGGCTGCAGCGTGCGGCACTGGCCGGCGCGGGTGTTTCGCTCGATGCGTTGATCGTGGGCGGCCGGTGAGGCCGTGAAGCACACGCTCGTCTTGGCAACCCACAATCGCAACAAGGTGGAAGAGCTCCGCGGGCTTCTGGCGGGGCTTCCGCTCGACATTGTTGCGCTACCCGACGTGCTGCCGCAGGCGCTGCCCGTCGTGGAAGACGGGCGGACCTTCGTCGAGAACGCGGTGAAGAAGGCGCGCGCGGCGGCGCATGCCACGATGATGCTGGCCCTTGCCGACGACTCGGGGTTGGAGGTCGATGCGCTCGACGGACGACCCGGCGTGTATTCCGCACGCTTCGCGCATGAGCGCGCGACCGACTCGGAGAACAATGCGGCGTTGCTCGACGAGCTGGAGGCGCTGGGCGATCCGGTGTCGGCCGCGCAAAACAAGAGCTACGTGGCGCGCTTTCGGTGTGCGCTGGCGTTGGTGGACCCGTTTGCGAAAGATGGGGAGCCGAAGGTGGTCGAGGGAGCCTGCGAAGGGCGAATCACCAGCATCCCGCGCGGGTCGGGCGGGTTCGGCTACGATCCCCTGTTCGTGCTCGCCGGCATGGACAAGACGATGGCCGAGCTCACCGAGGACGAGAAGAATCGGGTGAGCCATCGGTCGAAGGCGTTTGCAGCGATGCGACCCGTGATTTCGGAGCTGATCGTCGCGCGCGAGCAGCAAATTCGCGGAATTTGCGAGTAAACCGCGGAGCCTTAACGGCGGATGCCGGCGGTGGCGAAGGTGGCCATGGAGAGTTGGAGTTCGACGGCGGTGCGAACGAGATCGACGGCGAGAACCGCGCCGGTGCCTTCGCCGAGGCGCATGCCGAGGTCGAGGAGGGGCGTTTTGCCGAGGGCGGCGGTGGCCAGGGACGCGCCTTTCTCCGCGGAGACGTGGGACGCGAGAAGGTAGGGCGTGACCCCAGCGTCGAATGCGGCGGCAACGACGGCGGAGACGGTGGCGAGAAAACCATCGAGGACGACGGGGATGCGGCGGCGGGCGGCGGCGAGAAGGAAGCCCGCCATGGCCGCGAGCTCCAGGCCACCGACGGCGGCAAGGACGCCGAGGGGATCGGCGGCATCGGGCGCGTGAAGGCGCAGGGCCGCCTCGACGATGGAGACTTTGTGAAGGCGGGTCGAATCGGAGATGCCGGTTCCCACGCCGACGGCATCCGAGGGTGACGCGCCGGTGAAGGCACAGAGAAGCGCCGCGGCGGACGTGGTGTTGCCGATGCCGACTTCACCGACCGCGAGCAGCTGGTAGTCGTCGGAGGCGGCACGATGGGCGAGCTGCTCGCCCACGTCCATGGCCTCGCGCGCCTGGGCGCGTGTCATCGCGGGCTCGCGGGCGAAATTGGCCGTGCCCGCACGCACGGACGCGCGGTGCAATGCAAAGAGCGGGTTCGTGGGGACGGCGGAGAGATCGCCCGAGACACCGACGTCGACGAGCGAAAGGTGAATATCGAGACGGTGGGCCATCACGCTGATGGCGGCGCCGCCGGCCATGATGTTCGCGACCATGCCGGCGGTCACCGAGGAGGGGTAGGCGCTCACACCTTCGACGGTGACGCCGTGGTCGGCGCAGAAGACGGCGACCAGTGGGCGTTCGGGACGGGGCGGGGGAAAGCGGCCGTGGGCGCCGGCGTACCAGGCGGCGATTTCTTCGAGGCGGCCAAGGCTGCCGTGGGGCTTGGTGAGGAGAAGCTGGTGTTCGAGGGATGCGCGCTGGGCGACTTCGCAGAAAGGGGGGATGCTGAGGCCTTCCCTTTCCCTTTCCTTCCCCAACCCTCCCTCTGCGTTGAAAGTCGGCCGCGGCAAGCCGCGGACCTCCGAGGGGGAGGGAGCTGGAACGGCGGGGTCCGAGGAGGGCCAGCGGTCGCGGTGGATGACGGAGGCGCGGCGGGGGCGCCAGCCGTTTTCCTCGAGGAGCGGGCGCTCGCGGAATTCTTCGGCGTGGCCGACGCAGAGGTAGGCGATGGGCTCGACACCGCGCGGAAGGGCGAGCTCTTCGCGCAAGACGGAGGGCTCGACGATGCTGACCCAACCAATGCCGATGCCCTCGGCCCGTGCGGCGAGCCAGAGATTCTGCACGGCGCAGCACACGCTCGCGCGCACCGATTCGGGTTGCACGGTCGTGCCGAGGATCGCTTCGTCGCGCGGACGCAGGTCGGCGAGCACGCAGACGTTGAGCGTCGATTCTTCGATGCCCTCGAGCTTGAACTCCAGGTACGTCTCCCGGCGGTCCGCGGGAAAGCGCGTGGCCTCCGCCTCGCGGCAGCGGAGAAAACTCTGACGGATGCGCGCGCGAATCGCAGGGTCGCGAAGGACGATGAAGGCCCAGGGCTGCGAAAAGCCCACGCTCGGCGCAAGCTCCGCGGCACCGAGGATGCGCGCGAGCACGTCGTCGTCGATGTCGCCGGGACGGAAATGACGAATGTCGCGACGCAGCTCCATGATGCGGTACAGGGCCGCACGTGCGTCTTCGTCGAAGCGCACCGGAATCATGATTGAACCAGCTTCTCGAGAAGGTCCATGTTCACGTGCTGGCGAACCACGTCGGCGAGGCGGTCGTACTCGTCCCTCGGTCCGACGGTGGTCTCGGGCGGCGGGGCGGAAAGGCCTTTCGCGCGGCGAAGATGCGTCAACAAGGTGCGGCGCACGGAGGCATTCTCGAAGAGACCGTGAATCATCGTGCCCACGACGGTGCCGTCCTCGGAGACGTCGCCATCGAGCTCGTGAACTTCGGCGCCGTTGCGCGCGAGGATGCGAAAGCTCGACGAGGCATGGGCGTGCCGTTCGAGGCGCCCCATGTGAATCTCGTAGCCGAAGAGCGTCTCCTCGGCGGCCGCCGCGTCGGTGAGAAAGCTCGCGCGGGCACTGCGGGCGCGCACTTGGCATGTGCGCTTTTCCGGCCCGAACCGCGTCTGGAACGCGAGCAGCCCCAGCCCGGGTGCAAACTGCTGCGTGGACTCCACACCGTGCGGATCCTCGATGCTCTCGCCGAGCATCTGGCAGCCGCCGCAGATGCCCAGCACCGGCAGGGCGCGGGATGCACGGGCGGCGATGGCGTCGGCGAAACCCGTCGCGTGCAGCCATTCGAGATCGGCCATGGTGGCCTTGGTCCCGGGCAAAATGACCAAATCGGCGCCTTCGATGGCGTCCGCGTGCTCCACGAAGCGCACCACGACGTCGGGCTCGTATTCGAGCGGCTGAAAGTCGTCGTAGTTCGAGATGCGCGGAAGGCGCACCACGGCAATGTCGATCTGGTTCGCCGCTGCCCGCGGCCGCCCGCGCCGCTCCTCCAGCGAGACGGAGTCCTCGTCGGCCACGCGAAGCTGTTTCACGTAGGGCAGCACCCCCAGCACCGGCACCTGGGTGCGATCCTCGAGAAAGCGCAGGCCGGGCTCGAGAAGCTTCACATCGCCGCGAAACTTGTTCACCAGGAACGCCCCGACGCGGGCGCGCTCGTGCGGCTCGAGCAACTCCATGGTCCCGACGAAGGCCGCGAAGACGCCTCCACGGTCGATGTCACCGACCAGGACCACCGGCGCTTCGGCGATATGTGCAACATACATGTTCACGATGTCGCGATCCTTGAGGTTGATCTCGGCCGGACTGCCCGCGCCCTCGATGATGACCAGGTCGTGCGTGGCGCGCAGCCGGTCGAGCGAGGCGTGGACCATCGTGCGGAGCTCGGGCTTGCGCATGTGGTACTCGGCGGCGCCCAAGCTGCCGATGCTCTTGCCCAGCACGATGACCTGCGAGCGGGCGTCGCCCTCGGGCTTGAGCAGGATGGGGTTCATATCCACGGTGGGCACCACGCGCGCGGCCTCGGCCTGCACCGCCTGGGCGCGGCCGATTTCGCCGCCGTCGGGCGTGACGAAGGCGTTGAGCGCCATGTTTTGCGACTTGAAGGGCGCAACGCGAAGGCCCCGCTGCCGAAAGAGCCGGCAGAGCGCCGCACAGACGATGCTCTTTCCGACGGAGGAGGCGGTTCCTTGAATCATCAGGGTGCGGGCGGTCATGGGCGAAGCTCTTGGCGAAGGGCGGAGACGAGCAGTTCCGCATCGGGTTGCGGGCGGGCGGCCAGGCGGATGTGCCCGGGCAACCCGAAGGAGGTGGCATCGCGCACCAGGACGGCATGCCGCTCGAGCAAGGTGCGGCGCAATGGCGTGGCGAGGCGGCGGCCCCCGAGATCGACGAGCACGTAGACGGTGTCGCTCGGATGCGTGCGCACGTCGAGGTGGTGAAGCCGGGCTTCGAGCGCAGCGCGATCCTGGAGAAGCCGAACGCGGCTCTCGTCGACGAAGCGGCGCGCCTCGGGCTCGAAGGCGGCAAGGATCGCGGCTTGCGCGGGCGCGCCGATCGACCATGGCGGCCGCTCGGCCTCCATGCGCGCGACCAGAGACTCGGGGGCCGCGGCGTAACCAATGCGCAGGCCCGGCAGCGCATGATCCTTCGTGAGCGAGCAGACCCACGCGATGCGGCGCGAACGGCGCACGGCGGCGTGGTGCGTGCTGAGCGAGAGGAACGAGACGTCGCACACGAACAAGGTGTCCGGGTGGCGCTCGGCCAGGTCTTCGAGGGCCTCGAAGGGCGTGAAAACGCCCACGGGATTGGAGGGGGTGCAGACGTAAACGAGCCGCGGGCGGGCATCGCGAAGCTGCGCATCGAGCGCGGTGATGTCGATGGCGAAGTCGTCGCACGGGGAGGTCCGGTGCTCGAGGATGCGTGCCCCGGCCTGCATGGCCGCACGCTGCATTTCGGAGAAGGTCGGCTCGACGGCCAGGGCGAGGTCGCCGGGGCGCAGCCACGTGCGGGCGAGGAGCCAGAGGAGATCGACGGCGCCGTTTCCGAGGATGATCCGGCCCTCGGGTTCGTCGAGGCGGGCTGCGAGCGCACGGCGCGTGGGTGCCGCTGAAGGGTCCGGGTAACGGTCCAGCGGAGCCTCGGCGATGGCGCGCACCACGCTCGGGCATGGTCCATAGGGATTGACGTTGACGCTGAAGTCGAGCACGTCGCCGGCGCGCAGACCGAGTGCGGCCAGCTCGTCGTCGACGGGACCACCGTGCGCGGGGCTATCCATGGAGGTACCTGCTCAAGAGTGCGCTGGTGACGAGAGAACCGAACGCCGCCAACGAGGCGATGCGCCATGCCGCGGTGATGTGCGACGGCGCGAGGGCGTGCACGGCGTCGCCCAGGGCGTAGTGACCGGCCTTGGTGAGGCGCACGCCGAGCAGCCCGGCCATGGTGGCCATGGGCCAGCCCGCGTTGGGGCTCTCGGTGCGGGAGCCATCGCGTCGGAGGATGGCGATGCCGCGCCCCACGCGCGCTCCGGTGAGTGCGCCGGCGAGCAGCAAGAGCCACGCGGTGAAGCGGGCGGGCACGAGGTTCGCGAGATCGTCGAGGCGCGCAGCGGCTTTTCCGGCGTATTCGAGGTGCCCGTGGTAGCCCATCATCGCGTCGAGCGTGTTGACGGCGCGGTAGAAGACCGCGCCCTCCAAGCCGAAACACGCGAAGAAGAGCAGCGGTGCGACGACGCTGTCGGAGATGTTCTCCGCGATGGACTCGACGGTCGCGGCGACGAGGGCCTCGTGCTCCAGGTCGTCCGCCTTGCGGCTGCAAAGGCTGCCCAGGCCGCGGCGCGCCGATGCGAGATCCCCGCGCTCCAGGGCGTCGCGCACGGCGTAGGCGGCATCGCGCAGTGCGCGTACGGCGAACATCGGCTTGAGCAAGAGCGCGGTGCCCACGGCCCCGAGCCAGGTGGAGGGCCCGAGCGCGCCGACGAGGACGTGGGCCGCGACGGCAAAGGCCGCAGGGATGGCCAACGCCACGACGGCCCCGCGGGCGAGCTGGCCCCAGCGACCCGCGCGCGTTTCATCCGAGCCCAACGCCCAGCGGCGCGCGCGGGTGATGACGCTGCCCATCCACGCCACCGGGTGGAGCCGGTTCGGCGGCTCACCGAAGGCGCTGTCCAAGGCATACGCCGCCGCGAGCGCGAGGGGCGCCATCATGGCTCCGCGAGCTCCACGGGCCCAGGGCGCAGACGCAACACCATGCCGAGCGCGGCGAGGTACACCTCCGAGGCGGAGCGTGCGAGCCGCTGGTGGGCGCGCCCGCTGATGTCGCGGAAGGCGCGCCCGAGCGGCGTTTCGGGAACGAGGCCCATGCCCACTTCATTGGTCACGAGCCAGGTGTGAAACGGAGCCGACGCGAGAACCTCCGCCAATGCGTCCACGCGGCGCTCGATGGCCTCGTGGGGCAGATCGGCCAGGAGCAGATTCGAGAGCCACAGCGTGAGGCAATCGACGACGACCACGTCGGGCCGTGTGGGGGGGAGGGCCAATCGTCGCATCACCTCGTCGAGATCGTGCGGGGCCTCCAACGTCGTGAAGTCGCTCCCGCGCTCGGCGATGTGTCGGTCGATGCGCGCCCGCATCTCGTCGTCGAAGGCCTGCGCGGTGGCGATGAAGATCCGCTCCGGTCCGCGCTGGAGCGCGCGACGAAGTGCAAACGCGCTCTTGCCGGAGCGGGCGCCGCCTCCGATGAGGGAAAAGCTCATCGCATGGCCTCGTTCCAGCGGCGTACGCCCTCGACGATGGCGCTTTCGACGGCGCCTCCCACGACGGAGCCAATGGCCGTGTGCTTGCCAGCGTACGGCGCGCCGCGCCCGTTGGAGCGCGCGCAGGCCACCACGGTGCAGTCGGTGCCCGTCCCCGTCGCGGGGCGATCGCTCAACCGGCTGCGGACGCCCGCTTCCAGGACGGCCGCACACTTGGCCTCCGTCGCGATGGCGCTGGCCTCGAGCAAGGCTTCGTCGGTGAGCGGCGTGTCGACGTAGACCATCGTGTTGATGGTGCCGACGCGGCACGCGAGCCAGGGCGGATCGCCAGCGCGAAGGGCGTTGCCCAGGCCGACGGTGGCCAGGCACCGCGCGGTCACGCCGCCGTGTTCGGCCGTGCAATCGATGTATTGTGCAATATTGGCGCTGGTGAGGAGGCCGACGGCGAAATGGAGGCCGCGCGCGTGAAGGCGCTCGGTGAGCATGCGGGCGGGGTCGACGGAGGGGCGAAGATCGCCATTGCGCACCTCGAGCCAGGCGACGTGCTGCACGTCCACGAAGCCACCGCCAACGATGGCCCAACTGCAGGCGCGCACGGTCTCGGGAAACGATGCAATGAGCCAGCGATCGCGCACGGTGAGGGTGAGCGTCACCTCCGGGGAAGCGCCGAGGCATCGGGCCGGGGAATTCATGGCGTGCGCGCCTTCCGATGCGAGGCGCAGCTTTCGACGAAGGATGCGGCGATGCGCGGGTTGGAGGCCCAGTGCGCGTGGACGTACGACGCGACCACGTTGCCGATGCGAAAGCCTTCGCGCGTGGTCTCGTCGCCTCTCCGACGGCGGAGAGAATACACGCGCTCGATGCTCGGCGGTGGCTCGGGGTCGAGCTCGGAGTAGCGAAATTGGTGACCGCGGAAGCGGGAGCCGGCGCCGCCGAGGATGGTCTTCGTTTGCGTTTCGACTTCCACGTACCCCAGGGCCTGCAGCTTGCCGCACATGCGGGCCTCGGTTGGAACGAGGCCCACCATGGGGTGGCGATGGCCGTCGGTGGTGACGATGGCCTGCGTGAGGTACATGAGCCCTCCGCATTCGGCGTAGATGGGGCCTCCGGCCTGGGCAAAGGCGGCGATGGCTCCGCGCATGGCGGCATTGGCCGAGAGGGCCGCGGCGTGGACTTCGGGGTAGCCTCCGCCGAGGTAAACGCCGTCGGCATCCGGCAAAGCGGTCTCGCTCACCGGAGAGAACGGGACGAGTTCGGCGCCAAGCGACTCGAGGCGGCGAAGGTTGTCGGCGTAGTAGAAGTGGAAGGCGGCATCGCGCGCGATGGCGATGCGGGGACCGGCGCTCGCGCCCACCCTCGCCGCCCCTCCCCCACGAATCTCTGATTCTATCGTCAAACTGGGAGCACTCGTCGCGAGCGCCAGAAGCGCGTCGAGGGAGAACCACTCGGAGGCCTGTTCGGCCCAGTGATCCAAGAGGGAGGACGGCAGGGAGCTGTCGTCGGCGGTGCGGAGGCCGAGGTGGCGTTCGGCGAAGGCGTGCTCGGGATCGCGGGGAAAGCCGCCCAGGATGGGGGGTGTGCGCAGGGCCCGGCGCAGAAGATCGAGGTGCCCGCGGCTGCCGACCCGATTGGCGACGGCGGCGGCGACGTGCAGCTTCGGATCGAACGACGCGTAGCCGCCCACGAGTGCGGCGATGCTGCGGGCCATTCCGCCGGCGTCGACCACGAGGACCACCGGGGCGTCGAGCCACTTGGCGATTTCGGCGGTGGAGCCTTCCTCGCCCGTGGGGCTGGCGCCATCGTAGAGGCCCATCACGCCTTCGATGAGCGAGATGTCCGCGTCGCGCGCAGCGTGGGCGAAGGTTGCGCGTACCGCATCGTGGCCCATCATCCAGCCATCGAGGTTCTGGGAAGGCGCGTCGATGGCCCGCGCGTGGTACGTCGGATCGAGGTAGTCGGGCCCGCACTTGAAGAGCGCCACCCGAAGACCGCGCGCGCGCAGGGCACGCGCCAACGCCACGGTCACGGTGGTCTTGCCCACGCCACTCGACGTGCCGGCGATCACGAGGCGCGGAAATGCAAGGTCGCTCATGTCAGAAGTCCACGCCAATCTGCGCCTTCACGCCCGCGGTGAACGGATGCTTCACGGCGACCATCTCACTCACCAGGTCGGCCATCTCGAGCAGCGCCTCGGGGGCGTTGCGTCCGGTGATCACCACGTGCACGTGCGCGGGGCGCGTGCGCAAAGCCTCGAGCACCTCCTCCAGCGGCAGGAAGTCGTAATGGAACGTGTACGTGAGCTCGTCGAGCACCACCAGATCGCGTTCGCCCGAGGCGATTTCCTCCCGCGCCGTTTCCCACGCCGCGCGCGCCGCGGCCTTGTCGCGCGCGAGGTCGTCGCTTTCCCAGGTGAAGCCGAGGCCCATCACGTGAAACCGCAGTTGGGGCAGGGTCTCGGCAAAGAGGCGCTCACCGGTTTTCCATTTGCCCTTGATGAACTGCACCACCGTCACGCGAAGGCCGCGCCCCAGGGCGCGAAAGACCATGCCCAAGGCCGCCGTGGTCTTGCCCTTGCCGTGCCCGGTGTAGACCACGAGCAGGCCACGCGGCGGTTGTTTTTGCTCCGTCACGAGGTACCTCCGCTAGTAGGGCGCACGGCACGGCGAAAGCGGTGGCTGAACTCGGGATCGTAGAGTTTCGAATTGGCGAAGTGCGTGGCCGTGAGCACGTGCCCCACGAGGATCATCGATTGCGACTTGATGCCGGCCGCACGCACCTTCTCGCGAATGTCGGAGAGGGTGCCTCGCACGATCTGCTGATCGGGGCAGCTGGCCTTGTGCACCACAGCCACCGGGCAGTCGGCGCCGTAGGAGGGGATCAGCGACTCGGTCACGTCGCGCAGTAGGGTGATGCTCAAGAAGAGGCACAGCGTGGCGCGGTGGGCCGCGAGCTCCTGGAGCTTCTCGCGATCGGGCATGGGGGTGCGCCCTTCGGCGCGCGTGAGGATTACAGTTTGCGAGAGCTCCGGCAGGGTGAGCTCGCGCCCCAAGGCCGCCGCCGCCGCGGTGAACGAGGAGACCCCAGGGATGATCTCGTAGGCGATGCCAAGTTCCTCCATCTTGCGCATCTGTTCGGCGGTGGAGCCGAAGATGGCCGGATCGCCCGTGTGCACGCGCGCCACGTCATGACCGGCGTCGCGGGCTTCGACGATGACCTCGAGGATCTGGTCGAGGGTCATGCCCGAGGAATCGAGCACCTTGGCCTCGGGGCCCGCCATGGCGACGACCTCCTTGGGCACGAGGGAGCCCGTGTACAAGACCACGGGGCACCGCGCGATGAGCTCTGCGCCGCGAAGGGTGATGAGCTTGGGATCGCCGGGGCCGGCACCAATGATGTAAACGCGCATGGCTAGGGTTTAGGGGTTAGGGGTTAGGGGTCAGAGGCAACGGAGGACGGTGTCGCGGACGATTTGCCAGAGGGGGGCCGGGATTTCGCCGAGCCAGCGAGCGTCGATGTCGGCGTCCGGGATGCCCTCGGCGTCGGCGTCGCCGCGGTGAAGGACGAGACGCCAGAGGCGCTCGCTCACCGAGCCGTTTCGCTCGATGAGGAAGCGTTGGGCCAGGGCTTGGGCGAGGGGTTCGCCTTCGAGATTCATGGTCAAAGCTCCCCCACCCCGACCCTCCCCCAGAGGGGGAGGGGGCCGTAACGGCGAGAGTCGAATGTAAGGATGCTTTAGGGGATCGAGCTCGCCCGGATGCTCGAAGCCGGCGGCGGCCCAGTCGCAGGGGGACTTCGTGTTTCCAATCAGGAAATATTCCCCGTTGGACTCGGCCAGGAGGGCGCCGGAAAGACGCGTGACGCGCGCCATTACTCGCCCTCCGGCAGCACCAACGACCGCCCCGGGGTTTGCCCCGCGATGGCGTTGCCATCCCACGTGTACTTGTTCGTGTACCCGCGCGGGGTCACCATGTAGCCCTCGAAGACGAAGGTGTTGCTCGAGCCGACGAGCACCGTGGTCAGCATCCCGATCTCGAACTCCAGGAAGTGATCGAGGTCCGTCAGCACGGCGTTCTCGAGCTTCCGGTATGCGCTCTTTACCAAGGCGACGGGGGTGTTCCCGGGGCGGTAGCGCGCGATGATGTCGTGCGCCTCCACGATCTGGCGCGTGCGCCGGCCGCTCGCAGGGTTGTAAAGCCCGATGACGAAGTCCGCGGAGGCGGCGGCCTCGATGCGGCGGGTGATGACCGGCCAGGGCGTGAGCAGGTCCGAAAGCGAGATGGCGCAAAAGTCGTGACCGAGCGGTGCCCCCACCAGCGAGGCGCACGAGTTGAGCGCGGTCATGCCCGGGATGATGCGCAGCTCGGGCGAGTCGCCGCGCTTCCAACCGATCTCCTGGAGCACCTGGAAAACGAGGCCCGCCATGCCGTACACGCCCGCGTCGCCCGAGGAAATGATGGCCACCTTGGCACCGTCACGGGCGCGCTCGACGGCGGCGCGCGCGCGGCCGATCTCCTCGGTCATACCGGTGCGCACCACGTCCTTGCCCTCGATGAGGTGGCGCACCAACTTGATGTAGGTGATGTAGCCGACCACTACCTCGGCCGATGAAATGGCCTCCAGGGCAGCGGGCGAAGTGTGCTGCGATGCGCCGGGCCCGATGCCGACGATCGAGAGCACGCCTTTTGCTGGAGTATCACCAATGACATCACTCATGACTCGATCTCCTTCCGCTGCGAGAACGGAATGCGCGCGACGGCGAAGGTCATCGACCTCCCGGCGCCTTCTTCGGTGTACGTCTGCTTGGGCACCAACAGCTTCTCCGCCCCCGCGGCGAGCAGGGCAGCCGGCTCGGCCACACCGCGTGCGCCCACATAGCGTTTCACGGTCTCCGAAGGGTTCTCGATGCCAGGAACGACGTCGAGCTCCTCGGGGGTGAAAATGCGGAGCGGCCACTGGCGGCGTTCGCTGAGGGCGAGAAAGGCCTCTTCGTCGCCCTTCTTGTCGATGGTGGCGATGGCCTTCACCGACTTGGGCGACAGGCCGTGCTCCTTCAAGAGCGCGTCCACCCCGCGCTCCACCATGTCGATCGACGCACCGCGATCGCAACCGAGGCCCACGACGAGGCTCTTGGGCCGGTACACGACGGAGTTCTCCCACGCCGCAGGGTCGATGCGCGTGCGATCGCTCGCGATGAGCAAGATTTCCCAGGCTGCGGGATCGACGCCCTCGAGGCTCGTCGCGTAGCGGACACCCTCGGGCAGCGCGCGGTCGAGGGGCCACCAATTGGGCTCCCCCGTTTCCTGGACGAAGAGCACCGGGGTGGCATTCACCACGGCCGCGCAGCCGCGGGTGACGTTGCGATCCATGTCGTCGAGCGTCCAGCCCAGGTCGCGACCGAGGATGTCGACGGTGAGGGTACCGATGGCGTCGGACGCGGTGGTCACCACGGGCGCGGCGCCCAGAATGGAGGCCACGCGCTCGGTGAAGACGTTTCCACGTCCCACGTGGCCGGAGAGCACGCAGATGGAAAAACGGGCCGCGTCGTCGACGCACACGATGGCCGGGTCGACCTTCTTGTTCTCCAGGAGCGGCGCAACCATGCGCACCACCGCACCGACGCTGATGATGAAAATGTGCGCGTCGTACGCGGTGAACGTCTCCTTGAGCAGCGGTCCCATGGGAAGGGAAAAAAGCTTCGCCGTCGAAGGTGCGAGGGATGCCAGCTTGGCGGAGACGAAGAGGTCGGCCTCGGGAAGGGCAGCCATGAGGCGTTGCGCGATGGCGATGCCATGGCGTGTGATGGCGTAGACGGCAAAGGGGCGGCGTGTGGCAATCATGATTCGCTCCCAAGAAGCACACCGCTGCGATCGCGGCGTTTGACGATGAGCATCGAGAAGCAGCCGCCGTGCTCGTCGCGTACCTTGCGCACGTCGGGCTCGAAGCGCTGTTCGGCCATGGTGGCCTTGTGGACGAAGAAGGCGCGGTCGGTGAGGCCCGTCTGCTCCAAGGCGGCGAGGATGATGGGCATCTCCGCGCCAAGCTTCATGAGCACCACCGTGTCGAAGCGGTGAAGCAAGTCGACCAAGTCATCGACCCCGTAGGTCGCGGGCACGATGGCGACGCGCTCGTGCCCATCGGCGAGCGGCACACCGCCGATGGACGCCACCGCCGTGATGGAGGTGACCCCGGGCACGACCTCGACCCGCAGCTCGGGCCATCGTTTTTGCGCTTCCTGCCGCACGTAGCCGAAGGTGCTAAAGACGGAAGGGTCGCCCTCCGTCACGAAGGCAACGGAGCGCCCCTCCACCAAGTACGCGCCGATGGCCTTCACCGCGGCTTCGACATGAGGCCGCACGCGCGCTGGGTCTTTGCTCATGGGAAACGTGAGCCGCAGGCGCGTTTGCGACGGCGGAAGTTCGCCCAGCACGGGCGCGATGATCTCCCACGCGACGGAGGCGCCGTAGTCGGAGCTTCGCGGAAGGGCGAGAACGTCGGCCGATTTCAGGACGTTCACGGCACGCAAGGTGAGCAGGTCGGGCGAGCCCGGGCCTGCGCCCACGCCGTAGAGGGTTCCCAGCGTGGTCATGGTTTTTGCACCGCCATGATGTGGATTGGGTTGAGGGCTTCGTAGCGGCGGTAGCGCGCGAGTGGGACGCCGCGGGAGATCTGCACCAGGGTGACGTCGGGATCGAGCTCGCGGGCGCGCAGCACTGCGTATGCCTCGGCGACGTTCTCCAAGGTGACGGCGTTGACCACCAGGCGGCCGCCCGGGCGAAGCGCATCGAGCGACGCAATGACGATGTCGGCCATGCTTCCCTTGCTGCCGCCAACGAACACGGCGTCGGGCGCGGGTAGGCCCACGAGCACCTCGGGCGCCCTTCCCTCGATGACATGCACGTTGTCCGTGCCGTGCGTGCGCACGTTGTCGAGGCAGATGGCCACGCCCTCGGGGTCGACCTCGATGGCATAGACGGCACCGCGCGGTGCGAGCATCGCCGCCTCGATCGAGACGGAGCCCGAGCCGGCGCCGATGTCCCACACGACGGCATCGGGCGTGATGGCCAGCGACGCGAGCGAGAGCAAGCGCACTTCACGCTTCGTGATGAGCCCATTCTTGGGCATCCGCTTGGCGAAGGCGTCCTCGTGCAGGTACGGAATGGCCGGCGGCGTGCGCCATGCCTCGTCGCTGCGGACGAGCAAGAGCACGTTCAGTGGGTCGATGTCCGTCTCCGCCGCGAGATCGCCCAAGGTGAATCGGCGCACGCGCTCCTCGGGGCCCGAGAGGCGCTCGCACACCCACGCGTTCCACGCGCTGTCGCCGTGCTCGATGAGCCGCGCGGCCAGCCGCGCCGGCGTGTTCTCGGCGTCGGTGAGCACGGCCACCTTGGCGCTGCGGCGAAGGCGCGCCACGAAGCCATCGAGGCTGCGGCCGTGCACCGACACGATGTCGGCGTCCTCCCAGGCGATGCCGGTGCGCGCGAAGGCCCACTGGATGGAGCTCGGCGCGGGGAGAAACTCCACGTGCTCCGTCCCGAGCCGCTTGGCAATCATCGGCCCCACACCGAAAAAGAGCGGATCGCCCGAGGCAAGCACGCACACGTGGTGCTCCTCGGCGAGCTGCGCGGCGCGATCCAGTGCAGCCCCGAGGCCGCCCTTCAGCGCGATGCGCTCCCCCGTGAACTGCGGAAAGAACGCCAGGTGGCGCTCCCCGCCCACGAGCACTTGCGCACGCGCCACCGCATTGGCCGCGCGGCTGGTCAAGCCGGCGCACCCGTCATCCCCCATGCCGATCACGGTCACGGCGCGTTGCTTCACGACGTCCCCTCCCCTTGCGCGGAGAGCAACAACAAAGCATGCACGATGGCCACCGCGATGGGGCTCCCGCCCTTGCGTCCGCTGGCCGCGATGAAGGGTACCCCCTCGGACGCGATGAGAGCGTCCTTCGACTCGGCCGCGGACACGAACCCCACGGGCACGCCGATGACCAACGCGGGGCGGGCACCTTCCTCGCGCACGAGCCGCAACACCTCGAGCAACGCGGTCGGCGCATTGCCGATGGCCACGATGGCGCCGTCGAGAACGCCGTTCGCGTGAGCCTTGCGCATCGACTCGATGGCGCGGGTCGAGTTGTTCGCCTTGGCGGTGGCGATGACGTCTTCGTCGGAGATGAACGAGTGCACCTGGCAGCCATACGAGGCGAGGCGCTGCTCGTTGAGGCCGACGGCGATCATCTTCACGTCGACCACCAGCGGGCACCCCGCGCGAAGGGCGCGCACGCCCGATGCGATGGCGTCGCTGCTGAGGCGCATCAGCGTGCGAAACTCGAAGTCCGCGGTGGCGTGGATGACCCGCCGCACGACTTGCCATTCGGCGTCGGGGAAATCGTGGGCGCCGACCTCGGCGTCGATGATGGCGAAGCTCTTGTCCTCGATGCCGCGTCCGAGCGCGGTCATCTGTCGCATGTCCGTCATGAAGCCTCCGAAACATCGGGCGGATATCGCCCGAGCACCGTCCCGTTGAAATCGACCAGCACCGCGTGAACCTGAATGGCGCCGCCGGCGTGCCGCCCCAGGTGCCCGACGACGCGCTCGCAAATGGCGGTGCACACGGTGGTGATGCCCTCACGCGCGGCGATCTCGAGGACATGGCGCGCGGTGTTCGCGCCGCGGATCTCCTCGACGATGGCGTCTTTCGCACCGAGATCGCGCGCAATGCCAGCGAGCAGCTCCATGTTCACCTCGGAGCCCGCGGCGTGGGTCATCGTTTTGCCGTCGGCCATCTTGGAGAGCTTGCCGATCATCCCGACGACCACCGCGCGAAGCGCCCCGCGGCGCGCGCAATGCCTTACGCCCACGCCGACGAAGTCGCCCACCTGCACGAAGGCTTCCTCGGCGAAATCCGGATAGAGGCGCATGGCATACGCCTCCGACTTGCCGCCGGTGGTGAGCACCAAGACGTCGATGCCGCGCTCGCGGGCGACGTCGATGGCCTGCACCACGCTGGCCTTGTAGGCGGCCGTCGAATACGGCTTCACGATGCCGGAGGTGCCCAGGATGGAAATACCGCCGATGAGCCCCAGGCGCGCGTTGATCGTCTGCTTCGCCAGCTCTTCGCCGCCGGGCACGGAAATGGTGACCACGGCGCCGCGAAAGGCGCTGCCCGCGATTTCCTCGAGCACCATCTGCGTGATGTTGCGGCGGGGTACGGGGTTGATGGCCGGTCCGCCGACCTCGAGCCCGAGGCCGGGTTTCATCACCTGTGCCACGCCTTCGCCGCCGCGCAGCTCGATGCCCGGCTCCGCGCGAAGGGTCACCCGGGCCACGATTTCGGCGCCGTGGGTGCAATCGGGGTCGTCGCCGGCATCCTTGACGATGCTGCAGCACGCAACGTCACCCTCGCACTCGCACCGCTCGAGCACGAAGGTGTGACGCTGACCATTGGGCAAGGTCGTTTCGATGTCCACCAAGTCCCCGCCACGGAGCAAGAGACGCGCAGCGGCCTTGGCCGCGGCGGCCGCGCACGCACCCGTGGTGAAGCCTTCGCGCTGTCCCTTCGGATTGCGCGGGGGAACGACCGTGCGGAGCGTGCGGGGGGCTTCCGTCATGAGCTCAGGCGATTTTCTTCTCCGGGTTGTGGAAGAAGCACTCGACGCGAACTTCGCGCACCGCGGGCACCAAGCGCGTGCGCAGCGGATGGATGATGGCGCCGTCGCCCGACGCCAGCACGACCTCCGCCCCGGTTTCGGCGACACGCGCTTCGACGTGCGCCCACGCTTCGTTCACGCGCGCGGGATCGCTCGCCGGCAAAATGGTTGCGCACACATATTTCACCCCGGCCGCTTCGATGCGGTGGCGCACGTCGTCGACGTCCAAGAACGTCTCGCCCTCGCCGCGGAGCCAGAGCACCTCCACCACGCGGCACGTCGACAGCGTGCTCGCCTGCGTGGCCAGCCCGATGGCCGTGGTGATGCCCGTATCGGTGGCCACCACCAAGGTTCGCGGCGGCTCACCCGGCTCGGGCAAAAGCTTGCCCCACGGCCCGCTGAAGGAGAACTCCGCGCCCAGCGGCGCCTCGTGCAGCGCGCTCGAACCGGCGCCGAGCTTCTTCACGATGAGGCGCGCGCGATGAGCCTCCCCGTAGGCCGACGTCAGCGAATACGCGCGCTTGACCGGCTTGTCGCCCGCCATCACCCCCGTGTTGACGATGATGTACTTGCCCGCCACGGGCGTGAGCGGACTCGCATCGACGGTCTCGATCTCGAGCACGCGCGCGCAGTCGCCCTCCGAATGGGCCGCCACGACGCGCAGGGTCTTCGGGTTTGCGGCCATAGGTTATTCCGCCGGAAAGAGCTCGTGCACGAGATCGTGCATCTCTTCGAGCTCGCGGTTCATGCGGCCCAGGCCCTCCACATGGGCGCGCAACTCCAGCTCGACCTTCTTCGTGAGCACGACCAAGCTTCGCAAATACGGCAGCTTGGGATCGCCGGCGGGCGTGCGCGAGACCTTCTCGTTCAAGTCGACCAGCGACGTGGAAAAGAGCTTCACCAGCCCGTCCAGGTCCGAGGCCACGGTCAGCGAGGCAAGCGGTCCTGGGGTGCGCGCAGCCTCGCCCAGCTCCGCGAGCTCATGCGCCTTTTCGGCTTCGTCATCGATGCCGAGGATGTTCATCAGTCCCAGACGAAGTGCTGCAATCTCGTGGCAAGCCATCGTATTTCCTATCGGGTTTGGGTTTTTCGAATCGAGAACCGGCGAACGAGGCGGGACAACAAGAGGCCCGCACCGCTCATGGCCGCCATGGCGGCGAGGAAGCCGACGATGCGTAGCGGCCAATGCGCCGGACTATGACGGTCGACGTAGCCGAGTACGTGGATGGACCAGAGGACGTCGAACGCGCGCCATGTTCCGTTGCGCCACCACGCGATGTCGCCGGTGGTCGCGTCCACGGCCACGTCGGTGGCGCGTGCATCGTCGAGGTGCACGACCCAGACGGCCTTGCCGTCGTCGTCTTGGCGCTCGATGCCGCGCGCGTGCGCATCCCCACGGTAAGCTTTGGCCGCGATGCGCGAGGCGCGGGCCTCGTCGATGGAGACCGCGGTGCCGTCGGCCGCGTCGATCAGCCGCGGCTCACCGGCGACGCTGACCTCGTACACCGGACGCGCGTCGAGCATCTTCAGGCGCACCGATTGAACGTCACGCGCGTCGGGGACGAGTTCGCCCGGGCGCAGACGCACCGAGGCGAAGTCGAGCGCCACCACGGGCGCGCGATCGTCCGTGCCTCGCACCACGCGGAAGTCGAACAAGGTAAAGGCAAACCCGGTGAGCGCCCAAGCTACGAGCTGCACACCGAGAATGGCCGTCGCCATGAAATGAAGCTTCCGCGTGTACAAGACGAACCGCGACATGACCGGCGCCTCAGTGGCAGTAGTTCTGGCCCTGGGGAATGGTCACCGTCCAGGGGTAGTTGCCGACGTTGTCGAACGTCTTCACCACGGCGTTGGTCACCGCATCGATGACCACCACGCGGTTGGCGCTGCTCACCGCGGCGATGACGTACTTGCCGTCGGCCGTGGTGGACGCCGTCTCGGTGTTGCCACCGACGGGGATGGTCGCGGTGCGCTTCTTCGTGCGCGTGTCGATGACCGCGATTTCCTCGCGCATGCGGTTCATGACGAAGGCCTTCCCCGGATCGAGGGGCGTGTAGTTCACGCCGTACGACTCCGGTTCCTCGGTGACGATGGTGTCCGCCGACGCGGTCTGCAGCTGGTGCAGAAGCGACACGCTGCGATCGCGATGGTTCGGAACGATGCGCGCCTCGATCCCCTTGAACGGGTGCTCGGCGTACACGATCCACGGGTTCTCTCCGGCGCGGATCTCGGGCAGCTTGGTCCGCGTCTTCGTATCGTAGAGAAGCACTTGCCCGGTGCCGGCATGCGCCGCCCAGAGCACGCCGTTCTCGTCGATTTGCGCGTCGGCAAAGCCGAACTCCTCCTTGCCGGCTGGCGCCACCGGCGGGCCCGCGTGACCGTCGAGCGCGATCTCCCCGTCGATGGCCAGCGACGGCAGGTCGACGCGCGTGATGTGGTACGCGCCCATGTTGGCGACGTACGCGTGGCGGTTGTCCGCGGAGAAACGCACGAAGTGCGGCGTGTAGAAGCCGGAGAGGCGCTTGACCTCGACGTCGGTCTTCGGGTCGATGAACGACACGGCGTTGTCCTTCTCGTCGACGACCGCGATGAGCGATCCATCGCGGCTCAAGCTCAGATGCGACGGATCGGCACCGACGGAGATGCGCTTGCTGACGTTCAAGGAGCGCGCGTTGAGGACGTCGATTTTGCCGTTGTCCGTGCTGGACGCGTAAATCTTGGTGAAGTCCGCGCTGAGCTCGGCCATGTGGTAGCCGCGGCTGCACGTGTTGGCGGAGCCCACGATTTCGAGCGTGTCGAGGTCGATGACCGTGATGTTGCCCGAGTCACGGCTCGCGACGTACGCGCGGTTCTTCAAGTTGCCCGTGTTGCCCTGCGACGTGACCGTGTAGCTCTCCTGGCACCCCGGCCCCGGATCCGACGAGCTGCTGCAGCCGGCCAACGTGGACAGAATCGCTGTGGTGACCACCCCTAGAATCGTTTTCATGATGTCGCTCCCGTTGGAATTCACTGCAAAATGTCGTCGACCAGCCGCCCAACCAGCCGATCGTTGAGAAGGTGCTCGTGCACCATTTCTGCGGCGTCGGTGTCGCGCACGCCGCGGTACCAAACACCGTCGGGGTAGACGGCCACCGTCGGCCCCTCCCCGCAGCGGCCCATGCACGACGTGCGCGTGACCTTGATCTCGCGCGCGCGTCCACAAAGCTTCACCTCGCGCCGCAAGGCCGCGAGCACGGCGGTGCTTCCGCGATCGACGCAGTCGGCGTTGAGGCACACGAGCACGTGCTTCTTCAGCGGACGGTGCACGTGCACCGGCATCGACGCCTGCGCATGCGTGAGCGTGTGCCGCACGCTGTAGAGCAGCGCCCGCAGCCCGCCCACCTGCTGCTCCAACCCGGGAAGCGCCGTCCGGTATTGGCAGGTGTCGCAGGGCAACAACGACTCGCCCGCAAGCGCCTGACGGGCGCGCTCGTCGATCAACGCGAGCAACCGCTCGTCGTATCCGAGGTGAGGCGCCAAGGATGCGCGGATCCATGGATGGCGCGTCGCAAAGGCCTCGACCTGCGCCGCGAGCCGCTCCACCAGGCGCCCCGCGAAGAGCAGGTAGGGCAACACCACCAGCCGCTCGGGCCGCACGCGCGCCACGCGATCGAGCGCGGTCTCCACGCTCGGGCCCGTGATGCCCATGAAGCAAGGCTGCACGTCGAACAGCCCGCGACCTTCCCCGAGAAGCCGCGCCAGCTTGCAAAATTCCCCGTTGGCATCGGGATCGCTCGAACCGCGCCCGACCACGAGCAACAAGGTCTTCGCCCGCGTGGCCGCATCCTCCCCGAGCTGCGGTGCGGCGCGATCGTAGGCCATGGCGACCAACGACGGATGCACCCCCAGGTGCGGCGCCACCGCGATTTGCACCGATGGGAAGCGGAGGCGCGCTTCCGCGATGGCCAGGGGGAGATCGTTTTTAACGTGCCCCGCCGCAAACAAGAAAAGCGGAACCAACGCCACGCGCCGCGCCGATTGGGCGGCCAAGGCGAGGGCGTCGGACACGAGCGGTCGGGCCAGCTCGATGTAGCCAACCTGCACATGCCGCCCCGTCGCGCGGTACACCTCGGCCAGCGATTCGAACTCGACGTTCGCCTCGGGATTTCGGCTTCCATGGCCGACGAGCAAAACGCACGTGTCGATCGACGGGTCGGTGGCCCGGGTGAGATCCGCACCCGAACGCCACGCAGTAGAGTGCATGGCGCACCTCTCGCGTGAAACCCCGGGTAGGTCTCCTGGCTCGTGGGTTCAGCAGCTGTTCGAAGGCTGCAGCGCCGTGCTCCCCTTCCCCGTTCTCAATAGCGAGATCGAGTGGCTTCGAAGCACGACTCCCCACATACAGTGGCGGCACCGCGCCGGCTTGTCACCGGCTTCCCTGTTGTGCCCTTGCGGGCACCCGAGGCGATTCAATTGTCAACGGCGCGCATGCTCGTCGATGCGCGCGTCCGATGTCAAGTGTGCCCCAAGCGAAACGGGACCCACGCGAGATGCTCGACGGCACGCCCCATCGCATCGGGCCACGGGCAGCCCTCGAGCACGACATACAGCGCGCGCACGACGCCGGCATGGGCCACGAGCCCATGCGATCGCTCCGGCTGCTCCATCGACAGCGACGTCAACCACGTCCGCACGCGCCGCTCCATGTCCTGCGGGGCCTCGCCACCGGGCGGTGCGACGTGCTCCCACTCGCGCATCCAGCGCGCATACGCCGCGTCATCCCGCGCGCGGATGTCCGTCCACGGGACGCCGTCCCACGCGCCGAAGTCCATTTCGTACAGCGCCGCGTCCACGCGAAACGCCGCACCAAAGTGCCCGGCGAGGTGTTCGGCCACCGCCGCGCACCTCGACACGGGGGACGTCCACACCGTGTTCGGCCGTGGTTCACCCGAGGGAAACGACTCGGCCAAGAGCGCCGCCGCGCGATCATGCGGAACGGTGACCGCGACATCGGTGCGGCCGTAACAGCGCTCTCCGGGGCTCGCGATCGGCGCGTGCCGGGCAACCCATAGGCGCCGCGTCAGCCCCTCGGTCACGGTGGGCCGCCGCGCACGATGGCCAAGGTCAGCAGCATCGCGCACTCGCTCAATTGTTCGGCGGCACCGAGGAAATCGCCGGTGATGCCGCCCACGCGGGCCTGAAAGCGAAAGGCGCAGAACATGCCCACCGTGGCTGCCGCCGCCAAGGCCGAGACGACCTCGAAGACGTTGAGCGCGTCCATCAAGCAGAGCGCGGAGCCCACGATGAGCACCCACCCCGTGGCAACCGCCACCTGCACGCGCCCCGCGGCCACGATGGATCGGCTCTTGGCCACCGACTCGTCGGTGACATACGGCAAGGTCGCCATGAGCCACACCGGCACGAGACGCGCCGCGCCGTGCGTGAAGACCAGCGCGATCGGCGCCATGAGCCCGAGTCGCTCGAGCAGGGCCACGCGCAACAGCAAGGTCACGGTCAGCGCCGCCGCGCCGAAGGCCCCGATGCGGCTGTCCTTCAGGATCGCGAGCACCCGCTCCCGCGTCGTGCCCCCGCCCAGCGCATCGGCGGTGTCGGCCAATCCATCTTCGTGCATCGCCCCGGTGATGAAGAGCGAGACGCCCACGGCCATGACGGCGGCCACCAAAAGCCCCGCGCGCACGGTGAGGATCCACACACCGGAAAGCAGGGCCCCCAGCATGGTGCCCACAAGCGGCAGGTACGCGGCGGACCAGCGCCAATCCGCATCCGAATAGGGAAACCCGCCGACGGGAACCCGCGTGAGAACCGTCACCGCGGCCCGAATGCCTCGCAGCCACGAAGGAGCGTTCCCCAACCCATCAACGCCGACCGCTGTCGACATGGGTTTGCTCTAATTCATTTTCCGAAAATATCAAAGTGAGCTCCGCAGCCAATACCGACTACGACATAGCTCCTTCCCGATTGGATATTTTGGCCGTCGACGAACGTCGGATGAAACGGTGGCCGAATGTTCGAATTCGAAGCTGCCGCGGCCGCATAATCGCGCGAGCCGTTGGCGCTGAAGGTCACGCTTCCATCGCTATCGTTCATCGCGCCGCTGGAGATGTGGGCCATCGGTGAAATGGTAAACAACTTCGAAAATCGGATTTCCGCACCGAGGCCGAGGCGAAAAAGCTCCCACGTCGACATTTTGAAGGTCTCGTTGCCGTTCTTCACGGTCACGGTGCGCAGACCGATGGATAGTTCGGAGAGAAAACTCGCGCGATCCACGTTGCCGGCGGCGTAGCGAAATCCGAGGCCTACGAGGTCACTCGACGAGGTGGCATCGGTTCCGTCGAATCGATGACCTTGTCGCATGAACCCGTGTTCCCAAAAGAGGAATGGGATGTAGTGCCTGCCGAGCCGCGCGCCCACGTCCACTTCGACGGCGGCGCCTGGACCGAGGAAGTTACCGGTCGTCTCCTCGCGGCCGAGCTCGTTCGTATAGAAATAGCCACCAAAGCCCAACGCGCGCAGCGAGGCGCCCGTGTAGAGGGAATAGTTTGGCGCGTGAACGGGCTCAGGCGCGGGCTCGTATTCGATCATCGGCGGGGGCGGCGGAATGTCCTGCGAGATGTACGGGCCGCCGGGGGTCGGCGCCGGCTGCGGCGATCGCGGCGGGGGCGCCGGTTGCTGGGCCGGCTGCCCCGGGTACACGTACGGCGGCGGAGCCGCGGCAGGTTGTTGCGGCGTGGGTGCCGGCAGTGGAGGCAGCGGCCCCGCGGGTTGTTGCTGCTGCGCCGAGGCCAAGGTCGATGTCAGCGCAACAGTAAGAAAGACACCGATTTCAAGCTTGGGCATACCGCGCATGATAGAGCCCGCCGCTTCGGGCTGCCTGTGAAAAGTCCGGGCGTCGTGGAGCGCCGGCGTCGGCTAGAATGTCGTACACGTGAAGCAGTTCGGACGATATGCCGCGGTCGGGTTCGAGTTTTTCGCGCTCATTGCCGCGGGCTTTCTCGGAGGGCGTTTCCTCGACGGACGCCTCGGCACGGGCTACCTCGTGTGGATCGGCCTGATGGTCGGCACGTTCGCGGGCTTCCGCTCCCTCTTCCGCATGGCCCAACTCGAACAGCGCGCACTCGAAAAAGAAGACCGAGAGAACGAAGAAAGGGATCGCCATGGCCACGGATGAAAAGGACGGCTCGCGCATCCCTGCGCTGCGTCCCGTTCTGATCGTGGGCGCGGTGTTCACCTTGGCCGCGGCCATCTTGTTCGGTGTTCACGCCTCTGTGTCGACGGCCGCAGGGGTCGCCGTCGCGGTGCTCGACCTTTGGGTGATCACCCGCATGGTCAGCCTCATGACGGGCATCGATCCGTCGCAGCAGGGCTCCCGCTGGGCCCCCATCGTCCTCGTTAAGTTCCTGGTCCTCTTCAGCGGGGTCATCATTCTTTTGTCGCTGAAAGTCATCCTTCCCCTGCCGTTTTTGACGGGACTTGGGGCCCTGCCCCTGGGCATCGTCATCCAGGGTCTCTTTCGCGGGTGAAATTGTTCTCTCCTTAGTGTAGAGGGGAGGCCGACATGCCGGAGCACACCTCCTTTTTCACCTACCTGATCGCGAAACTGCCCTTCTTCAAGGACTTCGCCCACGCCCTGGGCCACACGGCAACCGGGCAGGAGGTGACGACGCACACGATCGAGCCGTTCGTCGTGAGCGTTTTCATCGTGATCCTGCTTTCGCTGGTGGCATTTGCGGCCAAAGCCAAGATCGTGGCGCCGAAGGGCATCGCGGACGAGGCGATCGTTCCGGAAGACAAGCTGACCTCGCGCACCTTCCTCGAGCTGTTCGTGGGCTACGTCTACGACACGATGAAGGACGCCATGGGGCCGAAGCGCGCCAAGAAGTACTTCCCCGTGGTGGGCACGGCGGCCATCTTCATCTTCTTCGGCAACCTGCTGGGCCTCATCCCGGGGTTCGCGCCCCCCACCTCGTCGTGGAACATCACGCTCGGGTGCTCGCTCGTCGTCTTCTTCGCCTTCAATTACTACGGCTTGAAGGAGAACGGCTTCGCCTACATCAAGCACCTGGCCGGTCCGGTCTGGTGGCTCGCCTTCCTCATCTTCCCGCTCGAGGTGATGAGCCTGATCATCCGGCCGATCACCTTGTCGGTTCGTTTGATGCTCAACATGTCCGTCGACCATCTCCTGGTCGGCATCTTCCACACCCTCGTGGCGCTGGTGGTGCCGGTGGCGGTCATGCTGCTCGGTACCTTGGTCATCGCCGTCCAGGCCTACGTCTTCACCCTGCTGGCCACCGTTTACATTTCCTTGGCGACGGAACACGACGAGCACATCGAGGACCATCAGCCCGGAAAAAAACATGACATCACCCGGGTTCCCGTGCAGCCCCCCGCGTGATAAAGGCCCCCTCGCTGCGCGCCTGCTCTCCCCTGCTCAAAAGACGCTCTTGCGCGGACCGGGTGATTCCGACTAAACGGCTCGCTCGCAAACGCACTCACACCGCTGACCACCGTTTTGCCCCCGCAATCCCGCGGGGAACCTCCTAAAGGAGCCCCAGAAGATGTCGACCTCGAAGAAGCTCGCTCCCGTACTCGCCGCCCTGGCGACGCTACTCATCTCCTCCGCCGCCTTTGCCGCCGAGACCGCTGACAAGTACGCCGTCGATGGCGACGTCCGGAAGTGGGGCACGATCGGCGCCGGCGTCGCGATCGGACTCGCGGTGCTCGGTGGCGGTCTCGGTCAGGGTCGCGCTGCCAGTGCAGCCCTCGAAGGCATCGCCCGCAACCCGGGTGCAGCTGCCCGTATCCAGACCCCGATGATTCTTGGTCTGGCGCTCATCGAGTCGCTGGTTCTCTTCTCGCTCGTCGTCTCGCTGTTCATCCTCGGGAAGATCTGAGCCCCGCGTCTCGCGCGCTGCATCTGCCAGCCGCGAGGCACCAAGACTTTCACCCCCCAGTCTTTCACCCGTGGTGCGTGAATCACGTGCCGCGGGTGCTTATTTGTTTAAAGCTTCTTCGGACCGCGCCACAGATCGAGCACGGTGTGGGCGAGCCACACCACGCCGGCGACGACGAGCATCGCTTGGGCGAACACTTCGTGGACGCCGCGCGAGAGCAGCAAGGAACCGCTGGTGATGAGCGCAGCGAGGATGGCGCCGGTGAAGATGCGCCGCCCCAGGCGATCCGTCGCGCGCGGCATCTCCGGGTCGATGGTGCGCAGGGCGAGGCGTCCGAGGCGGAGATCTTCGAGCACCTCGCCGACCTGCATCGGCATGTCGTAACCGGTGCGCGAGAGCTGGCCCACGCCGCGGAGCAATTCGCTGCCGAGCTTCTGCGGTGAATAGCGAAGGCGCAGAATCTCGATGAAGTGCGGGCCTGCGCTGCCGAAGACGTCGAGATCCGGATCGAGCTGCTTGCCGATACCCTCGATGGTCATCAGCGCTTTGCCGACGAGCATGAAGTCGGTGGGGATCTCGATGCCGTACTTCATGGCGCCCTGCACGAGGTCGCGGATCATCGCGGACATCTCGATTTCGCGGAGCGGGCGGCCCAGGTACTTCTCGGCGAGCATGGCCGCTTCGGCGCGGTACTCGCGCATGTCGACCTTCTTCGTGGGGCGCCCGATTTTGTAGAGCGCGTCGGCCACGCCGTAGGAGTCTTTGCGGTACGCGGCGACCATGAGGTCGACGGTGTAATCGCGCAGCTCGGGCGAGAGGCGGCCGACCATGCCGACGTCGATGAGCCCGATGATGGGCTGCTCGGGCGTGCCCATCACGATGACGTTGCCCGGGTGCGGATCGGCGTGGAAAAAGCCGTCCTCGAAGGCCATTTTGATGACCACGGCGAGCGCTTCCTTCGCGATGCGCGGGCCGTCGAAGCCATCGGTGACGGCCTTGTCGACTTTGCGACCGTCGAAGAACTCGAGGGTGAGCACCGTCTTCGAGCTCACGTGCTTGTACACGCGCGGAAAGCGCGCCATGGGCTTGGAGGCGAAGTTCTGCGCGAAACGCTCCGCGTTGTCCGCCTCCACCATGTAATTGAGTTCGTTGGTGATGGAGCGATCGAACTGCTGCACCAAGCCGATGGGCGAATAGATGCGCGTCTCGGGAATGGCTCGCTCGACGGCGGCAGCCATGATGTGGAGCAGCTCGAGATCGCGCGCGACGGTGGCGGCGACGCCGGGACGCTGAACTTTGACGACGACGTCCACGTTGCGGGTGATGCCGTTTTCCGTGCTCTCGAGCACCGCCCGGTGCACCTGACCGATCGACGCGGTGGCGAGCGGCCGCTCGTCGAAGGAGACGAAGAGGTTCTCGAGCGGCGAGGAAAGGCTCGTCTCGATGGCCGTCTTGATGTCCGAGAACGGGATGGGAGGAACCTCGTCCTGGAGCTTCTTCAGCTCCGTGATGAGCTCCTCCGGGAGGATGTCGCCGCGGGTGGAGACGATCTGCCCCAGCTTGATGAACGAGGGGCCAAGGTCCTGCAGCACCAGGCGCAGGCGTTCGGAGGTGGAGATGCGCTTCTTCTCCTCCTCACCGCGAAGCAACTCGGCATCGGGGATCTCCTCCGCGGTGCCCTCGGCAAGCGGGGAAACCTGGGAGCTGCCGTTGCCGTCGGTGACCGCAGCGTCCTCGCGCGGCCGCTTCTTGCCGCCGCCGAAGCCGGCACGGGTGACGATTTCGCCGAAGCCGTGGCGAACGAGCACGGTGGAGATCTCGCGCAGGCGGCCTAGATCGCGGATAGCGGAGACGACGCCGATCACCCCCGTACGGTATCCCGATTCGTGCTCAACGCAAAAGTCGATTGATTCGTGGCAAGCGCGCGAGTCATTTGCTGGCGAGCAGCGGCAGCGGGACAACCCCGGCGAGGCCGGCGCCCTCGTCCATTCCTGGCGTGAGGATCGTCAAAGGTCACGGCGATCCTGATTTTCTGGCGCCATGCATCGCGCCGGTCCCGCCGGTTCATCACGCTGCCGCGGTTCTTGCAGAACGAAATGCCGAACGGACACGTTTCATTCGGCCATGACCTCTAGCAGCAAAGTCGCACGTGCGCCTTCCTCGGTGCGGTCGACCTCGGGGGTCGCCTTTCCCGTCGCGAGGAGATTCACGATGATGAGCGACTGATTGAAGTCGTTGATGCCGCAGGCCAGGGCGCGCGCGTAGAGCTGGCGATAATTGCCCAGGATGTAGCGATGGAGGAAGTCGATGGATACGGACTGCCCGTGTGCATCGGAATAGAACTCACGCTTTTGCCGCCCATCGCAAGGGCGGAGGTCCAAGCCCGATACGAAAAGATATACTGGCTTATCTTTTTGTATCATTTCACCAGGGTTGCAAAATTCGCAACGTCGCCGAAATATCGCCGCCGAAAACCATGAGATGGCTCGTTCGCACGTTGGCCGCATGCGCGGTCGTTCCCTTCCTCGCTTGCAGTGATTCCGAACCGGCCCCGGCGCCTCCTCCGGAGCCCGTGGACATCGCGCCTTTTGCCGAAGGCGATTGGCACGCAGGGGTGGCACTTCGCCGTGTGGGCACCGCCTATCAAGAGAAGGTGCAGCGTTTGGTCGCACTCCCCAGCGGCGGCGTCGCGGTAGTGCGCTTTTCGAAGGCCGCGCGAAATCAGCTGGACGCGACGAGCATCGTCGAGACGTTCGACTCCGCCGGGGCACGCCTTGCAAGCCTTGCCGTGCCCGAGAAAACGGCGGTGGTCGACCTCACCGTGCATCCGAGCGGCGAACTGACCCTCGTCGAGGCACGCATGGGTGAAAAGTGGGGATACGGGCAAGTGTGGCTACGTCGCCTCGCCCCCGATCTGCGCGTCCTTGCGGAGGCTCCCCTCCGGGATCGCCCCTCGGAACACGAGCGCCTTCTTTACCGGTTCGCGAGGCAACCCAATGGCGGCCTCGAGGTCATCGACAAAGTCGAAACGATGACCGTCCCCGAGGACGGCATCGTCCCCACCTGGTATGGCGCCTGGCACAACGGGCATTTCCTGCTGGCGCCGCAGGGCGAGGACATCGTTCTCAGCGCCTGGAGCTATGGGACGAAGGTCTATGCACTCGGTGCGGACCTTGGGGTGCGTTGGTCGCGCCAAGTGATGCCGGAGCACTCGTGGATGACGACCGGCTCCCCCTCCGAGGGCCTGGTCGTCGATCGAGCGGGAGGCGTCACGGTGGCCGTCCCCATTGATGCGGAGACCGTCCAAGCCTACGACCGACACTTCGGCCGCGCGCCCGTCGTATGGTCCGGCTCCAAGTTTCAAACCTTGGTCACCCGCATCGCCCCGGACGGACGCGAATCGACGGCACGCATCTTCGGCCACACCGAAAATGGACATTGGTCCGCCGCGGGAATCGGAGTGCACGGCGACGACGTCATCCTGTGCGGGTCGCTGCGCATGGGCGACAAGTTCAAGGAGCCGAATCACACCATGGAATGGGACCTCGGCTGGTTCCGCGGAAACATGACCGACGGCACCGTCGAGGCGCACGTCATCGATTTGCAGCGAGACGATCTCGCCAATGCGTGCAAGGTGGATGCAGACGGGAATATCGTTTTTGCGGGGGTCAACGATTTCGTCCAAGTAGACACGAACAGTTGGGTACAATTCGGCCAGGCCTTCTTGTATGCCATCGATTCGGGCGGAAACGAGATTTCGCGCCACATCCTTCGTGGCCCGCGACATACGGGAATCGAGGCCTTCGATGGGAACGTCCAGGGCAAGGTCTATTTCGGCGGAAGCTACGACGGGCCCATCACCCACACACCGGATACGGAATGGGCGTACAAGGCCATGCTGGGCGTCGTTTCGATTCGCTGAATGGGACTCAATCGAGTGCGTCGGTGAGGCGCGTGTAGCCGGCTCGCAATGGGATAAAGGCTTCCGCGGCGCCGTAGCCCGCTTCGCGTCCGCGGAATAGTTCCATTTGCTCGTGGTCGCGTTTGTAGAGCTTCATGGGGTCTTGGCTCTCGTGGGCCATCAGGGCTTTGACCTTATCGGCGCGGACGGCCGTGATATCCACGTAGACGGAGGGGTCGAACGCCATGGTTTGGCGTCCGTGCTCGACCTCGAAAAAGTACATTTCCGGCAGTGCGTCGAGCCCCTGGGCGGCGCGGAAGGCGAGGAGCGCCGCCATCTGGTGGTCTGGGTGCGAATCCATCGACCAGTGCGCGAAGATCATTTCGGGGTCTGCCTTCTTCAAGTCGGCAACGAGCGTCGGGAGCCAGGGGGTGTCGAGTTTCGAAGTGCCATTTTCATCGAATAGAAAAATAGGCTCCGCCCCCATGAGATGGCATGCGTGCTTCGCTTCCTCGCGCCGCGTCTCGACGACTTCCCTGCCACGCTTGCCGGGAATGCCCCCGGCGAACGTGTAAATGACTTTGACATGATAACCGGATCTCACGAGGCGAATGAGCGTCCCGCCGCAGCCGGATTCCGCATCGTCCGGGTGCGCGCAGATGCAAACCACCGTGCCCGAGCCCCGACCTCCCGGCCCCGGCGGCGGCGAGCAAGCCGCCGCAAAGAGCCCCACCATTCCAAGCAAAACGTTTCTTCGCGTCGTCACGGGTTTCCCATCCGCGCAAGTGCGCAATGAATCTGCGCGCTATCGAGAAGCAATCCATCCCACCAAACGGGATAAACACCGAGTGTGTTTCTATTCTTGAGAGTGTCCACACGACCCCCGTGGGATCGGAAAATCGACGCGCGTGTCGAAATCCGTGCTCGGCACGTGGGGCGAATGCCCGCGGCCCGCGCTCACCCCGCTACGCGGCGCCTAGAAGGTCACGTCGAGGGTCGTCGAAACCATGGTGAGCGGTTGCCCCCACGCGGCTTTGTCGCCCTCCGCCTTTAGAATGGTGCGCGGCAAGCCTTGGCCGACCAGAATGCCCGCGTTCCAATGGATATTCGCCACGAGGCGCAAACCCGCTTCGAGCTGCACGAAGGGCATGATCACGGGCCCGCGGGGTGACACCTCGTGGCCGCCTTCGTGGACCGCGCCACGGAATTGAAGGCCGGCGACGGCGAGGCCGAAGCCGGCGCGCACGGCCCAGAGCTCCTCCTTCGAGTGCCACATCAAAACGGGTCCGGCGCCCCCGAGCCACGCGCGAATATCCGTCGATTTGTCGGACGCATACCACCTCGAAGGCGCCAGCGGCATTCCGAAGAACGCCGCAATCCCGAGGGTCGGTTTGAACTCGTAACGAGCCTCGAAACGAAGGTTCCATCCCAGCGACATGCCCCCATACGGCATCGCCAACATGGACGCCCCCACGCCCAATGCGAATTTGCGCGGCGTGGAGGGCCTGGCGCTGGGCTCGGTGGCGCGCGTGGTCGGTCGATACTCCACGGCCGCGCGAACGACCTCCGCCGAGCGCAGGGCGGTGATGTCCTCCGCGGGCGTCTGCAGCACTTCGACGGGACGCGCATGGCCGGCGGCGTCGATGACCCACACGTGAAGGGCCGACTCATCGTCGATCTCGACGAGGGCGATCGCGCGAAATTCGCGGGCCGTGGCCTCGAGCTCCGCGCGCGAGGGGGCCATGCCTGCGTGGTCGGCCCGCGGACGCGGGGAGAAGACTTGCCACCCCAGCGACTCGAGCTCCGCGCGCATGCGTGCGAGGAAGCTCGCATTGGGCCGGCCGAACACCACGACCCGCACCGGATCATCGGCCTGCCCGTCGTGCGCCTCGGCCTTCGAAGCGGGAAGACCGACGACGAACGCGACGGCGTATGCCAAGAAAGTCCGCACTGCACTCTCTAGAGTGCTCGGGCCCTCTGCCCAGGGCTCAACATTCGACCGGCGGTCGCGATCTAGCGCACGCGCACCATCGTGCCCGGCTCCAGCACCGTGGGAAACACCGCGCTCCAGCCCGCAGGCAGATGCGGTCCCGTCCAGTTGAAGAGCCATTCGGCATCGATGGGTGCCAAATTGACGCATCCGTGGCTATGAACGCGGCCGAAGTCTTTGTGCCAAAAGGCACCGTGGAGGGCGACGCCCTTGTCGAAGAATTGGACGTAGGGAACGTCCTCGATCGAATAACGACGATCGGCGTCTTCGCGCTCCAAGTTGTCCATCGTCGTCGTCGTCAGCTTGACCCAAATGCGGTGTGCGCCCTTGGGGGTCGCCGTTTCGACGTCGCCCTTGTTCGGGCGTCCCGTCGAGACCAACGTGGCGTACACCGGATGGTTGCCCACGTAGGCGACCAGCGTCTGCGTCGCCAAATCGACGTCGATCCATCGCTCGTCGGCCGCGACATCGGTGGGCCGCTCCGAGGGCGTCGGGTGCGCGAGATCGCGCGCGAGCATCCATTCCTCGGGGCTCGCGCCATCCTCGGAAATGCGCACCATGGCGCCGCCGGCGGCCGCGCGCTCCTCTTTCCAGAGGACGCGCGTGAGGCGCGGGCGCGTGCCCACGACGGCCTCCGTGGCCCGGGCGCCGCGGCGGACTTTCGCATTGTCGGCAACGACCCAGGCCACGTCGACGGCGCGAGCCTCGTCGGCGATTTTCTCGCCGTGGAAGCCCGCAGGGCTGATCGGCGAGAGCTCACGCAGCGCAATCCAGCGGCGGCGCGGCGTGCGGATCCAGCGGGCGCCGCCCACGGCGCGCTCTTCGGCGCCCGCGACGATGAATCCAGCTTCGTACTCCTGCGCCGGTGCATCGTCCTCGGCGCGCGCAGGGTCCTCGTAACCGAAGGCACCGTTTTGCCCGACCAGGTAATAGCGGAACGGCAGACCGTCGTTCGTCGGTGCGCTCGCCCAGCGTTCGCGATCTTTCGCCGACCACGCGGGCTCGGGCGATGGGTCGGCCACGTCGGAGCACACCCACGCGAGCGGCCCCACGAGAAGCCAGCGCCCGCTGCAATTCGCTCCGCGTTTGGCCCCGTACAGAGGCAAGCGCGCGTTGGGCAGCATCGTCCCGCGGCGGGTGTCCAGCTTTCCCGGCACGGAAAAAATGGCCGGCTCCCCCCGCGTCGTCACGATGGATCGCATCCACGACGACAGCGGAAGGTCGTTGGGCTCGGTCCATGGCGGCACTTCGTGGCGCACGCGATCGGCGTGCGCGGGCGAAACGACGGCGCTCGCGGCAAGCGCCATGGCAGCCGCCCACGAGACACGAGTGATACGTGCAACCTGCATCTTTTGAGTCGCCATGGAACGAGGGCCCTCTACTTCTGCGGAAGGCGTAGCTTGAACGTGGCGCCGCGGTTCGTCGAGTGCACGGTGATGGATCCGCCGTGTTCCTCGATGCTCTTCTTCACGATGGCCAGCCCGAGGCCCGTGCCGCCTTTTTTCCCACTGGTGACGAACGACTCGAAGAGCCGGTGCTCGATTTCTTTGGGAATACCCGGGCCGGTGTCCGAACAGGTGATAACCACGGCATTGTCCGGCAATTTTTCCCGCGACACTTTGATCGACAAGCGCCCGCCCTTGTCCGCCATCGCCTCCTCGGCGTTGCGCGCCAAGTTGTGGATGACGCGCAGCAGCTTGCCCTCGTCGAAGCGCGCCGTGCCTTTGTCGTTCAGTTCGATGACCAGCTCCAGGCCACGCCGCTGGAACTCCGGCTCGAGCTGCGCCTTCAGCGAATCGAAGAACTCCTTCAAGTACACCTTGCGAATGAGCACCGTGCGCTCGCCGCGGGCGAACTCGAGCACGTCGCGGGTCATCGAGCTCAGATGCTCGAATTGCTTCAGCGCATGCTCGGCGTAGGACTCACGCGTCTCGGCGCGATCTTCCTTCTGCATCATCTGCAGGTACCCGCGGATGACGGTCAGCGGCGTCTTCAAGTCGTGGATCATGCCGGACATGAGCCGGCCGATGGTCGTGAGCCGCTCCTCGCGCTCGCGCGATTCGCGTGCGAGTTGCAATTGGATCGCCGTCGATGCATTCGCCGTGATCAGCTGCAAAAGGCCGCGATCTTCGTCGGTGAACTGCTTCTCGTGGCGCTTGTTGTACAGAACGACGGCGCCCATCGGGACGCCCTCCTCGCCCTCGAGCGGGACCCCCAAGGCCGACTGGCACGGGAAGCCGAGTTTGTCGTCGAGGAGCTTGCTCGCGCGCTTGTCCCCGTCGGCGCGCACGAGGACGACGTCGTTGCGGCGCATGACCGTGCCCACGAGGCCCTGGCCTTCGTCGAGCACGACCCGGCGAAGACGCGTGTGCTTGTCGTCCACCAAGTGAATCGCGACTTCCCCCGAGACGGGATCGCGCAGGGCCACACCGGCGGCGCGCGCCTCGCACGAGCGCATCGCCTCGCCGAGGACCGCGAAAAAGAGCTCCTCGAGCGAGGAGGCCCGGGCCATCGCGCTTTCGAGGCCGAAGAGCAGCTTCAAATCGCGCACCCGGCGCTCGAGTTGCTCCTTGGTCTCGATGAGCTGCATGTTCTTCTGGATGGTCGCCAGGAACAGGCGTGAATTGTCGATCGAAACCGCTGCCTGGGTGGCGAGCGCCGCCAGAAGGGCCGCATCGTCGGTGGTGAAGTCGCCGCGCCGCTTGTTCAGCACCTGAATCACGCCGATGGTCCGACCCAGGTGGTTTTTCATGGGGCCGGCCAGAATCGACCGGGTGCGGTAGCCCGAGAGCTGGTCGAACTCGGGGCTGAAGCGCGGATCTTTGTACGCGTCCTTGACGTGGAGGGGTTTTCCTGTCCGGGCCACATGTCCCGAGATCCCCTGGCCGACTTTGAGGCGGATGGATCGGACCTCGTCGCCCAGCACGATGCGGGAGATCAGCTCGTCTTTGGCCTCGTCCAGCAGGTACAGGGTGGCGCGGTCGGCATCGAGGGCGTCAGTGATTTTCTCGAGAATCAGCTCGAGAACCTGGTCGAGATCGTGGGTGGTGCCGAGCGCCAGGCCCACCTCGCGCAGAGCGTTGGTGACGCGCACCTCGCGGGCGAGTGCCTCTTCGAGCTCGGCCACGCGGGATTCCAGGCCCACGCGCCGCGGGCTCGAGGGAATCGGCACCGGACTCTTCACGCTCACCGCACCATTCTACTGGTTTGACCTGGTGACGAGGAGAGGCTACGAGCAGGAGTCCCGACGAGGCAGCCTCCGGGGGACGCCGTTACGTTCACCCCGCCCTGCACCTGCAGCGGGAACCGCCGACCCATCGCTAGAGAGCCATGAAACGGACCCTTATCGTCACGCCTACTTACAACGAAAAGGACAATCTTCCTCGGTTCATCGATGCCGTCCGGAACGCGGCACCCGAGGCGGACATCATGGTGGTGGACGACAATTCCCCGGATGGGACAGGCGACATCGCCGATGCCATCGCCTCCAAGGACAAGAAGGTGCGTGTGCTCCACCGCGCCGGCAAGCTCGGGCTGGGCACCGCCTACATCCAGGCCTTCTTGCAGGGCCTGGCCGAGGGGTACGACCAGTTCTTCGAGATGGATGCGGATCTGTCCCACGACGTGAAGTACCTCCCCGCATTTTTCCAGGCACTCGACGACGGCGCGGACGTGGTGATCGGCTCGCGCAATATCCCCGGCGGCGACGTGGAAGGCTGGGGGCTCGGCCGGCACTTCATCTCCAAAGGCGGGTCCATCTATTCGCGCACGATTTTGGGCCTCGGCGTGAAGGATCTGACCAGCGGCTACAAAGCCTTTTCGCGCCGCGCGCTGGAAGCGATCCAGTTGGGCGCGGTGCACTCCAACGGGTACTCCTTCCAGATCGAGATGACCTACCGTGCCCTTCGCCGCGGCATGAAGGTGAAGGAAGTGCCCATCGTCTTCGTCGACCGCACCTTGGGCGCGTCCAAAATGAGCCGCAAGATCTTCGTCGAAGCCATCGGCGTCGTCTGGCGCCTCCGCTACGAATCGCTCACCGGGCGAATCTAGAAGAATGGGGGGATTGAACAGGAAGACGGGAAGACGGGAAGGGAACCGGCACAGCACGCCGCAGAAGGCTTTTTTTGGTTTTTCAGTTGGCCCATTGCGCGAACTGAAAATCTAAAAACCTTCCCGCCTTCCCGTCTTCCTGTTCAATCCCCCCATTCTTCTAGCCGCTAAAGCTTCGTCGCGGCGATGACGACGTGCGGGTATGGGAGCACGTCGGGGACGCGGACGATGCGGACTTTGAAGCCGAGGGACGTGAGCATCCCGCCCCAGTCTTGGTGGTGGCGGTACGCGAGCGGCTCTTTCCAGCCGACCATGAGCCGGTCGAGGACTTCGGTGAAGAGGAGACCGAAACGCGGCTCGGTGGTGATGTCCTTGATGAGGAGCACGCCGCCCGGAACGAGCAGATCGCGCAGGCGCTCGAGCACGGGGAGCTGATCTTCCGCGGGGATGTGGTGCATGACGTCGAGCACGTAGGCCGCGTCGAAACTGCCCTGCAGCGGAACATCGCGCACGTCGCCCACGTGAAAGCGGTGGGCGGTGCAACCGAGGGACTTGGCGACCTCGCGCGCCATGTCGATGCGACGGGCGTTCGGGTCGATGCCGACGATGGAGCGCTTTGGTTGCGTCTGGCCGAAGTAGGCGGCGAAAAGGCCGAAGCCACAGCCCACGTCGAGGATGCGCCCCTCGTCGGTGAGCATCAGGTCCATGACGCTGAGAAGCTTGGGACGAAGGATGGAGAAGCGAACGCTGGCGTAGGCGCGCTCCACGAAGGGCAACGCGCGGGCAATGTTCGCGATGGCCTTGCTGCCGTAAACTTCCGGCGCGGAAAAATGCGTCTCCGAGGCGATGCTCAAGCGCGGCAAAACGCGCCTCCGGCTGGCCGGCGGACGATGGGACGAATCATGTAGGGAAGAAGCCGCGTTCGACACCGGCGCGACGGTAGCACTGCTTGGCGCGCCTGTCGCGTTCCGACGGCCCCACCTGACCAGCACGCCTGAGGTCATTTCGCTACAGCTCGAGCTCGAGCCGCACGAAGGCGGAGCGTCCTTGCCCGGGCATGCGGCCATTGCTGTAGCTGACGCTACGGAAATAGTAGCGCGAGTCGAGCAGGTTGTTCACCGCCAAGGCGAGGCGCACCTTCGTCGGGCCTACGTCGAATTGCCGCGTCACCTGCGTGTTCCACAGCCAATAATCGGGGATGGGGCCCTTGGTGCCGTCGGGCGTCTCGACGTGGGTGTTCTCGCCGTCGGAGAAGGCGCTGCTTTGGTACGTGCCGCTGACGACCCACGTGAAGTTGCGAACGGCGTAGCGCGCACGAACCGACAATTGGTGGTGCGAGGCATACGGAAGCTCGTTGCCCGGGAACTTGCCGCCGAGCTGCTCCGTGTCGAGGTACGTGTACCCCGCTTCGACGGCATATTGCTTCGACAGCGCCGCCTTGACGGTGGTTTCCACCCCGAGGTGGCGCGCCCGCCCCAAATTGCGAAAGCCGATGTTCGTGCCCTGGAACTCGAGCTTGTCTCGGAAATCGATGCCGAAGCCCGTGACGTTCACCGTCAAGTCGGGGATAGGGCTTATTCGCGTGCCCACCTCGTAGTTGATCGCCGATTCGGGCCGCAGCTCGCCGCCGTAGGTAATCTGTGTAAACTGCACGGGCCGGAACGACTTGTTGTAGTTCGCGTAGAGAAATACTGGTTCGGCAACGCGGTATCCGAGGCTGATTCCCGGCAGAACGTCGTTGGTCACGTTGGTCGTGCCCTTGCCGGTCTGTTGGTCGCGGTAGCTCAAACCGAGGGACTCGACACGGACGCCCGGCGTGATCTCGAGCCGGTTGTCCAGCATGCCCAGGGTGTCGCTCACGTAGGCGGCGAGCGCATTGTCGTGAAAGTCCCAGAGATTATCGACCAGGTATTGCCCGGTGGCGAAGGTCGAGACGTCGCTCTTGTAGCCGAGTTGCTCGTGGACGTAACGGGCGCCCACCGTCAACTTGTGGTGCACGGCCGCGTCGAACACGACGGTGTAGCGAGGCTCCGAGCCGACGACGAAAAAATGCCGCGGCGAGGTGGAGCGGGCGGTAACGGGCACGCCGGCGGTGATCGGGCTGCCGAATTCGAACGAGCGGTAACTCTGATTGACGAAATTCGTCCAGGTGAACTCGTGATCGCCCGAGGAGAGCGTCCACGACGCCGAGCCGCGGAGGGTGTCCCCTTCGAAGCGGTCGAACGGCCGCTGCGATTGGTTCGGGTTGGATTCGTACGCGGCGGGCGTGAGCGCGCCCGGAAGATCGGTATCGGCTTTGTAATATTGGAAACGCCCCGTCAGGCGATTCTCCTTCGAGGGTTTCCAATCGGCGTCGAGGATGACGTTGTCGACGCGGGTGCCGGAGCGGGGACGGTAGCCGGTGCCGGCCTCTTCGACGAGTTGGGCTTGCAGGCCGAGATTTTCGAGGACATATCCGCCCGCACGCGCGTACGTGGCGCTGAGCAAGCGGCCGTCGGCGCCCATGTGCACCGTTTCGCCGACGCCCAGGGTGAGCTTCTTGGGAATGCGCCGCGTGTGAATGTTGATGACGCCGCCGACGTTGTTCGGTCCATAGCGTACGGCGATACCTCCGCGCGCCACGTCGACGGATTCGATACTTTCCAATGTAACCGGGAACAGCGACAGCCCGGTTTGACCGTAGGGGGCCACATTGATGGGAATCCCATCGACCAGGATGAGCACCTGCTCGCTGCGCTGCGGGGACAGGCCGCGGATGCCAATGTTGGGCAGAATGCCCAATCCGCTTTCATCGTGAACACGCACTCCGGGTACCGCGCGCAGGGCATCTTCCACCGATCGCGCACCGGACTTGTGAAGTGCCGTTTCATCGAGAACGGTGCGTGCACCGGGGTACGACTTGATCCGCTTGTCCGTCGCATCGCCGAGCCAATCTCCGCGCACGGAGACTTCCTGCACGGGTTCCGCTTTTGCCGGTTCGGGCTTTGCCGGTTCGGGCTGCGACGCAGGCGCGGGGTCGGGCTGCGCAGGCGCAGGGTCGGACTGCGGCGGCTCGGGTGCTGGCGGGTTGTTTTGCTCTTGCGCGAACGCGAAATGGGCGTTCGAAAGCGCAAATAGAAAAGCGATCAACGCACACGCGCGGACTCCACCTCTCCGGCGCGTCCGGGGACATTGGTTCATGATTGTGAATGTCATTTTCACCTCAGCCGCTCGGTGTCAAGCGTTTGCATCACCTCCCGCGGCGAGGTCATCGTTCGAATCTTGTAGGATTCGCAACATGTCGAACCCCGAGCTCCCCATCATCGATCTCGAGGGGCTGCGTCCGAAGGTCGCGTCGGCTCTTCGCATGGCATGCGAGCGCGATGGATTTTTCTACGTGCGAAACCATGGCGTGTCCGAGTCGCTGCAGGGCGAGCTCGAGTCGCAGGCGCGGACGTTTTTCGCGCGGCCGCTGGAAGAGAAAATGGGCATGGCCATGGAGCACGGCGGGCGGGCGTGGCGTGGCTATTTTCCGGTCGGTGGTGAATTGACGTCCGGCGTTCCGGATTCCAAAGAGGGCATCTACTTCGGCGCGGAACTGGGTGCCACGGACCCGCGCGTGCAGGCAGGCCTGCCACTCCACGGGCCGAATCTTTTTCCGGCGCTCGATGGCTTTCGCGAGGCCGTCCTTTCGTACATGGCGGCCATGACGAAGCTCGGGCACCGGTTGATGGCGGGCATGGCCGAGAGCCTCGATCTCGCGCCAGGGGACGTTTCCGAAAGCCTACTCCGGGAGCCGCTCACACTGTTTCGTATTTTCAATTATCCCGCCGAGCGGGCGGAAACACCGCGATGGGGTGTGGGCGAGCACACCGATTACGGTCTTCTCACCATCTTGAAGCAAAGCGACGAAAGTGGATTGCAGGTGCGCACGGCCCACGGCTGGATCGATGCGCCGCCGTTGCCGGGGACCTTCCTCTGCAACATCGGCGACATGCTCGAGCGAATGACCTACGGCCGATACCGCTCGACACCGCACCGTGTGAAGAACACGAGCACGCGCGATCGGCTCTCGCTCCCCTTCTTTTTCGACCCGAGCTTCGACGCCGAGGTGCGCCCGCTCGTGCCGCGTGCCTCCGTCGAGGAGCCACCGCGCTGGGATGGGCGCAGCGTGTTCGATTTTCGCGGAACCTACGGCGAGTACCTACTCGAGAAAGTCTCCAAGGTCTTTCCGCACTTGGCCACGCGTCAACTCGGCGGAAGGTGATCGAGGATCTCGTAGGCGACGGGTCTCGGGGGACCGCCGTTGCACGATGGGGCGGGGCACGCGGTCAGCGCGATGGCGAGATCCATCTCTGCGCGAAAATAGATGGCGTCGGCCGCGCGCGAGCACGGAGCTTCGATGGTGATCCGCCCATCCGGCGCCACCTTGGCGTTCATGAAGAAATTGAACGCGGTGGGCACCATGTGCGGCTTCACACGGAGGTGCTGGAGGGCATTGCAAATGTTGTCGATGCAGTTCGAATGGTATCCTTCGATGCCATATTGAATGCGAAACATCTCGATGCTGCACGATGTGAATAGGAAATCGTGCCGCCCCACATCGTCGCGGACAATGGTGAGCATGGGTTGGCTCTTGTTCGAATACAAAACGTCGCCGGTGGAGAAGTAGATTTTGGCCCCGTAATCGAAGCTACGGCCATTCGAGAGCCATTCCGTCACATCGCCGGCGCGGAATGCAACGAGATCGCCGCTCTGGCCGCCCTCCGGATCGATGACCCGCAGGATTTTCCCTCGTTCGAGAGGTATGTGGGTGCCGTGGCCGGCAGGAATGGTCTCGAGGGGCATGGTTCACTCCGATGCGCGGCCGATGGTATCCCATTCGTCGGAGCCGAGGCGGCGGAATACCTCCCGAATCGATGCTCCGCCGGTGGGGGTCCGGCGCGACGTTTTCACCCCTTGGAGAACGGCGTCGCCGGCCTGCATCACGGCCCCGAGCAGGAGTACCGGTAGAATGGCGATGCGGTATCCCATCGATTCGACGTCGCGCAGATCGGAAATCGGCGTTTTTCCGCCGCCAACGACATTGAGCAAGCAAGGGCCGCGCACCCGCCGCGGGATGGCCGCGATATCGTCCAATTGCGTCGGCGCTTCGACGAAGGCCACGTCCGCCCCGGCGTCCAACGCGGCGTTGGCGCGATCGATCGCGTCGTCGAGGCCGTGAACGGCGACGGCGTCCGTGCGGGCCACCAGGACGAAGTCCGCGTTCGAGCGGGCGGCAACGGCCGCCCGAATCTTCGAGACGAAGGCGTCGCGCGGGACGACGTCTTTGCCGTCCAGGTGCCCGCACCGCTTGGGCGATACTTGATCTTCCAGGTGAATGCCGGCCACACCGCGTGATTCGAATTCGCGCACGGTGCGCGTGACATTGAGCTCGTTGCCGTATCCCGTGTCGGCATCGGCCAAAACGGGCACGGAAACGGAGCGCGCGAGGATCCCCGCGTTGTCGGCCATTTCCGTGAGCGTGAGCAGCCCATAGTCCGGGTAGCCGCGTGCAACCGAAGTCCCCGCCCCCGTCATGTAGACGAGCGGAAAGCCTGCCTGCTCGATGAGCCGGGCCGTGATTCCATCGTAGGCACCGGGTGCGACGGCGAGGTCCGTACCTTCGAGCAAGCGTCGAAAGGCACGTGCGGGCGTCATGGAATTCGACATGGTGTTCTTGTAGAACAATTTAGGTTGCCGTGGACAGGTCCTGGCGCATGATCCAAACGGGAGAGCCGGAGCTAGGAACGATTTCGTGTGCAACGACGTGAAAGCCCAAATGTCGGTACATCGGCACGTTGCGGGGTTGGTCGGTCTTCAACATGCACGTCCGAAACTGGGGAGCCATGTCGCGGAGGGCACGAACGATGATCGCCTTGCCGAGACCGCGGCCGGCTGCTTCGGGCGCGACCCCTACGATATAGAGATAGGCCGCATCGCGGGGCGCGCTGGCACACACCAGGTCGACGGCTTGCTCCTCGTGCTTGCCCATCGCGAGGAGTGGGCCCCACGACCACGAAGCGGGCAAAGTCCAGATGCCGCAGCGGACCTGATCGATCAAGGACATATGCGCGCTGGCCAACGGGAGCCAAGCGAGCACGGCGGACTCCTCGTCCATCACGGTTCCATATCGATGGGCGTGACGAAGCACGCATCGAAACAGCGACGGCAACGCCCGCCGGCGTCGTTCGGGTGGCGGGTCGACTCGAACGTGGAGCGGATCATCCTGGAACGCGCGGGCGAGTATCCGGGCGGGTTTGGAAAAAGACGGTGTCGCCATGCTCGAAACGGTGGCGACGCGGGGGTGTCCCTGCTTGTCCCGGCGCGCCCGAATTTTGTCCGGCTGCGACAATCCGCCATGGCGCCGACCTGATGCCCTTTCCGGTGACGTCGGCGATCGCGATGCTCGAGGGCTTCGGGATGCTTGGCCTCGATGCCGGAACCATCCGCGCACATGCCGGCATCGCGCTGCGGGATCTGGCCGATACGACGGCCCATCTCTCGGACGAGAAGTTCGCGCGGATGTGGGGCCACGCCTTCGAGCTCACGGGCCGCGATTCGCTGAGCATCGAGGTGGCCCAACGACTGCCATTGGGTTCCTTTGGATTGTTCGATTACCTCGTTGCATCGGCCGCTTCGATCGGTGAGGCGCTCGATGCGCTCGCGCGCTACTTCGACCTCGTGGGGGAAGGGATGCTTCTCGAGATCGACCGGAGCAGGCGAGGTCGCGTTTGGGTTCGCGTCCACAATGCCAGGATCTTCGAGGGGCTCGAGGTCAGCGATGAATTCACACTGGCGGCGATACTCTTGCGTTTGCAAACATTGGCCGTGGAGCCGATTCCGACGATTCAGGTGAATCTCGTGCGCCGCTCGGTAACGGATAGAGGCCATTGGGAGAAGCTATGGGGCACGAAGGTGCGCTTCCGAAGTCCGAGCTCGAGCCTTTGCCTCGCCGACACCGCATGCGCGATTCCCCTGCGAACCGCCGATCCTCGTCTGCAGCGCGTTCTCCGACGCACCGTCCACGAGGCACGTGCGCTTCCTCCCTCGTTGCTCCTCGTGGCCCGCACTACCTTGCGCAATCTGCTGCGGGGCTCGACGTTGAGCGAAGCCCAATTGGCGCGCAGCCTATCGATGTCCGTTCGCTCCCTGCAGCGACGCCTCCGAGACGTGGGAACGAGCTACCGCCTGCTGCTCGATGAGGTGCGCCACGAGGAAGCCATTCGCATGCTGGAGTCCACACCGACTCCGCTCGCCCAGGTCGCCCTCGCACTTGGATTTCGCGAACAGGCTTCGTTCACCCGCGCCTTCCGCCGCTGGACCGGACATTCCCCGCGCGCGTGGATTCACGATAACCCGAGGCGCTACGACAGGTGACGCCCGCCACGACGGCCGCAACCACCCCCCATTTCCACTCCTGATCCGACGGTACTTCCTTCATGCGCCCCGGCTTAGCAGCTGCCGTACCAATGCAACCTCGAGGCATTCGGCACGAAAACCAGGGAAACCGAGAGCATCGGTTCACAGCGGTGTGACCGTCCAATTACGTTTGGCGCGGTCCCGCAGGTACGTTGGCGCACAATTCGGCGCGCAATACTGCTTTGATGGCGGGAATCGAGGATGGCGCCATCGAGAGCTCCGCGATCCCCAGGGCTACGAGGCGGCGGGCAAACTCCGGCTTGGCAGCGATTTCTCCGCATACGGCCACTTTTCTCCCGGCCGCGGATTGCACCAGCCCCTCCAGCGTGCGCCATATCGCCGGGTGATCGGGCTGATACCAATTCGCGACGCTCGCGTTGGTTCGCTCCGCCGCCATCATGTATTGCACGAGATCGTTGGTCCCCACGCTGACGAAATCGACGTGGGCGGCCATCGAATCGAACGCGACCGCACAGGCCGGCACTTCGACCATGATCCCAATATGGTCGGGGCGGCGATGCGGCTGGCCCTCCAGGCTTCGCGCGGCATCGGCGACGGCGGCACGAAAGGCGAGGACGTCGTCCGCCGTCGTCACCATGGGGGCCATGACGGAAAGGGTTCCCTTCCACGAGGCGGCGGCACGCAGAATGGCGCGCAATTGAATACGAAGTATCTCGGGATGCGCCAGGGAGTGGCGCAAGCCGCGTAACCCGAGAAAACCGTGGATCACCGCATCGAGGCCGAGGGCGGGAATGTCCTTGTCGCCGCCCACGTCGAGGGTGCGAATGGTGACCTCACGCTCCGGGAAGGCCGCAAGGATGCCCGCGAGCTGCGCCATCTGCTCGTCCTCGGTGGGCAAATTCGCCTTGTCCACGAAGAACAATTCCGTGCGCAAGAGCCCGATGGCGTCCGCACCGCGCTCGCGGGCCAGGTGGGCTTCGGCCAAGGAGGCCACGTTGGCCGCCACCACGATGGTGCGACCATCGCGTGCGGTCACCGGGGCGTGCGCGGTTTCCAGCGCGACCATATGTGCGGCGACGGCGGCCAGCTGTCGGGCACGCGCTTCGGCCAGCAGGTCGGATGCAGGGGTCACGACGAGGGCTCCGCGATCTCCGTCCAAAATGGCCATGGCCCCATCGGGCACGCCGGCCAGCTCGCCCATGCGCACGAGCATGGGCAGCCCCCGTCCGCGCGCCACGACGACGGAATGGGCCGTCGCCCCGCCCTGCGCCAGTACGATGCCCGCCACGCCGGCATCGGCCAGCTGCCCCACCATCGACGGCGTGAGATCGTCCGCAAGGACGATGGCCGATTGGAAATCCGTTGCATCGACCTTCACGGTATCGGGCGTGAGCTGCGCCAAAACGCGCAGCCCCACGTCCACCACGTCCATGGCGCGGCCGGCCACGAGCGTGTCGGTGCTTTGCAGGAGGCCATTGCGTGCATGTTGCACGGATCGCCACCAAGCCGGTGCGGCGGCCAACCCCGACGCGATCGCCGTTTGCGTGGCGGTGAGCAGCTCCGGATCGGAAAGGAGCAAACGATGCGCCTCGGCGAGATCCGTGTGCTCGCGGCCGAGTTCGCGCCCCACGTGCGCGAGCGCTCGTTCGAAGGCCTTGGCCTCCGTCGCCGGATCGCCCGACACCTCGGGCACGATGGGCTCGGCCGCGCGGAGGCGCCGAATCGGCCCGATGGCCAATCCCGGCACCGCCGCGTGGGTGGACGACGGCCGCGCCACGGGCGCGTCGCCAAAGCCATCGCGAACCGCGACTTCGATGGCCGAAAGCGCGGCGGCGGCTTTCTCGCCCTCGGCTTCGATCCGCATCGTGGCACCCCCGCGAAGGCCGAGCGCCACGACGGCGAGGATCGAACGCGCATCCACGAGCCCCCCGCCTTCGGGCCCCACGCGAAGGGCAACACCGTGCTCGGACGCGATGCGTGCGAGGCGCGCTGCGGGTCGGGCGTGCAGGCCAAGCGGGTTTTGCAAGGTGAAGACGCGCGCGGTGGCCAATGCCACGGGCGCGCGCGCGGGCTCGGCTTGCGCAGGTCCACCTGCGGACGCGGCCACCGCATCGATGTCCGCGCCGCCCTGGGCGGTGACCGCGGCGGCCATCGTCCCTTCGACGAGCGGAGCATCGACGACGCGGACGCCGTCTTCCATCTCGGCCACGAGGTCCGCGCTCATTTTCGCGCTTCCCAGATCGTACAAGATGACGACCCCCGCGCCGCCGTTGGCGTTCGTCGCCGCCGCGAGGATCTTGTCGAAGCTCGTCCCGATGCCGCCTTCCTCCGTCCCGCCGGCGGGATGAATCGCGACGTCGGGCGCCATTTGTGCAGCCATTTCGCATACGCCCTCGGCGAGGCGTGCGCTATGCGAGACGACGACGATGCCGACCCTCATGAGGCGGCCGTGGCCTTCGCGAGGGCGCGAAACATCAGGGCCGTGGACGTGGCGCCGGGATCCTGATGACCGACGCTTCGCGGCCCCAAGTACGACGCGCGACCTTTCCGCGCCTGCAACGACGCGGTCGCCCGCGCCCCCTCCTCCGCGGCATCGGCCGCGCGTGCCGCCGCCGCGACCGCGGTTTCACCCTGCTTCAGCGCCTCCTCGAACGCTGCGAGCGCCGGTGCATAAGCGTCCACCATCGTCTTGTCCCCCGGCACTGCGGCCCCCAGCCGCTGAATGGCCGCCAGCCCGTCGGCCAGCGCCCCGCGCAACTGCTCGGCCGAAGGAGACGGCTCCCGCAGCGCTTTGCCGATGGCGCGGAAGGCACTCCCGTACAGAGGCCCGGAGGCGCCGCCGACACTCGAAATGAGCGTACCGCCGACCTTCATCAACAGATCTCCCGCGGTTTCGGCGGAAAAGCCATTCAACGCCGTCAGGACCGCCCCGAAACCGCGGCGCATGTTGGCACCGTGGTCGGCATCGCCAATCGCCGAATCGAGTTGGGTCAGATAATCCGTTTGCTCTTCGATGGCGGCGGCCAATGCCTGCATCCACGCGAGTGCCCATGCGGTATTCATCGTCACACTCCCCATCGCAGCCCGGGCGTGTTCACCGGTGCGTCCCATAATTCGATGAGTTGCGAATCTGCTTTGCATACGGTGATGGATGCACCAGCCATGTCGAGGCTCGTGATGTAATTGCCCACCAAGTTGCGTGCAATGACGATGCCCTTGCTGCGAAGGGTGGCGGCGACCTCGCCAAAGAGCACATAAAGCTCGATCAATGGCGTGCCGCCCAATCCGTTCACCATGACGATGGTCGAATCGCCCGCCGCGAAGGGAAGGTCGGACAGAATGGCCTCCATCGCCGTGGCCACGATGTCCTTGGCGCTGCACATTTTTTCGCGGCGGCGCCCCGGTTCGCCGTGAATGCCGACGCCGACCTCCATTTCCTCGGCGGGAAGCTCGAATCCCGGCTTGCCCGCGGCGGGCGTGGTACACGCCGTGAGGGCTACGGCAAAAGAGCGCGAGGACGCGTTGACCTTGCGGCCCACCTCGGCCACTTCGGCGAGGCCCGCACCGCGTTCGGCGAGGGCGCCGGCGATCTTCTCCACGAAGACGGTGGCGCCGGTGCCGCGGCGGCCGGCGGTCCACGTCGAGTCTTTGACGGCGACATCGTCGTTGACCAATACGGTCTCGACCTTGATATCGGCATCGCCCGCGAGCTCGGCGGCGATTTGGAAGTTCATCACGTCGCCGGTGTAATTCTTGACGATGTACACGACGCCGCTGCCGCCGTTCACCGCCGTGGTGGCGGCCACGATTTGGTCCGGCACGGGTGAGGTGAATACTTCGCCCGGGACGGCCGCATCGAGCATGCCGGTTCCAACGAATCCACCGTGCAGAGGCTCGTGCCCGGAGCCGCCACCCGAGACCAACCCGACCTTGCCACGCCGCGGGCCTCCGGCTCGGGTGATGATTTTCTGCTGCAGGTCCACCTGCAATTCGGGGTGCGCGGCCGCCAACCCGAGCAGGGCGTCGGCCATCACGGTCTCGGCACTGTTGAGAAATTTCTTCATCGGACCCTTTCCCTACCCTTCTTGAACTTCTTGAACTTCTTGGCCTTCTTGCCTTGCTGAGCTTTCCTGATCCTGAACACGGGACGTAGCGTCGAGCCTCGCATACGCGAGGCCTGCGAGCACGGCTCCGACGATCTCGGCGCACACGTAGACCGGTAGCTGTTCCCAATGGACGGTACCACCGTAGGCCTGGCCGACCACCATCGGCCCGAGGGCCCGCGCCGGGTTGATGGCCGCGCATGTCACCGGCCCCACGGGAAGAATGATGGCGAACACCGCCAATCCGATGACCAGCCCCGCGAAGCCGGATGGCGCTCGACGATCGATGGCGCCGAAGACGACGAAGGCGAGCAAGAAGGTCCCGATGGCCTCCGCGAAAAAGGCCTGCGAGGCGTGGACGCCCGCGCCGTAGGTCACGATGCCCAATCCCGCGCGGACCGCCTCGCGCCCGAGCACGCCCACGATGGCCACGGCGCCCACGGTCGCGCCGACGGCTTGCGCCGCGATGTATCCGGGTACTTGCCGCCACCGCATCCTGCGTGTGACGGCAAAGGCCAGGGTGATGGCGGGATTGATGTGGCACCCCGAGATGTGGCCAATCGAGTGAACCATGGCCACGACGGCCATGCCGAAGGCCAGCGAGATCATCCCGAGCTCGGCCATGGTGAACGGCGCGGAGCCTCCCACGATCGACGTGGCCGGCACCGAGCCAACGCCGATGAAGACCAATGCGGCGGTGCCCAACGCCTCCGCGAGGAGCTTCTGAGCGTACGTGTTCTCGTCGGCCATCACGTCCTCCTACCGAATGTCGTTCGTTATTACCGAACGGTGTTCAGAAACGTACCGTGAGCTCCGCTACTGTCAAGGCATCGATGGCGGGCGTGGAGCGCTTTACGCGCTGCGTTGCGATGGGTTGCGTGGGGCGCCGAGATCGCGCGAGAGGTTGCGTGCGACCTCGCGCACGGCGAGGGCGTGCTCCTCGCGCGCGGGCTCGGCGAGCAATCGCTCCACGGGGCCGACGATGCCCATGGCGCCGACGACGCGGCCCGATCGATCGAAGACGGGCGCCGCGATGCCGGCGTCGCCGAGCGCCGACTCTTGATCCTCGAAGGCGCACCCCACGCGGCGAACCTGCTCGAGCTGCGCGCGCAGCTTCTTTCGATCGGCGATGCTCGCGCCGGTGAGGACGGGCAGCTCCGCTTTGAGCAGCCGCTCGGTCTCAGTAGGCGCCGCGAACGCCACAATGGCTTTTCCGAGCGCGCACGTGCTCCACGGGATGCTCGCGCCGACGTCCAGAATTTGCACCGCCCCCTCGGGACGAAACGCGTGGTGCACGACCAACACGCGGTCGCCCGTCAGGATCGCGACCCAAACCGCTTCCCGGGTGCGCTGGGCCAGGGCATCGGCCCACGTGAGCGAACGCCCACGGAGTTCCTGCGTTTCGAGGTACGCATTGCCCAGCCGGAGCAGCGCGGGCCCAAGCAGGTATTTCCCCGTCTCGGGATCTTGCACGACCAAACCGTCCGCCTCCAAGGTGCGCAGCAACGCGTGCATCGTCGGCTTGGCCACGCCCACGCGCTCCGCCAGCTCGGTGACCCCCATGCGCGGCCCCGCGGTCGCAAGCTCCTGAAGAATCTTCGTGGCGCGGCGGACGGATTGAACGAGCATGGTGAAGGTCTTTCGGTGTTCCTGAACGGTGTTCCGAGTCTAGCCGAAAACCCGGGCGCGAGCTGGCTCGATCCGTTCCGACGGGAGATTTCGCCCGGAGCCCGCCCTTCGTGCGTCGTGGTCGCTCGGAGGCATCCGCCATGGACGAAGCGCGCCAGATGCATATCCAATCAGCGATGTGAGTTCATCACGTTCGTCGTTATGGATATTGATTGTTGATTGGATTTCAAAATCGATTCATAGGTACGAATAGCGATTCTTACTTTCCCTCTCCAGGAGGTCTGCCATGTCAAAGAGGATACTCGGTTCACTTTCCGTGGGCGCCTTTGCCGTCGTTGCTGTACTGGCCGTCGACGCGCCGGCCATGGCGGAATCGGTACCAAGTGAACGCGACACGATACGAACCGCAGCCGCGGAACCTGGTGTCGATCGCATTGCCATGTGGGACGTGGAGGTCGACTTGGCCGCGCGGACATTCAGTTTCAACACCTCGGAACGATTTGGAGGTCCGCTCGAGCACGTGGTCGCCACGTGGACCGGGGACGATCGCGGCTTCGATTACGCCATCGAAAGCCTGCGCGAGCACCCGGAGCTATTCCACGTTTTCCGTTTGTACGATTGGAAGAACGGAAAAGCGAAGTGCAAATATTATTATCACACCGCAGGCTGATCCATCGTTCACGGCTTTGGCAAAAGGGCTCGAAGCTTTCGGGCGGCCTGCTCCAGCTCTTTTTCGGAGTGCGCGCCGAAGCCGAGCACGATGCCCCTGCGCCGCGCGGTGGAGCAATCGGATAGGGGCAATGCCTCGATGCCGTGGCGCGCGCAAGCTCGAAGGAGAGCGCGGTCGTCGACCGTCGCGGGCAGTTCCAACGTGAGCACGGAGCCGGCGTGCGGGACGTACAGCGTCTCGCCGTCGGCGCGTGCCGCTCGAAGCGCTCCAACGAGGGCATCGCGACGGCGGCGGGTCGCCTGTTTGATGCGGCGCAGGTGGCGCGCATAGTGGCCCTCCTCGATGAACTGCGCCAGCGCCGCTTGCAGAAGGTACGGCGGCGAGCGCGTGGTGGCCGCGCGCATGCGCGCAAAGGCCGGGACGAGCGAGCGCGGAACCACGAGAAATCCCAGGCGCAGCGCAGGGAACGTGGATCGGCTGAACGACCCCATGTGCAGCACCCGCCCGCCGTGCTCGAGACTCAGAGATTGCAACGCGGGGATCGGTGAACCTTCGAAACGCAGCTCGCCTTCGTAGTCGTTCTCTAGGACCAGCGCCCCCGCCCAACGCGCCCAGGACAAGAGCTCCAACCGGCGCGCCAGCGTAAGGCGCACGCCCAGCGGAAACGCGTACGAGGGCGAGACGATGGCCAACTTCGCGCGCGGAGCCATGCGGCGGCCTCGCGCCACGCACACACCGTCTTCGTCCACGGGAACATCGGCGATCCGCGCCCCCAGCGCCAACAATGCCGCGCGCGTGGAGGGAGCGCACGGGTCCTCGAGCCACGCGAGGTCTCCGGGATCGAGCAGGGTTCGGCAACAGAGATCCAGCGCCCCTTGCGAGCCCTCGGTGATGAACACCTGCTCGACGGATGCCCGCACACCGCGGGCAACGGCGAGGTGTCGAAGCAGCGCGCGGCGCAGTGCGAGGTTGCCCCGCGGGTCGGCGCCAAGGCTGTCGAGCGGTGTGAGGGCACGCCAGCATCGAACCAGGATGCGTTCGAAGACGTTCCACGGAAAGAGGGATAAATCCGGCTCACCGACGCGAAACGGCCGCGCGCGGGATGCCGCCGACGAGAGCGCGTCGAGGCGCTCGTCGGAGATGAAGGACGCGAGGCGTGCCGCGCTCGTCGAGATGCGAAAGTGCGGGTCGTCGTCGGAGGGTCCCAGGGCTACGCCGCGGATGGCGCTCGCGACATCGGCCACGGTGGGTGCGCGGCGGGCGGCCACGAGAATCGTTCCGTCGGCTTCGAGGGCCTCGTAGGCTGCGATGACCGTATTGCGCGAGATCCCCAGATCGCGCGCGAGGGCGCGCGACGATGGCAGGGCGTGCCCGGAAGGAAGCGTGCCCTCGAGAACGGCGCGGCGGATCTGGTCCACCAATTGCGCCGTCAACGTCGTCGTGTTCCGCCGGTCGAGCCGAAGTTGCGCTGGTACCATCACGTAGGCCCGATCTGAACCTAGTCGAGGTGCCAGGCTATCGCCATACTTCACGGTGAAGGAGTCCCGCGATGTCCGCCGTCGACCATCCCCCTCGAGTCCCTGAAACCGCACTGGATACGACCTCGCGGCTGGCCGCGCGCATCGCCGAGCGGGTTTCGGGCTTGCCGGGACCGCCGCGCATCGACGAGCTCTTGGCCCGCACACTGCGCGGGAACGAATTCACCACGCTGCTTCTGCACGGGCTGCGGCAGCGTGCGCGGCAACGCACGTTCGGTGACGTTCGCGAACAGGCTCTGCGCTCGCCCATGGTTCAGGCCTCGGCGGTCGATGCGCGGCGGATGCATGCCCTCGACGGGGTCCTCCTCGAGTGCGCACGCGACTACGAGGCCGTGGAGCTCGCACCTGTGGAGCCGTTGGGAAATGCCGCTTGCGTCGGCATCGATCCGAACAACGTGCTCGGGACTGCGCGTTTCGCGGAGGTCGCGTCGGATCCTTCGATGGGGCTCGCCTTGCATGCGGCGTGTGTGCGGCGTCGCGAACCATCGCGGGGAAGCGAGGCGTTGCGCTGGTGCGCCAGCCAGCGGGTGCTGCGGTTGCAGCCCTTCGATCGGCCCGGGTACTCGCCGCATTTTCGCCTCTTCGCACTGGCAACGTCCGCGCGTTCGTCGCAGGCGGCGGGCGACGATGCGACGGAGCGTCGAAGCCTTCTCGAGCACCTCACGGTCTGGGCCGAGCTCGCACACCGGCTACCTGGCGCGGGATTCGACGTGGCGGGGGCGCGCGTGGTTCTTTCGGATACGCGTCTCGTGGCAGCGTATTTGCGGGCACGCTCACCGGGGGTCGACGTCGAGCGCCTCGTGCGCGGGGTGAAGGTCCATCGCCCCGAGAGCGCTCGCGAAGCGCTGCGCGAAGCAGGCGTGAGCGAGGCGCGGGTGGACGGCGATTGGTGCGACGACCCCGTCGTTCGTGACCTGCCCGAGCCGGACCGAGAACGGGCGCGCGCCCTGCGGGACGACGTCGCCAAACCGCTTCAAGCGCGTTTTCCGCAGTTGGGCATCGGTTACGATCTCACGCGGCTGCAGGGGCTGAACTATTACCGCGGTCCATTTCTTCAAATTTACTTTCGCCATGAAAACGGAATGGACCTTCCCATGGGCGATGGCGGAGCCGTTTCGTGGATGCAGGAATTGCTCTCCGATTGGCGCCAGCGTTTCACGATTTCGGGCATTGGCTCCGAGCTGCTCGTCAAATTGTTCTCCTCGAAGGAAAAGAGATGATCCTCCGACTCCCCCAATCAACGCTTCGCCCGTGGTCGGCCGCCGACGTGGATGCGGTGGCGCGTCACGCCAACGATCGCGATATTTGGCTCAACCTGCGCGACCGATTTCCACATCCCTATACGCGCGCCGATGCCGAAATGTGGATTGCCCATGCTTCGAAAAACGAGGCATCGTGTTTCGCCATCGAGGTGGATGGCGAGGCCGCCGGTGGCCTATCGTTCCAGCCGATGGGCGACGTCGAACGCCACACCGCCGAAATCGGCTATTGGCTGGGCAAGCCCTATTGGGGACGAGGCATCGCGACGATTGCGGTGGTCGCCGCCACGGCGTACGCGTTCGAGCACCTCGGGCTCGAGCGCATCGAGGCAGGTGTCTACGAGTGGAACGCGGCGTCCACGCGCGTCTTGGTCAAAGCGGGCTACAGCTTCGAGGGGCGCCTCCGCCGGCGGATCGTAAAGGATCAACGCATCGGTGACGTCTTGATGTATGCGCGGCTCCGCGGCGACGTGAGCTGAACGCCGTCGATGCGTCAGCCCCGCGCGAGGTACGCTCGGTTCGCGCCAGGCGGAAAGCGGCGGTCGGCGAAGATCGTGACCAGGCCGTCGGCGGTCGTCACGTCCTTGATGCTGCCGGTGCTCTTGCGCCAGCGGAATTTGATCGGCGAGCGCACCAGAAGGATGGGTTCATCCTTCATGTTCAGTGCTCGTTTCCAGCGTTCGCCATCCTCGCGTGTCGCGAAGACGTACTCGTTGACCGGCATGGGGCGGCTTCGCCATACAACGTAGCCGACGTCCCAGTCCGAGTCGTCACCCTCCAACCCGTCGCAAAAATCGCAGACGAGGGAGATGAAAAGCGGTCTCATGGGTCGTGCGCAACGGGGGCAATTCATGGCTGACGGTGTCTTGGATGATGTGCGCACCAAAAACTTTCTCGGTCGGCGAAACCTCGTGCTCAATCGAGTCGTATGCGAGAGGAATCCTCTTTCCAAAGGAAACCTCGCCATGTCCCAGATCGAAAAAGTACTGTACACCGGCAAAACCAACACGACCGGCGGCCGCGACGGCAAGACCCGCAGCGAAGATGGCCGGCTCGACGTTCAGCTCTCGTCGCCGGGTTCTGCCGGCCCCGGCACGAACCCCGAACAGTTGTTCGCGGCGGGATGGTCGGCTTGTTTCATCGGAGCCATGGGGTTGGCGGCGAAGAAGTTGAAGGTGGAGCTTCCCGCCGGCGTAGCGGTAGACGCCGAGGTGGATCTCGGCACGGGTGGCGGCGCGTATTTTCTGCAGGCCCGCCTCAACGTTCACCTGCCGGGCTTGGAGCGCCAAGTGGCCGAGGCGCTGGCGGAAGCGGCACACCAGACTTGCCCCTACTCGAAGGCCACCCGGGGCAACATCGATGTGGAGATCAAAGTCGTCTAGCGGACCTATTGACGCCGTTCGCGAGATGCGCGAAACGGGCGGGGCATGCTTTCCACGGATCACGTGTCCCCTGAACTCGCCGAGATGCGGAGCCCTGCCGAGCTCGCAGAGATCGCCGACCCCGCGGCCCTTCGCACCGCCGTCTCGGATTACATCCGCGCGAAGCATTGGGCCCACGGCTACGAGTTGCTCACGCCGTTCGAGCACACGTTGAGGCTCGCATTCGAATGTGCGCGCCACGAGAGCCGCGGGACGCTCTTGGAAGAAGCCCTTCGTGGGCGCGAGCGCTGTTGGGAGCTGGTTGCCGCCCTCGAAGCCATCGGGGCGCGCAGCTCGGCAAACGCGCTGCGCCGCGCCCACGAGCTTTGCGCCGCGGTGCCCGCCGAAGATGCAGCCAAGGCCCGCTCCACCGACGATTGGTGCATCCTTCTCGGTCAGGAGCAATTCGCGGAGCTCGAAGCGGCACTCATCGAGAACGAAGTCGCCGATCGCCTCGCCGCCTTCGTGAGCGACAACAAGCACCGGCTGCAGCCCGACTAAGGACAGCCGGCAGCCGGCCGCGACTTCAACCTTCTGTATCCGAGATTAACGAAGCCTAAACAATTGGGCCCCATGTTGACATGTGTCATGAATCGGAAACCGTCCAGCGCCCCGACCGCCCAACCGCCGCTCGCCCCCGAAACGGAGCCCGCGCGGTTCGGCCTCGAACCGCGCGCGCGGAAAAGCCGCGATCGCGGTGAAGCGATGCCCGTGCCTCTGTTCCTGGCGGCGGCGGCGTCGACCCAAGGGCTCGAGTGGCGTTACGGGTGAACGAGGCCTCTGGCGAAGAAATAGGTCACGGTCGATAGAAAGATCACCGCGAGCATGACGAGAGCCTTGAGCCACCACGGCCCCGGGTTGAGTGCAATCTGACGATTGATCACGAGGGTGAAGGCGCCGAATGGAACGCCGAACATTCCCTGCCGCAGGAAGAAGACGAACGGGACTAGGATGAGGATCGCGTAGCCCCAGCCGTCCCATGCCCCACCCTTTCCGTACTTGCGACCGTTCACGCTGACGCGCGGGATGCGACGGGTCAAACTGAATACGAGCCGGAGTTTGGCCTTGCTGCCATCGCGCATGGGCAATTCGAAGCCACCCCCATTGGATGGACGCGCGGGTTGTCCATCGAGGAACAGTCGCGGACTGCTCCACCAACCGGGCGCCAACATGAACGACACGCGCGCGGCCGCGTCATCGATGGGAACGAGGTATTCCGTTTCTCCCTCGCCAACAGGTGCACGAGGCGGCTGATAAGGATTGTTCATCGACCTTGCCGCTCATCGCACGCCGGTCGAGGACGTTCAATGGGATTTTGCGAAGAAGGCTATCCCTCGCCATGCGATCCGGGCAAGCGGCTTCTTTTCCGTGAGTTCCCTTTCGCTCTGCCGGCGAAGCGAACCACGTCGACCCGTGAAGTCGCGACGTCGCGACTCCGCCAAGACTAACCGACGATTCGGAAAGGGAGTCTTTCTCCTCGGGGGCCTTTTCTCGCTTGCCGACGCACGCTAAGTGAATGTCGATGCTGGACATTCAAGCGCGGGCGCGTGTCACGCTGGTCGGCTTTCTTTGCAGCATGGCGCTCGGCGCCTGCGTTTCGCCGTCACCGGCGGCGGCTCGCCCACCGGTGGCCGTGGCGCCCAAGGCCGTGGCGGTGGATGGCGAGCAGAGAATCGCCGAGCTTGGAAAGTGCACCCTCGACAGCGGTGAGACCCTTGCGCCTTGTCGCATCGGGTATCGCACGTTCGGCAAGCTCGATGCGGGGAAGTCGAATGCGGTGCTCTTTCCGACGTGGTTCACGGGTACGTCGGGAAAGCTCGTCGACGTGGTGCCGGACAAGCTCGTCGACACGAAACGGTTTTACCTGATCCTCGTCGATGCCATCGGGAACGGCGTTTCGTCGTCGCCGTCGAATAGCCCTACCCAGGCGCACCTCCGTTTTCCGAAGTTCACCATTCGCGACATGGTCGCGTCGCAGGAGAGGTTGCTTCGCGAAGTGTTGCACATCGAGCGATTGCACACCGTGATGGGGATGTCGATGGGCGGTATGCAGGCACTCGAATGGGCGGTGAGCCGCCCCGGCATGGCGGCGCACGTCGTGTCCATCGTGGGGACGCCGCAGCTCACTGCGCAAGACTTGCTCCTCTGGAATGCGGAAATGCATGCCCTCGAAGCCGATACGGCCTATGCGCATGGCGAATACCAGGGGCATCCCAAGATTCGCGCGGTCCAGGATATTCACAATATGATGCTCATGACCGCAGGGCATCGAGCGGCCAATATCCCGCGCAATGAATTTCCCGCATGGCTCGAGAAGATTGAATCGGACACCAGCTTCGATTGGAACGATTGGCACCGCCAACTCGAAGCGATGATCGCCCACGATGTTGCCGCGCCCTGGGGCGGCAATCTGGAAGAGGCTGCGCGCCGGCTTCGAGCGAAGGTGCTCTTCGTCGTCGCCGAGCATGATCAAATGGTGAATCCGGGACCGTCCAAGGTCCTAGCCAAAGCCGCCCACGCGCGTCTGGAGGTGCTCGACGGACCGTGCGGCCACCTCGCCCCCGGGTGCGAACAGCCTGCGCTTGCGCGGTACGTCCGCGCCTTCATGGAGGAGTGAGCGTCATTGCCGCTCGGTGGGGAATGTCGTTCGCGCGTCGTACGAGCGCACGGGGACATGCACGCGAACACTGAATTGATGGGACGAGAGCCACCCGGGTCGGCCCCCGCCATCGATGGGGAATTGGTACGAATAGCCGAGGTCCACGAAAAGGGCGCTCCAAAAGACGCCAAGCGCCGCAGAGGGCCTCGTTTCTCCATGCGCGGTGCCGGCGCCGAGCGCCGCTTCGAACGCGATGCCACCCGCGTCACCCATCGTCGAAAGACGGCCGGTGGCGTACGTGAGTATGCCGTCGACACGGTCGTGGCTCATGGTGAGCAGGCGAACGTCGGCGCCGTAGCCAAGCCACATGGTCATGCCAAGGCCTCCCTTGGATTGGGTGGACTCGTGCACGTGAAGATAGCCGAGTCCATAGTCCGTGCCTCGCGCACCGGTATCGACGCGGAGACCGAGAACGTGGCGCTTCTGTTCGTCCTCGCGCGCTCCTTCTTGGCGTGGAGGCTCCCTTGGAGCCTCGGCCGCCATCGCCCGGAGAGGGACCATCGAAAGAAGGAGAGCCATAAGCAAAGACCGAGCATGCATTTCGAGGCAACGCCCCGGGCTGGCGAACCTTACAGCTCAGCGATCGGCTGCGAGCCGCAGGTCCGGCGGTGCCTGAATGTCGTCGGGCGTTCCGTGCTTGCGATCGGGCCCCGCGCTGGAGACGCGAATTTCACCGGCTTCCTCACAGACGATGAGGAAGGACTGGTCCCACGCATCCGTGGTCTTCGACGCGGCATCGATAATCGAGAACTGCCGCAACGTTTCGACCGAGGGACACGCATCGGGACCCGTAAGTCGATATGCGACGACAAGGTTCCGCAGAGCTTTTGCATTTTGCTCGGTCGCGACAATCTGGGCTCGTATGTATTCGTTCAACACGTGAAAGCCGACGATCCCCGATATGAGCGAAAGAATGGCAAGAACAACGAGAATCTCGATGAGCGTGACACCTCGCGCTCCACGGCGAATCGAATGAACACGGCAACGAGACGAGATGATTCGATGCATGGTGCTCCCCTCTCGAATGCCGTGCAGAGCAAGCCATGCGCCAACCCGAGATAACTCCGTTTTCAGCCTTCCTTCGCGTGACCGATGTCCGCCCCGGGAACGAATGGCAGTCTCCCCGTCGATCCCTCGCCAATCTGGCACCCGCCAGTTGACCCCACGGCGGATCGTCCATCGGGAGGCCGCTCCGATGGCCGAAGTCGGTCGCTCGCCTCCCTCGTCCCGGGCGACCGGCGCCCTTCGGCCAGCGCCTGCCTCGCCGCGACAAACTAGCTCCCAGCCCGACGTTTCCGGCGCCCCCACCTTTGCCCCTTCGCATCGGGCACAGCTTGCGCTAAAGGTAGACGACAAGTGAGCGCGCATAGCTCAGCTGGATAGAGCGCCGGCCTTCGAAGCCGGATGTCGTAGGTTCGAATCCTTCTGCGCGCGCCATGGTCGACGGTGGTGGGAGAAAGTTCGGGCGCTTGTAAGCGCCCGTCTTTTCTAGGGTTTCCGCCTCACTGGGGGAAGGGTTCGCGGGGAACGATTCGAATTTCGTTCTCCCTCACCTCGATCCGGGCGATCAGGTGCTGCACGTAGTTGCGGCTGACTGTACCGCCGCCGGTCACGAGAGCGCGCCAGGCTTCTTGGAGCGTCTGCGGGTCGAGATGCTGGCTGGAAGCGGAGTCTGCGGGTGGCGCGGTGGGTTCGAGAAGACGCAAGAGGTGTCGCACTTGAGTCTGTAGCTCGCGGATCGACTTCTCGCCCAGCGCACGATGGCGATCGTCGCGTTCAACCACCGTGGTCCAGCGAGTCATGTGGTCGCGAACGTCTTCGAGATCACCTTGCAGTTGGGCAACCTTTCTCGCTCGCCGCTCCTCACGTGCGCTGTTGCTCGTTAAGTGAACGAGCAGGTTCTCGCATCGCGGGCGAGTGCAAATGGAATCCGCGATGAAGTCGAGTACCGCCTCGTCGAGGCGGGCGCACGGAATGCGAGCGCCAATGCAGCCCTCCTTGCCGACGCGACAAGCTGTACGACAATTGTAATAGCGGTACGTGTACAGGCCTCGTCGTCGGCTTCGCTTTGTGGACGTTTCCAATTGATAGTTCGCGTCACACTTCGGACATCGAACGAGCTTTGCGAGAAGATTCACTGTTTCTACCTGATGTCCCGGAGCCCGTTCGAGGTCACGGTCTTTTCGGAGTTGGTCGACAAGGTCACAAAGAGCAGGTTCGACAATCGCCTTGACGGGGAGCTCGAGCCATTCCGCCGGATCGTTCCGCTTGCACCTACGCGCGCTTACTTTGCCCCAAACATAGGTGCCACGCACTGCAGATTCCTGGAGCACATCGAGCACGCGGTCCCGGCTCCAAGGTGCTCCCTGCCGATAGAAGAGTCGACGTTGATTCAGCGTGCGAGCAACGGCTTTCGCGCCGCTGCTGGCAATGTAGAGTTGAAAAATAAGCCGAACGAGCTCCGCTTCGTGCTCATCGTGAATCAACACCGACCTCGCAACGCCTGGTCTGACTTCCACCTTCATGCACCGAAACCCGTAGGGTGGCCGCGGTGCGGGATAGTATCCCTGCCGAATGGCCTCACGCATAGCGGCCGAAACGCGCAACCCATTTACTTCAGACTCGTATTGGTCGATGCATTCGTAGATGCCCTGAATGAGTTCCCCCATAGGGTCATTCGGTGTTTCCTGACAGATCGAGATAACGCGAACGCCAAGTTTTCGAAGTTTTTCCTTAACTACACGCGCCTCCGTCGCGTTCCGCGTGAACCGCGACGTGTGGTAGACGACGATCGTTCCGATATCGCTACCCGGCATGAAGACATCGGCAAGCATCTCACGAAATACCTTCCGGTTTGCGTTCATCCCGGAGGCGCCGGCCTCGATGTAATGCTTCGCGATAGTCTGCCCGTGTTTAGCAGCATATTCATCGGCCGCCCTTTGCTGGGCAAAGATCGAGAGCTCTCGCTCTGCCTGCTCAGTGGTGCTCACTCGCAAGTAGCTGACCCACTCAGCCCGAATGCTAGTTGGGCGCATGGTCATCCTCGCTGGTGGCAAGGAGGCTCGCGTCCCCATCGACGGATGCCGCGAGATGCGAGAGCGCTTCTTGAACGAGCTCAAGCTCCCATGCGGGAATGGCCGTCGGAACCCGAAGGACTCCCGCGACAATGTACGGGCCGCGTTTCCGACGGACGTTTGTGTTCACGCGTTTCTTCTTCGGGACCATGGTCTTTCCTCGCTTTTGCCGTTCGCCCGAAGGGTTCGGGCTACGTGGACAGGCAAAGCGTCCCGAAGTTCAACAATGGGGACAAGAGAGAGCGTGGACGGACGAGGCCCCACATACAGCGAGCTGATTCTCTGAAGCTCTATCCTTACAGTGGCGTCTAGCAACATTGAGCTCAGCCGCTCGCGCGGCTGAGTGCCATCGACGGCGGCTGCCGCGAGATCTTCGTCTACCACCTCGGACGTCGTGATTAAATCGTTGCCGACGCGGAGGTGCCGCAATACTGGCACTCGCGTGGGGCTCCGGTCTCGTTCCGGGCGCCCATTCGGGAAGACGCAGATCGAGCGGATGATGCACGGAGTTATGGGATTGACGCGCGACTCAACGTCCCGGTAGGAACTCAAAGAGGATTACCCTACCGGCAAACCGTTACTCCCTCTGATCTCACGTATAACCGCTGACTGCTCGTCTTCATCACCTTCAATATCGGGAGGAATTTGCTCGTTCTCGTAGCGCTCGTACTCTCGCCATCGCCGAAGAACACGCGGATCCGTGATTTTATATTGAGCGAGCACCTCACGCACCTTGCCCGCATCGGCAACCGAGAATCGCTCTTGACCACGAATGAAGGAGCCCTTCTCGTCCAACCCCTTAAGTGCGTTTGTTTGCTTTTGGAATTCCTGAGACCAGCCAGCAAACTCACCGGCAAGCTGGATAATCCGATTCACCAAGTCGAAGCGGCAGGTTCTATCAAGTAGAATTGCGGCCTTGTCAATCTCTTCCTGGCCACACCCCGCGCTGGCAAGCGTGCTCGCAACATCGTTGCGAATGCTCATTTGATCGGAGATTGACAGACTCGCAAGCCGACCGGCCATTGCTACCGAATCCAGTGCCAGTCGGCCCAACGTTGAAGCGACGGTACGAAGCTGGTCTGCGCTTGCCAACGCATGTGCAACAGCAGTTTCAGCCTCCTCCTTCGCTTTCACCACTTGCTCGAATTCCAGGCCGAACGCCTTAAGCTTTGAGATTCCCGGGAATCGTACGAGCACTAGCATGGCCATGCCGAAGGTGAGGACCTCGGCGAGAATGACTGCGTCCTTCGCTATGGCACCGAAATAAACGATCGCCCCTATGCACCCGAAGATAGACAGCCTTTGGGGGCCGAAAATCGCTTTTGCCCAGCGTACCAGAGTGCAGGACTTCGGCGGCCCATGCGATTCAGGTATCTTTTCGGTAGACGTGGTCTCCATGGCTCCTCGGACGTCCGTCTAAAGGGCGTTGTTGAGGTCGACAGAGGCGAAGACCGACTTCAGCTCCCTCGCGAGCTGCAGCCTCCAATCGCCTTCGATGGCAACATACACAACGCCCGAGAAGTCAGATGGTATCTCGGTGCCGACCTTGTACAAGGCACAAACGTGCTTTCGCCCCAGCGCCCCGACGAAGTATCCAAGCTCGAAGATGACATTCTGCCTTGCGCGCAGGTTCTGTTGCTCGAAGGTTGCGGACACGGGCCCACCGCGATCATCGGGAGTCATTAGGACGACCGCATATGGGGCTCGTCCAGCGTGTTCCTCGAACTTCTCGATGACGGTCTGCCCGCGACTCGCCTGCTCGCTGAGGACGATCGGAGTAAGCCCCACAAGCTGTAAGAATCGCGCTGTCTCGTGAAGCGCGGAGGTATCATGCCCATGGACCAGAAAGACGTGATCCGGATCCTTCGTGCTGAGCGCGGGCTTCACCGCAGCCGATGGTTGCGCGTCCGCGATGGATTCCAAATGCGAGATATACGCGTTCAGTGTAGAAATCTTCGCAAGCAGTTCCTCGAGACGCGCCGCTGCAAGCTCTCGAGCGGATGCTTTTCGAAAAAGGTCCAGATATTCCCCCGCATTCGCGAAATAACTAACTTCGTCGGAGTTCGCTCCGAACGCAGCTTGGACCATCATTCTCGCCTTGGTCACCCACCCGTCCAGAGACGTCTCACTTACCTCGGACATTGATGCAAGGGTGTTGCCTTCCTCCGAAAGCTTGTGAAGCCTCTCAATAGCCTGCGTTGCACTGATCGTTGGCGCGCCCACTTCTGGAGCCCGGGGAGTCGACTTTCGGCCTGCCATGAACTTCTAATTCTCCTCGCGCTGCCGAACAAAGGGAAGCCGCAACGACCAACGTTCATAAGGCCCCACGCTACCGGAGCCGTTGCCGGCGCTGCGGCTTGCTGCGTCGACGCCACTGCTTGCGGCGGCTCGCTAGGCGCGCGAGCCTGATTTGTATGGAGCTACTGCTTGTCATACTCGCGGGCGGTGTCGTATGGTTTTTGGTCTCAGCGAGCCGGGGGCGAGCTAAGGTTGTCGAGCAGATGCAGGTGAACGAGCGGGACCGGCTCGCCCATCTTCTTCTGGCCGAGATGAAACGTTGGGAAGCCGGGGACCCTGAGCACGTCGGCGTTCCGCAGTGCCTCGACTGGGGAACCCGCTGGGTCCTCGAGCGTGCCGTCGGGGTTGCCCCACTTCTCGCGAATATGATCGCGAAATCCGCCTACCGACAGCTCCTGCGAGATAAGATCGAGCAGAAGCTCGGTCTCTTCGAGCTAGGGCATTTTCTGAAGACCATGTCCGACGACGCCCGCCGGTTGGACAAGCAGATGGGGATGAAAGAAGGGCTCGACAAGTGGTGGGACGACGTCGACTACGAGTACGAAAAGCTCTTCAAGAAGGCTTGGGACAGCGGGGCCCTGGACATTGATGTCGCCCTGAAGTTGTATCAGCGGAAACCGAAGCCAAAGTCGAAAGCGAAGGCTACTCCGCTCACGGAAGCACCGCCCACGCCAGATGCCACCACATCTGAGGCTCCGTCAGCTGAAGCCATATTTCGCCCGCCGGTTCCCGCGTGTCCCGGCTGCTCAATGCCGAATGACCCCGATGCCGTCTTCTGCAAGCGATGTCGTTATCGGCTGGATGGCAGACGCTCCTGCCATGGTTGCGAAACGATCAACGACTCCGACGCTTCCTTCTGCAAGAAATGCGGCGCCGACCTGACATCCGCATAGTGACCTCGCCTGGTTGCATCGCTCGCACGCGTGCACGAGCTCATCGGGCACGCCGACGACAACGCAGGGTCTTCTCGAAGGCCCGGTTGCCGGGCTACTCGAAGGCTTCTTGGCGCGAAACTGGCGGTCAGCATGCACGTGACAAAGATCTGAACCAGCAAAATTGCGCGAGCTCAGATCCGCACCGATCGTCCCGCCGAGGCGGAAAAAGGGTTTACCTCGCGCGTCGCACGCGAGGGTTGAGCAGGACGATGGCAGCGATGTCGCGGTTCGTGCGGATGCCTCGCCCATTTCTTGCTTGAGGAGCAGGATCGCCTTGGGATGACGCAGCTCGAGAACCACTTCGGGTTCTTCGCTCGCAGCCGCAGTGTGACCGGGTCGTCCGCGGTCCGCGGAGCCAAATGGAAGTTTGTCAATCACGAGGCCGGCGAGCCAGGGACCTGAAAAATCGAGTCCCCTCCAAAAGCTGCCAGTGCCGAAGAGCACGGACCCGCTCCGGCCGTGCACGTCCGAACTCTTGACACCCCTCCCACGACCCACACTCACGCGCGCAGCGTTTATCCGGCCCAATAGCTTGGCGCTGATGGGCGTCGAGCGTGCGGTACGTGAAAGCATCTCTGCGACCCCTCAGAGATGGGCGCCTTCCCGTTCTCCATCTCGACGCCGATCACGAACCTGCGATTTTCTCGGTGTTCTCCATGTTTTTCTTAAGAATTTTCTCCATATTTTTGGTTCCCATCAACATGGAGAATGGAGAAAAAGCCGTAGTAATTCTCCCCTCTCTGCAGGCGCCCAATGCTACTGAAGTGAGAACTCTGTCGATACCGGCTTCGGTCGACAGAGTTTCTCGTTGCATCGGGAAAATTCGGCTCGTTCGCGATTTCTGGCTCTCCCGATGGAGCATGCGAATGTGTGCGTTACGCACGCAAATCAGCGGGCGCGGCCATGCTCCATGGGGGTCTGGAACATGGAGCAAGATGGAGCATATTTCACACGACTTCGGTGTTTGGACTCCGGCTTCGGTCGCATGTCACACGGCTTCGGTGAAATTTCACACGGCTTCGGTCGCGCAGGCTCCCCGCGCCTGCACACGGCTTCGGGCGCGGGCTTACATGGCAATGGCAGAGCTAGCTCTGTTGCCGGCCCCGAGGCACTCGTCGAATGCTCTCCATTCAGTGGCACGATCGTCCGTTGGGCCGTGTTGAGCCGCTCGCATCGCTGCATCGGGGTCCGAACGTCATCACGCGTGCGTTGCGTAAGGATCGCCAGCCCGCTCGGTGATCCGTAAGCGATGGGTGGTGCTCGAGGTACCGCTTCCGAGGCTACCTGCGACGAGGCGCAGCATTCAGGCCGGTCTGGCTAGAAACGCAACAGTCCCTCCGGACTTCCCCAAGCTTTCAGGGCGCGCGTCGCGTCACGCGCGCAAGCGCCTCCAGGGTCACTCCGTCCCCGTCTTCTCCGAACTCCACACAACGCAGGCTTCCACAGTGAGCCGCCCAGACCGAGCGAGCCAACTCGCCGTGCACTTCGCCGGGCAACCACACCCGGCACGACGACCAGCGCGTGCCCGTGAGGATGGCCGGGGATCGTCTTGCGGTTTGGTCGGCCGCGCGCCGGTTGACGGCGAACCATCTCTACCGACGCGGCCACCGGCGGCGGTATCGTCGTCACCGTGAGACGCGCCGTCATCGCGGTGGAGCTGTTGCAGGACGACTTCGACCCGACGTGCGACGTCTACGGGCGGACCTGCGATGTGTTCTTCGACAATGTGATCTTCCGCGCGGAGTAGCGCCTTCACTCGAACTTCAGCGGACGATTCGAGCGCGGCGGCGGGTGCGGATTCGGGACGAGTGTGCTCGCGAGCGCAGCGATCACCTTGGCAACATAGGTATCGAGGGCACGGGGAGAAGTCGCGCCGCTCGACGCCCAGGCCTCGGCGGCTCCATAGATCGCCGCGCTTGCCATCGCGGCGGCCAGCTCGGGTTTGCCGACTGCAACGACCAGCTTCTCGGACAGACCGTACTCGATCACCCGGAGAAGCAGCGTGCGCACGCGAGCCTCGGCAATCGGCCGGAGTAGGCGATCCTCTTGCCGGCCGAGCGAACCGACCCACTGCAGGCACTGACAGGCCGCACGGATCACGGCGGCGAGCTTCGTCGCCCCCGCCCACTCGCCTCCCGACGTGGCGGCGAAGAGGCGTGTCTGCAGCTCGTCGGAAACGAGCGCATCGAGGAGCGCGAATTTGTCGGGATGATGCTTGTAGATGGTGGCGCGATTGAGTCCCGACGCTTTTGCGATGTCGTTGAGCGTCAGCTCCTCGAAGCTGCGATCTCGGAGCAAGGTCTCGAGTCCTTCACGCAGCGCTGTGCGCGTTCGGACGATGCGGGGGTCGATACGAGCCGGCTTCATCGGAGTGGGCGGCCGTGGCCGCGACAAAGCGAAGAATCGCACGTTCGAGGGACTCCTGCCAGCCATCGTTGACATCTGCAACTTAAACGACCAATGTCGTTTAGTAGACAAATGTTGTTGTGACCAAGGAGCTGCCATGAGAGCCATCGTGACCGATCCCACCTCGACGCCTCGCCTCGCCCTTCGCGAGGCACCCGTGCCGACCGCCGCGCCCAACGAAGCGTTGGTGAAGGTGAACGCCATCTCGCTCAACGCAGGCGAAACCAGGACGGCCCTCGAGGCGACCACCCGCTACGTGCCAGGGTGGGACTTTGCCGGTGTCGTCGAGAAGGCGGCGACTGACGGCAGCTCACCCGTTGCGGGTACCCGCGTGTTCGGCGTCGTCCCGCAAGGATCGTGGGCGGAGCGCGTCGCGGTGCGGGCGGGACTCATCGCCGAGATACCTCCCGGCATCACGGACGCGCAGGCCGCGTCGATCCCCGTGGCTGGCGCGACGGCGCTCCTCTGTCTCGAGCGCGCAGGCGCGCTGCTCGGGCGCAGGGTTTTGATCACTGGAGCTGCAGGAGGTGTTGGTCGCTTCGCGTGCCAGCTCGCACGCCTGGCGGGTGCTCACGTCTTCGCAGTAAGTCGTCGTGCCGAGCTGTCCCAACAGTTGAGTGCCGACGGCGTATCGCCTGCCACCGTCTTCCGGACCATGGCCGATGCCAAGGCGGCGGGCTCGTATGACGTGATCGTCGACTCGGTGGGAGGGGAGACGCTCGCCCTCGCGCTCACGGCGCTCAGCATCGACGGCATCTGCGTCGCCTGCGGCAACTCCAGTGGGGCGCTCACGAGTTTCGACGTTCGCGATCTCTACCGGCGCGCTGCACCGCCCCGCCTTCACGTCCTTTGGCTCGGCACCGCGCTGACGGCCAACTGCACGCCCATCTTGGCTCGACTCGCCGCGCTCGTGGCGCACGGACAGCTGAAGACGCCCATCGACGCCGAGCTGCCATGGACCGAGGTAGCTACGGCTGCCGAACGGCTCGTAGCGCAGAACGTGCACGGGAAGATCGTGCTGAATGTTTCCTGAACCGAGTCGCGCTCAGTCGACACAAAGACTGTGCGGTACCTCGCTCTGCCTGACGACGCCCATGCCACCTGGCGTAAAGCCGATGCGCGGGTGGCGGCCGAAGGTGGTCTCGAGCCGCGAGCACTTTCCGTCGAGCCGTACGTTTCCGTTCTCTAAATGCCGCGGTGATGGCATACGCACGAGAGTTCGGCGTTGGATACGTGTTCCGGTTTGACGTGAAGACGGGTCCAGGTCCGATTGCGCTCGACGCGCTGCACATCGACTCGCTTTCTCGCGATCGCGCCCTCGCGTCGGCCATTATGGAGGAGACCCAGTATCGAGGCCGCATGGACGACGACGAGATCGCACGCGCAGAGGCCGCGATGGGGCGCCGCTTCCCTGCGGTATGACGCGCGTACATTCAGAGACAGTCGTGGTTCCCCGGCATCGAGAGCATCAAGCTCTTGCCAGAACCATCCAGTACCATCCGGCGATGCCTTGATGAACGCCACGAGATAATCTTCGTGCGGCGAATCGACCCACGCGATCGCCTTTGGTACTTTGGTAAGAGTGGCACGACCAGGTCGAGCGAGCCTTTCGCGAGCGTCGCCCGTACGCGCCGCGCACGCGCCCGCACGTTTGCAGCCGATCGAGACGAGCGAGGATGTGACGACGCCCCCACTCGTGGTTCGTTATTTTGGGCGCGGCCTTTTGCACCGGCGTGCTCTTTTGAGTCGGCATCAAAACTCGCCATCGAGCTCGGCGCAAGCCAGCGTATCTTTGAGATCGCAAGCTCTTTTCAAGTACTGGCGGGCGCGTACCGGATCCTTCGGAAGTACCCTGTGTTCAGGAATCGGCCGAGAGCGGCGCACGCCAATGTATTGCCGCCATCGCATGAGCGTTGCAGAAGACGTTCGCCGCCCGATTTGTCCATGGGAATGAGATCGCCGAGGATCATCTGCTCGCCTAACGTGCCGCACGCGGTCATATCGCGTCGCTCGCACGCATCCTTCTGCTTTGCGGCTGCCTGAGCGGCCCGGGCAATGTCGCGTCTTTGCTGTTCGGCTCGCGGCACATCCTCCGGCCAAACCTTCCTGCGAATTTTGCACGCCGCCGCGACCCCTTTCTCGCAGGCGAGCGTATACAGATCCATGGCTGTCACGTCGTCTTGTACAAAACCGTCCGAGCCATCGGCATATCGTTCTCCCAGTTTGATGCATGTAATGCCCATGCCGAATTCGCAGGCGGCCCGAAAGAACCCGACAGCCTTCGCGGAGTCTTTGGCGACGCCGTTTCCCTCCCAGTAGCGCGCACCAAGTTCCTGACAGGCATCGGCCGATTCTCGTTCACAAGCGAGAGCCAAGAGTTTCATCGCCCGCGTAGGGTCACGGGCTACCACCGTCCCGCCTTCGTACTGGAGGTCCCCCGTTTCAGTGGACAGTCCCGTTAACTCGAAGTAACGCGAGGAGTGTCCCATGGCGAAACGGAAACGACGGGTGTTTACGCCCGAGTTCAAGGCAGATGCAGTTCGGCTTTGCAAGAGCGGAGATCGAACCATCGCGCAGGTCGCGAACGACCTCGATCTAACGGAAACGGCGCTGCGAGCTTGGGTCAAGCGCGCCGACGCGCAAGCGCCGAAGAGTGCCATATCGAACGAGCTGACGACGCCGGAGCGTGAGGAACTCGCGGAGCTTCGCCGAAAGGTGAAACGCCTCGAGATGGAGCGCGAGATCTTAAAAAAAGCAGCAACATTCTTCGCGAAGGAGAACACGTGAAGTTCGCGTTCATCGACGTGGAGAAGACGTTCTGGCCCATTCAGGTTCTCTGCTTCGTACTCGGCGTCTCGCGAAGCGGCTACTACGCCTGGAAAGCACGGCCGAAGTCGAAAGCCAGGACGAGTGACGAGAAGCTCGCGACGCAGATTGAAGCGTCGCACAAGCGCAGTCGTGGCACCTACGGAAGCCCGCGTGTGCATCGGGAACTGCGGGCTCGGGGCATCCGCGTGGCTCGGAAACGCGTCGAACGCTTGATGCGCCAGCACGGGATTGCCGCGAAACGAAAACGACGCTTTCGTCGCACCACGGACTCGAAGCATGCGCACCCCGTTGCCGCGAATCTGCTCGAGCGACGGTTCGACGTCGATCTTCCGAATACGGCATGGGTGACCGACGTGACGTACGTCTGGACCCTTGAAGGCTGGCTTTACCTCGCCGCGATCCTTGATCTCTATTCGCGACGAGTCGTCGGCTGGGCGACCAGCGAAACCAACGACCGGGAGCTCGCGTTGCAGGCCCTTCGCAGCGCCGTGAACAGCCGAAAACCGCCAACGGGGCTGCTTCATCACTCGGACCGCGGCAGCCCGTACGCGAGCGCCGACTACCGTGCCGGACTCGAACGACATGGCTTCGTGGCTAGTATGAGCCGCAAGGGCGACTGCTGGGACAACGCCGTCGCCGAGAGCTTCTTCGCCACAATCAAGGGCGAGTTGATCGATCATGAAAACTACGTGACGAGGGCTTGCGCGATCGCGTCGATCGCCGACTACATCGACAATTTCTACAACCCCGTTAGACGGCATTCGTCGATTGGCTACGTTAGCCCAATTGAGTTTGAATTAATTTTGTTGCAATCAAACAAGCTGTCCGCATAGTGACGGTGTCCACTGCAGCGGGGGAGGATCATACTGCAGTGCCAACCCGTAGCAAGCGTTGCCCGAACCGCGATCACATGCCGATTGATAGAGGCCGTGCGCGCGCTTGGGATCGGCGGAAACGTGCTCCCCATGCTCGATCATGTATGCGACGGAGGTGCAGCCTTCGACGTTCCCAAGATCGCAGGCGCGGGAATGCAGCTGCCACGAGAGTCCCAGATCGGGCGTTTCACGGTTCGCGGCATCCGCCCCCAATTTCTGACACGAGAAGGAGTCCCCCTTCGGCGCCCAGCAGGCTCGCATGCGCAGCGCGATAACCTGGGTGGGATCGGCGCTCAATCCACCGCGTTCGCCCTCGATGAGGACCGCGAGTCGACCGCAACCTGGCCCGCTCCCTGCTCGACAGGCCCGTTCAAGCAAGCGAGCAGCGTCTGCGTCCTCGCGGCGCTTGGCAAAAGCCAGCCCGGCATCGGCGCATGCAGTAGCGTCCCCGCGCTCGCAGCTTCGCAACTGTTCTCGACCGGGAGGGGCAGCTAGCCGTTCACAGCTCGCTTTATTGCCGCGATTGCATTCTCGCAGCCATTGCCGATTTACGACTTCGGGGGAAGTGCTCTTTTCGGTCGCGCCGGCATCCGTGGAGACGGCCGTTGAGATAGGCGCCTCTGCCTTCCGGCCGGGGTTCGCACACGACACAAGCGCGAGTAGGCAGATTTGAGCAAACACTGATAGTTTGGGCGTCAATACCTTCAGAGTATCGTCCTTCCCACTTGTCGCCTCAATCCCCTTTTCTTCTCGCCAGCTTCTCAGGTATTCGCTCTTCTTTTGCACCACAGGCTCCTTGGTCGCGCGTTGGGGTGACGCGCCCGTCTGCCGGCCGTAGCGAGCCACGTGCCATCACTAGGGACGAGATTAGGCGCGGCTTCCCCCGGTCTCAGCCCCCGGACAGCAGGAACGCAGGATCCAGGATGATCTCGCGCCGCATCCCACGACGATCCCTACGCGCATTCTGCAAGAGCCTCCACGTCATTGCCCTGCCCGGCGTGATCCCGATCGGCATTACGGTGCACGCGAGCCACTCACGGTCGACGCCCGCGATCCCAAATCTGTCCCCGACGGTCCATCGAGTCCTCACGGCATCGCTCGGTGCGCGTCGTCCCGAAAGCGCCCCCTCGCGGAACCTCGTCGAGCGCGTCTGCTGAAGCAGGTCCCCATGCCCGAAGGAGCAAATCGAGGTTTCGGAGCTTGCCGAGAAATCCACGGGCGGGCGTGGCCGCAACAGCAGAAACGATACGATTATGCCGTAGGTGCCGGGTGGACCCTCGGTTCCGAGGAGGGCCGTCAAGTAGCCTAGCGTTTGTGCCATAAGGGCGAGGTCGTGCTCATCTCGCAACTCGGTAGCGGATGTGGGTGGCGTCAGCCGTACCGATGACTCGCGCGATCGACAGTTCGATGCGCTTTGGAAGGATCTCGAAGAGCTTCCGGCCGTCGCCGAGGAGCACGGGGATCTGATGAATTTGCAGCTCGTCGAGGACCCCTGCTTCGAGCGCCCGTTGCGCGGTGTACGCACCGAGCACCAGAACGTTGCGGTCTCCGGCAGCGGCTCTGGCTTGCGTCATGGCGCTCGCGATGCCGTCGGAGACATAGGTCACGAGCGGATAGTTGGCGACCGAAGGTCCAGGCTTTCGGTGACTCGGCACAAAGATCCGCGCCCCCTGGTTGTCGCCACCCCAGTGGTCGACCTGCTCGACCGTGCGGCGGCCGGCCAAAATCGCACCCGGAGAATTCCATTCGTCCCAAAGCTCGCCCATCTCCCCCGGCGGCCGCGAGAAATCGCCATACCACTCGTGGAGACGGCCGAATCCATCGCCGCCCGGGTTTCCGACCTCGTCGTTGGGACCGGCAATGTAGCCATCGAGAGACATTGACATGAAGAGAATCGAGGTGGGCATGGGAGCCTCCTGAAGGAACAGACGTAAGCGAGCCACTTTCGCTCGCCTTCAACCCCTGTACGAACCGCAGGCCGTGGGATCGACAGGCCACTCGAGAAAATCGTCGGCCCTCATAAAACACAGAGGCAGGTGTCGGAATTTTACCGGCCTATCGATGACGCCTCCGCCACGGAGCACACCCTGGCTGAAGGCCCCGTGGAGGTCCCCCGTTTCAGTGGACAGTCCCGTTAACTCGAAGTAACGCGAGGAGTGTCCCATGGCGAAACGGAAACGACGGGTGTTTACGCCCGAGTTCAAGGCAGATGCAGTTCGGCTTTGCAAGAGCGGAGATCGAACCATCGCGCAGGTCGCGAACGACCTCGATCTAACGGAAACGGCGCTGCGAGCTTGGGTCAAGCGCGCCGACGCGCAAGCGCCGAAGAGTGCCATATCGAACGAGCTGACGACGCCGGAGCGTGAGGAACTCGCGGAGCTTCGCCGAAAGGTGAAACGCCTCGAGATGGAGCGCGAGATCTTAAAAAAAGCAGCAACATTCTTCGCGAAGGAGAACACGTGAAGTTCGCGTTCATCGACGTGGAGAAGACGTTCTGGCCCATTCAGGTTCTCTGCTTCGTACTCGGCGTCTCGCGAAGCGGCTACTACGCCTGGAAAGCACGGCCGAAGTCGAAAGCCAGGACGAGTGACGAGAAGCTCGCGACGCAGATTGAAGCGTCGCACAAGCGCAGTCGTGGCACCTACGGAAGCCCGCGTGTGCATCGGGAACTGCGGGCTCGGGGCATCCGCGTGGCTCGGAAACGCGTCGAACGCTTGATGCGCCAGCACGGGATTGCCGCGAAACGAAAACGACGCTTTCGTCGCACCACGGACTCGAAGCATGCGCACCCCGTTGCCGCGAATCTGCTCGAGCGACGGTTCGACGTCGATCTTCCGAATACGGCATGGGTGACCGACGTGACGTACGTCTGGACCCTTGAAGGCTGGCTTTACCTCGCCGCGATCCTTGATCTCTATTCGCGACGAGTCGTCGGCTGGGCGACCAGCGAAACCAACGACCGGGAGCTCGCGTTGCAGGCCCTTCGCAGCGCCGTGAACAGCCGAAAACCGCCAACGGGGCTGCTTCATCACTCGGACCGCGGCAGCCCGTACGCGAGCGCCGACTACCGTGCCGGACTCGAACGACATGGCTTCGTGGCTAGTATGAGCCGCAAGGGCGACTGCTGGGACAACGCCGTCGCCGAGAGCTTCTTCGCCACAATCAAGGGCGAGTTGATCGATCATGAAAACTACGTGACGAGGGCTTGCGCGATCGCGTCGATCGCCGACTACATCGACAATTTCTACAACCCCGTTAGACGGCATTCGTCGATTGGCTACGTTAGCCCAATTGAGTTTGAATTAATTTTGTTGCAATCAAACAAGCTGTCCGCATAGTGACGGTGTCCACTGCAGCGGGGGAGGATCACCGGTCTGGTCCGAGACACCTTACCATCGCGGGTGGCTTCTAGATACGCAGCGTCGAATCCGGTGGCCCGCCCTGGTTCGGTGAGTACACGCCACGACTCGGCTGGACCGCCCAGCCGCGCTGTGTGGCGATGTGGCAGCGCCCACGACGGCCGTCACATCGAAGAGCGTCCGCGCCTTGGCGGCTAGACGACATCATCGTCGTCCGTTCCCCGCATCGAGCACACTACCCGTTGAATTCGAGCATGCACGCGGGCGTCCCATCTGTCTGCCTCCTTCTCCTCACCTAGACAATTCGCCGCACGAAGGTTATCTGCTGGCGTTGATCGAGCGGCCCCTTCGCGAGCGGCCGGCCGTATGCGCCACGCAGCTCGTAGGTGCGTGGGTTCGACTTCACCGTCAGGATGTACGGCAAACGGCCATAGGGGTATTCGCCTTTTCGACTTAGCCGAAGGTTGCTCGGGCGTCTCGGCGTACCGTCACCTTTCGCAGACTGAAATACAAGTAACTGTTCACTCGTCGCGCGCCACGGTCTTTCGCGACGTCGCGACGTTTACAGCGAAACCGCGCCTCCCCTGCGCGGCTCCGTGGTCGTCGACTCGATCGTTCAGACACGACGTTGTACTTTAGTCGGATGAGGCTCCGCTTGCTTATCCAGATTAACGTTGCCTATGTGCTGGCGGTTGGGATCTACGGCATCGTAATCGACGAGCCATACTGGAGGGACGTCGGACACGGGCCGGAAGTCTATGACGGCCTCTTTTGGCTCGGCCTATTGCTGAATGGCCCATCGGGTCTCTTGGCTGACTGGCTCTCGTGGTTGTTCGTGGGCAGAAGCGAGGCCCACTTCGTTTTCCAATACCTCTTTTGGAGTGTGCTCGTCTGGGTTCAATGGCGGCTCTATTTTCTCGCAGCGAGCTGGAGCTCGAACCGAGCCGGACGCCCGCAGCTTTTGAACCTCTTCGCCGTGGCACTCGCGATGCTCGGCGCAGTGGCGGCCCGTAAGGCTTGGCTATTCGGACATCGACCATCCGGCGATTTCTTCATCGACCGCTATTTCTGGTTCGTGCGGGTGGTCGGAGTGGCTTGCAGCGGTCTCGTGCTCGTCGCTTGCCGATACCTCACCTCTGCGGCCCCCGATTGTCAAAGCCACAAAAGAAGAATTACGTAAGGAACTCTCATCGCGTGCCAGTTTGCAAGGTCATGGGGCCACCAAACCGGTGATTTTTGCAGGGTCATGGGGCCACCCGATTTGCAGCATCATGGGGCCACCCGCGTAGAGAGCATGATGAGTTTTTTGCAGCGACATGGCGCCACTCCTGACCATTTTTGCAGGGAGGGGTAGCGCAGCGCGAGCAAGCGCGCCCGCTGCCCGACATCACCAACGAGCGGGCGGAGGTTGCACAATACAAGGAGCGCATCGAGACGTGGCTATCGCAGAAGCGTCCGCTGCGCCCTGAGTAAGATTCACGTGCTGCTCGCGCGCGAAGGGCTCTCGGCAAGCTACGCGACGCTGCGTCGCTTCGCAATCGAGGAGCTGTCGTGGAGCAAGAAGCCGCCCACCATCCGTCTCGTGGATCCGCCGGCGCGGACAAGAAGCCCAAATTGATTTCGGCAAGATGGGGATGATCGTCGATGTCGAGACGGACCAGCGCCGCGCGCTCTGGGCGCTCATCATCACGCTATCGTTCAGCAGATTCGCCTTCGTGTGGTCGACATTCGTCCAAACGACAGCGGCCGTCTGCGAGGGGCTCGATCGTGCCTGGAAGTTCTTTGGCGCGATGGCCAAGACGCTCGTGCCCGACACAGTGCAGACCGCGAGCTCCGCTGCGACCGAACGTTGGCGTAGTACCTGAAGCCTCTCTGCGCGCGTTTAGAGATGAGAACAGGTACTTTGCCGACCGGTGGCCTATTCGCACCGATAGACGAGCTTGCCAAGAAGTAGTGCCGAGCGAGAGACGTTACCAGTCGGAGACGGCCAAGATGCGGCGCCCCGGCGTTACATGGAATTCGAGCGTCACTCGCCTTCCTTCTCGGACCTTCAGCTCAGCCTTACCTGACGAACGTACACGTCGACGTCTCGGCGAAAATGTTGTGTGGGCGTTTATTTTTGTCGCCTTCGGCCCGGGAGCCGTTGGTAAGAGCGGCGAACGTGGGGCGACTTCGGCTTCGACGAGCTTTCGAGCCCCGGTCTCGATCTCCGTCCGAGCATAGGCCCCAGGTTAAGCCCTCGTTTGATCTCCTGAAGGACGAAACATGCCGTACGCCCACAAGAAATGCTCTCAACGAGTCCCCGCACCAACGCAACGCGTCTCGCAGGTTCAGATCGTCGCGTTGCAGCATCACTCCTGCGCGATCCATACCGACAGCGTAATAGCTTTTAGTTTTCAACTCGAGGCATTTAGCGAATATTTCGCAGTAATTCCTCACCAACTACGAACCCCAAGTACGCCCAAAAACGGAACGCGCCGAGCTAAAGTCGGCAACAGGCATCGAGCGAAGAAATCGCGCCCGAGGACGACAAAATGAGCTTTCGACTGACGTTTTCCCGTCCTCTGTTGGAGGCTATGCGCGAAGCGGGTCTTACGGATGTCGAGGAGCTCGCTCGTTCGGTGGGGATTGATCCATCGATGCCCGAGCACGCGAACGAGGAACAAATCGACGCATTGTTCTCGCTTGCGATCGAAAGGTCACCGCCATGGTACGGCTTGCTCGTAGCGACTCACATTCGTTCGGCGTTATTCGACATTGTCGGTCATGCCGCGAACAGCGCCACGCTTGGAGAAGCCCTGCACAAACTTGCTCATTACAAATACGAAGAGACCGGTGACTGGGTCGTCGTCGAGCGTGGACCGCAACAGACCACGATACGTTTCAACTTGGACGGAAAGAAGCACGCCAGGCAAAGGTTGGAATTCGAGCAGGCGTTCTTCGTAATTTTTGCCCGAGAGCTCGTCGGAGATAACCTGTCGCCCGTCCTCGTGGTCAACGAATTCAGTGAGCCCGAGGGAGAGTGTCACAGATATATTTCACTATTCAAATGCCCAATAATTTTCAGTGGCCGTGAGAACGAGCTCGTTTTCACCAACGTAGATTGGGCGCGACCACTGTCGTCCGCCAGTCGTAATTTTTCACCAAGCATCATGGAGCAAGGAGGTCGACTTGACAAGAATTGGAAGAAGCTGGACATCTCGAGCCACGTCCAGGAACTACTTCGATTCAAGCCGTCGCTGACCATGGTACATGTTGCCGATCGACTCAAAGTAATTCCAAGGGATTTGCAGCGAAAGCTCAGGATCAAAAAGACCTCATTCAAATTTTTGTCCGAGGAAAACAAGATCCAATACGCCTGCCGATATTTACGAAAAGGTGGACATGACCCACGAAAACTGCAACGAGATCTCGGATTTGCGACGATAAAAGATTTTGCCCGAGCCCTCGAGCAGTGGTCCAAAACGGAGCAGTGGTCTGATGCTGCGCCCGAGCTTCGTGCGATCCGTATTCAGGTCGAGGACTACTTGCGAAAGGGCTGAACTAGCCGTTTCTATATCGGGCGTCGCATGGATCGCGACGCCCGATGAGACGGACCGGCGATGCCGCCGCCCTCATTTGCTTCGTGGACGCCGAGGCGGGGGCATCGTCATGTGCAGATAGATGCCGAGCTCGGGGCGCGCGTCGAGGGTCGGAACGACGTTCTCGGATGCCTGACGTGTCCTTGATGAACTGGGGATTCGTCGGCTTGGCGATACTAATGTAGGTTAGGAGCGCTCTCGAGGTTATCGATCCGGAACAGTTATCGATATTTCCGATTCGGTCGTGGAGGCCTGGGTGAACGTTTGGGGGGCGGTCCCGTATTCGTTTTCGCGAATGCGTGAGCGGGAGGGACCGGTCATGTCGTCGACGGAGACGAAAGGCCGACGCGTGATGAGCGACAGCTTCATGACGGAGCTGACGTACGGCATGCGGACGCCCAGATCGCTCAAGCGGGAAAGGCTCACGCGGTTCGAGTTGCTGTCGATGACCGAATCCCAGGTTCTCGGGCGCAGCCGATAGAGCGCCGGCCCACCCTCCGTGGACCACGTCAGCACACCGGCGGCAACGCTCACGGGTTCACCGGGAGCCGGAGATTGGATGTGTTCTCCGCGCTCGAAGGGAATCGGTGATGCGCTCGCATCGAGTGAAACGGAGTCGATCACGCCTCGGATCTCTCGATCTTTCGGCCCGTCGTCGTTGGCCGTGTTCGAGAGGTGGGTGCTCGCCCCCATCGTTGCACCGACGAGATTCGGCACCTCCACGGTGAGCGGCAAGGGCGTTCTCTCGGGCGACCCGAGATAAACCGAGCCCTCGCCGTTGGGAAGATTCAGCCATGCGATAACTCGCTCTTGCCTCCATCCCTGGGGAACGTCCATCCCGGACGGGAGCGAGACGGTCCATGCGCCTGCACGCGGCACCATCGTGACCTCGGGCCACACGAACGTGGTGCGACCTTCATCGTCGAGGATCATCGTCCCCGCGGAATGATAAAATGGCCCACCCCTGTCGGGTTGAACCAAGAGATGGGCCTTGACGGTGAGTCGTTTCGCGGACGTCGTCCAAAGATAACGCACCGAAAGCCTCGCTCCGGGTTGTACGTACTCGTAATAGTCGTGATGGTGCACCTCCCCCTCGGGGGAGGACATGCCCACCTGAATCACGCAGTATTTGGGACTCGAAGGGTCATTCGGGCACCCCGGAATCGGAGGGATCTCGTACGAGACATCCGCGTAACGCGACAAGGGATAAGACCGCCCCGTTTTGGTACTAAATAGATCGACCTGCGGATCCGTTCGCGTCAATCCAAGGTGGGCGTGCACGGTGCCGGATTCCGTCACGGAAAGGTCATAGGGCAGCGCGATGCCCGATATGGAAAAGATGCCGTCTTTGCCCGCCGATGCCTCCTGCTTCTTCCCCACGGCATCGACGACGATCGCACGCGCCTCGGGTACACCCTCGCCGACTTGGTTCACCGCTTTCCCGGTGACCGTCACCGTCGGGTAGGTTGCACCATCGCCAGCATCCGTTTCGGGCGTGCGCGCGTCGGGCATGCCGGCATCGCCGATAGGGATGGCTCCGTCGCTGCCACTGCAGGCCCATACGGCACCAAACGAGAGAAGAAAAGGAAACGCGCAAATGGCGCCGCGCAGATGGCGTGAAAAGATCGTCGGCGAGGTCATTCTTGGGCATCCCGAAGCAGCAAGGTATGTGCCGAAACCTTACTTCCTTCAAACTATGGTGACTCTCGATTTCGCGTGCCCGGACGGCGCTCCGGTGTCATCGCGCGATCGCGTGGCAGCATCGGCACACAGACCTGCCGGATTCCAACAACCGCGCCAGGCCGCTCAATCTGCGCTCCAACGCAGGGCGCCTATCAGAGCGCGTAGGGCCGGGGTGATCTGCCGGTTGGGATAGTAGAGATGGCAGCCGGGAAAGCGTGGACTCCATTCGTCGAGCACCTGGACCAGCCGTCCATCGGCGATCTCCTCCGCGACATCGTGCTCCATCAGATAGCCGAGTGCCGCTCCGGCTCGTATCGCGGCTGCTGCGAGCGTCCCATCGTTGACGATCAGTTGTCCTGAGGCGCGGATGGTCACCTGAGCGTCCTCGCGCTGAAACGTCCACGGTAGAAGCCCTCCGCCGCCCACCAGGCGAAAGTTCACGCAGACGTGTGCCTCGACATCTCGAGGCGTCTCGGGTTTGCCATGGCGCTCGAAATACTCCGGCGTGGCGACCACGACGCCGCGCAATTCCGGGCCCACGCGGACCGCCACCATGTCGGCATGAATCGCTTCTCCCAGACGTATGCCGGCATCGAACCCGCTCGCGACGAGATCCACGGGCCGGTCGTCCACGATCACTTCGACGGATACGTCGGGATGCTCCAGCAGGAAACGTGGCAGCCGTGGCGCGAGGATCGTACGCGCAGCGTAGGCAAAGGTCGTCAACCGCACGATGCCGGAGGGGCTACCGCGCCAGTCTGCCAATGCCGCCAGCCCGTCCGCGACTTCTGCGAGAGCGGGTTCGAGCGAACGAAGAAGCCGTTCGCCGGCGGCTGTCGGCGCGACCGAGCGCGTGGTGCGGGCCAGCAGCTGCACGCCCAGCCGCTCCTCGAGGCTCCGTATCACGTGGCTGAGTGCGGATGGGGACAGGCCGAGCTCCGCCGCCGCCCTGGTGAAGCTGCGGGCCTTCGCCACCGTGGCAAAAGCTGCAAGGTCGTCGAGATCACCTCGTTTCATTGTTGTAATCCATTCACAAGCCCGTTCGACAAAGGCGCTCTAATCCTCGGGGTCACCGTTGATTATCTTCTGCCTCATTGTTCCAGGAGATACAGCAATGAACCTTGCCAGTTATCGCACGCTTGGCCGCTCGGGGCTCGTCGTTAGCCCACTCGCGCTCGGCACCATGACGTTTGGGGCCGGCCGCTGGGGCACGGACGAGGCGGGATCGCGAGCGATCTTCGACGCCTACGTCGCGGCCGGCGGCAATTTCGTAGATACCGCAGACGTCTACTCCGCGGGTGAGAGCGAAAAGATGTTGGGCCGCTTTCTCGCCTCGAACGGCCATCGCGAGCGGATGGTGATCGCGACCAAGTCCGGCTTTCCGCGGCGCCAGGACACGCCGCTGGCGGGAGGCAACTCCGCGCGGAATATTCGAGACGGTATTCACGGATCGCTAAAGCGGCTCGGCACCGACCATATCGACCTCTATTGGACGCACGTCTGGGACCAGACAACGCCGCCCGAGGAGGTGCTGCGGGCCCTCACCGATGCTGTGCGTCGCGGAGACATCCTGTACTACGGCTTCTCCAACGCACCCGCGTGGTACACCGCGCAGATCGCCACTCTCGCTCGCGTTCATGGTCTCCCGCAACCTGTCGGCCTGCAGTTCTCCTACTCGCTCATCGATCGAGGCGTGGAGCTGGATATCGTGCCTGCTGGGCAAGCACTGGGCATGGGGCTCGTCGCCTGGAGCCCCCTCGGCGCAGGCCTGCTCACCGGAAAATACGGAAGGGAGAAGATGGCCAAGGCTGGCCCCCAAGGGAGCCTGCCCAACCGCGCAGGAGCGTCCCGCGATGGCGGCAGCGACGGGCGGCTCCATGGCGACAATCCCGTCGGGGGAATGCTCTTTACGGAGGAGAACTTTCGCATCGTCGATGAACTCCGCGCCGTCGCGCTGGAGATCGGACGACCGATGGCCCAGGTCGCATTGGCGTGGCTGGTGAACCGGGCGGGCGTGTCGTCGGTGCTGATCGGCGCGAGTCGGGCGGAGCAACTTCTGCAGAACATCGCCTCACTCGACGTCGAATTTTCGCCCGAACAGCAAATGCGGCTCGATGCGGCGGGGAAGCCGCCCGTGCTGAATCCCTACTTCATCTTTGGCCTGCCGCGCGAGCGCATCTTCGGCGGGCATGCGGTCGAGGCATGGCCAGGCGTACAAATGCCCACGTCTTTGTGCGCCATCCCGCGCGGGGTGGCGTCTACTCGACGATGAAGCGAACGCCGAGGCCGACCAGAAGAGACGTGCTGCGGTTTGCATGGCTGACCGCAGGGGCCGCTGTTCTTGACGTAGGCTGCGCGGCAAGCACGGCGCAGGGGCATTCTTCCGAGAAACGACGCGATACACTGATTCTCGGCGCCGGGATGGCGGGGCTTGCGGCCGCCTACGAGCTACGACGCGCGGGATTCGACGTGACCCTTCTGGAGGCACGTTCGCGCATCGGTGGGCGTCTTTGGACCGATCACTCGTGGGGCGGTATCCCGATCGATTTGGGGGGTTCGTGGATTCACGGAACCGAGGGAAACCCACTTACCGACTTATGCAAGCAATTTGGCATTCAAACCATGGCGTTCGATCCGTCGGCGCCGGCCATCTATTCTGGCTCGCGTCGTCTAAACCCTGCCGAGCGCGAGCAAGTGGAGCACGATCTGCGTCGGCTCGAGGCACGCGTCAGTGACCTGGGGGCCGAGGCCGATCCCAAGATGTCCGCGGAACAAGGCATCGACCTCGCCCTTCGCGAGCTAAACATGAGCGGGACACGCGCGCGCCATGCGAAGGAGGCCATGCGCGCCGACATCCTGCAGGACGTTGCGGGCGACCCTCACGAGGTCGTGCTCGGGTCGCTGGAGCAGGCGCCCGACGGCGGCGGCGAGGAAGCCGTCTTCCCCGGCGGCTACAATCAGCTCACGGATCGCCTGGCCGAAGGTCTCGACATCCATCTCGGCTGTGTGGTCACTCGAGTCGAGCATTCCGACTCGGGCGTTCGCGTGGTCACCAATCGAGGAATTTTCACGGCCAACCGCGCGCTGGTCACGTTTCCGCTTGGCGTGCTCCAGCGCGGCAGCATCACCTTTGCGCCCGAGCTGCCCGTTCGCAAGCAGCAAGCGATCGCGCGGCTCGGCATGGGCGTGCTCGACAAAGTCTACCTGCGATTCGATCGCGCATTCTGGGACAATGCCGATAGCATTCGCCAAATAGAGGCTATCGATGAGGCTTGGTCGGACTGGGCCGACATGCGTCCCGTGACCAAGGCTCCCGTGCTACTCGCCTTCATCGGTGGCGCCGTCGCCCGACGGATCGAGACCATGACGGATGCTGCCGTCGTCGCCGGGGCCATGGCCTCTCTGCGCACGATGTACGGCTCGCGCGTGCCCGAGCCCACCGCAAACCGGATCACGCGGTGGGCGAGCGATCCCTTCGCATGCGGATCGTACTCGTTCGAGAAGGTCGGCTCGAGCGCGGATGATTTCCACGCGCTCGCCGAGCCGGTGGGACGTCGCCTCCTGTTTGCCGGTGAGGCGACCGAGGCCGAGAATTATCAAACCGTTCATGGTGCGCTCATGTCGGGTCGTCGCGAAGCGCAGCGCATTTTGGCGGAGTTGACCTAGCCAGAGAGGACGCGGTCCTCGTGACGCGTGAAGCCGCGATTCCCTAGCGCGCAACCGGGGAAGATTCGCCAATATTGCGGCACGTCGGTCAGGACATTGGACGATGCGGCCGCGCAGATGCAAGCCTTGCGCGAATTTCACACGCTGCTGCAAGCCTCGAGTCCCGGGCGGCAGCAGCACCTCCTGACCGCGGGGTATTTCCCCAGCCATTGGCAGGTGCTCGTCGAAGCGGGCCTGCAGTGCATGCCGCTTCTCAAAGACGGTGAAGCGGATGACGTGGCGCTCGCTGCCTCGCATCGCCTCGATGCCATTGCCGGCCGCCTGCGACTGCACTCCAGCGAACCGGCGGCCGCTCGCGCGGTGGCGGATTTCGATGCGCGCAACCATCGATTTCGGCGGGCCGAGCGCAATCTGTTGGTGATCTCACTCGCCGTATTGGCGGCCGTGGTGGGACTGGTGGCATGGGGGATCCTCGCATATCTGAAACGTGGCTAGGGAGAATCGAACCCTACGACTCGAGACATCAAGGAGCGTTCGATGTGGATCGGTCTTGGAATCGTCGCGGCATTGGTCATTGGCTTTTTCGTGCTTCGAAGTGTGATGTCGAGCAAGATGGACTCGGACTACGAAAAGAACAAGTACGTACCATTGCGGCGTTGGGCGTGGGAAATGCAATTGTCCGACGCGGAAGAAGCCGCGCTGATGCAAGGCCTCCAGGCTTACGAGGGCGCGGGCAACTCGCTCTACATCAACCACGAGGACGCGTTGCTCAAGACGTACGAGCGGCCGATGGTCGTATCGCTCTTTCTGCTCGGCGCCCGGTTTCGTGCTCTTGGCCCGAATGCCCTGGCCAATCCCGCAGAGGCCGTGAAGCACCTTCTCGAGGGCTTTCGAGCTCGAGAGGAGTCCGGCGTCGTCCACTTGCAGAGCCCCTGGTTTTCCGAGGAGGTCGACGGCATGAACAACGACCAATTCACGACCGAGGCGCGCAAGGTGCTCGAATCGGGCCAGATGGCGGGCCTGGACGGCTTCGACGGCTGGTCTTCCGACGAGATTACCGGCGAGATTCGCATGCGTGTTCTCGCTCACGCCCCTCCGGCCGTGAACGCAGTCCAAGGCGCGACTCCATATGACCAGGAACAATATGCAAAAAGCTACGCCATCAATACGCTGGTGCTCGATCTTGGTCGCTTGCTCGTTCAATACCGTGCACTGCGTGCAAGTCGGCACGACCTAGCGCCTCCCGCGGCGCTTCGCATCGTGTTGGTCGAAACGCTATCGCGCTCGGCCCCCGGCATCGGATGGTCGCAAGTGACGGCGAGCCCGTTGCAACAGGCCATCGTCCTCGCCTCGGTCGAGGGCCGCGCCACGTTGCAGGGATAGTCTCGCGGTCCAGCAAGCTTCATCTTCTACAGCCGAGCGAAGAAGCAAAAGACGCCACCGCCGGGAAGCCCAGGGAAGGATCTGGCGCGCCCTGCGTAGATATGAGATGGACCGGTGCCATGCGGGCGCGCCCGCGGGAAAGGCTCTCGTACGTATGTCTTCCTTCGTCCACCATCGACTCTTTGCGCTCGGGGCTTTCGGCCTTTTGGGCATCGCCCTTGGAAGCGGAGCCTGCTCCTCCGACCCGGACGGCAACGGCGACAAGGATTTTTCGGGCCGAAATGTCTCGAGCGGCGGGTACCAAGCGAACGACCAATGCCCGGTGAACCCCCCGTCGGCGTTACCGGGAACGAGGTCCGCCAGCAGTTCGTGCACCTCGTACATGGATTGCGCCCCGTCATGCTGTGCCTGCGCGAGCAGCAGCGCATCCTATTTGGCCGCCGCATGCATCGATGGTGTGTGCGCCGACAAGGCCGACACGTGCTACGTCGGTAAGAAACCGACCTACTGCCCCGCCGATTCGGATCCCGGGCCGTCTCCGAAGGACGGCGGCACCTCGGGGAAAGACGTGAACCCTCCCCCGAGCGGCGGTACGCTTTGCGTCGACGGCACCTCGGGCTCCTGCATCGGTACGGGCTTCGATTGGACGGGCAGCCAATGCTGCGTCAAGAACGTCAGTCAGTGCGTCGACGGCACCTCGGGCTCCTGCGTCGGCACGGGTTACAAATGGACGGGCAAACAATGTTGCATCGAGAAGGATGCCGTCTGCACCGCCGGCACCTCGGGCTCTTGCATCGGCACGGGCTACATGTGGACAGGCAGCCAATGCTGCGTCCAGAACGTCAGCCAGTGCGTCGACGGCACCTCGGGTTCTTGCATTGGCACGGGTTACAAGTGGACGGGCAGCCAATGCTGCATCGAGAAGGATGCCATCTGCACCTCCGGTACCTCGGGTTCCTGCATCGGCACGAACTTCATGTGGACGGGCAGCCAATGCTGCGTCCAGAACGTCAGCCAGTGCGTCGACGGCACCTCGGGCTCTTGCACCGGGACTGGCAAATATTGGACGGGCACCAAATGCTGCATCTAAGCCTGCCCGGCCGCTAATTAGCCCTTGCGCACGGCGTAGCGCAGATGCGTGACGCGCGGCGACGGGATCGCTTCGATGATCTCGAGCGACAGCTTGCGATCGATCTCCTCGAACAAGCGCCTGCCGCCGCCGAACATCACGGGCGACACGGCGACGTTGATCTCGTCGACGAGGCCGGCGTTCACGTACTGCTGGATCGCATGCGCGCCGCCCGCAATGCGAATGTCCTTGCCGCCGGCCGCGGCGCGCGCCTGGTGCAACGCGCTCTCGATGCCGTCGTTGACGAAGTAGAACGTCGTCCCGCCGGGGCGCACCCACGACGCGCGCACGGTCTTGGTGAGCACGTAGACCGGCGAGTGGAACGGAGCCTCCTCGGGCCACATCCGCTCGCCAAGGTCGAACATGCGCTTGCCCATGATGCTGACGCCGGTGCGCCGAAACGTCCCCTCGGCGACCTCGTTGTCCCTGCCGGTCTCGCCGCCTTCGCCGAGCTTGAGCATCTCCCGGAAGAACTTTTGCGGCAGGATCCAGCTCTGGAGCTTTCCCCACTGCGCGCCCCAGTCGAGGTAGCTCGGATCGCCGGCATGGGCCATATCCATGCCCACAGGAACGAGGTACCCGTCGAGGGACATGCTGACGTTGAAGAACACCTTGCTCATTTGTATTCGCCTTTCGCGGTGTAGTCTGGCGATGAAACGACAGCCGCCCGCGGCACTCATCGGTCATGAGCGAAGAAAAAATCGACACGCTGCTCGCCGCTGCCCGAGGCGGTGACGAAGCTGCTTTTCGTGGCCTGGTCGAGCCCCTCGGCCGCGAGCTGCACGCGTATGCCTACCGCATGCTCGGCGGCTTCCACGATGCCGATGACGCCCTGCAGGAGGCGCGGCTCAAGGCGTGGCGCGGGCTCGGCGGCTATGAGCCACGCGCGAGCTTTCGCGCGTGGATGTACCGCATCGTGACGAACACGTGCCTCGATATGCTGAAGGCGCGGACGCGCCGCGTGCTGCCGCAAGACGTCGGACCGCCCGTCGAGCCTGGACCACCGTTGGACGACGCGCGCACCGACATCCTGTGGCTCGAGCCGTATCCCGACGCGTATCTGCCGCTCGCGCGCAGCCCCCAGGACGCCGTCCGACTGCGCCAGAGTATCCGCCTCGCGCTCGTACGCATCGTCCAGGGACTGCCCGCGCGCCAACGCGCCGCGCTGATCCTGCACGACGTCCTCGACTGGAACGTGGCAGAGGTCGCCGCGATCCTCGAGACCACCGAGGCCGCGGTCAACAGCGCCCTACAGCGGGCGCGCTCGACGATCGCGAGGCCGCACAGCCGCGAGCCGAGCCCCGACCTGGCGCGGCGCCAAGCCGAGGTCGTCGATCGCTACGTGCGCGCGTGGGAGACCGGCAACTTCGACGGCTTCGTCGCGATGCTGACGGAGGATGCGATCATGAACATGCCACCGTGGCCATACTGGCTCGACGGCCGGGATGCGGTGATCGCGGTGCATCACTCGCCGGGCACCTGGGACGGGCCACCGCGCCCGGGCCGCTACCGCTTCGTGCGCAGCACGATGAATGGCCAGCCCGCCGCGATGGCCTACGTGCGCGCATCCGATGGCCGCTACATCGCGATGTGCCTCACGGTGCTTACCCTCGACGACGACGCGCGCATCTCCGAGTTCACGGTGTTCGTGCTGCCCGAGCTGTTCGCGCAGTGGGGTTTCCCCGCGGTGCTCGAGGCCAGTTGACCCTGGCCGAATGAGCGTCGCCGCGGAGAGGCCGGAAAAGGACCCCCTCCTCGAAGTTGGGCCTCCGGACCTTCGTATAGATGCGTAGTAGCAAAAGAAGCGGGTCAGCTCATCACCGTGCCAAAGCACGAAGCATGATCGCTTAATTCCAATCATCGAATTGACGGGAGAATCAATGAAACTCAAGGCATTCGGCAGTCTGGTCGGAGCGGTAGGACTTTCTGTCGTTTTGGCGGGATGTGCGACGGAAACGACGAACGACGACGGGACGTCGTCCAAAGCCCAGACCATCCAGGCAAGCCTGCAATCGGATGGTGTAACCCGTGAGGTACTCGCCGACGGGACGGAGCAGAGCTCGTCGGAGGTCGACGTTCAAGTGGTGGATTGGCCCTCCTTCTGGAGCACGTGCCCCGACGGGAAGTCCTGGAAGAAGGACAGCACCGGCCGGGCGTTCATCCGTGCCGCCGCCGAGCATTGCCGCCGTCGAGACGGCAGCCTGGGCGGCCAGCAGGAATGGTCCGGGTGGTGCGAGTCCGACATTGTGAATTGCGACGGCTCATTGAGGTGTGGAACGGGCTGCTAACGAGACAGGCAGGGGCGGTCAACACATACCGCCCCTAGCTTTGTTCACGTGACGAACCCTTGCTTGCGCTCGCAGAGCCCCGGCGAATCGAGTTCGACCAGGCGCGGACCTATTCCACCGACTCTAGATTGCCCCTGATGACCCCATTTTGGAGATCCGCCGTATAGGTTTTCCCAAGGATGGTCGTCACCAGCCCCTCGCAGTGGAACGAAATATCGATACGGTCACCGACTTTCGGTACCGCCGGGGCATTGGTGGTGCTGGCGGCACACCTTCCAATCATTTTGTCGCCGCCCTCCGCCCAAAAGACGACGGAGCCCGAGGGATTGCCGACGATGAAACGGGCGTCGGAATGGTCTTTGTCAACGACGAACTCGCGAAGCTCGCCGAAACGTTCGAAGTCGAACCCCGGCGACAGGCCACCTTGCTGGGAGCCGGGCGGATCGCGCATGCAAAGTACGGATAGTGTGAGCTCGCCCAGAGGTGAGCGTTTGACGGCGAGGTGGGCGTTCAGGTCGACGGTGCCGGTCGTGTCGCCCGAGATGGTGTAGGAGCATGGGTTCGTGCTTCCGGGCCCGGGCTCGGCGTTTCTGCCTGCGGAGGATTCCGAGCCGCATGAAATCGACATGGCACCAAGAAGGACCACCCCGAGACACCGTAGGGCGTCGCGCGCCAGAACGTCGTCATTGATCCACATGCTATCCCTCTTATACGAACCACCCCGTCGAGATCCATTGAAGCCATTCGGATCGTGAACGTCCAACCCGAGATATACTCGCCCAAACGCGGCCGGGACTCACGGAGATCGTGGATGGAATCCTTTGGAAGGTATCTGGCTCGAGCAGCCCTCGCGGGCGGGTTGGTCGTGCTGTTCGTTCGGTGTGGAGGTAGCGACGGGGTGGGAGGCGGAGGTCCTTCCGGGGACGCAGGAGAGGACGGGGGCCCGTTGGACGGGGGATCGCTGCAGCCGGCGGTAGGATTCGACGTGCTCGACGTGAATCCGCGCAAGGCCACGTCCGTCCATTTGTCGGCGCGCAGTCTTCCATGGGGGGCCACGCTGCAGGGCAAGGTCTATTTCGCCGGTTCCAATCATGACCATGGCGTCGAGCTGTGGGTGACGGACGGAACTCCGGCGGGCACCAAGCTGGCCGTCGATCTCGCGTCGGGAACCCAAAGCTCTTGGCCCAGTGCGCTCTTTGCGCACGGGAACGCGCTCTACTTTGCGGCCTACGACGGGACGACATGGGCCTTCTACCGTAGCGATGGCACGCCGGCAGGCACTCGCTCACTCGGCGCGCTTCCCACGGGCAATCCGAATATCACGAGCTATGTCGATATCGCGCAGACCTTCGACGCGGGAGATCGAGTTTGCGTCTGGGCCAACGCATCCCCCTCCCTGTGGTGCACCGATACGGCCCAGAGCTCGATCGCCCCGGTGTCGATGGCCGGCTCGACGCCGCTCGACGCCGACGTCGTCTCGACAGGCAACTACGCGTTGCTTCGAACCCAGAGCCAGACGGTGCGGACCGACGGAACGAACGCGGGCACGACGACCTTGCCTCTGTCCGGCGCGGGTGTGCGGGGCGCGGTCGCCGTGGGGAATCGCATTCTATTGACGGCGCATCCCGATAGTGACGGTCGGACGGTGTGGGTGACCGACGGAACGACCGAGGGCACCCGAAAGGTGGATGCCATTCCCAAGCAACTCGACAACAGCCCCAATCCGGCAGGCGGCCAGGTGCGGCTCGGAAACTCCGTCATCGTTCACTTCGACGGAAAATTGTATACCGTCGATCCAGCGACCCTCGCGGTGACGTCGATCGCGGGGGCTCCAACGCCACATTCGAGCACGGAGCTCGTACCCGTCACCGAATCGCGTGTCCTTCTTCTTCAAGAGAAGGACGTGTGGGTCATCGAGGGCACGCCAGCGACGGCGACCAAGATTGCAACCGTCGACAATGGCCCATACGACCAACTTCAAGGGTGGGCCACGGGGGCAGGTGCCGCGTTTTTCTGGGATGGGGAACGCAACAAGGGACGAATTTGGCGAAGTGACGGTACGCCGGCGGGTACGCGTGCACTCGGGACGATGCAGACGCTCGGCCCGGCCGTCTATCCTCCGGAAAGCTTCTCCACTCCGCCGCGGCGGGTCATTGCCGCGGATTGGCTCTTTTTCAGCTGCGAGGACGAGGGCTCTTGGCCCACGGCGTGCGCCATGAAGTTCGCCGATGGCAAATTGAGCGTCATTCCGGTCGAAGATCGCACGGCGTCTTCGAATCCCGGTGGCTTCTATCCTTTGGAAGGAGGCGGTGCCGTCTTTGCGGCCAACGGTTCGTACTCGTCCCGGTATCCACAAACATGGTTCACCGATGGGACGCAAGGTGGAACGCGCCGCGTTTCGGAAACCACATTGGTGGGCCCGCCCGTCAAACTGGGAGATCGGTATTTCATCCTGCGGCAATCGAAGGAGCGCTCGGGGTGCGAGCTCGCGGCGTGGCGCGACGACCCCGCGAGCATGGCCACCGTGCAATACCTCGAGGACTTCGCCTGCGATCCGAGCGGCGGAACCTTCGATTTGCCCATGGTCGCCGTCGGGAATCGCATCTTCTTCGCCGATGCCAACGAGTCGGTCCTGGCGACGGATGGTACGGCCACGGGCGCATCCAAGCAGGGAAATCTCCCGCGCGTCACCGAAGGCGCGCGATGGTTGGTGCGCGACGGCGCCCTCTACCTGCCGACGTCGAATGGGCTTCAGAAAGCCGATGCGACCGGGCAAGTCCTCGCGACACTTGGAAGTGGAAAGGTGCGGGCGGCCGGTGAAGCGGGCGGCTCTTTCGTTTTTGGCGGCGAGCGCCTCTTCGTCAGCGACGGCACGCCGGCGGGCACCACGCAGGTTCCTTCCGTGAGCGACGTCACCTACGTGCACGTGGCAGCGCCCCATCGTGCCTTCGTTCTTGCCCGCAAGATTGTCTACCGCGTCGAGGGTGAATCCGCGGTGCAAATCGCATCGGACGTCGAGGCCATCGTGCCCTTTCGCGACGGTGTCGCCATCGACACGTTCAACGCGGGACTCCAGGTGGTATTCGGTAATTCGAATTCCCCCACCCGCGTGGCCAACCGCGCCGAAGCGCTCTATGTCCATGGCGATCGGTTGTATTTTGCACCGGATAGCACCTTCATTCAGCCCGGGGACAAGATCTCCGGCGAACCATGGGTGAGCGACGGTACACCGGCCGGCACCCGAGCCCTCGGGGAGTTGCTTCCCGAGGGCTCACCGCGGCTGCGATGGCTCGGCACCATGGGAGATGCGGCCTTTCTTGCGGCGGACACCGAACGCCACGGGCGAGAGCTTCTCCGTTTCAAATGAAAATATCGGGTGACACGCAGGAATTCCGCCGCACAGTCGCCGACTTGTGCGCGCGGTTCGCGGGCCGGCTATCGGACGACATGCTCGATTCGGTGCGCCGCTCATCGACTCCGTACCGCCCCTGACATACCGTTTCAGCGCAAACAGCCTGATGGCCCCGGCCCCGCTCTGCGCGGACCGCGTGCTTTCCGCGGAGGCCCAACGTCATGGCGGCCGTCGGCTGTGCCGAGCGTGGAGGGAGCCCCTGGACGGGGCCCGCGACGGAGCGACATGGCTATACGTACTGCAACCGACCGATGCCAAGGACGAACTACCGATTTACTCGGGCCTGAGCTCGCGGCTGTGGGTGACCCTGCATGAGAAGTGGCCGCTGGAGGTCATCGTCGAAGACCGCCCGCTCTTGCCCTACCAGGCCGCCGCCGCCGCCGTCGCTCGACAAGTCTGGCCGTAGAGCAACGGGCTCTCCGTCTCTCTCAGAAGTTTGCTGACGGCTTCATCGACCAAGTATGTCACACGGCTGCGAGCGCGCGTCACAGCATCGAAATGGTCGAACGCGCTACCCTCGACCAGCCCACGCCTCCTCGCCCGGTCGATTCGAATCGTTCATGCGCGAATTCACATTATCGATCTCTGGCATTTCCCTCGCTCGCGGTACTTGTGAATGGTGTGGTGCGTCGGATGCACCTGCGAACGTCGAACGGGGACACCTGATCATCGCGGTGGGCTGGTGTCCGAGAGACAGCGCGCCATTCGAGACCACAACCGGTTTCGGAAGCTCGAAAGCGTGAGCGCGGCTTCATCTGAATGCAGAATAGGGGGAAATCGAATGAAGCATACATTTCGACATCAGCTCATCCTGTGGGTTAGGTGTGCCACTGTAGCTCCAGTCCTTCTAAGCTTCGCAGGATGCGCATCCGAAGCGTCGGACACCGACGATTCAGTTGCTATGGCAACCGATGACCTCGTTGCCGATTCGAGTCAGGTGTCGGTCAAATTGACGACGAGCAAGTCGTTCTTCGCGAAGCAAGATGGGTTGTCGCTCACCGTCACGTTGACCAATGGCGCAAACCATGCCGTGCGCCTTCTCAGGTGGGAGACCCCCGTGGATGGCATCGACGCCCCGCTGTTCGTCGTAACCCGCAACGGCATGCCGGTGGATTACATCGGCCGAATCTACAAGCGCGCGGCTCCGCGCGCTGAAGACTATGTCGTGCTCGCGCCCGGCGAAAGCCTCGAGCGCAGGGTCGACTTGGCCGAGGCGTACGATGTTCGAGAAACGGGCAACTACGTCGTGCAGTATGCATCCGGCGTGGATTCCCTCGTGTCGAACGAAGTCCACCTCTCCATCGAAGGGCGCCTCTCTCAGCGCGAGGCCCCGGCCCCTGGGGCGAATTTCGTGGGGTGCAGCGCATCGCAGCAGAGCGACATCAATAGGGCCGCGCAGAATGCCCACGCGCTCGCGCACAATGCGCTCGCCTATTTGAACTCGCACACGGCGGGATCACCGCGCTACACCACGTGGTTCGGTGCCTTTCAAACGACGCGGCACACCACGGCACGGGATCATTTCAACAAGATCAACGGCAACAGCCTAAGCAGGTTTGCCTACGATTGCACCACCTGTACACAAGATAACGTCTACGCGTACGTATACCCAGATAGATTCGGCCAGATATACTTGTGCCCTGCATTCTGGAAGGCACCGATGAACGGAACCGACTCGAAGAGCGGGACGATCGTCCATGAGGCGAGCCACTTCAACGCCAATGGCGGGACCCGGGACCAGGCCTACGGCCAAACCGCTTGCAGGAACCTCGCCCAGAACCATCCCAATCAGACGACCAACAACGCGGACAGCCACGAGTACTTCGCCGAGAACAACCCTTGGCTAAACTAAGCCGCCAAAGGGGCCCTGCTCGATAGCGTGTCGAGCGGGGCGCCCCGCGCAAGGTCCTCGTTTCATACCGCAAGATCGATCACGGGTGGGGCCCGTGGGATAGAAGCCATTCGATGAGCTCGCGCGCAAAGGCTTCGTGCTGGAATCGCTCGGGATCGAGGGTGTTCGTTCCAAGGATGACGCGCGTATTGGCTTCGGGGCAATCCCATACGATGCCGCCAAGACCGTAGTCGCCTCCCCCGCCGGCACCGTAAACTACCTTGCCTTGGTAATCGTAGGCGCCCGTCGAGAGGTACTGCGTCCGATAGGCGTCGAATGCGGCGGGAGAAAGGACGCCCCCGCCCCAGGTGGCCGTGAGCCAGCGTTCGAGATCGGTGACGGTGGTCACGAGCCCGCCGTTGCCGACGAGGGCCCAGCTGTAGGGCCATTCGGCGGGATCATTGCCTCCGAAGGTCTCCGCGCCGTATCCAATGGCGGTGGCGATGCTTTTCCACAAGGGATCGCCGTAAAAGCCGCTCTGTTGCATATGGGCCGGCTCGAGGAGCTGCTCGCGGATGCCATCCGAATACGCTCGCCCCGATACCGTCTCGATGATATCGGCGAGCAGCGTGTATCCGGAGTTGGAATATGCCTTTTGCGTGCCCGGTTCGAATTTCAGAGGCTGTGCAAGGATCCGCCGGCGGGCCTCGAGCCGGGTGATGGGTTCGAAGTCACCCTCCGTATCGTGGTATTCGTCGAATCCGGCACGATGCAGGACGACCTGCAGAACGGTAATCTTTGCTTTGTCCGCCGACACGTTCGGGAAGAACGTCGCGAGCGAATCGGTCACTGCCAGCTTCCCCTCCCCTGCAAGCTTGAAAATGGCGGCCGCGGTCAACTCCTTCAGCACCGAGCCGAAGTCGTACGCCGTATCGACCGCGTTGGGGACATTTTTCGCCCGATCGGCCAAGCCATAGCCCTTGGCAAGAATCCGATTCCCGAAGGCGGTGATCAACACCGTTCCCGAGAACCCTTTCGCAACCGCCGCGCTCATGCGGCCCTCGAGCTCCTCGCGGAAGGAGTCTGCCGATGCGTCATGAACGGCGGCATCGGGCGGGTGATGTTGAGCACTCGGCTGCGACGAGCAGGCCATGCCAAAGCAGGTACCGACGAGCAAAATGAGATAAGCGCGCATATTGCGGGTATGGGGGGCCACGGCGGAAAATCGGGTGGAAGCAAATTCAATCCCCGGGAGACATCGTCAACGCTCCGCCATGGACTCGAGCCGCTTGCGAAGGGACGATGTGAGAGAACCGTCGGGAAACCGCCGGAGGAATGCTTCGATCGCTGCGCGCTCGTCCGCCGTACGCCCGAGCGCGCGCAAGGCTCGGATGCGTCCGAAGCTCGCCTCTTGCTCGAGCGGCCCGCCCCGCACCAAGTAGCGATCGAAGGCAGAAAGGGCCTCGCGCGGATCGGAGAGCGGCGAAAGCTGCAGCTCACCCCACGGCACGAGCGCGGTGTGGGCTTCCGCGCTGCCGCCATGTCGATCGAACAGCTCGCGATAGGCGCCCATCGCGGCAGGCAGATCACCGCGGTCCCTTCGCACCCTTGCCGCGGCGAGCAGTTCGGCGGCACTCTTGGCGTTCGCCGCATGCTCGACGTGCACCGCGGCATCCGAGAATGGGGCGGGAGCTGGCGCGAGCGCGAAGCGTCGAAGGACCGGCTCGGTCCCAACGTGCAACGTCTCGCGCATCGTGCCGTGAGAAGGTGTTGCGATGGCCACCGAATGCTCGCCTCGGGTGAGAAGCAGCTCGATCGGCGCGACGCCGACGACGCGCTCGTCGATGCGGACGGTCGCCTCGGGCACGTCGCTGTCGACGTGCACGCGTTCCATGTCCCCGCCGTACCGCGGAGCGACGAGCAGCGCCCGATCGAGCTCTTCGTCGAGAGGAGGCAGGGCCGAAGGCGTGGCATCCCGCATCGAGGTCTTTTCGTGCGCCGCGACACGTTGCTCGGCACCGTTCGATGCGCGGACCAGGACCTGCCCCTGAAGGACGCGCGTGATCACCGGAGCATCGTCGGGAGGCATCTCGACCGAGAACGCAGTCCCCACGGCAATCGCCGAACCCGCCCGCGTCGAGATGCCGAAACTGCGGCCCGCCGGCAAAGGATCGAGCTCGACGGCCACCTTTCCGCCGAGCAGCTCGAGGCGGGCGTGCGCTCCTAGATCGGCCAGGCGAAGCACCGTGCCCCGAACCACGCAGGCGCGCACCGTCGGCGGAACGACGATGCACGCGGAACCTTCGCGGGCGACCATCACGGCCCCGCGTTCGAGCTTTTGCCCAACGGCACCGGGCTGGCCATCGATCTCGACGGCACCACCACCCGCAACCACCACGATCGCCGTGGCATCCTTCGGCACCGCCGCCACGACAGGTGCGCCCTGCTCATCGTGGGCGCGCCAGGCTACGAAACAAGCCGCGATGGCCGCCGCCGCGACGGACAACCCCAGAGTGCGTGCCCCGGTGAGCCAGGGCCGGCGCGCACGGCGATGCGCCGCAACGGGCTCGTCGAGGAGCGACGGCATCTTCTCCCAGACCTCGGCCTCGGCACGGCATTCGAGGCAGGACGCGACATGTTCGCGCACGAAGGCCTTCTCGTCGGCACTCAGCGGATCGCCCACGGCTTCTCGGTCGGAGAGCTCGATCCAGCGCACGCACGCGTCGGCGTTCATGGCGCCCTCCGGAACGTCGCGAGATCGCGGCGCACCATTCGCCGCACCTGTTCGCGCGCCGCGAGCAACCGATCCTTCACGGTATTCACGGACACGGCCGTCACCTCCGCGATCTCCTGTACGGTGCAACCCATCACATGATGAAGCACGAGCACGGTGCGACGCGCCTCGGGCAGCTCGTCGAGGTACGCCAAGATCGACCGCGGGATGCCGTCGGCCCCCTTGTTCGACGGCCCCGGTGCCGTGAGATCGTCAGGCTCGATCGCGCCCTGGGATCGCACGGAAGCAAGCCGCCTTTGGCGCGCAACGCGGATGGCGGTGCGGACCGCGATCCGATCGGCCCAGGCTTCGAGGGTGCACTCTCCGCGAAACCCGGGTGCCGATTGCACGATGTCGAGCAATGCCAGCTGCGCGGCATCGTCGGAATCGTCCGCGTTCGGAATGAGCGACCTGCAAAGCCTGCGAACGCGCGCACCGAGCCGACGCGCGATGGCGTCGCGCGCCGTCGCATCGGTTGCCGCTTGGCGAGCAAGCCGCGCGTCTGCCTCCTCATCGGCCATGGCGCGATCCATCTACGGATCTCGGGCGAATCTCTCCATGAGGCGTACGTGGATCCCAAGGCCCGATTCGGGCGGAAGAAAATGGAGGCGCTTCAAAACAAATCGAATGTGACCCCCACGTCCAATCGAAAGCGCGCCACCGCCGGGACGCTGCGCGTGGCGGTATCTTTGCTCTCGACGAAGAGAGCCTCCTGCCCCAGCGCGAGCTCGATCGTGGGAGCAACGTCGATGGCCGCGCCACGCCCGTATGGAAGGCGCCACCGGCCGTGCAGCCGCATCGCAAAAAGCGGAACGATCCGGGCCCCGCCCCCCTTCAATACGCTCGACGCGCGCGTGACGTGTTCGATCCCCGCCGAGGCATCCGCGCCAAACGCCCCTACGAGCCCGTTGCTCTCGACGCCCGCGAAGACGGCCCCCGCACTTCGGGTGACCCGCACCGATGCTGCCTCGGTCGGCATCTCGACGTTGGGATGATAGGCATACGTCACTCCGCCATACCAACCTGGAACGAAGGAGTATGAACCTTCGAGTCGCGCTCCACTGTGCCAAGGGAGCTCCGCTGCGTACGTCGCGCCCGTGTAGAAGGCCGCGAGCCTCCCGCGCCACGGATGGCGCGACCGGGCGGGCGCGCCTGCTCGTTCGGCACGCGGTGCTCGGTCCGTGAACTCGGAGGCGCACGCCGGCGGTGGAGCGAAAGGTGGCGCGTCCGATGGCTCTGGGTGCGGCGTAGGTGCGAGCGCGCCGGGAGCCGGATTCTCCGCTTCGTTCTCCTTCTCCACCGCCGCAGTCACGAACGCGCGAACCATCGCCGCCCCTTCGCTTGCGCCTATCTCACCACCTCGCGTGACCAGGCGTGGCGCACCGGCATCGCCGCCCATACCGTCGATGAAGCGAAGGACGATGCCCGACTCGGTGCGGTCGACGTCGACGATACACGCCAGCGATAATGCCCCCGGATCGAGTTCGATCGCGGCCATTCCGCGGAGTTGCGCGCGGATGGCCGAGACGAGCCGCGCCGCATCGGACCGTGCGACCTGCGGCGTGAAACGTACGAGCACGCGAGGCTCCCCGGCATGGGCATCCCTCGATCCGAACGCGAGAATGACCGCGGCAAGTACCCAGCGGCGTACCATCCCACCATGGTAGCGCAATGGTCTCCCGGGGCCGCCCATGTGTTCTAGTCGGGCCGTAGCCTATCGCGATGGTGATTGATGTACGCGCGGAGGCATCCATCCACCTCGTCGTCGACGAGGGTCGCGCGGACGGCTTCGAGCTTGCTCTCGCCCGCAAGCTCGATCCAATCCCCCTGCGTGCACGCTGTCGCGGCTTGCTCAGGTGGGATGGCGGCGTAAAGAGCAAACGTTTGGCGGAGGGCCTCCGCCGCATGGTGTGCGCCGATCTCGTCAAGAACGGCGACGAGATCGGTGCACCGCTCTTCTCCGTCCAGCGCCTCCTCGAGCAGCATCCACTGAGCTTCCCGAAAGGCACAATCGCTTCCGTGCCAAACGAGACGCTCGAACGCGGTCAGAGCTTCCCAGCCGTACCTCTGATATTTTATGTGCACATTGCAGATGACGGCGCCTGCGAATTGCCAAGGCTCCTCAATCGCGAGAAGCTCGGCAGGAGTCTTCACGGCATCGATGGGCGTTTCATCTCCCGGCGGCTGCGAGATCATCCCGCCCATTTTCGAGCACCGTCACCGGCGTCGGTCAAGTGGTATCGCCGTCAAGGCGTTTCCTCGCACTCCCGTCCAGTCCGACATGCGGCCGTTTCAGCTCCGCGCGCATCAATCTCGAAAGCGCGGTGAGCGGATGGACGGCAACGAAAGATCGTCCACCGACGCGTCGAAGGCCGCGCTGCCCCAATCCGCCGCGCAGTGCGTGTTCCTTGGCGGTGTGACGAGTGTGGTCAAATATTGCTCTACGTGCTCGGTGACGCAGGGGCGACCGTACTGGCGGTGGCCGATGCCATCGTGGTGGAGCAGTACGGAGGTCTCGAGCTGCCGATGCGCCGTAATGTTCCAATCGTAGGGTGTAGCGATGTCGTGGCGTGCGGTGAGCATCAGAATGGGCGGTGCATCCGGGGCCGAGAGGCGACGCTGCGGATTATTGGCCTTCACCGGAAACCCGTAGCAGCCAGGGATGTCGCCCCAGAGGAGCGTCATCTGCGCGTGGGGGTACATGACCTCGAGCGCATGACGATAGGCATCGAGCTCACGGAAGCTGCGTGTGGGAAACTTCCAATCCTGGCAAAGGATGGTTTGGTACGCGTAGGGGGTAACCGCCTCCTCTTCAGGCGGTAGCGGCGGTGGGGACGGTAGCGTACCCGGCGTGCCGGTATCGAGGCTCCAGAGACGCTCGGCCGCCTTGAGCAATCGGCCGCCAAGATTGTACATGCCGTTGTGCAGGACCCCCCGCAGTCCTTCTACGCTGACGAGCTCTCCGGTCGTCGGGTTGATCAATGTGCCCGCAAGGGCCTTTTGGTACAAACTGTCCCATACCGAAACGACATCCCTTCCGTAGAGTTTGCACGCGGGCGCGCGTTCGCACCAATCCGCGAATGCACGGAAAGAGGTTTCCAAATCGTTCGTGTTCGTCTGCAGATACCGGAAGTCCGACGTGATGCTGTGGTCGATATTCGAATCGAGAACCATCGCGCGGATACGCTCGGGAAACTCCTCGGCGTACTGCTGGCCAATTTGCGTTCCATACGATACGCCGTAGTAGGAGAGCTGCTCCTCCCCCAACCCCGCGCGAATGGCATCCATGTCGCGGACGGTGCTCAAGGTGTCGACATGGTCGAACACGGGGCCGCTGCGTGCGCGACAATCCTCTCCGAGCTTGCGGTTGAGTGCGACCAATTCGTCATACTCGGCTTGCGTCCTCGGATAGGACCACGGAACCTGCTTTACCAATTCCGTACTGCATACGATGGCCTGGCTGCGACCCACGCCGCGTGGATCCCAGCTCACGAGGTCGAATCGCTTTCGCAAGGCGCTGTTCGCAAAAATCTTGTTATTTAGAATGAAGCTGTCGATTCCCGATCCACCGGGGCCGCCCGGGTTGAGAAACAGCGTACCAATACGGTTCTCGGGGTCGAGGGCAAGCAAGCGGCCGATCGCGAGTTCGAACGTCTCACCCTGGGGGTGCGCCCAATCCACCGGGACCCGAATCGTCGCGCACTCTCCCCCGATCGTGCCGCACGGCGTCCACGCAATGTCCGATGCCGGGCGTAGCGCCGAACGAACATCCCCGCGGACGGCAAGCCGTGCTTCGTCGCCACCTGCGGCGCCACCGTCCGCGGCCACGCATGCCGACAGCAAGACCATCGTGGCCAACGATGCCAAAGACAATATGGGAGTGTTGGTTTTCAAGGCAAAGCTCCTTGCGGCCATGCCGCCATCGAGAGATGCCAAAGAGCTTTGCAGTGGGCATGCCGACGAAACGGGAAACATTCAACACAACGAGCGCGTTCCATCACACGCGAAGCAGATTTGCGCAGCGTGAAGCCGGTCCGCCGGCGATCCACCATGACCTCGCCCCGCATACCATGATGCGCGATGAAAGCGTTCTTCGTCCGCTGCGAGGATGCCGGCTCATGGAATCGACGGCGGGAGCTGGCTCACGACGGAGCCCGCGGCATCCAAGAACTGGATGACCGGAGAGCCGTCGGCGTTCACCTAGATGACCATGCGATCCCGTCCTTGCATATCCTTGAGAACGAGCGACGCCGATGGGATCCCCTATGACCAACCCGAGCGTCTTGCGTCGCTCGTGCGAGCCTTCTTGAGTGCGTTGCGCGATAGGGACCACCCCAATAGGTGAAAGAAACACTCGTCGACATTGATTGATGACGCTTACCCGCCCCCACTTCGGTGCGGATTGTCTCCGCGGTCATGTCGACTCATGCGCAGCTTCGATCGCCAATGGTGACGTGCCTGAAGCTCACGACAATGGGCAAACCACGGTCGCGTCCATGATTTGTCTTTGCGCCATTGACACCGGTGTCAATTGGAACCATTTAATTCGGCAAGACTCTTTCCAAACTCACCCATCGGCGTCGCTAGACATTCGAGGAGTCAAAAACATGTACATTCGACGTTTTCGTTCCATCATTTCGTTCGGACTCGTAGGCGTCCTTTCCGCGATCACGGGAGTGGCCGAATCCGGGAGCGCACCGGCGGCGAGAATCATTGACGTCAGTACGGCGAGTCAGCTCACCGCGGCATTGCAGAATGCGATGCCGGGTGACGAAATTCGGATGGCCAATGGTACCTATGCAGGCCATTTCACCATCACTCGAAGCGGAACGGAGAGTGCCCCCATCGTGCTCTCCGGCTCCCGCGCCGCGGTGATCGATGGGCAAGGGACATCCAACGGCCGGGCCGTGCAGCTTCAAGCCGACTACTGGAAGTTGGTCGGCTTCACGGTGACCAATGGTCAGAAGGGGATCATGGCTCTCGGCGCCCACCACACGATCGTCGATGGGGTGCGGGTACATCAGATAGGCGACGAAGCCATCCATTTTCGAGACAACAGCAGCGACAATGTCGTTCAGAATTCGGAAATCAGCGATACGGGATTGCGCGAACCCGGCTTCGGCGAGGGAATTTACTTCGGACAGGCCGTCAGCAACTGGCCCGACGGGCAGCCCGACCGCAGCGACCGTAACAAGGCGATCGGGAACCGGCTCGGTCCCAACGTTCGAGCCGAATGCCTCGATCTCAAGGAGGGCACCACGGGCGGCGAGGTCCGCGACAATGTCTTCAACGGGACCGGTATGAGCGGGGAAAACTTCGCCGACAGTTGGATCGACGCCAAGGGCAACGGCTACCGCATCACGGGCAACCGAGGCACGAGTGCATTGCTGGACGGATTTCAGACCCACATCCAGGTCGCCGGGTGGGGTCGCGACAATGTTTTCAGCGGCAATACAGCCAACGTCGGTGCCGCTGGATTTGGCTTCAAGATCGCGAAAGATGGCAATACCAGCGCCGGCAACGTAGTCTGTACGGACAACGTCGTCACCAATGCCACGTCGGGCGTCGCCAACATTCCGCTCACCGATTGCGGAGGAGGAGGGGGCGGCGGGGGTGATGCCGGCGGGGGTGGCGGAGGCGATGGCGGCGGAGGGGGCGGCGGTCGCGTCGAGGTCACGCCCGCGGCCTCCGGCGTAAGCGCGAGCGCCGACGACGGCAATGCACCCGCGAACACCGTCGACAACGATGTGGCCACACGATGGTCGGCGAGCGGCGACGGCCAATGGATCGCGTACGATCTCGGTACGACCTTCGTCGTCCGCGAGGTAGCCATCGCCGTGTACAAAGGCGACAGCCGCCGCGCGGCCTTCGATCTTCAGGCCTCGAGCGATGGTACCAACTGGCAAACGATTTGGAGTGGCCGGAGCAGCGGCGCCTCCACGGCGCAAGAGAACTACGACTTCCCCGACGTCAACGCGCGATTCATTCGCTATGTCGGTCACGGCAACGACGTGAACGCGTGGAACAGTCTCACCGAGGTCGATATCTTCGCTGCACAGCCATAACGAATGTCCTATTTCGTGAAGAGCATCGCGGCGAGACACACTACCGCGATGCCTCCAACGATGGGCACTACCACACTGCGGCCAAGCTTCGATCCGAAATGGGGCGACTCAGGAAGGGGTCCTCCGGCCACCCGCGGGGCTTTTTTCATGGGAGTTCCGGAATCCAATCTTGAGCGGGCGCGCGGGTGGATGGCAGCAAGAGAGCGTCTCCGGGCGTGTCGAGCGGTGCGCTCGGCCAGTCCGCGGCGCAGTGCGTGTTCTTTGGCGGCATGACGAGTGTGGTCAAATACCGATCGACATACTCGGTGACGCAGGGGCGACCATACTGGATGTGGCCGATTCCATCTTGCTGGAGCAGCACGGAGGTCTCGAGCTGCCGATGCACCGCGAGATTCCCATCGTGGGGTGCGGAACTGTCATGGCGTGCGGTGAGCATCAGAATGGGCGGAGCGTCCGGAGCCGATAGGCGGTGCTGCGGATTGTTGACCTTCACCGGAAAACCGTAGCAGCCAGGGCCGTCGCCCCAGAGGAACGTCAGCCCGGAGTGGGGGTACATGGCCTCGAGGACACGACGATAAGCATCGAGCTCACGGAAGCTGTGTGTGGGAAACTTCCAATCCTGGCAAACGACGGTTTGGTACCCGTAAGCGGTAACCTCGCCTTCTTCGGGCGGCGGGGGAGGAGGCATCCCCGGCGTACCGGCATCGAGACGCCAGAGACGGTCGGCAAACAGGAGCGATCGGCCCCTGAGATTGTACATGCCGGCGTACATGTTCCCCCGCAGCCCGACCACGCCGACGCGCCTTCCGGTCGTCGGATCGATCAATGTCCCCGCAAGGGCCTTTTGGTACAAACGGTCCCATACCGCGACGACGTCCCTTCCGTAGAGTTTGCACACGGGCGCGTGCTCGCACCACTCGGCGAATGCAAGGAACGACTTTTCGAAAGCCTCCGTATGCCTCCGTAGATGCTCGAAGTACGACGTCAGGCTGTGATCGACATTGGAATCGAGGACCATCGCGCGGATCCGCTTGGGGAACTCCTCGGCGTATTGTTGGCCAATCTGCGTTCCATAAGATCCGCCATAGTAGGAGAGCTTCTCCTCCCCCAGGGACGCGCGGATGGCATCCATATCGCGGACCGTGCTCAAGGTGTCGACGTGATCGAACACGGGGCCGCTGCGTGCACGGCAGTCTTCTCCGAGCTTGCGGTTGTATGCGACCAATTCGTCATACTCGGCCTGCGTCTTCGGATAGGACCACGGAAACTCGTTCATCACTTCCGTGCTGCACACGACGGCCTGACTGCGTTTTACGCCACGTGGATCCCAGCTCACCAGATCGAATCGCTTCCGCAAGGCGCCGTCCGAAAGACGGTCGTCCCTTAGAATGAAAGCGTCGATTCCCGAGTCACCGGGGCCGCCCGGATTGAGAAACAGCGTGCCAATGCGATTCTCGGGTTCGAGGGCGGGCAAGCGGCCGATCGCGAGTTCGAACGTCTCGCCCTCGAGGTGCGCCCAATCCACCGGGACCCGAATCGTCGCGCACTCTCCCCCGATTGTACCGCATGGTGCCCACGCGATGTCCGATGCGGGACGAGATGCGCCCGAACGAACGGTGACCGGATGCTCGTCCATTTGGATATCACGGTCCGCAGCAACACATCCCGACAGCAGGGCTGTCGTGGCCAAAGACGTCAAAGCGAATATGCGAGTATGGGTTTTCAAGGAAAAGCTCCTTGCGGCCATGCCGCCCTCGAGAGAAACGCAAGGACCTTTGCAGCGGACATGCCCTCCCCGCCAAGAGGAAGCATTCAACGCAAGGGCGTTGAAATCCCGCGCAAAGCGGATTTTTGCTCCATGAAGCGGGTGCTCCGGCGATCCACCATGACCTCGCCCCGCATACCACGATGCGCGGCGAAAGCAGGGCGTGGCGCGCCATCCTGCGGTACGAAAGGAAGGCCTATTTCCCATTGAGCAATATCCGCCCATCCACCTCACCCTGGTTGGGCAGAACTCGCTCAACACCCGAAGGCCGAACCGAAACGCAATATGGGAGCTTCGTGGGGGAAGAAAGGATTCGGCGGTTGCGTAGAATGCCTGGCTCGGTTCTCAGCCTCGATTTACTGCAGAATAAGAGCGCTCGACTCCGCAAACAGCGACGTTTTCGACACAGCCGGAGCGTCGATTTCGAGTCCACTCATATCGAAATTAATCATTTCGGAGAACGCGATCCCATGAACGATCTTTTCGAACGCGCGCTCGCATTGGCTTTCGACCACCTCGCGTCCGGGGAAGAGATGCTTCCGTTCGTGCTCATCGTCGGGCAGCGAGGCGCGACAGAATGCATCGCCATCGTCACCGACCGCGGCGACAAGGCGGCCTACCTTGGTCGTCGCCTCGTGCGCGAGAGGGCCGAGGGCGCCCTCGGATATGCCATCGTGACGGATGCCTACGTGCGTCGCGGTCGTCAGCGCCTCGACGCCATCGTCGTCGAGGCGAGTAAGCGCGGAAAAGACTCGGCCTCTGTCCTCGCCCAACCGTATGAGATCATCGGTGGCGCCGCTCAGCGCCTGGGCGAATCGCTGCATTTTGGTTCCCGCCCATCCGAGCTCGACGCCTGGGATCCTCACTCCCTCGATTGGGGCCCCATCACGCCCGATATGTACGTGAAGGAGCAGGCGCTCGCCGTTCACGCGGTGAATCATAACCTTGAGTCGGACGAGAATTTCGAACGTACCCTTCGCTTTCTTCGTGCACGTATTAGGCACCATGCACCGCACCTGCCGCACGGTAGCTCACAGCTCGTTTACTACAATGACCACGGTCAGTTGCTCACGGTCGACAAGCGTCTTGCGCTGAGGGCACGGCTTGGTGAAAACGTACAGGTTCGATTCACGAGTGAAGGAACACGAGGATGTCCTACAACCTGATGGCCGAGGGTGACCTCGACTTGTTCGAGCTGGCGGAAGCCGCCACGCAATACAATCCTCTGGAGCTCTTTCCCATTCCTGCGGGCGCCTCCTCGTCGGAGGTCGGAGCGAACCATCGTGTCAAATTCGAGCTCGACGGGTTGGGTATCGCCATTCCATCGAGCCGAATCGGCCCCGAAGCGGTCGCCGCTCTCCATGCTCTCGTCAAGTTGATGTGGAGCAAGGATGCGTCGGTCTTCGACCTGCAGACTGGTAAGCCAATCGCCACCCTCAAAGAATTGGCCCAAGTCGAAGAGTACCTCGAGCGCTAAAGGCGCTCGAAGGCCGTTTCCGTCAGCGCCGCAGATAGACGTCGAAATCTTCGATCGTCCGGTCGAGGGCATAATGCTCGCTCAAGAATCGAGAGAGCTCGGTGAAATTTGCCAACTCGGCCGCGGAGTCGACCTTCGTTCCCGACACCAACGGGAACACATCGGTGTGCTCCACCAGCAAGGCGCAGGGCTCGTTGTGCTCCAATTCCTGCATCATCACGGCGCGCAATGCGTCCCGCGTGCGAGGAATTCGTTGGCCCAAATTGTAGATGTACCGGGAGGCCGGCTGTCGTTGGGCAAGGTCGTAAATCACCGGCTCGAACCCCCATACGAACATCGAGCACGTTGCAGGCGTGTGCTCTCTCACGTACTGGGCCACCGCCCGGTTGGCCAGCGCGTTCACGTCGACCACCGACGAGAGCCGGTCGGCGTTCTCGGTATCGCGGAAGCCGTTGAATATCCACTCCATGCGCTTCGCGGTGCGCGCGAAGAAGGTGGTGCGCGTGTCCACCGTGGCCGACGAGATGGACGTGATCGCGCAGAAGGCACCGAAGTACGCGGCCATCACCAGGGGTTTCCGAGTCGGGATCGAATCCCATAGCTTGACGTAGCCAATGGCGGCCAAGAGCGCGACCAAGGGGAACGTTGCGCCATAATGATAGGGGAAGAACTTGGCCTGCAACGCAATCCCCAAGACGTGAAAGCCAATCAAGCCGAGCACCATGAATAGGCCACGGTAGGCGCGCGAAGAAGGCACGGCCAGGAGCAAGACGATGCCCACGGCGAATGAACTCGAGTAGCCGACGAACGCGTCCAGCACGGCCTTGTAGACCATGTCCATCGGGGGTTGTCCGCGCCAGCCGAGGGCCGTGTAGTGCGGCGTGAACAGGAAAAGAACCTCCCACAGATCGCTCAATGCGCCTCGCACGAAGAACCACGCGGCGCACACGACGAGCGGAACGACAGTTCCCACCCATACGAGGATGACGGGCTTCATCGCGCGCCGTGCGATTTGAAATGGAGGATCCGACCGATGAACCGACCATGCATCGTACGAGAGCGCCAGGGAGAACACGGCGCTCCCTGCGATCAGCGGTGGTTTCAAGAGCCCTGCAAATCCAAACATCGCGCCGCCCACGAAGATCGCGAGGTAGCGCTCGCGAAGCGATCGGCGCTCGGCCCTTGCCCACAACCACAGCGCCCCAATGGTGAGCATGCCGCCGAAGGATTCGGGCTGCGCGGTATGCCAGAAATCGAGCTGCGCGTGGACCATCATGGTCAAAGCCGCGGCGACATACCCAATGCGCACATCGTTCCACCAATGGTGCGCGAGCTTTACCATCCAATAGGCAGATACGCCGAGCCCCACGACCTCCACGGCGCGAATTCCAATCGGATTGGAGCCGAACACGAGCCGGGCCAGGGTGAAAAACAGAAAGATGCCCGGTGGTTTGAAATCCCAGGCGTCACGGTAGGGCATGCGACCGTGCAGGATCGCGTCGGCCACCATGACGAAAATACCTTGGTCTCGGCCGTATCGAAACGTCAGAACCTGCGCAATGAAGAAGACGATGGCCACGAGGGAAACGGCGACGAGTACTTTGTCACGTTGGTGCACCCCACTCGGCCCGGAACCATACTTCGTATTCTCGTCGGGTATCATCGGGTGTCGCAGGTATACCCGCTCGATTGTCCATTCCGATGACTTTTTGCAAGTACACGCATCATTGGAGAATCGGTTCGGCTTCGTCGTCGTCGTTTCGTCATCACCAACGAGACGACATGGCGCCCGGCATCCAATGGGGGATTGTTTCACCGTCGTTTCGTGGGTTCTCGAGTATTCCAGTGAAGGGAATACCCTTACGAACCGCTCGATGCGTGGTCGATGGTGGTATTTAGCCGACGAACAAGCTCCTCACTTCGTTCTCGTCCCCCAGGGCGGGTTCGAGCGACGCCGAGCCATATGCCAGCGCGGCCTCCCGTTCGGCGATGACTTCCTGCAGATGCTGTGCTCCCAACGAGATGCTCGTGAATACGCGATCGAATCCTCGAAGGAACAGCCACGCTGGGCTATACCAGCGGTCGACGCCGCGTCGGATCATGGCCTCCATCATCGTGACGAGCGAGCGTCGCATCGTGAGCGCAAAGCCGCCGGTCGCATCGTCCGTCTTGAAACGCCCGAACTCGCGGGCCAACAGCACCTTGAACGTGCGAACCGTCATGCCCTCCAGGACCGCGGTCCCGAGAACCAGGCAACGTTGGCCCCCGTGTCCGAACCATCCCGTACCTCGATCGAGAATCGCCAATGTCGTCCCGTCCGTGAGAAATACGCGTTCTACGGGACGGGCCCCCATTCGATGGGCCACCTCTTCGAGGAGTGCATACAACTTCGGCTCGGTGGCGAAGTCCAATCCCTCCCCCGGATCTTCTGCACGTGGCGGAAAGGCCATGACCAACATGGCTCTCCCCATCGCCAGCAACGTAAAGAACATGACCGAACCAATGGTCAGCAGCAGCTCCCAGGAGTCGGCGCCGATCAGGACGTAGACGAGTACACCCGCCGATCCGCAGATGCCCAAAAGGATGGGCAAGGACACGTAGAAGTATACGCTCGAAAGCCAAATCACCGCGTGATACCCCCGAAGCAAAGACGAAGGCATCTTGGTGGCGACGCGCAAGATGACCTGGCTCGAGATCCATCCCACCAGGAAGAGCGCCGCAAAGCCGGCGAGCCATCCGCCGACGAGGCACGCGAAGCGCACGAGCCACGGCCAAGCCGGAGATGCTCCTTCGATGGCCCGACGAATCGACGATACTTCGATATCAGGGAGTCCATCTTCCTTGGCCTGCTCGAGGGCCTCCGAGGCACCCGAGGTATCGCCATCCAGCACGCGAACACGGGCAAGCAGACCGTGGGTCTGCGGATCGTGGGGCGCAACCTCTTCGAGATGGCCAACGTAGGCCTTCGCGCGTTCGACGTCTTTGCGCGCCAGCTGCACGCGAACCATGGCGTTGAGCGCGTGCGGATCCTCGGGCTTGGCCGCGAGCGCCTGGGTCGCGTGCTCGAGGGCCTCTTGGAGGCCCTCCGGCGGCGGATTTTCGGGCGCCACGAGCGCACGGGCGAGCATCAGGTGATTCTCGGGCGCATCGCGCAGCGCCAGCGCGCGCCGGCAATCGGGGACGGCCTCGGCATACCAAAATTGGAACACGAGCTCGAGCCGGCAAAGGCGGCGGTAGGCGTGGTCGCTCTTGGGGGCGAGCTCGGTGACGCGCCGAAAGAGGGCGCGCGCCCCGTCGGTATCCGCGTGGTCGAGCGCCGCAACCGCCTGCTGGTAGACGGCCGCGGCGTCCGCATTTTCCGCGCGAAGGTCGTCGAGGACCTTTCTCTCGATGGTCTCACTGGCCTGGGCCGACGGGAGCGCGATCAGTGAGAACGAAACGATCACGAGCCAAACTAAGACGCATCGCGTGACGATCACGTCCGCAGTACGCCATACGCGCCACCAATCTTCCTAGGTATTTCTAATCCGCGGACCTCGCACCGCGACGCCGCACCAGAAGAAATCCCAGCAGCATCACGCTGGCGCACACGGCGAAGGTGGCCGAGCGTTCATCCGTTGGCGACAGCTGGCACCCGTCGCTCGATCCACGACTTCCCTTGTCGGCAAGTGCCGCGAGCGCGTCGACCTTCCCACGCCCCCACAACGTATTCGGCACACTCGTGACGCCGTCGGGTTTCACCGCCGTGCGATCGAAAACGGCGCGAACGTCGTCGACGGTGACGGAGCGATTCTTCTGCAGCATGAGCGCAACGACGCCGGTCACCATCGGAGACGCCATGCTGGTCCCCTCGGCCATCAAGAAACCATTGGGGCCGCTCTTGGCGACACGTTCCGCCGCCGGGCTCGCGCCCGAGTTCAACGCGGAGGCGAGGATTTCACCAGGGGCCGCGATATCCGGCTTCATGGCCGCATTGGGGTTGCGCGATGGGCCATGGCTGGAAAACGAACTGAGCGCCCCAATCGTGACCGGCGGCGATTCCGGTCCGGCCGTTCTTTGCACTTGCTCGGAGCCGTCGGCCGCCTTCCAGCTATTGCGCGATACGAAGGATGCCACCGCGAGGACTTTCGACGCGATAGCGGGAAATCCAATGGTCATATTGCTATCCGTCGTTACCCCTGCAGCTTGGTCGGTCGCGAGAAAGCCGCCCCCGCTCGTGGTGTCGATGAAGGCATCGAAGCGGCCATTTCCGGTAACTTCGAGAAACCACGACTGATGATCTTCCAAACCGTCCTTGTTGCTATCCTGGACGGCGATTTGGATCCCACGCGCACCCGACGGGATCGAACCACCGGCTCCGATCACATTGCCCACGGACACGGAGCCGTTGGAGAGGGTGCTCGGCGCGAGGGGACGCTCTACGGTAATGGGCGCCGAGTACGTCGGCGTGCCCACCGATGGGGATGCGAAGCCAACGCGAACGGAAAGCGCGACGTTGCTGTCGCTCCAGAGGTACAGTTCGCCCTTGGTGGTCCCATCTTCCCCCTTGCCTGGAAGCCATTTGAGCACGACGGGTTGCTCGGAAGCCGTTGCCGTCGCATGCACCACCACCGGGAGCTCCTGGGTCGCGTGAACGGAGCCTTTGCCCTCGTTGCCCGCGGCAGCGACGAGGATCTTGCCGGGGCCGGTCAAGTTGTCGAGGCACTTGTCGCCGAGCGCGGTCCCATCGTGAGGGCCCGAGTGCTCACCGATGCTCATGTTGATGACCGCCGGCATGTTCGCCGCCGCAGCCAGCTTGAAGATGTAGGACGCCGCATCGCAAACGGCCGTGGATAGAGCTTCGTCGGACGTGTCGGCCGGGTTGCCGAGGTTCACGAAGACGATATCGGCCTCCGGCGCCACTCCGACGTACGGCGCGCCGGTAACGGGTGAACCGGCGGCAATCCCCGTTACGTGCGTTCCGTGATCCTGGGTGGAGCGATGCGCGCAGGTGTCGCCGTCGATTTGCGCGGCGGTGCACTCCGAGCCATAGCTGAATCCAGCGGGAGGCGTGCCAGTGGCCCCTTGGTCCCACAATGCGCGAACGCGCGTCTTGCCATCCGGCTTCTTGAACGCCGCATGCTGAAAATCGAGCCCGATGTCGAGCACCCCGACCACGACGCCTGCCCCCTTGTAAGGAGCGGAAAGCGGCGACGTCCCCGCATGAACCTTGTCGACCTTGATGGCGGCCGCGGCCTTGTCGAGCTTCGAGCGCACGATCCTTGCGCCTTCGAGGCGAACCACGGAAGGGGCGCTGGCAACGGTATTCACGGCATTGCGCGGGACGCGTGCGGTCAAAATGTCACCGGCCACGGTGCCGACATACCCTCCGGCCGCCTCAATGAGTTTGCGCGTGCTTTCCGGATTGCTCGATTGCACGAACATGGAGACCGTCTGCACGTTCGGTACGGCGAGAGAGCGCGTCCGCAATGACGAATCGAGCTTGGTCCACGCCCCCGCGCTCATCGCGGATTGCGCAAACGTGGACTTCTCCTCCCCGAGCCCGCCACCTGGCGAGGCCATGGCGGAATCGCCATAGGCAACGAGCCCCGCGGCGGTCATGCTGACAAACGCGCAAAAACGGGAAACGGATGTATTCAAGATAGACTCCTTCGAACAAGGGGTGCCAATTCAGCAACGGGCAAGCAAGGGAAGGCAACGCTTCACAATCCGCATCGACGAAAACCGAAGTGTCCGTAACCGTCACTCGACGAGAGGACACAAGGACGTAAATGCCGATGCAGTTTCCTTTGCGAGCGTAGTGCCCTCGTTTTGAGACTCCGTTCAATATTTCGCTGGATACCGCGATACTTCGACCTGTCAGTTGGTTTGGCGAGTGCGAATGGCCCATGCCAACATGCATTGGCGCGTTCTGCCGGGTAGCACCGACCTCGGCCGGGTGCCTGGTATGGGAAAGCCTGGATCGAGTCAACGACCGGTTGACACGCCGCCGCCACGGCACGTGCGCTTTTTTCGTGGGGATCGCTCGGCTTGCTCCTTGCAAATCCCAGGTCCAAGGACGTCCCGCAACGTCGCTTGAATCAACTCAAGACAATAGCGCGTAAGAGGAAATCATGAACGAATGTATTTCGTCGTATGCTTCGCGATCGCTGAAGACCGCATTGGCCTTGTTGGTTACTGTGGTGTCGGGCTGCGCGGCCAGTCCAGAGGATTCGCCGACCGCCGATCCAATCCATGCAAACCTGGAGCAAACGGAGTCCGAGGTTGCTACCGATGACACGGAGGCCAGCGCTTCCGACGTGGAGGTGGAGTCCGATGAATCCTCCGCCATGGCGGAGGATTCATCCGATATCGAGACGCAGTCCGAGGAAAATCTCGCCGCGACGCAGGAGGAAGCATCCGATATCGAGGCGCAGGCCGACGACGGTTCGGTCGACGCATTGGCGGTCACCCCAGCAAGCGCCATCGCGAGGGGCAAGAAGTGGCTACATGCTTATCATGGTGGACCGGTTCCCTATAGTCAGGGCAGCTATTTCGAAGGCTGGCGGCAAGATTGTTCCGGATATGTGTCGATGGCCTGGAACGTGCGCGATCGCAAGAACCGACGGGTCAACCACAACACCGACAGCATGCTGAACGGCGGCTATGGGACGCCCGGCAAGATCGTGCACCCAATTCGATGGCAGAACCTGCGGAAGGGCGACGTCATCGGTTTCTTGGGTACGGGCAGCCTCGGCGACGCCGGGCATGTCATGATTTTCGAGAAGTGGGCGAACAAGAAGCACACGGCCTATTGGGTGTACGAGCAAGCAGGCGGCGGCGGCACGAAGCACCGCACGCACCCCAAGTCGTATGGCGGAAGCCACTACAAGCCTTATCGATACGACAAAATCACGTGTCGTCCGAACGGAGCGACCACGGGGGGCGGAGACGAATGCTGCAGCGGTCGCGCGCACTACAGCGGAAGCAGCCTCGTCTGCTACTGATCCATCGGCGAGTCATACGGGCACGGTCGCTTTGGCGATCGCGCTGGCGTCGGGTAGCTTCTCGAGATTCCAGCAAAGATCGATCAGGGCGCGGATTTGATTCGGAGGGAGAATCTCTTTGGCGAGATCGATGAATTTGGCTTCGATATCCGAATCCGTCATGGGCGACTCCAAGCTGCCCTTGGCGTGCTGAATGGACTTCTCCAGCTTCCGGCCGTCCTTGAGAAGCATCGTCATCTCCACCTGCGATGGCTTGACGGTCGTGTCGACGACCGGCACGACGCAGCTGCGCAGATGGACGATGGTTGGATCTTGGACGGCCCGGTCGCTGAACTGTCTTTCGCCGGCAGCGCCTTCGACGATGGCGACGGCAACCGCATGGTAGATGCTAAATTTGCCTTCCAAACCCGTCGTTGGCGCCTTTTTTCCGGTTAGCTCCAAGACCAACGGGTTTACGCGGAGATGGATGCTTTCGATTCGAGTCGCGTCGAGGTGATACTGCTCGCGCAATTGAATGGCCGCGTCGATCGCCGGGTGCATCACGATGCCGCAAGCAAAAGGCTTGTAGGTATTCAAAGCCGACTCATAGCGGCTCCCCAGACCATCGACGATCTCTTTGTAATCCTGCTTGGTGGAAATGGTGTTGGCCCAGCCGCGTTTGGCTTCGATCATTTGGTCCGAGCTGGTGAAGTTTTTGGAAGCGAGGAATGCAGCGAACAATCCGTTGCTGGCTGCTCGCCCGGGATTGAAGCTCTTGTTCATCGAGCCAAACGATTCTCTGAAGCCGACAGGTTGTGACGCGGCCAACCCAAGAGCCCAAATCATTCGTTGCTCGGACAATCCCAGGAGCTTACCGGCGCTGGCCGCAGCTCCGAAGACACCTGCGGTCCCCGTGATGTGCCAACCTCGGTCGTAATGATCGGGATAAACCGCGTTGCCGATTCGGCATTCGGTTTCCACTCCGACCACCAGAGCATTCAAAAAATTCCGACCATCGATCGGTCGGAATTCGGCCAATGCCAAGATAGCCGCCACCACCGGCCCGGCCGGGTGGATGATGGTCTTCAGGTGCGTGTCGTCGTAGTCGAAGATATGCGACGATACGCCGTTGATGAACGCGGCATTCATGACATCGAACCGTTCTCGGCGGCCGAGAATCGAGGCTTGCGGCGGCCCAGAGAATGGGGCGAGCGCCTCGGCGGCAATGCTCACCGTTTCGTGACGAGATCCTCCCACGGCCACCCCGATCCAATTCAGCAACGTTCGCAGTCCTTCCTTGCGCACAGTTGCCGACAGATCCTCGTACCGGGCCGAGACGATGTAGCGGGCAAGTATTTTCGTCACTTCCGGTGTGGCCTGGACCGGTGTCGTCATGAGTCCTTTGTCGCTATCCACGGAGTCCACAGCCAAGTCCGGTGTCACGGCCCCCGCAGCAACCGCCGTGGTGGCGACGCGCAGAAATGACCGTCGATCGATGCTTGCCATGGGGATGCTCCTCCTGATCGTGATCTAGGGCGCCAGGGGCCCCAGGACAGCGAGCTTGGCGTGGGTGAGCCTGTCATGGCGAGTCGTTCTCGCGGGCGAGTAGCCTCGCGACCAGCTTTCGGGCGTACGCTTACGAGCATTTGAAATGCGAAAAGACGCTCATGGAGTTCACCGAAGCCACCGGCGGTCAGGCGCATTGCCATACGGGTTCGGCACGATTTGCATTGGGCCGAATCCTCGATTGGCTGACCGCAACCTTGGCGCGCCCTTGACGGCAAAGACCTCAAGCATTCGCTTCATTGAATCGCGCGCCCGCTCGGGCCCGTTGCGAAGCGTCCCGATGCAACGTGTCACGATTAAGGAACTTGACGGTTCCTTGGAAGCTTGTATTTAGACACCGGCTGGTTCCCAAAGGGGCGTGACAATTCCGGACCGGCCCAGGCAGTATCTAAAATAAGTGGGATAGCTGTTGGTCGTCGTTGCAGTTCTCCTCGATGCGCCACGAACCCCGGTGTCGTGTCGATGAACCATCACGGAGGTAGACGCTATGCATGTACTCAAAGCTGTCGTTGCGACCTCGCTGCTGGCACTGAGCATCACTGGCTGCGCCGATACGGATTCCGCGGACGTGGATCCCGCGAACGTCGAGCCGGCAGGCCTGGAGCCCGCCGCCATCGATGCCACCTTTCGTTTGACCCCCGCTTCGACGAATTTCACGGCTTCCGGCTCGATGACCCTGAAAAAAGGGCTCGTTACCCTCAATTGCACGGCCACGTTCACGGGGGCGACCGACGCGGCCGGCGCAGGCAAAGTGACGGCGGCGACCTTTAGCGGCGGTTCGCTCTGCAGTGGCCTGAAGAGCGCGGGCTTCCCCTGGGCGGTCGTGCCATCGTCCACCACGCAAGCGACGGTTCAGAATGTCACGGTGAATACGTCGCTCGGTGCCTGTGGGCCCAGCAACCTCGCCGCGGCGTACAACAATACCAACGGGTCATTGACCTTTACCAACGCCGCACTCTCGGGGGGATGTTCGGTGTCGGGGACGCTGACCACGTCACCACGTATTACCGTCGTCGCACAGTGACGCATCGTACGGATATTTGAAGCAAGCGGAGGCGCGCCCGTGCGCAAACGTGTACGGGCGTTCTCCGTTGCAAACGATGTCGAATTACTCGAGAAATCCCGTTGCAAATGTGAGCGAGTCGCCTTTGGACGCGAAGATGGCGCCAGTTCGCGTCACACCATGGTCGGTCACCGGGTAGGTCGCCATCGAGCACCCCGCACGCGCCACGGTGAGAGCCAACGGCTGCGCCGTTGCGACGTTGTACACGAGCGCGGAGGTCTCCTCGCCCGCCTGCACGTCGGTGGAGCCACGTGCCGGGAGCCCATTGCGGAAGTACGCGATCTTCGACGAGCCCGCAGGGCTGACGCTCACGGTGGCGCCGGCTTCGGTGGGGCACGAGCCACGCGGGAGCACGCGCACGGCCACGGCCCCGAGGCTCGGATCGTAGTCACCGAGGAAGCTCCTCAGCTGCGCCTGAATGGAGAGGGACAGCATCGGCAGCGTTCCGAGATCTGCATCCCCCGTCGCGGAGACCGTTTCGAAGAGGCGCTGCGCGTACCCCACGCGCGTGATCGAGGGGCGGGCGGCAATTCCCGTGGGAACGACGAACGAGAAGCGCCCCGCCGAATCGGTCTGCGCGGTGATGCCCTCCACCATCACGGTGGCGCCGACCACCGCCGTCCGCTGAATGGCGTCGACCACCTTGCCCGTGACCGTCGCCGCCGCGTTCCTAGGCGCGCCACCGCCCTGGAGCGGAGCCGCCATGTCTTTTTCGTCCGCACCGACATCGGCGCCTGTGCACGCGGCGAGGGGAAAGACGAGAGCCAGCAGCGAGAAAATGGACCACCGCATTCTTGGATGACCGACGCGAAGCAAGGACATGAAAGTGCCTCCTGGAAACCAGAAAAACGACGACGACCCGCGCGCGGATCGCTACGCGCCGGCCGAGGAACGCAGATGGATATCAGCCCGTCCCCACTGCAACGGGTTGGCGCACGGCGCACACATATGTCACGCGCCGTCGCCTCTTGCTGTCTATTTGGGGCCCGGCTCCGCTTTCCGTCACTGCGCCGGACGCCAAGTGATGGTCTCGACAACCGCCCAGCAGGTGTCGGCGTGATCATCCGCTTTTGACGTCATCGTCTTCTTGCGCCGCTGAAGCTCATTCCTTGTCTTTTTTGCAATAGAGCTCCGAGAGAGTCGAGTGTTCGGTGACCTCGAGTGTGCCGGAGAGCGGCTTGCCCGCGACCGGGGTAATGGTCATCGTCATCTCGAGATCGCCGCCGCATTCGGAAGGCGTGAATGTCTCGTCGCACTTGATCTTCAGTCGTCGAACTTCGAGAGCCCCGTCCAACGAGTCGCACTTGGCGAGCGGATCATGCGGGGAGACGGTTCCCCGATAGCCGGGATCCACCGCCGAGCAGCCGCCGGAGGTGGGGTAAGGCCGCTCGTTGGGACAGTAGCAATACGTGACGCTCGTCAACGGAAAGGTGCCCTCGCCGGGAAGCTCGGGAAAGAAGATCACCGTGCCATCCATGCCGGTGAAGCTCGGATCCTGGGCGCGGAACGAGATCTCCAGCGACTTGGAGCCTTGCGTGGGGTGGTAGCCCCACCCCGTGCTGAGCGGCCCGCTCTGTTCGAATTTCATCTCGGGATCGATGGTGCGGTTCGAATTGAATTCGCCCGTACGGCCCGCACCGTTGCTGGCGGTGAACGTCACCTTGCCGGCCACACGGTGCTCCTTCTCCGTTTCCACGTAGCGACAGAGGAAGCACTCGTCCGACGGACCGTTGCAGGTGGAAGACTCGGACTCGGAGCAGGCTCCCTGCGCGAGGGCCATCGGGACAAGAACGAAAAGAAAAGACCATGTCGGGCGCGTGTTCATTTCAAGGTTTCATCTAGAGCGACGCCTCGAGGTCGACAAATGACAGATGATGACACCGTCCGAACGATCGAGACGAGTCGCCGGTTTGCGGAACCAACGCTCCGTGCTAGGGTGGCGATTGGGTGCTGCAGGGGCGCCCTCCCCGCCGGAAAGAAGATTTCACCCTGCAGGTGACGGATCGTCTTCGCGAAGTGCGCATTCATTGCAGTGTCCTCGGGCCGAAGGAGCGGGTAGCGGCCAAAACCGGAGGAGACCTACGATGAGCGAACGCAGCCAGCAGAAGACCCCCGCCGAAGTGGCTATTTCCGAACTTTACGACCTCGTGTGGAGTCGGGGTGACTACGACGCCATCGATGCGCTCGTTGCGCCTCGTTACACCATTCATTCGGACCCCGGCGATCCGTGGGAGCGGAAGTCCCTCGATCGTGAGGCGTACCGTGCGCGTGTCCAGTATTCACGAACAGCGTTTCCCGATCTCGCATTCGTCATCCACGACATCGTCGCGGCCGGGAATCGTGTCGCCGTGCGCTGGAGTGCCGAGGGAACGCATGCCGGTGACCTTCGCGACCTTCCAGCGACGGGCAAACGACTGAGTTTCACGGGGCAGACGTTCTACGAAATTCAAGGTGACCGCGCCGCAGGCCACTGGCAGATCATCGATCGACTCGACTTCGTGCAGCAGCTCCCGCGCAACGGGCATCGGCCCAACGGGGAGGTCCCGTGATGCGCAGGGACGCCCTGGCGGGGGTCCACGCGATGGACCCGATTCACGAGCTCAAGGTCCGCGCGGACATTCTGCACGCCCGCCTCGAGTCGAACGACGGAGGTGCGCTTGCGCGCTTGCGCGTACTCCCCGAGCTGCACCGCGCCGACGATGCGACCCTAAGGACCAAGGCGGCCGACGTTCGTCGAAAGCATTGTCTCAGCGTCGTCGCGCGCGAGTGCGGATTCGCGAGCTGGGAGCATGCACGTCATGTCCTCGGCGGGCATACCGACGTGGACGACTTCGGGACGCTGCTCCACGCGAAGAACGCCGGCGGCATCCTGAATCAATGGTTCGCATCCTACGCGGAGGCCTTCGCCGCCCAGAGGAGCCTCCCGGATCGTCCCCGGCATTACCTACTGGCCTACAAGCGCCACTTGCTGATCACGGGCCCGTCGTTCGTGGAAGCGCTCGGCATGGATCCGGATGATCCGGATTGGGAGGCCATTGGCTGGGACTGGGTGCATCCGATCGATGCGGCCGCTCGAAGTCGGCTCTACTACAAGCGACTCGTTGCGATGCGTCGTTAAATCGCCTGCCCCACCTCGAGGCGGGCGATGCGACCGGCCGGTGAAATGCGGAAGTAAAAATAGGTTCGGGAGCAGCCCCAAAGCTCGGAATAAATCTCGCCCACGACATCGAGCCCGTCGTTCTTGACGTGGGCGATGGACAGCAGTCGCTCGTATCCGACCGCATGGTTCGTGAATTCTTCGAGGTTCCAGGGGCTGCTGGCGTCGAAAACTTCGGCGTGCGGCTCGAAGAGCGCATACCAGGCCGCGCGATCACCATTTCCGAGCGCCTCCATGGCCGCCCGGACGATTGGATTCGTTAGCTTGCACTTGCTCATCGGAGTCTCCACATAGGTGACGCTTCCAATATGGGCTTGGTGCACGTTCATCGGCGCAAAATCCCCTCGCTTCACAACGTTTCACACTCCTTAACGCGCGTACGACCGAGAAACGGTCAATCATTTACGCATCTCGAGGGCATCCGTCGTCGAATCCGAAAAAGGAATCTGCCCCATGCCTCCCAAAGGCCCACAGGAACGCGAGCTGCCGCAGCCCGTCGCAGCCTTCATCCGCGCGGTGAATGCGGGCGATCTCGGCGCGCTGGTCGACACCTTCGCCGAGCACGCCTTGGTCAACGACCAGCTTCACGAGTATTGGGACAAACCCGCCATCGCGGCGTGGGCAGACCGCGACGTCATCACGCAGCACCTCGTCATGAACGTGGCAAAGGTCGTCCGCAACCACGACCACACGGTCGTTGCGGCCAATGTCGACGGAAGTTTCGACAAGCGCGGGCTGCCCGATCCCTTGGTCGTCACGTTCTATTTTTCATGTCAAGGCGACCGGCTCGCCCAGCTGCTCATCCTGCGCAACGAGCCCGATGAATGAGTCACAGCTCCGAAAGAAGCGCCTTTGCCGCGAGGAGATCGGCGGTTTGAAACCCCTGCGAGAATCGCCCGTACACGGATCCGAGGAGCTCTCGGGCTTCGGTCACACGCCCGCGAGCCGCCCAAAAGCGCGCCAGCGTCATCGCCGTCCGGAGCTCCCAACCAAGCGCCTTTTGGCGCCTCGCCGACTGCAGCGCTTCGAGCAGATAGCGCTCGCCTTCGGCGTCGTCCGGCGTGGGCTTCGACACGAGCAAGTGGCCCTTCACCCGCAGGATCTCCGGCAGATCGTACGATGCGCGACCATTTCGATCGGTCATCGCGAGCGCCAGGTCGATCGTCGTCAGCGCATTTTCGAACTGGCCGACACCCGCGAGGCCTTCGGCGAGCGCCGTGGAAAACACCGTTTGCAAAAGCTCGTGGCGTTCCGCGCGGAGGCGGCCCATCTCGCGCTGCAGCTCCTCCACGACGGTGAAGTCGCCGCGTTTGATCGCGAGCTCCGCGCGCAGGGCCAATGCCGTCGGGCGATACGGGCCCAGGGAGTGCTTCTCGGCATACGTGGCGAGCCGCTCCAGGACGTCCGCCGCCACGTCGAAGTCGCCTCGCCACACGAATACGGACGACATCCAGATCAAGGCAATGGCCATCGTCGTGGGCTGCCCGAGCTCCTCCGCCTCGCGGATCGTGCGGGTCGCCACGTGCAGGGCATCGTCGGGATAGCCCAGCAGCCAACGCGTGCGCGCGATGACCACGAGGGTCCGGATGCGATGGTCGAATCCGAAATGAAACACCGACGCGCTTCTCGAGCTGGCGGAGGGATCGACCGTCGACCGGCAATACCGGTCCGCGTCTTCGTGCGCGCCGAGAAGGTGCAAGGTCGTTCCCATCATCCAACTGGACACGATGGTCGCCGCGGGGGTCGTCAGCCGCTTCGAGACCTCGATGGTCCGCTCTGCCACGACCAGCGCTTCACGCAGTTCCGCCGTCCGCGTGCAAAGGATGTGGAGCGCGCCAAGCAAGCGCAGTTGCTCGTGCGCATCGTCCACGGCCTCGGCCAGCTCGAGGGCACGGGTCAACCCCGCGCGAACCTCGGGGCTGTTGCCGTGCGAGAACATCGCCGCGACGGCCAGCGCCGCCCGCAGGTTCATCTCGCGGCGCGTTCCGCGGTCGGCCTCGTGCAGCGCATTCAATGCGATTTCGCCCCACTGACGGCATTCGGTCAGAAGAGACAACTCCATGAACATCGTCGTCGCCGCCGCCGCGAGCCTCGTCCCCGTGTCGGCGCAGCCGGTCTCCGAGAAACTCCAATTCAGCGCCACGCGCACGTTGCCCACGTATTGCGCGAGCGTATTCGCGCGACCACCGAACATGGCACGCGTTTCACGCTCCAAGGTCGTGCACATGTAGATGGCGTGGACCTTTGCCGCCGCATCGTATTCGTTCGCTTCGTGAAGTTTGGCGAGCGCATAATCTCGAACGGTATCGAGGAGCCGGTAGCGCGCACCATCCTCGCCCCCGGCATCCGTGGAGACGAGGGACTTTTCCACGAGGCTGCTCAAGATGTGAACCGCCTGCTCGCCGTCGGCGTCTTCCGCGAGGGCGGCAACGCCATCGAGCGAGAAGTACCCCACGAACACCGAGAGCCGCCGCAGCACGCGTCGCTCGGAGTCGGTCAGAAGGTCGTAGCTCCAATCGAGGAGGGAGCGCAGCGTGCGATGCCGCGGAAGCGCCGTTCGCCGTCCATGCCAAAGAAGCTTGAACCGATTCTCGAGTAGCGAGGCCGTTCCGCGGATGCCAAAGGCAGCAACACGCCCTGCCGCAAATTCGATGGCGAGCGCAATGCCGTCCAGCCGCCGGCAGATGTCTGCCACCACCGGCGCATCGTCATCGGAAAGCGAAATGCGCACACCGCCCGCGATCGCACGCTCGACGAAAAGCTGCACGGCGGGGAATTGCAGCGCCTCCGCCGCGGTGACGCCGCCCGGACCATCGCCCTCGGGGCGCTCGGGCGGTGTCTCCAGTGCCGTGAGCCGGTGAACGTGTTCCCCCTCCACGCGGAGTGCCTCGCGGCTGGTGGCCAAAATATGAATACCGGCAGCGTCACCACCGAGTCGTTCCGCGAGGGGCGCAATGGCGTCCATCACGTGCTCGCAGCTGTCGAGAACGAGCAGCGCGCGGCGGTCGCCGAGGAACACGACGAGGCGTGCGGCGACATCGTCGCCTTGAACCGTGAGCCCGAGGGCCGATGCGACCCCGAGCAGGACGTGACGAGGATCGGAAAGCGACCCCAGGTCGACGAAGCACACGTCACCGTCGAACTCGGGCACCATTTCGTGCGCGACCGCGACGGCGACGGTGGTCTTTCCCATGCCGCCGGGCCCGACGATGCTGACGAATCGCTGTGAAATGAGCTGCTCGGAGATCTCGCGGATGGCGGCGTCTCTACCGACGATCCGGTCGAACCGTGCAGGGAGACCCGGTCGGGTCACCACGCGCGGAGCGGCATTCACGGGCGGCGCGGACGTGGTGGCGGTGTCGGCGATGGCGGGCGCTTCGATGCGGGAGATCGGCGCGATGAAGGTGTATCCGCGTCCGGGAATATTGGCCACGTACCGGGCGCCCATTTGCCCATCGGCGAGCACCTTGCGAAGCCCGGCGACGTGCACGCGCAGTCCGCTTTCTTCGACGGCGACGTCCGGCCAGACGTAGGCGATGAGCTCGTCCCGCGTGAGGACATCGCCTGCCCGCGCGGTCAGCGCAATGAGGATATCGAGCGCGCGGCTGCCGATTCGGACGACCTGACCATCGCGTTCGAGGCGACGTTCTCGCGCATACAGTCGGAAGGGACCAAACGAGAGCACGCCCGCCCCGAGTTCGCTCTCCATGGACAGGAATGTATTGCGGACGCCAACACGGTTGGGCAACCCGTGATCGAGTCCCGCGGAGTTTTCCTGGACGTCAGGGCGACCAGCCGTCGCCCCTTTCCTTCACGCGCATTACGGAACTCGACGCGTTGGAGGGGGTTCGACCGGCACCGTCGAACCGGCAACCGGAACGTCACCTTCCAGTAAAGCGGCTATCGTTGGCTCCGGTAAGGGGATATTCGGGCAGTTCTTTCGAAATGCCGCCACCGCTTCCCGGCGCGCCTCGTAGGGCATCGTTTGGAGCGACGCCAAGAGAAGTCCCACCGAGCCACCATATTCTGCCGGAGGTGATCGTGTTGGCTCCTTTCGCCGGAAGAAGCTGCCAACGATGCCCTTTATCATGACGATTCCTCCATCTAGGGGCTTGGCCCAAGCAACGCGCGTACGAGCACCGGCCCCCTGCCCGGCGCGCCAAATAGCCTTCACGGCGGCAACGAGACCGCTGCAGTCACGCCACGCGCGTGGCGGCAGGCCTCGGCCTTTCGTTCTACCTATTCACATTCATCGTTGCTGGGCCGACACCTTCGTCAACCAGGATTGTACGACCGCACCGTGTCGAGCCTGGGCGCGGCCAGCGTGCTGGTAGTTGTCGGCAGCTTCGTTGGCCAAGCGTCGGGCGCGCTCACGGTCACCCCCCGTTCGCCATAGAACGCGTGCGAGGGCGAAGTGGATGGGCGCGCGAAACTCCAACCGCGGCGGAGTCGCTTCGACCTCGAGAAGCCTCTCGGCTCGTTCCAGTGCTGCAAGCGCCTCGGGGAGCTGGCCGAGCTGCTCGTATCCCTCGCCGACACACGAGAGGACCAAGGCGATGAAGACACCATGTGGACCGAGCTTGCGCTCGCCGGCGTCGAGAAGCTGCGTGCAGAGCTGCAATGCCTCCCGCTCACGATGCAGCGTGCGCAGCAGGTGTGCCAGCCAGACGCCTGATAGGAGCGTTTGCGGATGCCCAGGCCCCACCAATCGCCTATTGGCGGATACGGCCTCCTCGAAGGTGGTGCGCGCGATCTCCAGATGCCCGAGCGCCTCTTCGGCGCGAGCGCTCATTGCGAGCGAAACGGCCGCATTCGTGGGAGACGTGCCCGAAATGCCGTACGCGCGACGAAACAGAGGTAACGCGGCCGCCGGTTGGGCATCCCGCAAATAGGCCATCCCCAATTGATGGAGTGCATTCGACAGATTGGGAACATCCGAAGCCGACACCTGTTCGACGATATGCAAAGCGCGAGGAGCTACTGTTTCCGTGCCGGCAGCGTCGCCTTGGTCGCTCAGCATGTGAGCCAGGAGCGCCAGCGTAAATACGAGTTTAGGGTGGTCGAGACCGAACAGTGCTTCGGTCTCGCGCAGGGCAGATTGCGTGTGCACTATCCCCTTGTCGAGCTGATTGAAAAGCCTCTCCGTGTTGGCGAGGTGCAGGTAGATCCGGACACGGCGTGCGTCATTCTCACCGAATACGCGTTGCGCCACGTCCAGGGCCGCGCTGAAGCGCTCGATCGCTCGATCGTAGCGACCGCGCCCATGCTCGAGGAGACCAAGGACGACGAGAAATTCATAGTGAGCCGGCCCTCGAGGATCGAAACGCTTCACCATCGCTTCGGTGAACGGAACGAGATGTTCGACCTCGTTCGGGTGCCCTCTTTCATGGCCCACCACCATGAGCAATTGGGTCCAAACGAGCGGCAACAGCCGCTCGTGGCCACTCGATTCCGCATCGGCGACGGCCTGAACGACGTTCGTTTCCGACTCGTCCAATTTTCCCGTGCCAACTTGCGCGATGCTGAGTCGATAGAGCGCTTCCGCCGCGAGGCCTCGATCGTTCTGCTTGCGTGCCAGCTCGAGCGCTTGCTGCGCGGCTTCCTCACTTGGCGCGTCCTTGCCTGCGTCGTTGAGCGCACGACTCCGTGCAAGAAGCTCGCGAATACGCTCGACGGCGATGGATGTCGCGCTATCGTAAGCCGGTAGCGGGGAATGCGCGAGCGCCGCCGTGTTCGTGCACGTCGATAGCGAATCGAGTTGTATGAGCATATCGGGCGCGCGTAGGCTCACATCCCGATCGCCGGCCCCGAGCACGTCGGTCACTGCGCGCAATGCGCGGCGGCGATCATCGAGGCAAAAGGATAATCGCTTTTGCATCGCGTCACCTTCGCCATGCCACCACTCCGTGCTTCGGCAGAGTTCTACGCTCGTGCGCGTCCATTGCTCCGCGTAGCCATCGAGCGCAGCCGAGACTCGAACCCAGACGTCATGACCGAAGGCGTTGCCATCGCCGGCGAGCACCTTCTCGACCTTGGCGCGTCTCGGCCCGTCCCAGATACCGTCAAGTGCTTGCGATGCTGCCATGTCGCAGCGTTGCGCGCGATATTTCTGAATGGCCGGCACTCCAATGAATCCCGTCGCCGCACACACGACCGCAGCTATCGCGAGGGCGCGCCGTCGCCTTCGTCGTGGAACGTGGACCAATTCATCGAGCAGGTGCTCGAGCGACGGATACCGATCCGCAGGGTCGGGCGAGAGGCCACGACCGAGCACGCGTAGGTAGCCGGAATCCAACCTCCGGCTAGGCACTTCGATTTTCCCCGCGCAGAGAGCCGCCATGGAGATGATGCCATGTTCGTTCAAGAAGGGGTGCCGCCCAAACAGAGCTTCGTACGCCACGATGGAAAAGCTGAATTGATCGCTGCGCGCGTCCGTGTTCCGCCCCATGTACTGTTCGGGCGCCATGTAGGCTGGCGTCCCGACGAATGCGCCTTCGGCCTCGTGCGCATCCACGGCCCGCGCCAGTCCGAAGTCGACCACCTTGACGCGCTGTTTGCCGTCGATCAGTACGTTTTCGGGCTTGAAGTCGCGATGGACGAGCCCCGCACCGTGCGCGGCCGCGAGCCCGCGACCCGCCTGATCGAGCAAGTGCAGCAACGTGCGATGGTCGGAATCCGCGCGGCGGAACAGGTCGCGCATGGTACTGCCCTCGATGAGCTCCATCGCAAAAAATACCCGCTCACGAAACTCGCCGACGTCGAATACGCCGACGACGTGCGGGTGATGCATTTGTGCGAGCGCCTGCGCCTCCCGCAAGAGCCGTGGGCGCGACGACGTTTCACCGGCCGTGTGGCTCTCGACTCGAATGAGTTTGACCGCAACATCGCGATTGAGCTTTGGATCGTAGGCACGATAGACGCTGCCCATTCCTCCCGTGCCGATCAAGTCGAGCACGAGGTAGCGGCCGACATAGGTCCCCGGCTGAACGACGACCGCGGGGAAGCGGCCATCCTTCGCCGCACGATCCGCCCGAGCTCGGGCGTGCGACGTGAGCGTTTGGCTGGCAATGCTTTCCTTGGCCACGTGGATCCGCCTCTCCTCCATCAACTCTTACAATATTGTACCCTCACCGGTGCGTGCGTAGCGCCCCGGAGGCTGATCGTCGTCATGAATACTTCACCGCCACTTTCACCGATTGCGTGGGGGGCGCGGCGGCGAACGGGCGGCAACCGCCCTGGGCTGCGTCGACCCAGTCCGCGAGATGATCGACCACGGACTCCACGTCATATCCGAGTACGTGCTCCGCCATATCTTGGGTCAATGGGTTCGTGTTCGTCGTGACGACGGCCTGATACCCTTTCTCTTTCGCGATTTCCAGGAGTGCTCGCTCCAAGAAGAGCATCATCGCCACGCGCTGCGACGGATTCGTCACGTGGCTTCGATCCACCGCCACGGCAAACCCGTGGAGAATCGTTCGGATCCCGCGCGCGCGCAGCCGCGCCATGGCCGGCCCCTCGGCCTCGGCCAGAAAGTTCACGATCATGCCGACGAGCCGTAGCTCGGGCATCTCCGCCGGCAGATGCTCGTCGTCGAGGTTGAGGCAGAGTCCGACCAATTGGCCATTTCGTTCAATTCCGAACGATAGACTCTCGTGCATCGCGTACGGCCAAATGTCGGTGAACAGCCTTTCCGTATCGAGCCAGCAAATCGCTTTGCGCTCCGGATCGCCGCCGTGCAGCAACACCATCAGCGACTCCTCCTCGACGAAGCTGGTCGTCAGAAGATGGACCGCCGATTTCATGTCCAAGTCGTGCCCCGCAACCATCGACAGGCCTTCGCTGCGGGGTTGGCTCGGCTCGCGCAACATCGTGGAGGCCGTGCCGCGCGGGCGCATGGCGGCGACCACGTCCTCCAGCTTCGTAGCCCGCAAGAACGAATCGACGGAGACGTCGAAGGAGTGGCGCCGCAACTTGCTAATCGTCGAAATGACGTTGAGCGAGGTCCCGCCAAGGGAGAAGAAATCGCTGTGCAATGCGCCGTCGATCGAGCCGATGTCGATCCCCGCCTCGACCAGGGCCTCCATCAGGGCATGGATCTCGAGCAGGCGTCGTCGGTCCGCCTTTCCGGAGCCGGCCAACCGTGGCAGCATTCCGAGCCGAACCACGCGCGGAATGGCGTGCGAAGGAAGCCACCTCGCCAGGCTGTCGGGATCGAGATGAGGCTCGTCGTCGGCCAGAAACGCCACGACCTTCTCTCCGTCGAATAGAACCACTGGGTCCTTGCATGCACAACGGTTTCTCAAGACGGCTTCCACCTCGCCCAGCTCGAGGCGGCTGCCGGCAATCTTGACCTGCCCGTCCGCGCGGCCCCAATACACCAGAACCCCTTTGCCAACGACCTTGGCTCGGTCGCCGGTTCGGAAAGACTCGCCGGATGCGACGCTCGGTCCGGAAAAGGTCATTTCTCCGATGCCATGCTCGTCGATGTTTTCGAGAATCAGGGTCGTGTTGTCGATGGGCCGCCCGATGGCGACGCGCTCACCGTCGCCGTATCGATCGACGTCACTCATGCTGCGAAAGGATTGGGTGACGACGTCCCCCATGACCTCGCTGGTGCCGTAATAATTGCTCAGGATGCAACCACCGTCACCGAAGACGCGGAAAAAGTCGTGGCATAGATCACGCGGCAAAACTTCGCCGCTGGCGACGACATGCCTCAAGGTCGTCGGCCTTTCGCCCGATACGGCGATATGGTCGATCAAGCGACGAAGCAACGACGGAATCAACACCGCGGTCGTCATTCGGAATCGATTCAGCGCTTCCACCATCCTTCCGGGGTCCAGCAGGATGTGTTTCGGAATGGCGACCAACGGAACCCCCTTCAACAAGGGTGCCCACAGCTCGGCGATGGAGTCGACGAAGCCGAGCGAGGTTTTCAGGCTGCCGACGTCGGCGCGCGGATGCAGGGGAAAGTCCGCCCACTGCCAGTGAAGCCGATTCAACACCGCACGGTGCGGAATCGGCACGCTCTTCGGCGTTCCCGAGCTACCCGACGTGTACAAGATGCAGAATACATCTTCCTCGCGAACGTCGTTTCGCCCCTCCCATGGTGCGTCGGGCGCGTGGGCGATCGCCGCGAACGATCGAAAAGGTACGGCTCCGTCCGGGAAGGTCGTGCGGCCGTCCCCAATGACCACGTCGACACCGCTATCGCGAACGATGTGCGCGAGGCGCTCCGGCGGGAGATTCGGATCCAGGGCAACGTACGGAATGCCGCGTCGCACGACCCCGACGAGCGTAACCATCAACTCGATCGATGGATGCATGCAGATGCCAACCCGCGTGTTTTCGCGAAGATGGGAGGCCATCGTGGCGCTCGTGCGCTTCAACTCACCAAAGGTGAGTCGAATGGCGGAATCGGCATCGATGGCGCAATCTCGATGTTCGAGCTCCACGTCGGCGAAGAGCGCGTCGAGAAGATCGCGAACGCTTCGAATTCCCGGCGGCAACGAGCGCGAGGGACCTTTGAGGATAAGCACCGGCGCATATTAAGCCTGCGCTTCCCGCTCGGCAAAGTGCATCCGCAGGACGACGCATGCACAGGCAAACGCTAGGCCTGCGATGGTCAGCCCGAAGGCACGGACATCGATGCCCAACTTGGTCACGAGGTAGCCGGAGAGCGAGCCCGCCGTCATCTCGAGAAACCCGAGCGTGGCCGCCGCCGTGCCTGCGATCTCGGGGACCGGCCCCATCGCGAGGGCGGTCGCACTCGGTCCCACGAGGCCGATTCCCAGAAAGCAGACGAGCATCGGACCGAGGAGCGCGAAGACACCAAACCGGGGCACATGCACCAGAATGGCGACGAGCACGCCACCGGCGAGGAGCACGGCCGCCCCGAGGCGGACCACCCGCTGCGGGGAAAGCCCGCGCGCAAGAAGTCGCTCTCCGGAAACGGAGCCAAACATGAGCGCCATCGCGGTGGCGCCGAAATAGAAGCCAAAATGGGAGGGCTCGATCCCGTAGCCCTCGAGGAGGAGGAACGGCGAGGCCGAAATGAACGCGAATTGAGACGCGAACGACAGGGCGACGACCGAGGCGGGCAACCGTGTGCCCGTCGTTCGAAAGAACCGCGCGAAGGCCGCGACCATCGCTCCAGGCGACGATGGCTGGCGTTTCGCAAGCGTCTCCCCCAATGTCAGTGCCGTCATCGCCACGAGCACCACACCGCAAACACCAAGTGTGGCGAAGATGGCCCGCCATCCGACGTGGACCAAGAGCCATGCGCCGATGAGCGGCGCCACCATGGGTGCCAGCGCCAAAACGGCGATGAGGGTCGCAAACACGCGCGCGGACTCGGCCTCCGAATACGCATCGCGAACCATGGCTTGCGCCACCACGGTGCCGGAAGCCGCCCCCACGCCCTGCACGAAGCGCAACCCCGTCAAGACGCTCAGCCCCGTCGACACGGCGCACGCGAACCCGGCGCATGCGAAGAGGCCCATGCCCACCAACAGAACCACGCGCCGTCCGCAGGCATCGGCAAGGTAGCCCACCAGGAGCTGCCCAACGGCATAGCCAAACAGAAACGCGCTGAGGGTGAGCTGCGCGCGATCGGCGGCGACACCGAAATCGCGCACGAGGGCCGGCTGCGCAGGAAGGCTCATGTCGACGGCCAACGCCGTAATGGCGATGAGCGCCGACATGGACACCATCCAGCGCCGCGAGCCCACCGGCGAAGGAAAACGTGGCACGAACGACGACTATAGCGAAATCAGCGACAACAGAACAGGTCCGCCGATCTCCTGGACGCCCGTCGGCGTCGAACACGCAAGTGGATTCAGGGTCGTCAGCGCGCCGGGCGATGCCACGAGGGAACCCGCGAATTTACCTTCGGTCACCGTGCCCGTGACGACCGCCACCGCCTCACCGGCGGGTTGCACGATGACGCCGAACGAGTATTCGACGGTGCTCTTCTCGCCGGTGTTCCACGTGATCTTCTCGACCGTGGAGCCATCCGAGGTGAGGCAATTCAGTTTCCCCCTGCCCACAATCGTGGAACGACCCGAGGTGATGTGCGGATCGGTCGCCACGCACCCAGTGTAAAGCCCTTGGCCCGTGATTCGCGTGTCCTGCACGGCATAGGTAAGCCCCGGGTCGAATTGCACCACATTGGTGCCCAGCGCGCAGGTGATCGTGCCCAGCGCGGCCGCGGCATGGGGCGCGGCAAGGATGGTCCCGCTCAGAACGACGCCCAACGCAACCAAGGCGGAGACGGCGGGTGCTCGCGTTTTCATGAGGTGGTCCTTTCGTCGAATGAGCCATCGCTCGGTTCACGGCATCAACGGCACGCGACGACGAAGCTTCGCGCATTCGCGTTCACGAGCACACGAAATCGTCCTTCTATTTGCTTTATTCTCGAGACGAAACGTCCAAACGTTTGGTGCCCAACGGGCGATATCGGATCTCGCAATGGCCAAAACGCGCCATCTGTTTCCAAAAGGGATATCGTCTCGACATCGAGCTATTGGCACGCCGAGCAGCATGGCGGCATAAAGCGCCGCGCAGAGCGCGCCAGTTGCTAACGACCGGAAGAATCCGGTATTTGCCACCGGTCAGACCGGTTGGAAAACATCGACGAACATTCCCCTCGATCTGGAATCCCATTCTTGGCGATGCGCGAACTTCTGCTACAGCATCGCCTGACGCTGTGACATAAGCCGGACGCGTTGCGCGCGAGCCCCGGACGCATTCGTGTTCTGGACATCGAGGACAGGACGTAAACGATATATGGGAAATCTTTGCTTGGAGAGGGACGAACGCTCGTACGGTTCACGAGTCGTCGTCGCAAAATCGACCTGTCGGCAGGTGGGCGCCACGTATTTCGATGCGCGTATTTGCTTTACGCCCGCGCTCGCTCGACGCGTGGAACGCGCATGATTCGTTTCCTTCGCGACAATCCTGCGTTCGCGCGCCTTTGGGCAGGCCAGTTGCTCTGCCAATCGTCGACGCGCATGTTCCAAATCGCCATCATGTGGTGGGTCGTCGGGCACGCAGGATCGCGGCCTGGGCTCACGGGTGGTCTGCTCTTGCTCGCGGGCGTCGTTCCGTCGATCGTACTCGTCAATCGAATCGGGCGCACGGTCGAGAAGGCGCCGTTTCGATCTCTCTTGCTCCGATGCGATTTCTTCGCGGTCGCCGTCTCGGGGGTATTTGGAGTCCTCGCGCTCATCGGGCAGGCGAACATCCCGCTGCTCTTCGTCGTTGCCCTGCTACTGGCGACCTTCCAGGCATTTTACGATCCGGCGCTCAACCGCGCCACGCCCTTGTTGGTCGACGCGCGGTCGCTCGAGCAGGCGGTGGCGTTTCGAGCAAGCACCCAATCCGTGGCGAATTTCACGGGCGCGGTGGTGGGCGCGATCGTCATCGGAGAACTCGGCCTGGGCGGCATGGCGCTCCTCAACGCGGCGGGCTACGCGGCGTCGTTTGCGTTCAATCGCATGCTGCCCCGCGCAGAGCCCGAGCAACCCGCGGCGGGCGAACCACCTGCCGAGGGCGGGCAACCCGTGGTGGCGACGGACGCTCCGAAAGAAGAAGGCGCCTGGCGGAGCCTCCGGCACTTTCCCGACATTCGGCAGCTTTTGTTCGCGTTTGCGGTTCTCAATTTCTTTGGAATGCCCACGCTCATCGTACTTCCGACCTACGTAAAGTGGACCCTCGGTGGAACGGCGAACACCCTGGCCATGGTGGAAGCGTGCCTTTGGCTTGGGTTGATCGCGGGCACTTTTGGGGCCAACAAGATTCCGGTCGCGGGCAAAAAGGCCGTGGGCCTCTCGGCGCTGTGCATGGCGCTCATGGGGGTGTCGATCCTCGTCGCCGGAATCGCGATCAACACGGTCATTTATTGCGCGGTACTGATTGTGTATTCCGCCGCGCTCGGCATCAGCAACGTCAAGATGGTGGCGTGGTTCCAAACCAACGTACCGGACTCGCACAAAGGCCGGTTTTTCGCGGCCATGCAGGCCGTCTGCACCGCCGCCGCCCCGCTGGCGTATGCCGTCTTCGGCCAGGGCCTCGATACCATCGGCCCGCCGCGCGCCTGCATCGTGCAAGCCATTGGCATTCTCCTCGTTAGCATCTGGATTTACTCGATCTCGCGACGCGCCAGCCTACGGCCGACCGAGACGCAGCTCGCCTAAAACTCAATCATCCCGGTATGCCGCTTTCGACCTTCCAGTCGTCGCGGTGATTCTTAGTGGAGACTCATCATGTCGACGAATGGACGAAGCCTTTCCTATTGGCTGGAATCGCTGACCAAGCGGCCCCCGGCTCTCGAGCTTCCGTGCGACCAGCCGCGCCCGCTGATCCGCAATCCATCGTACGCACGAATCCTCAACCCCGTCTCCTCCGAGCTGGCGCAGTGTTTGGCCGCCCACGCACGGGCGAGCTCGACGTCGCCCTTCACCGTGTACTTGGCGGCGTTCTCGATTTTCCTTGGCAAGGTTGCCGGCACGAAAGACTTCCTGCTCGGGGTCGGGTTGAACGGCGACGTTGCACCGCTCGCGATCCATCTCGACGCGAACGAGAGCTTCCTCGCGCTGGTGACCCGCCTCGATGCACTCGTGCAGCAGGGCGCGGGGCATCGACCCGTTGCCATGAGCGAGTTGCTCGGCGCCCTCGATCTTCAGCTCGATCCCGCGCGCGCGCCCCTGTTCGATGTCAGCTTTGGCGAGGGGGACCCGCGCGGAGATCTCCATGTCCGCTCCTCGGATGCGGGGTTCGAGCTGACGTACGACACGACGCTCTTTTCCGCGCCAATGGCAGAGCGAATGGCGCGCACGTTCCATCAAGTCCTGCGCGCCGTGGCGGGGAATGGCGGGATCGAAGTGGCACGCGTCCCGCTGCTCAGCGAGAGCGACGCGGCCTCGCTCCTCGCCGAATATTCGTTGCCCGCGTTCAACTGGCCAAAGCATCTTCTCATCCACCAGCTCTTCGAAGCAAAAGCCGATCAGACGCCCGACGCCATTGCCCTCGCGTTCGCGGGCAAGACCATGTCGTATGCGGAGCTCGAAGCGCGCTCCAATACCGTGGCGCAGCGGTTGATTGCGAGCGGTGTCGGCCCCGACGCCGTCGTGATGCTGGTGCACGAGCCGTCCTTCGAGATGATCGTGGCCACTCTCGCGGTGCTCAAGGCCGGGGGCGCGTGTTTGCCCGTGGACCCCGAGGTCCCCGCGGAACGCGTTCAGTACGTGCGGAACGACAGCGGGGCCCGAGTCGTGCTCACCGTGTCGCGCCTCAAGCCGCGTCTCGAACGAAGCGCGCACGGGTGTGAGATCCTCTGCGTCGACGAGATTCTCGAGAGGCCGCGCCAAGAGCCCGCCCGCAGACCCGTGGGCCGCACGGAGCCCGACGGACTCGCGTACGTCGTTTATACGTCGGGGTCCACGAGGGCGCAGCAGGGCGTTCTGATCGAGCATCGCAACGTCGTTCACGTCCTGATTGCGTTGAAGGAAGACTTTGGTGTGCGCAGCAGCGATGCGCTCATCTTGCTTTTGTCGTACACGTTCGACGCGTCCATTCAGTCGATCTGGCTCGCGTTGATGAGCGGTGCGAAGCTCGTGCTCGTCGATCGAAAAACCGTGCTCGATGCCGGCGGTTTGACCCGCGTGCTCCAAAACGAGCGCGTCACGCACCTCGATGCGACACCCTCGGTCCTTGCGGGGCTTTCCGCCACGGTTCTTCCGGCGCTCAAACGCGTAGTGGTCGGCGGCGAAACGTGCCCCGTCGCCACCGCCCGCGAGTGGAGCCAATACGTACGCTTCTACAACGAGTACGGCCCCACCGAAGCCACCGTTGGCGCGCTCCGTCATCTCGTGAATCCCGTCGAGCGGCGAGACAACAGCACCGCGCGACTCAGCACGACGAATCTCAGCTCTCCAAGCCTAAGCACGCCCCGTCTCAGTTCTACGAATCTCAGCTCTCCAAATATCAGCTCCCCGAGCCTCAGTTCCCCCAGCCTCGGTCGGGTCAGTAGCTCACGGGTTAGCACCGCCTCGCTCGTCGATCTCGACGAAGCCGGCGCGTTCGAGATGACGGACCGCGTCCCCATCGGGCGGCCCATCGGCATGACGCGTGTGTACGTCCTCGATTGGGGAGGGTGTCCGGTCCCCATCGGCGTCCGTGGCGAATTGTATCTCGGAGGTCCCGGTCTTGCCCGCGGATATCTGCATAACGAGAACCTCACGCGCGAGAGGTTCATCCCCGATCCGCATACGGCCGATGCCGAGAATATGTATCGGACGAGCGAATTCGTGCCGGGGCGCCCCAGCCTCGCGGACGTCGATTCGACCGAGCAGCGGATGTACCGAACGGGTGACATCGTCGCCTGGCTTCCCGATGGAAGCATCGAGTTTTTCGGCTCCGCCGAGAGTCAGGTCACGATTCGCGGTTTTCGCATCGAGTTGGGTGAAGTCGAAGCCGCGCTGTTGGCCCATCCGAGTGTGATCGAAGTCGCCGCGAGCGTGCGGAACGATGCCGGCACGCAGCGTCTCTATGGCCATTTGGCGGCGAGCCGTTCGCTCGCGCCCGAGGAGCTCCAAGCCTTCCTCGCGGAGACGCTGCCGGTTCATATGATTCCGGACGTCTTCGTGCAGCTTCCTGCGCTCCCGCGGGGCGTCGCCGGAAAAATCGAGCGCCGCGCCCTTCCCGCTCCCAGCTTCGAAGTCGGCGTCGTCGATCCGCCGGCCAATCGCATCGAGCTCGAACTGCGCGCCCTATGGGCCGAGATCTTCGGCATCGCGCCCAACAAAATCAGCGTCACGCAAAGCTTCTTCGAGCTCGGCGGCGATTCCAAGCTCCAAACGGACTTGGTCGCGCGCGTGCAGAAGAAGCTTGGCATCGTCCTGCGCTTCACGAACCTTGCGACTGCGCCGACGATCCGCAGCATCGCCGCCGAAATCGCAGCGGCCGCACCGGACCAGGGTGCGCTCGGACCGCGCACCGACGCCGCACTCGCCATGCCCGCCACCTCCGTGCAGCGGCGCATGTACGTCATTCAGCAAGGCAACCCGCGGAGTACCTCGTACAACATTCCGCAACTCTGGGAGATCCACGGCGAAAGTGCGGAGCTCTCGGAGCCGCGCATCGCCGATGCGTGCAGGACCCTGGTCGAACGCCACGAGTCGCTCCGCACGGCGTTCTTCTTTCAAGAGGGGCAGATCCTGGCGAAGGTCGCGACCAATCCGCGGGTCGAGCTCGAACGCTACGAGCTCGGTGAAGGAGGCGTCGAGGCGGCGTCCGCCGCGTTCGTGCGGCCGTTCCGACTCGAAAACCCGCCGCTCTTCCGCGCGGCGGTGTTCGTGGAGGGGGCGCGGCTGCGATTCATCGCGGTGGACGTGCACCACATCGTGACCGACCTGACGTCCGTGCAAGTGATCATGGACGAGCTCGTGGACTTGCTCCAAGGGCGCACCCTGCCGGACCTCGAGCTGCGCTATTTCGATTATGCGGCATGGCTCACGAGCGATGCGGGGCGCGAGCGCCTTGCCCAGTCGCGCGCGCATTGGGCGACCTTGCTGCACGACGAGCCTCCCGTTCTCGATCTGCCTCAGGACTTCCGCCGTCCGTTGTCGCGCCAGCAGACCGCGGACGAATTGGAGATTTTCCTGCCGCGGGACGTGTCCGATGACATCGTAGCCTTTGCGAGGCAGAACGAGTCGACGCCGTTTGCGTTTTTCTCCTCGGCGTACTCCATCTTCCTCTCGTGCATGACGGGAAGCCCGGACGTGGTGTTTGGATACCCCACGGCGGGGCGTCGCCCGCATCCAGGCTTCGAGCGCGTCATCGGCATGTTCGTGAACACCCTGGTATTTCGCGCGCGCATCGAGCGTGACCAGAGCTTCGCCCAGCTTCTCCGTTCGAGCATGAAGCTGATTCGCGAATCTCTCCGCAATGGCGAGTACCCGTTCGAAGACTTGGTCGAGGATTTGCGCCTTTCTCCGGCACCCGGGCGCAATCCCATCTTCGACACGATGATCGCGTACGAGAAGTGGGCACTCGACGAGTACACCGTCGGAACCTCCACGCTGCGTGAGCGGTACATCCGTGAGCAGGTGGTGCCCATGGATCTCTTGCTCGTCGTCCGCGATACGCCGAGCGGCTACGCCTTGCGCTTCGAGTACTCGGCCGATTTGTTCAAACGCGCCTCGATCGAGCGATTCGCCGAGTCCCTGACCAGCATCATTTCCCACGTTCTCCGAGACGGAAATGTCGGACTGGGCGAGCTTCACACGCTCAGCGCGCAGGAACGAGAGCGGCTGCTCTACGGGTTCAATGACACCGAGCACGCCCTCCCCCCCGTGCGCGCGGTGCACGAGCTCTTCGAGCAGCAGGTGCGGGAGCGTCCGAACGCGCCCGCCGTCGTCATGAACGACGTGTCCTGGAGCTATGCGGAGGTCGACGCGAAGGCCAACGCGCTTGCGAACCTTCTCCGTGAGCACGGGGTGGGGCGCGACACGATCGTGGGTATTTTGCTCGAGCCCTGCCCGGAAATGTTGGTCAGTTTGCTCGGCGTTCTCAAGGCCGGCGGGGCCTTCATGCCCATCGATCCGGACTATCCCGCGGCGCGCCAACAGTACATGATCAAGGACAGCCAAGCGCGTGTCCTCGTAACCAGTACAAATCGTGCCGACGGTCTGCGTGAGGTCTACTCGGGGCCGATCCTCGACATTGCCGACTTGGGTGCGGCACGCGAGCTTCGATCGCAAGGAAATAGCGAGCCGGGCGACCTGGCGTACGTCATTTACACGTCGGGCTCGACGGGCCAGCCCAAGGGCGTTCTCGTCGAACACGGCAATCTGCTCAATTTCTCGTCCTGGCAAGTCGGCTACTTCACGATGACGCCGGACGACATCGTCGCAAAGTATGCCGCTTTCGGATTCGACGCGTCGATTTGCGAGATGGTGCCGGCGATGATCTCCGGCGCCTGCCTGGCAATCGTCCCCGGCTCGATTCGACTCTCGCTCGACGAGCTGGACGACTATTTGGCGCGCTGCCGGGCAACGATTGCCTTTTTCCCCACGGCCTTCGGGGAAATGTTCCTCAAGCAGGCGACGAAACACGTGCTGCGGGCGGCGATACTCGGCGGCGAAAAGCTTCGCAACATTCCGCTCGACCGCTGCACGATCCTCAACATCTATGGCCCGACGGAATGCACCGTTTGCGCGACGACCTTCGAGCTCGATCGGCCGTATGACAACATTCCCATAGGAAAGCCACTATGGAATACCTCCATCTTCATCTTGGACAAACTTGGTCGCGTTTGTCCGGTTGGGGTTCCCGGAGAGATCCATATTTCCGGCAAGAACGTTGCGCGCGGCTACCTCAACCAGCCGCACTTGACCAGCGAGAAGTTCGTCGCCGACCCCTACGTCCCCGGCCGTCGCATGTATCGAACCGGCGATTTGGCACGCTGGTTGGAAGACGGGAATATCGAATTCGTCGGGCGCATCGATACCCAAGTCAAGGTGCGCGGGTTCCGCATCGAACTCGGTGAGATCGAGCAAGCGCTCATGACGCTTCCGGGTATTCGAGAGGCCACGGTCATCGCGCGCGCGAATCCGGACGTCTCCGGTGACGTGACCTTGGTGGCGTTCGTCACGGGGCCCTCGGGCGAGGCGGAAGACGCTTGGAAAACGGCCCTCCGGCAAACGTTGCCGACGTACATGGTTCCAAATCGGATCGTGCGCCTCGACGAGATCCCTCTGACCGCGAATGGGAAAGTCGACAAGCGACGTTTGCCCGCGATCGAGCTCGATGTCGCCGCAGTCGTCGCGCCCCGCAACGAAACGGAATCCGATGTGCGTCGCATTTACGCGGACGTGCTGGGGCTCCCCGAAGCATCGATCAGCGTCGACGCAAGCTTTCTGGACCTCGGCGGGCACTCGCTGAAGGCGGCCGGTCTCCTTTCGGTCATCTATCGGGAGAAGGGGCTGCAATTGCGCTTTGCGCAGTTCCTGCAAGCCTCGTCGGTCGCCGATGTCGCGCGGCAGGTGGAGGCCGATGCTCCGGAATCGCGGCGTACGGAGGCGGCTTGGGAACGCGCCCCGGAGGGCACCCCGCTGCCCTTGACGTCGTCGCAGGGTCGCATCTTCGCGGTGCACCAATTGGCCACGTGGAGTACCACGTACAACATTCCGTCGGCATGGACGCTCGATCCGAAGGTCGATCTCGATCGGCTCGAGCGCGCGCTGGGCGAATTGGTATCCCGTCACCACGCCCTGCGTGCGTCGTTTTCGACCGTCGATGGAATGCCGATGCAGCATTTCGCATCCGAGGCGCGGCTGGCCGTCGAGCGACGGGATGTCGATGATGCCAACCTCGGCGTCACACTCGAGAGCTTCGTTTCGCCGTTCGATTTGTCGCGCGCCCCCCTGATGCGCGCCCTGCTGCTGCGCACCGAAACGCAGAACGTATTGGCCATCGATATCCATCATATCGTGGCGGACGGACTCTCGATTCGGCTGCTCATCGAGGATCTCGAAGCGCTCTACCACGGTCGCGCCACGGCCGCGCCGGCGCCGACGTTCGCCGATTACGTCTGGTGGGAGCGGAGCGCGGCAGGTCAAAGCCTGCGCGAAGAGCAGAAAGCGTGGTGGCTCGGCCGCTTCGCGGATCGGCCGGAGCCGCTGGAGCTCCCCTACGACTTCTCGCGCCCGCCGCGTTTCTCGTTCGAGGGGGACGAGGTCGCGATGGCCCTGCCGGCGGAGACCAGCGCACCGCTGCTCGAGCGTGCCAAGGCGCGGGCGCTTACCCCGCTCGGAGTCTTTCTCGGAGCCTGGGCGCTCGTCCTGTCGCGGCTGGGCAACACGCCCGACGTGGTCATCGGTGTTCCGGCCTCGGGGCGGCACTCCTTCGAGATGGAGAAGCTCGTCGGAATGTTCGTCAACACCGTCCCCGTGCGGCTTCAACTGCAGGCGGACGAGGAGTTCTTCGACTTTTGCGTCCGAGTAGGCACCGAGGCGCTGGAGGCCTTCGAGCGGCAGTCGTACCAACTCAATGACCTGGTCGCCGACTTGGCCGTGAGGCGCGACCCCGCGCGCAATCCGATCTTCGACGTCGTCTTTGCGTGGGACGACGAGGGAATCGTCGACGTGACCGCGTCGAGCCTCGTGCGCGAGGAAATCCCCGCAACGGCGCTCACGGCCAAATTCGATCTATCGATACGCGTTCAAAATACGAAGAAGGGCCAAAAGGTCTCTCTTCAATTCGCGAAGAAGCTCTTCAAGCGCGCCACGGCGGAGCGATTCCTCGCACACCTCCGAAGCATTCTCGAACAAGCGGCCCGCGAGCCTCAAGCCAAGATCCGTGACTTTCGCATGTTGCCCGCGTGGGAGCGCGAGATGCTCCTCGAGGAGCTCAATCGCACGGCGAAGCCATTCCCCACGGACAAGACCCTCGTCGACTTCTTCTTGACCCATGTTCGCGAGCGACCGAACGCCATTGCCGTGGCCGACCGCGAAGAGGAGTGGAGCTATCAGGAGGTCGACCGGCGCGCGTCCATACTTGCCGCCAGGCTGGCTTCGACGGGCGTTCGCACAGGCGATGTCGTCGCCCTGTCGATGCCGCGTTCGCGGCACATGATGATCGGCATTCTCGGGATCATGAAGGCGGGCGCCGGATATCTGCCCATCGATCCCGAAGCGCCTCGAGAACGCGTCGCGCTCATGGTGGCCGACAGCAACGCGCGCTTCTTGGTCGCGGAGAGCGAGACCTTCGGGCTCGAGCCGGAGCTCGTGATTCGCTGGGACTCCATCGATTGGACGGCGTCCGTTGCCTTCGAATCGCGTGCGGAGCCCACGAGCATCGCGTACGTCATCTATACGTCGGGTTCGACGGGTCGGCCGAAGGGCGTCGTCCTCGAGCATCGAGGCCTCGTCAACGTGCTTCTGTCCACGAAGGAGGCGTTCGGGCTCACCCACGAAGACCGATGCCTTCTGTTCTCGTCGTACACCTTCGACTATTCGGTGGACCAGTACGGCGTCGGACTCATCTCGGGTGGACGCGTGGTCATCGCCACGAAAGAGACGCTCCTCGACCACGATGCGCTCGAACGCTTCGTCGTGGCGATGGGCGTGACGTACTTCGCGACCGTTCCGCTCTTTCTCTTCGGCTGGCATCCAAAGGGGCCATTGCCCATCAAGTCCATCTCCGTCGGCGGCGACATTCTCCCCGTGGCGGTGGCGGAACGGTGGTCTCGAGGGAGGACTCTTTACAATATTTACGGCCCCACGGAGACCACGATTCATTCGATCCGCCATCGGGTCACCAGCGACGATTACGGGCGGCAACGATTGCCTATCGGGCGCCCCATTGCCAATACGCGAATCTACATCGGCGATTGGACGAAGAACCTCGCCCCGCTCGGCGTCCCTGGCGAGGTGTACATCGGTGGCGCGGGCGTGGCGCGGGGCTATTTGAACAATCCGGAGCTCACCGCCGAACGCTTCGGCGCGAATCCATTCGTCGAGGGCGATCGCCTCTACAAGACGGGCGATATCGCCCGATGGACCCCCGAAGGGACCATCGATTTCCTGGGGCGCATCGACCATCAAGTCAAAATTCGCGGCTTCCGGATCGAGCTCGGGGAGATCGAGGCCACGCTCCTCAAGCACCCCGCGGTCGTCGAGTCGGCCGTCACCGCGCTGGCATACGGTGAAGACAAGCGTCTATGTGCCTACGTCGTCATCCGAGAAGGACGCGATCACTCGGATATTCGCAACTTCGTCGCGCGCTCACTCCCGTCGTACATGGTGCCCGACGCCGTCGTCGTTCTGCCAGAATTGCCGCTTACGGTTTCGGGCAAGGTCGATCGAAAGCGACTTCCGGAGCCGGTCTTCGAGGCGATGGGCGACGAAGATGTGCCGCAATCCGATGCCGAAGAGAAACTCGTCCAGATCTGGGCGGCGTTGCTCAAGCTCGAACCGGCGCACACCCCGCTCACGCGAAGCTTCTTCGAGCTGGGCGGCCATTCACTTTTGCTGATGCCGCTCATCATCCGAATGCACGAAGCATTCGGTGTGCGGCTAAACCCCGTGGACGTCTTCGAGCACACCACGATACGGGACCTGGCGTCCCTCGTCGGCAGTCGCAAGCAAGAGGGCATCGTTCCCATTCCTCGCGTGGCCGCGCGGGCTCACTATCCCATGTCGTCCGTTCAGCGGCGGCTCTTTGCGATCCAACAGGCCAATCCCGAGAGCATTTTCTACAACGTCCCCACGGTCTTCTCGGTCGAAGGCCGGGTCACCCGCGAGCGCTTGGAGGAAGTCGTCCGAGCGCTCTTCCAGCGGCACGCAGCGTTTCGCACGGAGTTCGCGATCGAGTCGGGCGAGCCCGTGCAGCGTGTCGTGCCAAGCGTTCCCTTTTCGCTTCAAGTCATCGAGAGCGACGAACACGTCAACGATCTGGCGGCTCGCCTCATGCAGCGCTTCGATCTGGCCGTAGCGCCTTTGGCACGCATGTGGCTGGTGCAGCGTACGAACGGCGACGAGCTGCTCGTGATCGACATGCACCACATCATCGTCGATGGGTACTCGAACTCGATTCTCTGGCGTGAAGTCGCCGATATCATTCGCGCCGCGCCTCTCGCACCGCTGCGGATCAACTACACCGACTTCGCGGTATGGCAGCAGACTCCGGAACACCGCCAAAGGCTCTTGGAGCAACGGCAATTCTGGATGGATCAGTACGCAACGTTGCCGCCACTCCTCGAGCTTCCCTGCGATTTCCGACGGCCCGCCGTGCGCAACAACGAGGGCGACGTGGTCGTCGTTCGCCTCTCGAAAGAGGAGCACAGCGCGCTCTCGCGCGTCGCGAGCAGCCAGGATGCGACGCTCTTCGTGACCCTGCTCTCGTGCTATTTCGTCTTTCTGTCGCGCATCAGTGGGTCCGACGACATGGTCGTGGGCGTGCCGTCTTCGGGCCGCGTTCACCCCGACATTCAGAACTTGGTGGGAATGTTCGTGAACACGATCCCCTGGCGCGCGCGCGTTCCGCACCAGGGTACGTTCGTCGACTTTCTTTCCGAGGTGAAGAAGACGTCGATCGACTTCCTGTCGCGTGAGGAGTACCAGCTCGAGGATTTGATCAACGACCTGGGAGCCCACGCCCCCGCCGGGCGCAATCCGCTCTTCGACGTGATGTTCGCCTTTGCAACGCGCGATACGGGGGTCATCGACGCGGGGAACGTGAAGCTTCACGTTCTCAATTTCGCGCATCGAACGGCGAAGATGGACTTGACGCTGACCGCTACGGAGTTGGGCGCCGGGGTCGAGTTCATGTTCGAGTATCCGACGGAGCTCTTCGAACGGGCCACCGTGGAACGCCTGGCCAGGCATTTTGCGACGCTGGTTCGTAGTGTACTGCGCGATCCAGCGCAGCCCCTTGCATCGCTGGATATCTTGACGGCCGACGAGAAGAAGCAGCTTCTCGTCGACTTCAACGCCACCGAGCATGCGTTGCCCGAGTTCGCGACGGCGCATCAGATGTTCGAGTCTTGGGTGGATCGGACGCCAAATGCGACGGCCGTCATCTTCGGCGAGCTTCGCTGGAGCTATGCCGAGCTAAATCACCGCGCCAACGCCGTTGCCTCGTGGTTGCTCGGACTCGGCATCGGAAAGGGCGATATCGTCGCCATTGTGCTCGATGCGTGTGCGGAGCAGGCCGCCGCCATCCTCGGCGTGCTCAAGAGCGGCGCGGCATTCCTTCCCATCGACGCAGATCTTCCTCCCGCGCGAAAAAGCTACATGCTCGCCGACAGCCAAGCGCGGGCACTGCTGACTCGAAACAACCTGGCTGAGGACATCGAATTCTCAGGAGAGCGCCTCAAGCTCGAGCGGCTCTCCGCGTGCTCGGATGCTGCTCGCCCCCCCGTCGTGCCGCCCGCGGCCGAAGATGCCGCCTACGTCATTTACACCTCCGGATCGAGTGGGAAGCCGAAAGGCGTGGTGATTGAACACCGCAGCCTTCAGAATCTCTCACATTGGTATGTCGATTACTTCGAAATGGCGGCGACTGACGGCATTTCACGATATGCAGGTTTCAGCTTCGACGCGTCGATCTCCGAGTTGTTCCCAACATTCGTGGCCGGGGCGACGCTCGTGGTCGTGCCCGCCGAACTACGTCTGTCTCCGAAAGGGTTGAGCGCGTATTTCGAGAACAACAATGTTCGAGTGGCGTTTTTGCCCACTCAATTCGGTGAGCACTTCATCCGCATGACGGACAACCGCTCACTGCGGGTCTTGACGCTCGGAGGTGAAAAACTTCGCAGCTATCGGCCTACCCCCTGGAGAATCGTCAACGCGTACGGTCCCACGGAGTACACGGTCTATACGGCAGCGTTCGAGGTCACTCGGCCTTACGAGAATATTCCGATCGGTAAGCCCGTTTGGAACACACAGATCCTGGTGCTCGACAAACACGACCGACTCTGCCCGATTGGCGTCACCGGTGAGCTTTGTGTCGCCGGAAAAAACATGGCTAGGGGCTATCTTCATCGTCCCGAGCTGACGAGCGAAAAGTTCGTATCGCACCCCTTCCAGCCTGGCGAGCGGATGTATCGCACGGGAGACAATGCGCGCTGGCTACCCGACGGGAATCTCGAGTACCTAGGAAGGAGCGATACGCAGATCAAGGTACGTGGATTCCGAATCGAATTGGGTGAGATCGAGCAAGCGCTCCTCGCAATCGAGGGAATCAAGGACGTCGTCGTGATCGGTGCCACGGACGAAGTGGGGACGACGTACCTCGTGGCGTACGTGGTTTCTGCAACCATGATGGACGAGCCCCTCGTCCGTGACGAGCTCGAAAAAAGCCTCCCGAGCTACATGGTCCCAGCGCATTTCTGTCAGCTGGATGCTCTTCCGGTCAATGCGAACGGCAAAGTCGACCGAAAGGCGTTGCCCGCGGTCGAGCAAAGCGGATCGCAGGAGATCGTGGCCGCCACGACCGGGGCCGAGCACAAGTTGGTATCCATCTGGTCGAACGTGCTCGGGGTAGGCGCGGAGAAAATAGGCGTCACCGCGAATTTCTTCGATTTAGGCGGTCATTCACTGCGGGCCATTGCACTGGCCGGCGAAGTCTACCGCGAATTCCAAATGGACCTCCGAGTGAGCGACATCTTCCGACATCCAACCATTCGCGCCATGGCAAAGCGAATCACGGGGGGAGAAAAGGAGCTTTCGCTCGGCGTGATCGCAAGGCGGTCGCCGGCCGAATCGTATCCGGCGTCGTCGGTGCAAAAGCGGATGTTCCTTCTCCAGCAGATGGACCGCGAAAGCATTGCGTACAACGTTCCGACGCTCTTTTCGGTTTCACCGACCGTGGGAAAGGAGAATGTGGCCCTTGCGTTGGCCCATCTGGCCAACCGCCACGATGCATTCCGCTGCTCGTTCTTCCTCGATGGCGCCGAGGTTCGCGTTCGCGTCGCGCCGTCTGCCACGCTTCACTTCGACGAACGGAAGACGACGGAGGCGTTGCGCGATGAAATGCTGCTCGCGCTCGTGAAGCCTTTCGACTTGTCGGCACCGGCGGTCCGCGTGGCGTGGATCGAGACGGAGCGCTCATCGTATCTATTCTTCGATATGCACCACATCGTGACGGATGGCGCGTCGCTGGGCATTCTACTCCAAGAGCTGACCACACTTCTTCGTGGCGGCGCGCTCGGTGAACTGACGTGCGATCTCATCGACTGCGCACTCTGGGAGAGAAACGAAGCCGCCGTATCTCGCCTTTCGGAGCAGCAAGAGTACTGGCATCGCGCCTTCGTCGAAGGTGTGCCCGCGCTCGATCTGTTGACGGACTATCCACGCCCGAGCGTCCTCACCTCAGAGGGCGAGGCGCTGGAGGTTGATCTTTCGCCCCAGATACTGCGCGAATTGCGCGTGCTTGCCCAAGAGCACGGTTTTTCGCTCTACTCGCTGCTTCTGGCGGCGTTCAACGTGCTCTTGTCGCGACTTACCCGGCAGGAGGAGATTGCCGTTGGGACGCCCGTCTCGGGGCGCTGGCACCCCGACATGCACGGCGTGCTGGGCATGTTCGTCAATACCCTGGTGTTCTCGAATCGGCCATTTGCACAACGCTCGTTCATTGAATTCGCGCTGGAAGTGTCGGAGCGGACAATCGAAGGATTGGACCATCAGGCCTTTCCCTTTGCCGATCTGGTGGAGCTCGTCTGTAACGGCCGGCGCGCAGGGCACGACCCGCTATACGACGTCTTCTTCGCGCTGCAGAGTACCGATTCGCGGCGAGACGGCTCTGAGGAGCTTCTGTCGCCCTGCTCGATGCCACACCGTATTGCCAAGAGCGATCTATCTTTGATCGCCGACGAGAGCCCCGACGGGTTGCGACTCGTGATGGAGTATCGGACGTGCCTTTTCCGCCGCTCGACGGTCGAACGATTCTTGCGCTGCTTCACGACTTTGCTCGAGAACATCGTGGTAAACCCCAAGAGTCCCCTGCACGCTCTGTCGATTCTGACGGCAGATGATCGCCAGTTGGTGCAAATCGACTTCAATCGAACAGAGGTCGACTTTCCTTGCGAGGACGCGGTTCACCACATGTTCGAGAGAATGGCTGCGCGCTTTCCGGACCATCGCGTGCTGGTGCATGGCAACGAATCGTATACGTATGCAGAGGCCGACGCGCTCGCGAACGCATTGGCGCAACGTCTCACGAATCTGGGGGTGCAGCGCGAATCGATCGTGGCCATCCTGACGCCCCCGTCGCGCGAGTTGATCCTCGCCGAGCTGGCCGTGTTGAAGGCCGGCGCGGCATTTCTTCCGCTGGATCATCGTTATCCACGCGAACGCCTCGAGTACATGTTGCGCGATAGCGGGGCGCTGGTTCTGCTCACCGTGCGCGGCCTTGATGCCGATTTGGACTGGCCGGGCGCACGCCTCGTCCTCGGACGCAATTTGTTCGACGGTCCGGTAAGTGGCCCGCCCACTCTCAACGTCAAACCGAGCGATCTCGCCTATGTCATCTACACGTCGGGCTCCACGGGACGTCCGAAGGGAGTCTGCATCGAGCATGGGTCCCTGCTCAACACCATCCACTACGCGATCACCGAGTACGGCCTTAGTGAAACGGACCGCCTCTCGAAGTACATGGGCGTCGGTTTCGATGCGTCTATCATCGAGACATTTCCGGCACTGTGCTCGGGTGCGGAGCTTCACATCGTGCCGGAGGAGATTCGGCTCTCGCCTCCCGGGCTCGCGCGATGGATCCAACAATCCGGCGTGACCGGCGCGGTTCTCCCGACACCGATCGGTGAAGAGTTCATACGCGTCTTCGAGCGCGACGACGCATCGAGCAGCGAGACGACCTTGCGCCGGCTCGTCCTAGGAGGCGACCGGTTGCGCCGGGTTTCGAAGACACCGTTTCGCGTCATAAACGAATACGGCCCCACCGAGTTCACCGTGTCTGCGACGAACTTCACCGTCGATGCTCACTACGATAACATTCCCATCGGCAAGCCCAACGCGAATGTCAAGGTATTCATTCTGGATGCCTTCGGACAGCTCTGTCCACCCAGTGTCCCCGGCGAAATATGTCTCGCGGGTAAGGGTGTCGCACGCGGGTATCTCGGAAATCCGGAGATGACCGCAAAGAAGTTCGTCTCGAGCTTGCTTGCAAGCGGCGATCGGCTCTATCACACGGGCGATCTTGGACGTTGGTTGGACGACGGAAACATCGAATTTCTTGGACGCATCGATGGTCAGGTCAAGATCCGCGGATATCGGATCGAGCTTGGAGAGATCGAGCAGGCGATCCTAGAAGTTCCAGGCGTACGAGGGTGCGTCGTGGTGGACCGAGAGGACGCGGCTGGAGATAAGATACTGTGCGGGTATTACGTCGCATCCGAGGACGTGACCGACGGAGTAATTTGCGAAGCCATTGGGCGCAAGCTGCCGGATTATATGATTCCATCCGCGATCATTCAGCTCCAAGAGCTGCCGTTCACGACAAGTGGCAAAGTGGATAAGCGACGCCTTCCCGAACCGGAGGTGCAGCCACGAGAACGCGTCGTGGTGCCGCCCGGGAACGCAGCCGAGGCCCTACTGGTCGCGGCCTTCGCGCAATCTCTCGGAAGCTCGGACCTCGGCATCGACGACGACTTCTTCGCCTTTGGTGGAAACTCGATGAAGGCCGTGGCCGTGGTCGCCGCGCTCGCGAGCGACTTCCGAATCACGGCAAACGATCTCTTTCGCCTCCGAACGGCACGTGCGCTCGCGCGTGAGCTCCCGATGCAGCGGGGCGATTTGCAACGGCGACTAACAGCCCGCATCGAATCGACTCGCAATGGAGATGAGGGAGTACCTTTCGACGGTCCGGAGCTGGAGGCGGATCTATCGCGTTACCGCGAACGTTCGCGACTCTACGAAACGGTGGCGCTCGGAAGCGAGGAATCCTATCGAAATATTCTCCTCACGGGAGCGACGGGCTTCCTCGGCTGCTATCTTCTGCGCGATCTGTTGCTCAACACCGATGCGAAGATCCACCTCACGGTGCGCGCTAAGCACCTTCAGGAGGCGTGGGACCGAATAACGTCCCGCGGCGCGCACTACTTTGGGCCGGGAACGTTCGAAGCGTTCCAGCGCCGAATCATCCTCTTGCTCTCCGACTTGTCGCAACCGATGCTCGGACTCGATCGCGGGACGTTCGAAGCGCGCGGACGAACCATCGATTGCGTACTCCACTGCGCAGCGCTGACGAAGCACTACGGAGACCCATCGACTTTTTATGCTGCCAATGTGGAGGCGACGAAGAACGTCATCGCGCTGGCTCGCCGAGCATCCGCCCACTTCAGCATGGTCTCGACGACCTCCGTGGGCGCTGGTGAAATCCCGAACAGGACCCATGCTCTTTTCACCGAGTTCGATTGCGACATCGGACAGGTGACGCCGCACCACTACGTTCGTACGAAGCTCGAAGCGGAAAAGGCTGTGATTGAACTAAGGCAGCACGGCCTCGTAAGCAACATCTTCCGCGTCGGCTTTCTCGCTCCCGATTCGCAGTCGCACAAGTTCCAGGAGAACGCGGACGACAGCGGGTTCGTGCAGAGATTGAGGAGTTATTCGGCGCTGGGCCGCATTCGAAGCGGAGCGTTGAATCAATCATTCTGTCCAGTCGACGAAGTGAGCAAGGCGATCTTGTCGCTGCTGCCTTTGAGCTCACTCTCCAATGAAACGCACCACATCGACCGGTCCATCGAGCCTCGTGAGGTGGAGCGTATTTCGCGGGCCAACGCTCAATGCGAATTGATGGATGACGCATCGTTCTATCAGTGGCTCGCGGACCACCTCGGTGAGGCGGGGGTCGCTCAGGCCGCGACGTCCGTGCTTCTCCACGAGGGGTTGCTCGATGAGGGCAGCAAAACCCACGTCGTCACGGTCAATGAAAAGACCGAGCGACTCCTTGCCCGCGTCGGATTCTCCTGGGGCAACATTTCACCCGCGCAGGTGTGGAGCCTGGTCAAAGGGTAAAGCCATGCCTCGGTGTCGATGAAATCGGAACTACGGTGTCTTGCAGCCGAGGGCGCGACTGCGCCGCTTCGCTTCCTCGGCGCTGACCGAGCGTGGCTTCGCGTTACCCCAGCGCTGAAGAACGACGCCGTAGGCATCGCACGCTGCTTGTTTGTCTGCCGTCCCCTCTTTGGCCTCGCCGAGCCAGAGAAACGCACGCGTGCTGACGAAGGGCTGCTCGAGGTTGTCGCAACTTTTGGTTGCACTCTCGAGCGCCGCGCTTGCTTGCGCGTACTCGCCGGCGACGACGGCGATCCGTCCCTCGAATGCTTTGGCCAAGGCAGGAATCAACGTCGTCTGCTCGATGACCCCAGCCGAACCGGCCGTAGAGGCATCGGTAGGGCGTTGAGTCCAGGCGTCGATGGCCAGATTTCGGGTGGCGCCAGCGGGGCCCCAACGAAATGCCCACGCCTGACGACGGGTCAATACCGAAAGGGCAGCATGCTCCCATTGCGTGCTCGACGCATCCCATTGCTCGCGCGAAGTCGCCCCCTCGTGGAGAAGCACGCCGAGCAGGATGGGCTCGTAGTCCAATGGGACTGCCCAGCCCTCCGTCCATGCCCCCCTCTGGTGAAAGAATTGCTCGGCAGACTTGGCGGCACGGTCTCCCCTTCCGATTTCATTTAGTAACTCGACGGAGAGCGCCAGAGCGCGTGCATGACCGACGATCGCACTCGCTTCTTTCAACTGTTCCAGTGTTCGTTGAATACGTTTTCCAGCTTCTTCGAAGTCACCATTCAGCACTGAGAGTGACGCCTGGTAGTATAAATATGTCGACTCACGGTCCTCCGATGGGTCGTTATTTCGTGCTTGTCTGAGCGCCACATCGACGGTTCCTGCGAAAGAGCCGTCGGCGGCGAGGGAACTTGCCAACTCGAAATATGCGCGCTTGCTTGCCGGTGCGTTGGCGACCCAACGGCGTGCATCCGTCGCAGCGGCGGAGCATTGCCCGAGCAAACGATGAATGTGAATACGGTCGTATAGACAATCCGTGGAGCCACGTGCGATTTCCAAGCACGTATCGAGCGCCACCATTGCCTCGTCATATCGCTCGAGCGACATGAGCGCTTTGGCTTTCACTTCCCACGCATTCGCGTCCTGCGGATCGATATCGATAGCCTGTCGGGTGAGAGCAAGGCAGTACTCGACGGCGCGAGGGTCGGGTGTGATGACCAATCGCGCTAACCCTGCCAAGAAGAGAATTTCGACGTCGCGCGGAAAACGACTGGCTGCTACCTCGAAGCGCCTTGCTGCTTCCTCGTAATCCGCTGGTTCCGAGGCCACGACAGGGGCATACGCGTCGAGCAGGGCGCGATCCCTCTCGCTCATGGCATCACGCAGAGAGAGGGCGTGGTGAAATTCTTCGCGCCATTGGCTCACTGAAAGAACAGGCGTGCCGGTCATCATGCGCTGCAACTGCACCTCAGGACACATGGGATCGGCCGCAGCTGCTTTCTCGAAGGCCGCATGTGCGAGCTCCCATGTTGCCTGTCGAATGGCGATGAGCCCTTGGCGGAAATGAATCTGCGCCTCCTTGCTGCACGTTGGCGAAATGGGAAGCGCGAGCACGGGCGTACCAACCGGTTCTGCCGCATCTGCCTGCGAAGTAGGTTTCGGCGCACGATGGTATCTAGCGGCAAGCACCGCGCCCGCCAAGACGACGACTCCGACTCCAGCGAGCAGGGCGTCCCGCGTGCGGCCCCTCTTTCGTACGGTATCCTTCGGCGTTCCGGAGGCGATCATCGCTTTCGACGCGTCGCCGGTGTCCCAAGAACGATGGCGCTCTGCAGGCTGCGTCGCCTCGGTCGCGATGTCCTCACGGTTCTGGGTTAGACCCGCCACAATCTCTGCACGAACCCGGGCCGCCCCTTGAGTCACCGATTCGCCGACGACCTCTTCGAAAATCGCGAGCAACGCGTCGTGCATTTCCCGCGCGGAGCGCCATCGCTTCTCCGGGTCGAATTCGAGTGCCTTATCTACGAATTGCACGAAGGACGGCGGTACGTCCGGCGCCACTTCCGCGAGCGAGCGCGCTTTTCTCGTTGCAGAAGCAATAATTTGTAGCCCCATGGCGCCGCCCGCGGGATGGACATGTTGCCCACTGAGCGCCGTAAAAAACGTCGCCCCGACGGCCCAGCAGTCGCTATGTGGGCCGATGGCCTCCCGCTCGCCACGCGCTTGCTCGGGCGGCATGAAGGCCGGCGTTCCAAAGATGGGCACGGTCGACGTCGCACTCGCGCCGTGCTCCAATTTTCGCGCAATTCCGAAATCGAGCACGCGGACGTTCCCGGCGTCGGTGACGAACAGATTGTCCGGCTTGATATCGCGGTGCACGATGCCCTTGGCGTGCGCGCTGGCCAGGACGTCGAGCACGTCGAGCACCAGCACGCACACCTCTGCAAGGGGAAGGCGCCCCTTCGCACGCGCGCAGCGCACTCGCAGGGTCTCCCCCTCGAGCAGCGGCATGATCAGAAAAGGGCACCCCTCCTCATCCACGTCGTCGTCGAGCACCGGAACCGCCCCCGCGTGGCCCACCTCGTTGGCCACGTACGCCTCACGGCTGAAGAGCCGGGCAACATCCGGTTCGTGGACCAGGTGGTCGAGCAAGTACTTGATGGCAACCCGATGCCCATTGCGATGCGTGGCGGCATAAACCACCGCCATGCCGCCCGTCCCCAGGAGCCGTTTGATCCGGTACTTCTGCTGAACCAGCGTCCCGATACGCGCCAGCGCCCGCATTTGATGCGATGGATGCGTAGACGAAGGCATTTTCCGCGACTTCCCAGTAGGGGCGGCGATCATGCGTTCCCGCTTCCCTCCGTGTCAAGGACGGGCGCGGAGCATGCCAGTCGAAGCCGAGTTATGGGCTATGGCATTTGAAGCCATCCCGTTCCGTCTGCTTCATAGCGTCCTCGACCATGTTGAACGCCACTGCTGCGTACCGCTCGGCTTCGCCCATCCCCTTCCGCTTCGAGCCCGTGGCGGACAATCTACGAAAAAGCGAGGGGGGTGCTCCTATGAGCGCGAGACAACGCCCCGAAGCGCCACCCTGGCGGACTCTCGTTGAAGTCGAGCTCACGCGCACGAATCCGTGGATTTGTCATGCACGACCTCGCATTTGAGCCCCTTTGGCGATCGCCGACTACCGGGGATCAGCCTGAGTCATTGTCTGGCTTTGTTGGCGAGGGGCGCCGTCGACCGGTTGCGTGCCTGGACTAGCGCCTCACCATCGCCCAGCCACCTATCGGGCGCCCCTTGGGAAAGCGTCCTGAGATTCCCAAAGAGCCGGGCACACTGTCATTCGTAGACACGCGCTGCAGCAAGCATCTCGCCGAGCGTCTTCCACGTTGGTCTCTGCGGAACTTCCCGCCCCTGATTCCGGTAGTAGCCGTCCATATCCTCCGTCCAACTCGCCAGCGCACCGAGAAAAGACTCCAGTGTCAGGTTCTCCCAGTGCTTCGAGTTCGTCTTGAGGTCAGCGCGGAGGGCCTCGATGAACGCAACGAGGTCGGCCCTGGTCTCGATCTCCGCGACGTGTTCGTGCAATTCTTTCATGGTTTCACCCTAATAAACCATCCGCCTGCCTGCTCTGGTGTTGCCGTGAATTTCCAACCTTGCGCCGCCACTTCTGCTGGCGTCGCCGAAATGACGGGCACCTGCCGCCCGGCGGCCGCGAAGGCCAGCAATCGACGATTGTCCAGCGTGAAGAGCTGCCCGTTCTGCGGGAACACGCGGATTGGCGGTATCTGGCTAGCAATGGCATCGCCTTCCGCCCCGCTCAATGCATCGATGGTCGACTGCAACGTGCGGCCATCAGAAAAGGTCCCCTTCACGCTGCTCTGTGTGAAGCGAATCGCCGATGTATCCATGAGCGTTGCTTCGGTCTCCGCACTCGCAGCCGCGGCTCTTCCTGCTACTGCCGCGCCCCCCCCTGTTTCGAGCGCCGCCATCGTGAGACCGGTGCCAGCAAGCTCAAGCTGCGCCAGCTGTACCGTGGCGTAGATAACTTCAGCCGTACCGTATGAGGCAATAATTACCCCGCCGATGTATGCGGCCTTCTCGAGAAATTCACCCGTGGACAGCAAGTGGTCAGCGAGTTCGTCGAGCGCCCGCTTTGAGAGCCTGGGATCATTCGAGTCCATCGCCCAGATCAAAAACGTATCCAGTTTTCCGCGTGATACGATAGCCGGCTCCCCTGCGCATGACATATTTGTCGACGCGCATGATTCAGTCTTCCCGGCGTTACTCATTGTCGTGGGTTTGAAGATTCCCCCGAACGGAATGCTAATAACGGGAGGCAATCCAAGTTGACCCAGCAAACGTGCGCGTGCTGCGTCCACGGCCGTGGTCGGGTTCATTAAGCTACGCGCCCCTGCAGGCAATCCGTACCCGGTGGGCCCCCCAGGACCCATGCCTTCGAGGAATGCCGCAAAGCCGTTGCCCGCCCCACCCGACACTTGGCATTCGTTGCAGACGTAGTCGTCCTCTTTGAGCCCATTCGGGTCCACGCGCAACTGTGGAGAACCCGAGACGAAGGCGTAGGGGTTCAAGTCGGCGCCCAAGTTATGGACCGTAAGCGGGTCTGCACTCGCCCACTGCCCCAGCGCTGCAACGTAATACCTCGCCCCGAAGTACGTCAGGCCGACTCCAACGTCGTCTTCCTTTCCGGTAAATCGATGATCCTCTCGAAAGGATTTCCATTGTACCGGGCGATAGTCGCTGTCAGCTTGTCCGAATGCCAAATACGTAACCCGCTCGACCAGTTCGCTGGTGGCATGGTCCACCACCACACTTGTCGAGCCGAGTGGGTCGGTAATCGTCAAGAAGACGTGGAGCGCACTCTCATTTTCTCCCTTTGGAAGCTCTGGGTCGTACACGACGCGCGCAAAGGATCTCCCGTTGGAGTTGAGGTACACGGCCTCCGTTTCGTCGTTGCGCTCGTAGTCACCGTTTTCGAACTTCGCGTGGTTCAAGCGCAGAGAAGAAAAGATCTCCGCCGTATATGTCCGATTCGGGCTGCGACGACTCATCCCCGACTTTACGATACGTTGACCGCCGTACTGATAGGTATAGCGCAGATCGACGCCGTCGCTCACGGAGCTGAGGTCTACGTGGAGAGCATCCTCCCCCAATGCGTCGAGGTTTGGCATATCCGCGCTCGACAGCCTCCGAGCTCGAACCAAATTGCCAATCTCGTCCCATTCGTACACGAAAAGGAGGTTGATATTGTCGCCCGCAGGACCCTTTTTGGTGACCAACATCCGCGCCAGGTTTCCAGCGGCGTCGTAGCTCGCATCGAGCTTGCCCTCGCCAAGCTTTGCGGAACTTACGCGATTCGGCCCGTTGCTGGCCGTACCGTGCATCGCGGACCCCATCGACCGATCGAAGAACGCGTGGGCATCGTCGTCCGAATTGACCAGATTACCTTGCCAATCGTAGTTGAAGGTTTGCTGCTTCACCCGATTTTCAAGTTTCTGCTCTGGGACCGGGGTGTGGTCTCCCGACGCTATCTCCGGTTCGAAGGGAGAGACCTGCTTGTCGTTCCCGCTCGATGTCGCGAATGCGTAATCGACCTTTCGAAGCTGATTCAGATCGTCATACGTGAGGCTCCGCGAGACTGGCTTGGCTCCTTCAGGCCATTCGGCCGGATCGCGCCAATCGCCAATCAAGGTAGGATTATTGACAGCATCGTAGCCATCGAAGCGAGTGTCTTGCAGCATGAACGGGCGCACGCGGGTACGTGCAACACGAACGCGACGCAACAAAGCTCTCTCATTGTACTCATATGTGGCAGTGGTTCCGTGAGTGTCACCGTAGAAACGCAGGGTCTCTCGACCATCAGCCTCGGCGCGCACATCTCGCACGAGAGGCCCGTAGCTGCTAGTCACAACATTCGCGATACCTCGTGGGCTGTAGTACGTCGTTATGGCACTGCGACTGCTTAGCGTTCCTCGATTGATCTGGATGCCGAGGAGCTTTTCCACATCCGCGCCGGTTGTATCTATGAACACACGGTTCGCGGCGTCGTACAACGCTTCACGTTCGAACCAGTGTGGCGCGTAAGCCGTCACAACGTCGTGTTCGTCGTTTGGGGCCGCAATTTGCCTCCGGACTTTGCGTTCATGGCCACGTGCATCATACACATATTGAGTATGCTGGGCGCGATCGTAGACGGCGGCCACGCGTCCGATGAAGGCTTGCGCGCCCGGTCCGTTATCCTGCCCCTGCTCCGGCGCGTCATAGACGATCTTCGTCGTAGGAGCGTCAGTAAGAACAGGCTGAGAATTCAAACAAGGAGAATAGACTTCCTCGAGCAGCCGGCCTGCGCTGTCGTATCGCGAATTTTTACCGCATCCACGCGCATCACTGGTTCCAACCAGATCTCCCGCATCGTTGTAGGCGTACCGCCATCCCTTCGCGTTCGATGTGCCGAAGGCCGTGGAGGTATTGGGCTCCAGGTTCTCGACCAAGCGCCCGAACGAATCGTACTTCATGACGCGTGTATAGGAATCGCTGCCTGAGCTATGCGAACGCTTCACGCTCGCGACCTCGCCCGTGCGCAGATAAGTCATTCGTGTCGAAATCGTGTCAGCTACCCCCGCGGAGTTGGTCACCCGCTCCGTGAGCACCGTGCGACCGTGACCATCGTGAACCGTGCGTGTCGGGTGCGGCGTCGCGCCTTCGGCCAAATCCGCCGCGTCGTAGGTCTTCGTAACGAGCGCCGTCGGTTCAAGCTTGCTCACGAGACGTCCGTCTCGCGCGTAGGAGAGGACCGTTGCTTGGCCCACGAACCTGGTCACGTATACGGCGGTGGTCGCGGGCGCGCTCGGCAGGGGAACCGGTGGCTTCAGCGCGTTTGGGTCAAACGCCGCGAATCGCGGCTCGTAATTCTTGACGACCCGACCCAACTCATCGCGCTCGACCTCTCCGCTTACGATGAAGGGCGCTCCGTCCCCGGGATCCGCTTGGCGAACGGAGGCGATGGGTTGCCCGTACGGATCGACGTACCCCCATGTCGAACGGTAGTGTGCAGCGCCTAGATTGTTGTCGTCTCGGGTCTCGGTGCGAACAATCGCGGCGGATTGCGGAGGGAACGTCAGCCAAGGATCCCAGTACGTCATTTTTGCGGAAGGCTCGATCTCGGTCTGTCCTAGCACCGTCGGGCTCGGAGCGAATATCTTCGTCGGCCTTCCATATGCATCGTATTCAGTCCTTGTGACCTCCCCGCTCGGTGACGTGGTTTTGGTCGTAACTTCCAAACCACGGTCGAATTCGGCTTTCGTAGTGAGAGCTGTCCCCGAGCAGCCGTTCGTGTAAGCCGTGACGGCGATGGGAAACTGATGAAAGGCATCGTCGTAGGTGCTCGTGCTGCAGCGAGCCGATGGGCCGCGCGCGATCACGACGTTGCCGAATTGATCGTATTCGGCCTGCGAGAGAAGCATGCTCAGGTTATCTTGCGACGCATCGTTCGGCGGAAGCGCAACGTCCTTCGAGGGATCCTCGTGAAAGCGCGTTAACGGCAGGGTGTCGTGCAACCATGCGTACGTCTTTGTCACATGGCCCGCGGCGTCGTATACAAAGTGCGAGTGCCGATCGGTGACGTTCGGACCACCAGTATTCGTGTCCCGGGGGTGCCAGTTCCACCGAGACGCGTCGCCCGGTGGTAGCTGCCAGTCATTGAACCTTTGTGAGATCGGCTCGTCCTGCGGGTTCTCCGAGCCTGCTTCGACCATACCGTAATCGGTCTTGGACAGCAGGTTCCCGAAACCATCGAACACCGCTTCGGCAGCCAGGTGGACACGCTGCCCCGTTGGGCTTTGACGAACCCCAATCGTGCGCGCTGGCGCCGGAGAGGTCAGATCGCTGGAGACGATGTCCGAGACCAGAACCTGCCTAGCTGCCGAGCCGATCCCACCCTCGTCGTCATACCATCTGTCGGTTCGTTCGACATAAGCGGTGCGAACCGTTCGATGGTCCAATCCTTTGTAGAGTTGTGTCAGGTGATAGCGGTGGTGAATCACGGACGGCAAACCCGGCGTGGGTTCGGACGCCTCGACAACGACCGGGCGGCCGTTTAGGGCTTCGATCGGATTGTCCGCCAGCTGTGACGCGGGAGGATCGCACCATCTGGATGTGTTGTTCTCACCGCAATCGCCGAGAAGGAAGGTCGACCATGTTTGAGCAAGGTTCGGCTCGGATTGGACGGCGCGTACCTCTCGAAAGCCGAGGAATCGACGTTCGTCGTTCCTATACACGGGTTTGGAGTACTGGTAATCCGTAGCATATGGGCCTCCCGTGGCCTTCACGTCAGCGCTGCTGCTTGTCGTGACGCGGCTCACCACGTGAAGCGGCTGCGGCAGGCGATACTCGCTATTGCGCAGAATACTCTCGACCGTCCTGTATTGAAAGGACGTCGTTGCTCCCGCGCCATTCGAGATGCTCTTGAGCAACCCAGGCCGTGGTTTCTGGATGACCGGCGGACCACCCACGGGCGGGTACCATGTACCAGTGAGCGAAATCGCGTGAACGCCGCCTCCGACGACGATGATCGAGTCCACTCCCGACCCGTTGAGATCCGCGAATTGGAGCGCCGCAGAGGTGTCGACGTTGGGAATTGCGGTCGATAACTCGATCTGTCTCGTTTCGCCTGGCCCATCGACGTCGCCAAACGTAATGTCGAGAAAATGCTTCACGTCGGTGCCCGGAGTGCGCGTAATTCTCAAGGTATCCGGGATTTGATCACCATTGACATCGTGAACGTAAGTCTTCGGCAGCGGGCCGCCCTGGCCACCATCGACAAAGGTCCCGTCTCCGAGTCCGATCCACTTGTACAAGAACCGCCTGCCGCCCGGATCTATCTCGAAGATCTGGATGATATCCGCGATGGAATCTCCATTGACATCATCAACGACCGTATCTGCCGGTGCGTAACCAGATGGTACGAATGTCTCATATATTTCTCGAAAGGGAGAGCCGTCCGGATTCGTGGCTCTCTTGTAGACATCGAACGGCAACACCTTGCGCGTGTCGTTGTCGACCCTCGTCAGGTAAATTGCGCGGGTATTTCCATATTTTCCTGATCCACTGGGGCCACGAATGTTCGCCAACGAAACGCGGTCTAGGTAGCCATCACCGTCGAGATCAACAAATGAGCCTGCGGGAGGATCGCCATGAAACCCAGAACAGTCCCAGCCGTCCATCCAATTGTAAAGCCGTTGGTCCAGAGGATCGCCGCTATGCCATCTCCATACCCCACTGGACAGCTCCGCATAGTACCGGCGAAAGAGAGGGTCGCCGCAGTGCGCGACGTTGTCGTATTTCAAGCTAAGGGCGTTAACCGAGCCCGTTGATTTCCAGCCCCCCAGCATTGCACTGTTGAATATGAGTTCGGACGGGGAAATATCGCTGGGGTAGATCTGCATGGGCAGCGGGGGCGGAGCGCCCGCGCGATCCCCCATGCGCCGTCCCACGACGAGTGAACCGTCTGGCTTGTAGGCAAGCTCCTCTGCAAGCGAGTCACCGTCGATGTCCAAGAAGATGGTTGGTTTGTTGACGTAGTCCTGACCAATGTAAAGGTTGCCGATCTCCGGCTTTTCAGGCACATTCTCGCCCCAGTAGTCGAAGTACGCGACGGGTTGCGCCAAGCCGGGATTACACGCGGTTGGATAGTCCTTCGGAACTTCGCCGCCCGGCTGCTCCTGCAGCGCAGGGCAGGCACCATACATAAGAACCCCTCCAAGCAACCAGCGATGAAAATCGGTTAATCGTTGATCGTAGTAGGGTCCATATCGCCGAACCAAGCTTCGAGGCGCGGTGCCCAGAAAATCAGTACTCATCACATCAACGCGATCGAGCAGGAAGCGCAGTGGTCGACGCCAAATAACCTGTCCGGTGAAGGGGTGGCCATCGCGGCGAGCTCTGGTCGACCGATAACTCAGGTGCGTATGGTGCGCGAAGCTATCTCGCGAAGGGTTTGCGCCTCCAACGCGCGGCGTATCGTAAATATCCGTAAGATAGGCCAGTCCATCAGTGACCCAGCCTTCGGGATCCGCGAACTTCTTCCAATCATACACAATGACGTTGGCGTCGCCATTGGAGTCACGTTGCTGAGTAATGTTCCACCGAAATATCGGCGGATTCGACGGGTTCGCGATCGTATCGAAGTCCAGAGAATCGGTGGTGCCACCGAGCACCAATTCGAAACCCTTCCCCTGGACCAGCCACATGTCGCGCGCGGGGGACCAGAAGAAGCGGAGAAAGTCGTCGACTTGCTGTCGATAATAGAGCCAGCCCAGCACCCTGTTGGGGAACTGCTCCCCGGGCTGAAGCACGGCATTGCTACCGCCCGCATCACAGGTATTCTGACCTGTGACACGGCAAATGGGTACCAGCGGACGGCCCGCGAATTCGAATCTGTCCGAGTCGATATTGGGTAGATTCGCGCCGCTCGGATCGTTGTACTTTGGGCCTCCGGATAAATTCCGGCGCACGATGCTCGGTATCGACATCGACCAACCAAGGCCGCCGATCCCGGCGCCACCAGTGGAAGAGTAGTAAAGCCCCAGTTGAGGCTGCACCTCTCCACGAGCCTTGGGGAGTAGGAACGGGACGCTGGCATGCGCAACGCCCGTGGAGGACTCCACCCCCGCGCGTCCAACGTTGCCGATGCCGCTCCCTTCCCCGGTATCTAGCGTTGCCGATGCCGCGCTGCCACTTCCAATGGAGCCACTGGGTTCGGCAGCGGCAGCCGCTGCCGATGCTTGCGCGCCGGGGGGATCCGAGGTTGGTGCGTTCGCCGCGGGCGGAGCGTTGCCGCTCGAGGATGCCGGCGCTTCGGAGGCGGGGGACGCTGTAGCTCCGGAGGCCTCTTGGGCGGATGCGATGATCGGCGCCAATGGAATTAGCAAAAGGACCAAGTAAATGGTCAATGCTCCACTCAAACGGCGTGGGCGGAAGAACGAGACCATGGACGCTGCAAGCCTGCGACCCTTATTCATGCTCAATCCTGGGTTATGCGGACAGACGTAAAACTAAACGCACCGCGCCGTCATGAAGACGGCACAAACGAACGAATGACTTGACCGCGACTCGCTATTCACACTGTTCCGCGCGGCGGCCGCCAATAGGCAACGAACTTCGACCAATGACTCGATGCTCCGAGAATCGGCGCCATGGCGACAACGTCCACCGGTTCGCCCTCGCTCTGGAATCGCGGCATTCGGCTCCTATCGGTCATCGCTCCGGTCCTTGCCCAGGGAGTCGGCCGCAGGACGAAGCTCGTTGCGCCATTTCCTCATCTTGCGAGAGCGGGCCTTCTTCGGCCGCAGCGAACCATTCCGCCGGCGCCACAAGTCCGGCCAAAAGCCACCCCGTTGTCGTTCTCGGGCCCGGAGTTCCACTACCATGGGCGGGCACCATGCAGAGGGCGTCCGCCGCAAGACGGATCTCACTGCGCCACTTCGCGAACTTCATCGCCTCGTCGAATTCGCCTGCCATGTAGGCGTGATTCTCGTGCTCCAGCAGACGGAACGCGGCCTCTTCGAGCGAAAGCGCGAGCTGGTCGAGAGAATGCTCGGCGCTCTGTCGGCATCGAAGACGGGAACCGCTCGCGCGTGGAGAGCGAACAATGTCGGTGATGACGTCCATGAAGAACCCCCGCGAGCTCGAAGAATCCGGGTGCAACAGCCTGCGGCCCCAGAGGCAATGCCTTGAATCCAAGAAGATCGAGCGGCCCCCCTTGGTGGTGGAAGAGGGCATCGGGTCATGCGGGGGGACGCTCGGCGGCGCACCTGAGCAAAGGTTGGGCCAGTCGCCCACGTCGCGAACTGTCCGAGAAATTACGACGCACCGTTGACGGCGCCCGATGGAGTGTCGCCGTTATGGACAGCTCGCCCCGCCAGCCTCTGTCCAAAACGGCGACACCCTCACGAAATAGCGGCCGTTTCCCCGGTGTCCGAAACGGAGACACCCGAGGAACTCGCCCTATTTCTCGTCATTTCTTGTAGAGGGTCGTCCTTCGAATACCGAGAAGCGCTGCGGCGCGGCTCTTGTTCCCGCCGCTGACTTGGAGGGCTGCCTCGCGATTCTTGACGTGCAGCAGCTCCTCGTTCATCGGCAGCACGACGTGGACGCCATGCTCCGAATCCGGAACGGTGTCCGCGCGTTCGAGGACGCTCCGTATTGCTGCTGGGAAGTCACTCACCTCGAGAACTGGACCATCGCCCATGACGAGCGCGTGCTCGATGACGTTGCGCAGCTCGCGTACGTTGCCGGGCCATGGATACCGGCGAATGGCCTCGCGCGCTTCTGGCGAGAAGTCGTGGATCCTACGCCCGCAGCTCGATGACAGATCGGCCAGTATTTTCTGCGCGAGCACCAAAACGTCGTCGCCGCGATCACGCAGCGGAGGGACGACCGTTTTGATGACGGAGATGCGGAAGAATAGGTCGCTCCGAAAGGCGCCTGCGGCGGCCATTTCATCGAGGTCGCGGTTCGTTGCAACCAGAATCCGAGCGCGAAGTGGAATCGAGCGTGTCGAACCGAGTCGTTCGAATTGCTTGTCCTCCAATACTCGCAGCAGCTTCGCCTGACTCGCGAGCGGTAGTTCGCCGATTTCGTCGAGGAGTACTGTGCCTTCACCGGCTGCCTCGAACACGCCGGCCTGCTCCGTGGCCCCCGTAAATGCGCCTCGCGTATGCCCGAACAGCTCGCTCTCAATCAGGTTCTCGGGAATGGCGGCGCAGTTGATCACGCGAAAAGGCTTGTCCTTGCGTGGACCGGCTTCATGGACCAAACGAGCAACGTAGGTCTTGCCTACCCCGGTCTCTCCGATAAAGAGGGCCGTGCTTTGGGACACCGCGAGCCGCGGAATGATCTTCAGCAGTTCTTCCGCGCCCGGCGAAGTTCCGAGAAAGGCTTGAGCACTGCCAATCGCGAGCTGCCGAAGCGCGTCGCGATCGTCCCTGACAACCTGCAGCGTCGAAACGTCTGCCAGCTTGGCCCCCGCGAGGGCTGCGGCGAGAATGAGAAGTCGACGCGTGGAATCCGTGATGCGCTGAGGCGGCAAGGTGGTCGTAAAGGCCAACCAACCCGTTGGCGCACCGAGAGCTGGCGCAAGGATTCGCGTGCCACCACTTGGTGTCGCCGTCTCCAAGATAGGCATCTCGCGGGCCGCTGCGCCAGGCTCGCCTCCCCCAGCATGAAGTTCGACTTGCTCGCAGCTCGCGTGCTGCTTGGCCCACGCCACCAGCGCCGCCTCCACATCCTCGATAGTGGCAGTTGCGGTCAGCGCCTGGTTGAGCGCGAACATCGCAGCGAGACCAACGACGTCTGCCCCAGCGCCAGTCAGCAGGGAGCCGACGGTTGCCGTTGCATCATCGTGGGCGCTCGATGAACGCGACGTCTCATCGACGGACACGAGAAGCACGGTCCTCCCAACGACGAGGGACTCTCCGACACCTACCTCTCCCGAGAGAATCTTCCGCTCACCCTGCGCCAGCGGCGCCGCCTCGTCACACACTTGAACGTAAACACCGGTTCGTGTGGCGTGAACGTGAAAGTGGTGCCGAGACACGCTCCGATCGCTGAGCGCGAGATGCGCGCCCAAGGCGCGGCCCACGAGCTTGATGCTGCTGTCGACCTTGAGCTGAGCGCCGGCGTCCGGTCCCGACGTCACGACCAGACGAAACTTGGTGTGCTCTTCCACGGAGCGGAAAAATAGCACGCCGTCGTGACGTCTCTATCGCAACGCAGCGAAAATCCCCCGCGGCCAAAGCGAGCCTTGCCAGCGCGCCAATCACGCTAGTGCGCGTTCAGAAAATGTAGCACGGCCGTCTTGTACTCGGTGTGGAACGGGGCGTTCTCGATGAGGGGGATGTGCCCGGCGCCGGCGATCCAGACCAGCTTGGCGGTTCCGCCGCCGCAGGCTCCGTAGGCGGCGCGGAGATCCTCGGGGTCCTCCGCGGCGGGGATGGTGTCCAGGGTGCCTTGGACGATGAGGCCGGGCACCTTGGCGCGGGTGGGGTCGAACCAGGGGAGGCCATAGGCGGGTGTGAGCACGGACATCACGGCGTAGGGGCCCGGTTGGGTGGCGAGGATCTCGTTGGCGACGGGGGCGGGCGAGCGGGTGACGATGTTGAGGGAATAGAAAGGAGGTGTCGCCGCGAGGTAGCCATTAGGCTGGCTTTCGAGAAATGCGATGAAGGCCGGGTCGAGGAATACCTGGTTGAAGAATGCGCTGCCCGTTCGGTACAGCATCGAGGACATGACGCAGGTGCGCGCTCGGGTGGCGTCGGCGCATAGTTCGCTGGCTACGGCGCCGCCGATGGATTGGCCGTGCACGTCGACGCGCGACACGCCACGAAGAAGGCGCACGGTGTCGAGCACCTTGCGGGCCTCGTCAACCAGGAACGCGTGTGTCACCGAGCGGCCATCGGCGGGGTACGTGCTTTCGCCGGTGCCCTCGTAGTCGATGGCGAAGGCGAAGAATCCCGCGCGAGCCAGATCGCTCTGAAATGCGTAGCCGTCGGTGTGCAGATCGTAAAAGCTCGCTTTCACGATGGGGCCCGGGAGCATCAGGATGGCGCGCCGCGGATGCCGGAGCCAACTCCGCAAGGTGAACTTCTCCGTCATATGTACCTTGCGCCCGGGCCCCACTGGGACAAAATGCTCGAGCGTATACACCTTGTCGAGGTCTGCCGCTGTTTCGGCGGCTGCAGGGTGAGCATCCGCGACAACCACTAAAAAAGCCCAGAGGAGGATCAAACAGATGCGCGATCGAAACATGGGAAAGTCCCTTTCTCGTCGGGTCGTTCGGGATAAGGGCCTAGGGCCACATTCCCAATTCGCATGATCAAGGCGCTTGCCGTGGAGGTGCTGCCCACCGAGTACAGGCCGACCAGATTGCCCGGGTGGATGCGCCCCTCGTGGAGGGCGTGGTAGAGCGTCGCGGGCATGAGCGCGGCACCGATGTTTGCATATCGAGGGTAGACGCTGTGGTAGCGGCCTTGCTCGACGCCGAGCACGCGGGCGCAAAAGTCGGCGTACCAGGCGTTGGGCGTGTTGAATACCCAGAAATCGACGTCGCGCACCGATGCGGAAGCCATCGACAGGGCGCCGTCGACGCATGCGCGCAAATAGGGCTCGGCCGTGTTGCGCGCCATGGCACCCGCGTTCTCGTTGGCGCTCGTGCAGAGCCGTGTGCGGCGGGCGCGTTCGGGGACGGAATGGATCACGAACATGTCGTTCGTTTCAATCGAGTTGATGGTCTTCCAGCCGAGAACGCCGAAGCCTTCCGCGCTCGAGCGTTCCACGAGCAGTGCGCCCGCGCCGTCACCCACGAACCACCCGAGCGAGTCGTCGTCGACAACCTGCACCGAGTTCGACGTGGAAACCACGACGAGCACGCGGCCATAGGCGCCGCTGGCGATGAGGCTCGCCGCCAATTGGAGGCCTACGACGGAGCTCGAGCACGCCGTCTCGAAGTTGATCGCGGGCGCGCGAAGTTGCAATTCCTTGGCAAGGTACGCCGCGTTGCCCACGCCGAACCGGTCACCGACGAAGGAGCTCACCAGGGTGAGGTCCACGTCCTTCGCCGTGATGCCCGCCGCATCGAGCGCACCGCGCGCGGCCCGGAGCTCCATCGCGAGCGCAGGTTCGCCCGGTGCACGGAGGCGCCGCTCGGCCGCACCTCGGAAGGGATCGGCGAGGTACGGTGCCATCGTCAAGTCGAAGGCTGTCGGGGCCGCGGCCGCCGCTTCTCCTTTTCCCCATACCTTGGCCAAGGAGAACTGTTCGGCGTGCGCCACCATGTCAGGGTGCGCACTCCGGAAATGGTCGTTCGTTCGCAAAATGCTGGGAAACGCAATGGCGAGCGAGCGGAGCCCTGCACCAAACTTTGAATGCAACATGACATCTTCCTCTTCCGGTCACTTCACTGCGAAGTTGCTTATCTCTTTGACCCGCGCATTCATAGGAAACGCCGAATTCGGGTCGATGCGAACGTCGATGACCGTCGGCACGTCGGGGCGGATGCGCCGCAGCGCGGAGCGGAGCTGGCGAACATCGGCCGCCACGAAACCCTGGGCCCCGTGCGCACGCGCGAGGTCGGCGAAGTTGACGTGGGGCCCATCCATGGGAAGGCCGCGGCCGTAGATCCGATCGATTCCGGCCTCGACCATGCGCATTCGGTCGTCGTTCATCACGAGAAAGACGACGCCGAGGTGCTCGTGCACGCACATGTTGAGGTCCATGCCGTACATCTGAAATCCGTAATCGCCGCAAATGGCGACCACGGTGCGTTCGGGCGCGGCGAGCTTTGCGCCGATCGCTGCGCAGATGCCCGAGCCCATCGACCCGAGTCCATATGACGCGATGAATTGATCCGGCTCGGATAGACGAAGGTAATGCAGCGCAAACAAGAGATGCTCACCGATGTCCGCGGTGTAGATCGTGTCGGCGGGTACCTGCTCCTGCAGGACGCGGAGGACCCGTGCCGGCCCGAGCGGCGTGCGATCGCTCTCGAGTGCCTGCGGGTCGAGGTAGCGTATCGCCTCGTGCGGAACGTCCCATGCCGGCGCATCGGCGAGAAGCGTGGCGAGCCTTCCGACAATGGCGGTCACGTCCGCCTCCAGCGCCAGATCCGCGCGGTAGTTGCGCCCGAATTGGCTCGCGTCGATGTCCACCTGGATCATGGTGCGCGACGCCTGAAGCAACGGAGACCAGCTGTTGGTGCTCGGCTCCGTGAGGCCGCAGCCGAGGGCCAATACGACGTCCGCCGGCTGCCGCTCGAGGTACTCGATGGTGGAGGGATGCCCTCCGTAGCCGAAGACACCGAGGCAATACGGCGCGGTCTCGGGCACGATGCCCTTGGCCTTGGGGGAGGTGACCACCGGGATCTGCAGCTTCTCCGCGAGCGCCCGGATCTCGCGTGCGGCGCCGCGGGCGCCGGAACCGAGAAGGAGGAGGGGGCGATCCGCACTGCGAAGGATGCCGGCGATCTCCTCGAGCGCTGTGTCGGGCGGTGCGGGCCTTCGCGGTGTCGCAGCTGCAAATTGGGCGGGCGCCACGTCGGCGAGTGCGACGTCCAACGGGAGCGATAGAAAGACCGGGCCGCGCTCGGTACGCGCGCGGTGGATCGCGGCGGTAAGCTGGTAGGTCGCGTGCTCCGGAATGGTGATGCAGGCCGCCGAGCGCGTGACGGTTCGCACGATGTTCACCACATCGATGGTCTCGGCGCTCCCCTCCTGAAGCGCGCGATGACCGAACTTGGTCCGTGGGACCTCGCCACCGATCACGATGACGGCTACGCCCTCGCTCAAGACGGCGGCAAGGCCGGTGACGGCATTGGTGACGCCCGGTCCCGACGTGACGAGGACGCACGGGAGCGCGTCGGGCCGAACCCGCGTGTGCCCAATCGCCATGAAGACCGCACTCGTCTCGTGGCGTGCGTGCACCACTCTGATACCGGGGTGATCGATCAATGCATCGTAGATCGGGCTGATGGTGCCTCCGGGGACACCATAGATCGTGTCCACGCCCGCCCGCTCGAGCACCTCGACGAGGCGATCCGCGCACCGTGTTCGGGTGCGGGAATCCAAGGCCTGGACCTGGTGTTCGCCGCTTTCGCGGGACGTGAAAGAACGATCCGAGCTTGGGGCTGCCCGGCGTCGAGCTAGGGGTGACATGGTTGAACCAACTCCTGGCAACGTTCTGCAACGTCGCAACAACCTTCGCGCTCACGATCCAGGCAACACGACGACTGCCTCGGCTGCCGCCGCAAAGCCCATGGAAGCTAAGTAAGCTTTCGGACTTTGGCAATGAGGCTCAAAGAATTAAATCGTGCCGCATTCTCGATTGGCACGATATCGACCGTCGCGCCAAATCGATTGCCAACGAATTGCAGGTATTTGCTCAGCCAAGAAGTTGAACGCCTGGGCTAAATCGCGCTCATCCAAGATATGCACACGTCCCGCTGTCGCACGTTGCACGGTGCAACATCCACTTGCAACGAGAGGAGGGTCCGCCTTGAGTCGCGAACCCTTCCAAGAATGGCGGCCGTGGAAAAGAGTCGGCCCGCGCGAAGAATAGTTGCCATCCTTCGCAGCTGAACAATGCGCGAATAGGAAGTACCCAATAAACCGATCTTACGGATCGGTGCTGACGGTTGTCTCGGAGAAGGTGCTTGCCGCGACGCGCGAACCTACGGCGTAGACGCGCCACCCGACGGGCACCGTGGTCGAGCTGCAGTTTGTCCCTGACTGGATGAAAAGCTGGCCGATCTCTGCGCCGACGGAATAGATCGTCACGCCGCAGGTCCCTGCGCCGGCTTGCGCGTACTTGGGTGCAGCCGTGATGCAGCCGACGGCAATGGCGGCGTGCCGGGAGCAACTGGCGTCGACGTAATAGTCATTATAGTAATAGGCGCCATACGGGATGCAGCGCATTTTGCCATCGTCCACGGTCGCGTAGGAGCAATCCGTCTGCAATTGGGCGTCGTACAGGCCCATGGGCATGCGTGAGCCGTCGGCCCCGTGGCTCCATTTCTGCTTGATGCGCGAGCCATCCTGGAAGCCGGACGACGCCGGTCCCACGGGACCTTGCGGGCCGGCGGGGCCTTGCGGACCGGCGATGCCCGAGGGACCGACGGGGCCTTGGGGACCGGTTGGCCCCTCCGGCCCGACGAACCCTTGGACTCCGGCGGGACCTTGGGGACCTGGCGGGCCGTTGGGCGGGCCAGGTTCGCCCTGGGGGCCCGGTTCGCCTTTGGGGCCGGCGGGACCTTTTTCGCCCGCGTTGCACGCGGTGAGGGCAAACAACGCAATGCACAGGACGAACGACGAACGGTGGGACATGTGGGGCTTTCCTTGGCGCGGAGCTATCCGCTGGCCTAGGTACGGACGCTGGAGCCAAAACCTTCGCGGCCAAGGCAACGAATTTTGCGCCATTCCCAGCCGGCCGCCATTTTCCAACGCGGGAGCGGCGCGGGGCTCACTCGAGAATGCCCCATTCGACGAACGACCGCAGCCGGCTCCGTCGAAACCGGGTGACCTCGGCGAGCACGAGCCGCACGCCCTCATCGGCCCCTTCCACCGCGCGGCCGCCCACCACGATCCGATAGGCGTGCTGCACGAAGAGATCGCGAATCCATTCTTGCCATTTCGAAGGCGGAACTTCGGCGAGCAATCGAATGGCTAGAACCTCGAGCGGCGAAATGGAAACCCCCGTGCCGGTGATGGGCGAAGCCAATACCAGCGGGATCTCGGGGCGTGGCCCCTGACGCAGGATCATTCGATTGTAATCCAGCCCCACGCGCCAAGACTCTTTCTCGGAAAAGGGCCGAGACGCGGATGGCATTGGGGCCGCGCGCTCGGTCAACAATGCCCGCAAAAGCGCTGCACGGACGTTTTCCGCGCCGAACGCCTCGAGCTTCGGGTGTGCCACCAATGTGCTTTCCGTGGCGGCGCCGCCCTCGGCGAGGGTCGCGAAGAGAGCCTCGAACAAAGGCCCCTCGAAGGTCAGCGTGCCATGGGGCAGCCGAAACTCCGGGACCGGAAATGAATGCAGCAATCCAAAGGACGTCGAATCGAAATAGGCCCGCACGGCCTCCGGAGAGCGGCCGGTGCGTCCTTTGATGAATACGTCGCGCCGGAAGAACTCGTTCAAGGCGAAGTCTTTGAACGACTCGTACATACCGCGATCGCTGATGCCTTCGAAAAGCTTCGCGAGGACCGGCGGGACGGCCAAATCGCGATAATTGGCATACAATGTCGACTGCCCCACGAAATACAAGTCGGCCTCGGACAGTTCCCGCGCCATCTGGGAAAAGTACATCGGAGTCCAATTCGCATTGAGATACTCATGGGCAATGTACGGAAGCCCGAGTTCCTCCATCCGTTTGAGCATCGCGGTGGCCGACGGGTTGGCCGTAAAGTACATGGCCCCGGCGTCGTGCATGTGTTTGGCCAGCGCAAACCCCAGGCGGGCACGCTCCATCGTGTCGTCCTTGGCGCCCGCTCCCCCGGTGAGAAGCAACTGGCGCAGGGGCTCGACCGCGGACCACCCGGGCAAGGCATTGTAGCCTACGTAGAGAAGTCCCCCGGGCTTCAGCTTTCGTGAGGCAAAGTCGACGAGGGCCTTGCGCTTGGCTGGCCCGATCCAGCTCAAAACGCCGTGTGCGGCGATGAAGTCGAGATCGGGAATGGGTTCGTGGTCGAGCTCCTCGAAGTCACGCTCGACGAAGCGCAGATTGTCGAGCTTTCCTTCCCGGGCCAAGCGGTGGGAGCTGGCGATGTGCGCCGCATTCACGTCGACCCCGATGAAGCGCGCCCTCGGGTTGGACGCGGCCAACACCGAAACGGTATCGCCGTGCGCGGAACCGAGCTCGCAATAGTCGAAGTCCTCCCCGGGCGGCATCGGGAAACCATTGATGGCCGCTACGAGGCGAAGCTTCGCAGGGCTGAGATCGCCCACGAAGCTTCGATAGCAGGTGACGTCGGTAACGTAGTCGGTGCTCACCGCACCATGTGTAGCATGGCGCGTTCGACGAGGGCGTCGGACCGACCAGCCTCGATTACAAGCCGATTCTCGTATTTTTCGCGAACGCGGTGCCTGTTTGCCACTGCTGCCAGGCACTGCGGATGGCGTCGGCCGAGTTGGAGCCGATGTTGGGCGTGGTCTTCCAGGACGTCGGGCCGTACCATCCCCAACTCGTGGGGTTCAGGGCATTCGTCGATTTGTAGGACCACATGGTCCAACTCAGCCCGGAGTTGTTGTACGCATTCTTCGTATAGGTCCACGCGGCGGGGTATTCGAAACAGTTGAACTCCCCGATGTAGCCGGGCACGTTCCAGGATGCGTGGTTGTTGAAGTCGGCCACTTGCCGATCCGTACCTGCCCGCACCTGCGCTTCGGTGCCGTTGAACTGATATTCGTGCATCTCGTAGACCACGTTGGTCCAGCCATACTGCGAGGGCGGCGGGAGCATGCTCCAATTCCAATTGCCGAACGTGCCCTCGATGAAAATCATATGGTCGGGATCCACCGAGCGGATCGTGGAATAGAGGCTCCGGTAGGCATCCCAGACGGCCTGCGTGCTCGGGCCGCCGGTGGGTTCGTTGAGCAAATCGTAGCCGGCGACCGTGCCATTTCCCTTGAAGTGGTTGGCAATTTGCCACCACATCCAAGATGTATTTCCCTTGTTGTTGTCGTTCGCCCAATACTGATTCTGGTTCGAGCGACCGGTGTGGTCGGCCGTGCTTTGCCCGCCGACGGCACCATGCATGTCGATGATGACATAGAGACCGCGCGAGCCCGCGTTGTTCACCACCCAATCGAGCATCTCGAAGGCGTCGGAGCGCCAACCGCCGTTGGAGATGTTGTTGAGCGGATAGAAATTGCCATACCAGACCGGCACGCGCACGGTGTTGTAGCCAGCGTTCCGAATGTTGTCGAGATCCGACGTGGTGAGCCAGGCCTGCTGATAGGATTTGATGAGGCTTTGCTCGGTGGCCACGCCAAAGCGGTTATCGAGTTGTTGGAGAACGCCATAGCTGTCGCCGAGGCTTCCGCTATCCATCGGCGTCATCCACTTCTCGAACACCAGCCACCCGCCAAGGTTGAATCCCCGCAAGGGCACGACCGTGCCGCTGGCATTGACGATGTTGCGATTCTGCGTGTGGAGCATGCTCAGTGCGAGCGGGGAGGACTGACTGCCCGTCGCCCCGGTGTCCAAAGCTGGTTCTTCGCGCGGACTCGAACCGTCGACGGCGCAAGCTGCGAGTGCCATCACGAATCCACCCAGCAAGAACCGCGTGCCGCCCAAAACGAGATGGCGTGTTCGCTCGAATGTCATCGGAGTCGTACCTCCAGTGGCAAGGCCTTAGCTCCATCGGCGGGAACGCGCAATGATGTTAATCGTCCGCATTACAACGTGAAGCGCGGGACGCAGGTGCACCGACTCCAAGGGATGTGTCGCATGCGTGAACCACGAATGACATGATCGAATCGATCATGCCGCTGCGTTTCTCGACAACGCCGCGCTTCAGAGAGCCCTGATCACCCGCCCTCCGGCGTCGAGCATTTCGATCTTCGGGTTGCCCGCATCGTCGACGGAAAGCCGGATGCGAGGATGACCGTCCCGGTCCGCAATCACCAGCTCGGCCACTCCGTCGGCGTGACGTCCGAGGAACAGGCGCTCCTCGCCCCATTGCATGCGCACCTCGTCGATTTTCGCGTCACGGGTGGGGCCGGGCGGCAGGGCCTTCGCGGCATCGAGGAGCCTGTGATACTCGTAGCCACTCAGTTTGTGCTCCCAGACGCGAAAGGCCGCTTCGAGCTTCCCGTTCTCCTCGTCGTACGACATTCCGATGATTTGGTCGCCGCGGTGCTGGTCGAACTTCAATCCGGCGGCTGCCACGTACTTGCCGTCCGATTCGGTTTTGCTATCGAAGTAGAAGCCGCCGTTCTCGTCGCCCCGATCGTTGAAAAAGATCATGCTGTTCGCGGGTACCGCGTGGCGTTCGATTTCCTTTCCGTCCACGACAGGGTTGGGCACGCGCGTGCGATTGGCGAGCACGTATCCCACCTTGCCGTCCGGTTCGACGATGTCCAAGCGCTCCACCTCGAGTCGCGTCATGTGCTCCTTCTCGCGAGGACGCAAAATCGCGAACGCCAGAAACACGATCATCGCCGTGGACAAGAGCGCGTAGATCTTGAGGAGGCGGATATCGCGTGCCAGCGAATGCTCGGTCGCCGGGATCGGGGTCGACATGCTCATCCGTGCTACTTCGACCTGGGGCGACGCAAAATTTCATCGCCGCGAGGAAGAACGTCGCCCCGAGGAAATTACTGGCAGCAGCAGCTTGCCGGCTCGTTCCCGAGGTAATCACCGAGGGTGTACGTGCTGAAGTTGTAACTCCATGTCGTAGTCACCACCTCGTCGCACCCGAGCAACGAGCGACCTTGATTGAACCGGGTACCGCCGCTCTGGCGGTAGTAGCAGGCCGATCCCGCGTAGGGCGGATCCTTTTGATCGTGCGCGCCGCAGCTCCGTGCGACCGTGCACGAAGGGGTGCACGTCTTGCCGATCGCGAGGCAGGCTTCCGCGCACGACTTGTCCGCGATACCCGAATAGTACTTGGCGGTGGGACCCGAGTCGGCCGTCGCATCGCGGGTGGCGTCGGTGCCTGCGTCTTTTTCACCATCGCCCGGAGCGCCATCTCCCCCTTCGAATCCCCCATCGCTCGATGGCGGCGGGTCGGAAGAAGAGGACGACGAGGAACACGCAAAAAGCGCCAACGGGACGACAACGGCAAGCGCGAATAGGCCATGGAAAGATCGCATGGTCAGTGGACGGGCTCGCCGTCGGTCCATTCACGGCCCCGACGTGGATTCTCGATCGAGGCGTATCGCGCCAGAAAAATATCGCCATGACGTCCATGGCGCGATTCGGTAGTAGAATCGTCGAAGCCGATGCTCTACCTGTCCCACGTACCGTCGCCGCCGCTGTGCGAGTTCGTGGCCAACCTCTGGCTTCTCAGCGACGCGCCGCCCCATCAGAGAGAGCGCATCGTTCCCAGCGGCACCCTCGAGCTCGTGATCAATCTGCAGGACGACGAGATTCGAATTTATGATCGCGTCCCGGGAAACCCGTGCGCCCGCTACTCCGGGATGCTCGTATCGGGTGCTTACGGCCGCTTCTTCGTCATCGACACGGCCGAGCATGCATTGATGATGGGCGTGCACTTCCGCCCGGGTGGAGCATTCCCATTCTTGGGCATGCCCGCGAAGGAGCTTGCCGATGCGCACGTCGAGGGCGGGGATCTATGGGGATCATGGGCCTCGGAATTGCGTGAACGGCTTTGCAGCGCCACGACGCACGCCCAACGTTTCCGGCTTCTCGAGGGTGCGCTGCGCGCCCGCGCACTGGATTCACGGCCCCGTCGTCCCGAAGTACGCTTTGGCGTGGAGACCTTTCAGCGGCCCCGTGCCCGAGTCCGCGACGTCGCTGCGCACGTCGGGTTGAGCCATCGCCACTTCAACGAGCTCTTTGCCAACGAAGTCGGCACGACGCCAAAGCTCTTCTATCGCATTCAACGTTTCCAACGCACGATCGAGGAAGCACGACGGAACGTGGCGCCGGACTGGGCGCGGCTGGCGCGCGAATGTGGCTATTTCGATCAGTCGCACATGATCGCGGATTTTCTGGCGTTCTCTGGCCTGTCCCCGGTCGACTACGTGCTCCGCCAAACGGCGCAGGTAAAGGAAAACCACGTCGCGCTTGCCTAAGGTCAAGTTTTTCCAATACGGCCCGCGTTGGAGTCGCAAGATTGCCCAGCATCATGCCAACCATTGAACCCCACCAACACACGCACCCGGCTGTGGTCCGGTACCAAGTGACGGACATCGATCGGGCAGCCACATTTTACCTCCAGCATCTCGGCTTCGAGCTCGAGCACAAGGCGGGATCCGCCTTTGCCAGCGTCGTACGAGGAAACCTGAGACTCCTCCTAAGCGGCCCAGGCAGCTCGGGCTCGCGTCCCATGCCGGATGGCCGCCAACAGGAACCCGGCGGCTGGAATCGAATCGTCATCATGGTCGACGATTTGACCGCGTGCATCGGCACCCTCGAGACCGCGGGGGTCCGCTTCACGAATCGGGTCGAAACAGGCCCGGGCGGCAAGCAGATTCAAATCCAAGATCCCGACGGCAATGCCATCGAGCTCCACGAGCCGGTAAAAAAAGACGCGTAGCCCCCGGGACGACCCCGCGCCGAAGCGCGGGGCATCCCCACTTGGCTACTGCTCGATGAGGCGCTTCATCACAGGATCCGTCTCGCGCGTGGCCTCGACGGCGTCGGAGCGCACCTGCACCGGATCGAAGTGGCGCACCACCCAACCCGGGCGGTCGCACATGGAGGGATCGACCGTCGGCGGGGCATCGTAGCGACCGAAGACGAAACGATGGAATGCGCGCACGATCTCGGGCTTGTCGAAGGTGCAATAGAGATACTTCTCGAGCTCCTCGGTCGTGATGACGCTCCGTGCGTGGAGCCGTGCGAATTCCTTCATCGCATCTCGGAGCGCGGGCAATCCCACGGTGTCGGCGAGGCCGGCGAAGAACTTCTCCCCCGAAGAATAGGAGGCACCGGGGGTGAGCCGACGCCAGGGGCTCTCGTGGGCGAGTTTGACCGGTGTGGCGCGGAAGTCGAATGCTTTGACCTCGAAGGCGAGCTCCGAGTCGGTGTTGTACACGGTCCACGCTTCATCGAACCAGCCATCCCTCCCCAGGGCCGGCTTCACGCCGCGCGCAAACCAACTATGATAAAGCTCGTGCTTCAGCGAGTGGAGGTTGCTCGTGGTGGCGCCGTCGAACTCCATGGATCGGCCCGGGTTGTCCCAGATGTACACGGTGAGTCGATCCCCGTGCTGGTACGGCCCCGAGGACGCCACGAACTCGTTGAGGTTCGACTCGATGCCCTTTGCGATGGCCGGAAGGTCGCCCGATACGGTCTTTTCTTTGACCAGCTCGAGTTGGACTTTCGTCCCGTCCTGGAGCGTGAGCTCGGTGTTCGGATGCCGATCGAGGGTGTCCTCCGGAACGAACTTCAACATCGGAGAGAGGGCGGTGAATCGCTCGGGAAAGGCAATTTGCCAGTGTGTATCGCCTGGCTTGGTGACCGTTCCATTGGTGACCGGAACGTGCACTTTGTCGACGTTCTGCAGATCGATGTCGAGGTTGAAGGCAAACTTGTCGTAAATGAGGTTCGCCGGGAACCACTGTTCCAAGTATCGCCCGGAAATCAGATCGCCGAGCCAAAAGTCCCAACTGACGGTCTTCGCGCTGGTGCCCCAGGTGATGGCGACCGCGGAACCCGACGCGGGCTTTCCGAGCTTGTAGGTCAGCTGGATGGTGTTCTCGCTGCATGCGGCGAGGTTCGTCTCCGCGATGACGCGAAGGTCGGCCCCGTCGCCGCCGCCGAAGTCGTGAAGGACCATGCTCTGCGGATTCAGCTCGGTGCCGTTCACTTTGGCGGTTAGGATGGTCTGGCGAAGGTCGAAAATGGGATATCCCGATTTCGGCCCCATCTTGAATCGCATCGTCACGTCCACGGTGCCGGCTTTCGCAGCCGCGTCGAGGACGACCTTTGCATCGACGTCGCGCATGTCGATGGGAACGGCCGGCAAGCCGTCGACGTTCACGGCGGGAGGGGCGTGCTCCAAGTCGTCGCCCGGCGTGCAGCTCCGGGCGGGGCCCGCGTCGGTGCCGGCGTCTCCGGCGGCATCGTTGCCCGCGTCCAAACCGGAGTCCGCGTTCGCGTCGGCGCCCCCGTCGTCGGAGCCCGTTCTCGGGATCCCGCCGTCGACCCCCGCCTCGTTCGAGCCAGGCGGTGAACCGGGATGGTCATCACTCGAGTCGCAGGCCGCTCCGAGAACGGCCATGCACGCCGAAAGGAGTACCGGCGGTAGTAGGTAAGATCGCGCCATGGTGTCGTCTCCAAACTTGGAAGAAATGCACAGGGGACGTAAACCCCAAATGCCGCGACATTATGAAGGATGCGCGCATTGTTCAACCGTCGCGAGGCATGCGGCATGGATGTCCACACGACCCACCCCCGCCACGCCGCGCTGCGCAGGTACGCTGCGCGCGATCCTCATGGGACGCTGCTCGAGATCGTATTGGATCGCCCGTGCATGGGCTGCATGACGAGCCAACGCGCGTGCGCTGCGATTTCATCGGGGCGCAACGATGTGCAGCCGAGGGCCTTTCTCTTGCCTAGGCGCCGCTTGCGAGGCGCGCTTTCGCCGCCTCCTAGGAGGTTAACCATGAAACGTTCAGCTGTCTTAATGGCCTTTCTCTCTCTGGGGCTCGTGGCATCGCTGTTTGGCACGGGATGCAGTGCCGAAGCGGAGAGCACCGACGAGACGACACAGACTGCGGCCGATCAAGTCACGCCCGATGTCTCTTCGTCGAACGACGTCTCTCCGGAGTCGGCAACGGCGAGCTGCCCTGCCAAGCATTCGTGGACGTGTTGCCCGTGCGGTGGGTGCGGCTGCCGACCGTGGACCATGAGCCCACGAAACTGGTGCCAATGCTTTTGACCGAAACGGCAACGTAATCGCTATTTGCCAATGATGTCAGCGCGGCGTGTTCCGGGTACCTCGCCGTAGGGGAAAGAACTGGAACACGCCGCCTTGGCGTCCTTGGCGGTTCGATCAGGCAGCGCGAACTGGTCGATGATGACGAGGGTTATGGGCATTCGCGATTCGCGATTCGCGATTCGCGAATTGCGAATCCATGCGCTCCCCCTTCGGCCTCGTCCGGATCGGGCAGCAGCGCGAAATGAGGACATGGAGAGCACCGGAGAGCGCTGCCGGGTGGGGCAGCTTCTCTTCTTCCAGCGACAGCCCTACGGCGTTGGGCGGGCTGGGCAGGTTTTGCGGCTGTTGTCGGAGATGGTCGAGATGAGCCACCGGCCGTCGCGTCGAACGAGGGTTGCAATGTCGGTCCCGCAGTGATCGACTTTGCCGTCGATGAGAAAGTCGTACGCGGCCCAGATGACGGCGATGTCGTCATCGATGCGAACCAAGGGATCGTAAATGCGCTCTTCGATGCGGGAAGTGCCAGTGGAGGGCAGCTTCTCGACGAAGGCATCGAAGGTATGTTGAACGACCTGCCCATTCCGGATGAACGTGGTCGTCCCCCCGGGCAAAAGCTGCGCGCGCACCAAAGCTTTGTCGCGCTTGCCGATGCCGTCGAGCACCGCGCGAAAAGGGGCCAACACCGCCTGCTCGGCGGGCGTCGCTGCATGCGCGGGTGCCATGACCGACGACGTCGCCCAAACTGCCGCGGCAGCCACCGAGGTACGAAGAATGTCCATGCTAGGCACCATACCATGGCGCGAGGAACCCCATGCTCTCCGCATGGCACATCGTGGCCCATGAACGGGATCCGATGCTTCACCCTTGCGACGCGCGCGTCACACGCGGTACGCGATGGCTCGAGAAACGATGTCGCCGAGCCACCGGGTACGTAGATTGCCCTCCCGCGGCGTTGCTTGGCGAAAGTCCAATGGAGGTCGTTGATGGCAATTCATTCGTTGCGTAGGGCAAAGCACATCTCACTTGTCATGCTTGCGCTGCTGGGGCTCCTTACCACCATCCAGGTAGGGTGCTCGTTGGCTGGCTCTGACGATACGGGCGTCACCGAGGACGGCCTTGGCGGTCGGTGCGGCTACGGCTACAGCAGCTATTGCTACGGGCACAAGGGCAAGTAGGTGCTCGTGGCTCCGGCCACCCGCACTTGGAACGCGTGGTGCACCGCATTTTGGTGCACCACGCTCGTCACGGTGGCGCCGCTCTTCGCGGGCAAGTTTCTCCCGTTCGTCGATCTTCCCGAGCATGTCGCGTCGATTGCGACCATGCACGATCTGGCTGCTCCGCATTCCGTCGCGTCGCAATATTACGATCTCGCCATCGCACGCAGCCCATACGTTCTCTACCATGCCGTCGGCGCGCTGCTCACGTCGGTCGCAGGCAGTGCCGAACACGCGAATCTCGTGTTGCTGGCGTTGGCCGGCATTGCACTTCCCCTATCGTTTCGGAGCTTGCTGCGCGCGCTGGGGCGTGATGAACGACTCGCCATCTTCGCGCCCATGCTGTTTTGGAATCGGGCGTTGCTCATCGGGTTCCTGCCCTTCATCGCCTCGATTCCACTGGCATTTTTCGCGCTCGGGATGGTCGCACGCCAAGCGCAGGAACCACGGCGATCGCGCGCCATCGTGCTCGCGGTCCTGGCCGTGGTGCTCTTTTACGTGCACCTGAGTTCTTATATCTTCTTTTCGGTCACGGCGTTCTTTTGGAGCCTTCTTCCGAGTCTGCGACGTGAAGCGGGGCGCCGTCTGCCGGATGCCATCCGCCGCGTCGTGTGGATGGTCCCGAGCGGGGTGACCGCGATGGTGTGGTTCGTCCTCGGCAAGATGACCGTTCATGGCGATTCGCTCACGGACGCGGATGAAATCGGGTCGATGGGCCTCGTGCGGGCGCTGCACGCGCTTCCGCTCTGGACCTTCGACATCTGGTTGTCGCACGTCGACGAGGTCTGTGCGGGCGTCTGGTGGGGCGCATTCTTCGTGATCGCCGTGACCACCTTACGCCGCGACATGCGGCGCGAGGCGTCCCCCGCGCCGTGGGTTCAACTTTACATTCCCCTCGCATGCGCAATGCTCGCGTATCTCTTGATACCGTTTCGCGTGGGCGCCGGGACGATGCTCAACGTGCGACTGGCACCGCTGATTGCCTTGAGCGCCCTTTTGCCGCTCGAACTCGATGCGTCCCGGCTCAACGTGCGACTCTTGCCCTTCGTGGCGGCGGCGAGCCTTGTCACCAGCGCATGGGCCGGGTACGAAGTGTGGACCTATTCGCATGTCGACATGGCCGGCTTCGATGCGCTGCTCGCGAAAATGAAGCCTGGGACGAGCGTGATGACCTTGAACTTCGATGCGTCGTCGCCGCGGCGACACTGGCTCGGCCTTTTTTCGGGCTCCTACCATCGCGCGCGCGGCGGCGGTGTGGCTTCGTATTCGTTTGCCGAACTTCATCACTGGCCCATCCACTACGTGGAGTCGGTGAGGCCGCCGCGCAAACCGGTTCCGTTCTTCATCCTGGCGCCGTGCGTTTACCGCAATCGCATCGACGGGGCTTATTTCGATTACATTCTCGTTCAGGGAAAGGACGTCGATCCTTTCGCGGACGGGCCGCCAGGACCGGTGTTCCGCAAAGTCGACGAAACGTCACGGTTCGTGCTCTTCGAAAAAGTAAAGGGAGAGAATTTTCCCGACTGGAGCACCGACGACGAGGGGCCGTGCGTACCGCATGCCCGCGTATCGAAGGCTGATGCGCCGGAATGAGCACGCTCTCGCAACACATCCGGATAAAAGCATTGCTCAGCTAACGGATCGTCACACACGAGGTGAGCTCGGCGCGCTAGTTCCATGTGCGATGAAGATCCGGGATGCGGCTCTGGGGATTTACACGCACATGGAGTTCGGCGCCTGCGTGACGGCTTTCTTGCCGATCATCGCGGCTTCGCACTTTCGCCATCGCCACGATCCGACGCTGCGGATGCCCGCACGCTGGGCCCAGCGCGTTGGACGAGCGTCGAGTGCGCTGACGCCGTTATGGGACTTCACCATCGAAGGAAATGGGCCTCCGGATATTTCGAACAAGCCGTACGTGGTGGTGGCCAATCACGAGTCGCAGGCCGATCCGTTTCTGCTGTCCTGCCTCCCTTGGGACATGCGCTGGGTGGTCAAAGAAGAGTTGTTCAAGATCCCGGTGGTGGGTTGGGCGATGAGCTTGGGCGGGGAGATTCCGCTGCGTCGTGGCGACGGCCATAGCGTGCGCACCATGCTCGCGGAGTGCGAGCGTGCCATCGAGGCGGGGATATCGGTCATGATCTTTCCCGAGGGGACGCTGACCAAAAGCCGAGATACCCTCGCCTTTCGCGACGGCGCGTTCGATTTGGCCATCCGCACGAAGGCCCCCGTGCTGCCCGTCGTCGTCGCCGGTACCGATTCCATGCTCCCGCGGCACTCGTTCTGGATCGGCCGTGGCCGCGCCGCGGCGCGCATTCTTCCGCCCATTCCCACCGCCCATATGACGGCCGGTGACATCGGCACGCTGCGTGACGGTACGCGCGATGCCATGATGGCCGCGCTCGCGGATTTACGACCGCGGTACGCGGTACCGCGGGATCACGCGTCGGCGCGCCCCGCGAGGACCTCGGCGGCGGCGCGTTCGCCCGATTCGACGGCGCCCTCCATGAAGCCCTGAAAGTCGGTGCTGGTGTGTTCGCCAGCCACGTGGATATTTCCGAACCGGAGTTTCTCCGCGCCGGAGATCCGGGTCCAATCGCCGGGGGCATAGCACGCGTAGCTTCCCTCGAAATGGCGCGCCGTGCCCCAGGCCATGCGCACGGATTTTCCGTCGTAGGCCGCCGCGGATCCGGGAAAGATGCGATCGAGCTGCGCGAGAGACCGTGCAGCCTGGTCTCGAATGCGACCTTCGCCAAGGGCCAGCCCCAACTTGCCGCCCGAGAAGCAGGTCATGGCCGCACCCTCCGTGGGATAGCCGCGCGACGAATCCCAACTCTGCTGATACGCGACGTCGGTCGTCGAGGCGCCGGACGCGCCGTCCGCCACCCAAGGGCGGGAGGACATCCCGAGCATCAATTTGCCATTCGTCCCGTAATTCAATATATCAATGGCGCGCCGTTGCGCGCTGGTCACTGCCACGCCGGCGATTTCGCATTTGCGGAGTTGCGTGAAGGGAATGGCCACCACGACGTGGTCCGCCGTCTCGAGCACGCGGCGCCCTCGTTCCTCGAGGACGACCTCGACCCGACCGTCGCTCTTGCTGCGAAGGGCGACGAGGCGATGCTCGAGGGTGACCGGCTCGGGCAGGCGCGCGGCCAGGGATGTCGCGATGGCGTCGTTCCCCTCTCTTACGGTGAAGCGCTCGTCGCTGTCGCCGAACAACTCCAGCGGGGGCGCCTCCGAGGAAATGAGGTAGAGCAAGTTGAGATAGCTCTGCTCGCAGGTTTCGCGGCCATATTCGCCGATGTACGCAAGTTCGATGATGGCGCGCGCCGGCCCATGAAAGCGGTGTCGATCGAACCATTCCTCGATGCTCGTGCGATCGAGCCGCCGTTGAACTTCGTTGTTCGAGTCATAGGATGCGATGTTCGGACCTTGCGCCGCGTAGTCCTCGTCCAGCTGCCGCGCGATCGGGCGGAACCATTCGACGATTTGCGCCTCGGTGTAGCGCTCACCGCGCAGAAAATAGCGTTCGCGCTCGAGGGAGGACGTGGCCTCCGTCAAGTCCACGAGGTGCAATCCGAGTTCGCCGGCAAGGCGCTGGATGGCCACGTGGCCCGTATCGATGAATTCGCCGCCCATTTCCACTTTGGTGTCGAATTCGTTGCGCAGGGTGAAGGTGCGTCCTCCGACGCGGTTGTTCGCATCGAACACGCGAACGCGGCGTCCGCGTTGCGCCAGGCGGTAGGCGGCGGTGAGGCCGGCGAGGCCTGCACCAACGACGACCACTGGCTCCGATGCGGAGACGGCCGACGGCTGCGATCCTGGTTCGGAGGCGCCATCTTCGTGCCCGTCCCCCGTTGCGCACGCAGGTAGGGCGGCGCCGAGGGTCGCGACCCCCGCGGCGAGGCCGAAGGTCTGCAGAAGCTGCCGGCGGCCCATCTCGAGCTGGCCGGCTTCGCGGCGAACGCCACGCCGTTCGAGCCATATGGCCGTGCGCATTGCACGCGCCACCCTGCCAAAAAGATCCGTTCGTGCCATGAGGCGCACCGCCCTCCTTCGTGGGAAAGCTTAATGACGCGCGCAGCGGAAGCCAATGTCGATTCGGGGCGGCGTGACATCCAATGCGCGCACCCCTCGGTGCGAGGCGCGCAAATACACTGCCAAATCAGAGGAAAAGCTTCCGCCTCGCACCATGCTCGATCGCGGCGGGAGTTCAGGATCCGCGCTCGGTTGGGTACACACCGGATTGATGTACACGTTGCTGTTGGGAGCGGACCAGCAACGGTCGTCTTCGACGCTGGCAACGTCCAATGCCATTTCAGAGAGATTGCCGACGAGATCGTACACATGGCCGCCCGTGGGCACTGTGAGATCGTCGCGACCAACCCGCTCCGGAGTATTGGCCCACGGGAATGGTCCGGTGCTCGAAGGCGCCCCGCAGCCCGTCCCACGATCCCACACCGCCCATTCGCAATCCGGCGACTCGCTCCCCCATACGTACGGCAGCGCCGTGAGGGCGCTCATCGCATATTCGAACTCCGCCTCGCTGGGAAGGGTGCCTCCTCGCGACCGACAGTATTCGAGTGCGGCATCTTTGCTGATGCAGTTGATCGGCAGTTCCTCGTTCGGTTGCTGGAACGTGCAAAAGGGGCTCGTCGCACTCCAAGTCACCAATACATCTTTGGATTCGCGATGGGTGCGGGTGAGCCAATCGGCGATCGCGCGTTGAGTCACCTCGCGGCTATCGAGATAGAAGGGCGACAGCACGACAAGCCGTTGACGCAACGGGTAAGGGTCCAACTTGACGTCCGGCCGGTCTTTGCTGCCCATGAAATACGCGCCGCCCGGAATGCACACCTCCCCCTCTCGCGGCGCCTCTTTGCACGGCGTGCGGCGCGCCTGCCCCCAGGTTCCGACGCGCGAGCGGCTGGGCGCTCCCAAGGTGACGGGGGCAGGGGCATCCAACTTCCCAACGGGATTCCCCACGCTCTCCGTCCCCAGCTCGATGCTCGCGTGCACGGCGCCCTCCGCCGGGGGCCGAGGCAGGCGGACCACCATCTCGAGGGTTGTGTCGAGCGAGATGTCGTCGTTTTGGCGGTCGACAGAGCGGAAGAGACGAACGCGGGCGCGATCGACGTTGCCACGAACGGTCATGGTCGCGCCGCGCGCAAAAAGGTCCTCGTCGACGCTGCGTTCATACGTGCACGTGCCGCACGGCGTGTCGCTGAGGGGCGAATAGAGCTGGATGACGAGCTTGTCGAACAAGCCCGGTGTTCGCATCGGGTCGAACGAGGCATCGGGCGGAGGGTTCAGCGGCGCGTCCGTATCGATGTGGAAAACCACGTGCCCCTCGGGCTCCCGATCCCCGCACCCGGTCGCGATTAGGGCGGCCGCGAGAAGTATGCACCCTACACACTTCACGGAACGACGGCGCCCCAGCCGATGGTTCCCCCACCCACCTCGGGTCGGTCACCCCGCGTGAGGGCGTAGGTGGCGACGGCAGCACCGGTCACCACGACGGCAGCACCGGTCCAGAACCACCACCGCTGGAAGATGGTCGGACTGCGCTCCACCAAGGTGGCATGAAGGTCGGCCTCTTGACCGGCCCTCACGTTGATCCGTGCCTCGTACCGCTCGAACCCATCGCGTTCGACGGTCACCAAATAGCTGCCGGCGGGGCGGCGCACGTCGACCGGCGTGGGCCCCACATCCCTTCCGCCCACGCGCACGATGGCACCGGGCCGGTTCGACGAAACGTGAATCTGCGCAGGCATCTCGGTCAGCTCGATGCGCTGCGAAAGGCTTTGGCCGGCGGCCAGGGTGCGGTGGACCAATGCATCTTCGAACCCGGGTCGCGAAAACACCAGCAGGTGCACCCCCGGATCGAGCAACACGACGAACGCCCCGTGCGGGCTCTCATCGCCCAAGCCGGGCGGACGAACGCCGGCCATGTACTCGTCGGCCTCGACGCGCACGCGATCGAGCGGGCGGCCGTCGACGGTGACGCGGGAGCCGGACGGCGTGACGTCCAACCGGAGACGCACCAGCAGCCGATCCATCTCGGCGAGGAAGGCCTTGGTCTCGAGGAGCCGATCCGGGCGAAGCGCAGTGCCACCCGCGGCATCGTTCTGAGCAAGCGCGCGCGCAAAGGCACGATGGGCGCGCGTGTAGTGCCCCATGGCGCGCTCGCACGCCCCGATGTTGTGCGTCGTGACCGCATGCGGTTGCAGCTCGTTCGCGCGTTCGAACGCCACGAGCGCTTCGGCCCAATGGGCACTTCGAACCAGCGCCATGCCTTGGGCAAAGGCTTCATCCGCCTCGGGCACGCGCGGCGTGGGCTCCTCCGCGTGCGCCGTGGATATGCCAACGAGCACCGCGAAGAGCACCGCGCTACCGATACGGAGATTCATCGAAGACTCCTCCGGGCGGCCGCGCCGTGGGCTCGGGTTTGTGGCTCGACGCGGATGCCGGCGGGGGTGCTTCCGTCACGACACGCTTGGCGCGGGACGGGGCGCGCGGACTCGGAGGCACGCCGCCATCGGCCACGGCGGGCGGCGCGGAGGATGCGGCATCGGGGACTTCGACTTCCGCGGGCACCACCGCCACGGGGGCGACGGACTCGGAGGGGCGCGGCGGCTCGGGGCCGGTCTTTTCGCTCGAAACGAACATGCGGACTCCGAAAAACATCGTGCCCAATGCGACGATTCCCGCCGCCGCGGCGATGATTCTCGGGGCCTTCGATGCGTGCCTCGGCGCGACCTCGCCGGCCGCAAAGGGGGCGAGGATCGAGGCCACCTCGCGAAGGCTGTTGGGCCGTGCATCCTTATCGCGCGAAAGCATGCGGTGCACCATGGCGGCGAGCGCGTCCGGCACGTCCTCGCGCACGCGGGACAAGGGCTCGATTTCGCCCATGGTGATGCCTTTGAGCACTTGCCCCAGATTGGGGCCATCGATCGGACGGCGCCCGGCAAGGCACTCGTAGAGGATCACGCCCAGGGCCCAGATGTCCACGCGATGATCCATGCCCTTTTCGCCGAAGACCTGCTCGGGGGCCATGTAGTGCGGCGTTCCCAAGAGTGCACCGGTGGTCGTGAGGCCCGAGGTCAGCAAGGCCTCGCCTTCCGGCGGAACGAGCTTGGCGATTCCAAAGTCGAGCACGCGCACGTCGCTTCTCGATTCGCCCACGAGAAAGATGTTCTCCGGCTTCAGATCGCGGTGCACCACACCATGCTGGTGCGCGGCCGCAACCCCTTCGACCACCTGCAGCACGATGGCCGAGGCCTCGCGCACACCGAGGGTGCGCTGGCGCGCGAGGCGGCTTGCCAACGATTCGCCGACGAGGTGATCCATCACCATGATCGGGCTGCCGTCGTCGAGCGTCATCACGTCGTGGATGTGCACGATGTTCGGATGCGCCAGGCCCGAGACGATCCGCGCCTCGCGCAGGAAGCGCTTCACGCAGTCGTCGTCCTTGCGCTTGAGAAACTTGAGCGCGACCGGCCTCTGGATGATCGCGTGGCGCGCGGACCAAACCGTGCCCATCCCACCCTCACCGAGAAGCCCCTCGAGCACGAACCGACCATCGACGACGGTGCCGGCGGCAAGCGCGTTCACGAGGGCGGATTCAACGGGGGACGGAGGCACGGCGACCGCCGGCATCGTAGCCCAGCTATTATTTTCCACCATCCGGCGACGCAAAGGGTGCGAGCGCACGCGCGATCTCTTCGAGCGAAGGGCGCTTGGACCGCTCGGTCGACAGCATGCGCGACACCAAATCCGTCACCGCCGAAGGCAGGCCGGCGACGTGCGTATCGAGCCGCGGAAGATCGCCTTTCGCGATGGCCTGCAGGAGCGGGCCCATCGAGCGGCTTTCGATGGGCTTGCGCCCCGCAAGGCACTCGAAGGCCATGACCCCGAGCGACCAGACGTCGGCCCGTGCATCCACGGTGGCCTCGGCGAAGATCTGCTCCGGCGCCATGTAGCTCGGCGTCCCCACGGCCTGCCCGGTGCGCGTGAGGCGATCGGTGGCAGCGAATCCGCCCTCCATCGCGGTAAGCTTGGCGAACCCGAAATCGAGCACCTTCACCGATGCGCCGGTGAGAAAGACATTGTCGGGCTTCAGATCGCGATGCACCACGCCGCGGGCATGCGCGGCCCGAAGCGCCTCGGCAATCGCCAACAGCATCGCGGCAGTCACACCGAGAGGCAGCGCTCCCTCGCGCCGCAAGCGCGCGCCCAGCGATTCGCCATCGAGCAAATCCATGACGATGGCCGGTGGAAATCCCGGCGCCTCGAACACTTCGTGGACGCGAACGATGTTCGGATGCGAAAGCGCCGCGGTGACCCGGCCTTCGCGCAAAAGCCGCCTCGCGAGATCGGGCTCGCATGGCTTCAAGAATTTCAGCGCGAAGGCCTCGTGACCTTGGGCGTCCGATGCCGCCCACACGAAGCCAAGGCCGCCTTCTCCGATGAATCGCTCGAGGCGGTAGCGCCCCACCAAACTGCCACGCCAACGCGGGCGGCCGTCGAAGGCAGGTGCGAGCTCATCGACCACGGGGATCGAATCGTCCGCGGCGCTGCGAGCAAACTCGGCCACCAGGAGGCGACACTCGGCACATACATCGAGGTGAGCGTGGCGCTTTGCATCGGGGCGGCCTTTGGCGGCGGCGTCGAAAAAGGCCAGTAGCTCATTTTCGTCGAGGCATTCGGAGCGACCCACGGCCTTGAACATGGCATAGGATACTTCGAAGATGCAGTCCCGACTCGTGGAGTGTCTATTTCGTCATACGAGCGCCGAGCTCGCCGGGTCGCTCCGAGGCACCGCGAACCTCGAGTCGACGTTGGACGCCTTGGTCGGGCGGGCCCGGCGCGCGTGGCCGGACATCGAGGTGGACGACGAGGCATTCCTCGCGCACGTGGCCCGGCACCTCGAAACGGTAGCGCGCGAGGAAGCCGCTCCGGCGTTGGAACAGCTCTTCGCCGAAGATTTGTTTCTCGCATTGGCGTGCGCGCAAGGGCAGCCCAAGGCGCTCGCGCACTTCGATCGCACGCACCTCCGGGCCGCCGCGGTTCACGTGCGCTGCTCCAAGATGAGCCACGTGGACACGTCCGAGGTCGAACAGCGCCTGCGTGAAAAGCTCTTCATGGCCGATCCCGGCGCCGTGCCGAAGATTGCCATGTACGCCGGACGTGGCCCGCTCGGGGCGTGGGTGCGTGTGGCGGCCACGCGCATTGCACTCAGCATGCAGCGCAGTGCCGCGGCCAAGCGCGTGACGACGGACGCCGAAGCCCTGTTGGATTTCGCGGCCGCCGACGATCCCGAGCTCGAACACCTTCGCGCAACCTACGCCGACGCGTTCCGCGCGGCCTTTCAAGACGCGCTTTTGGCGTTGGCCCCGGAAGACCGCACCCTGCTCCGGCTCTCGGTGGTCGATCGCCTCACCGGCGATGCCATTGCCCGCGTGTTCGGCATTCACCGCGCGACGGTCGTGCGAAAGCTAACCGCCGCGCGCGACGCGCTCTTTCACGGTATGCGCCGCCTGCTCGGCGAACGGTTGCGGCTCGATGAGTCGGAATTCGAGAGCCTGGTGGGCAATCTCATGAGCCAATTCGACATGAGCATCCAGCGGGTGCTCGCCGAAACGGCGAGCACCGACTCGCACTGAGGCTCGGCTACTCGGTCTCCTCGACTTCGTAGCAGTCGACGATTTGCTCTTGAAGGTCCTCGGCGCACACCTTGTTGACCCACTGCGAGCAATCGAGGCGGTGGACGCCCTGGTCATCGCAATACATGACGTGGCGATCGTCTTCGCACCACGCTTGCACTTCGCCCTCGGGGCACGCGCCGTCGACACCGCGCGCGAGCCTCTTGCTATCGAGGGCAAGCGAACCAACGCGCGTTCCGCTGGTACCACCATCGGGCCTCGGCCCTGCGTCGGGTTTCGGCCCTGCGTCAGCTTTCGGCCCTGCGTCAGCTTTCGGTCCTGCGTCCGGTTTCACACCGGAGCCGGGCTTGGCTCCGGGGCCGGGCTTGCTGATGCCGCCCCGGGCTTTCTTGGAAGAAGAGCACCCCGTCGTGAGTACGGCTGGGATCGCAAGCGACACGGCGCAAAGCATGGCAACGGCCTTGAAGTAAGGTTTCATATTCTTTTGCGTCTCCTGCCGAAGGGACGCCGGGCCTCTCCGAGCTGGCGCAAAGAAATCGTTCGACCCGAGCGAGGTCGACCATGGGGCCGCTACTTCGGAGGTGCAGCCCCCGTTTCCAGCATGTATTCCGCAATTTGACGCAGCTTGGGGTCGCCCAAGGACGCAAAGGCCGGCATCTGCGGTGCGTCGGGCCGCTTTTTGCCCGGCGCGCGCGCCCAGGTGACGATACCGTCCGGGTTGCCCGCGTAAATGTGGGCGATCTCGGTGAGGGGCGGCCCCACGATGCGGCGGTCCACGCCGTGGCATGCGCTGCAGGTGCTCTGAAAGAGCGCTTGTCCCGGAGCGATGCCCTGGGCGGCGCGTTCTTGGCCAAGGGACTTCTCATAGGCAGCCTGCGCCGAGTCCTCGGCCCAGCGCTCGGTGGCCACGCGCATGTCGCGTTTGTGCTCGGCGAGCGCCACACCGCGGTACATGTGGCGACCGCTGGCCATGCAGAGCACCGTCAGCGCGAGCAGCCCGGCGATGATCGGGAGACGCTTTCCGTCGGGCGCCTCCATGGATAACTCTTTCCAGATCATCCACACGGCGGGTACCGCGAGGATGACGCCCGTGAAAATCGCCAACAAGACCGGGGCGGCGAGCCCTTTGGACGGAAGGGTAAAGAGCACCAGCGGCCCCGCGATGAACTGCGCCAGCGAAACGACAAAGGCAATGGCGTAGAACGCGCGGCGCAATCGAGGACGGGTGAGCGATTGGAACGTTCGTTCGACGGGAAATCCAGCCCGCCCGAAATAGCCAACGCCGAAGAGGCTCGTGAGGATGAGCGAGGCGCAAAGGAAATGCAGATACCGCGGAAGCACGCTGGGCAGCGCCAGGGCGCTCAGGAGGCCATGGACCTGGGTCCATCGCTCCGGGAACATCATGAGGTTCACGTTGGCGAGAAAGACCAACGGGATCGCGAGGAAGAGGGCGACGGCGATGCCCTGAATCGAGATATGGGTCAACTTGAGATTCGAGAATCGATCCCACGTGTACTTGTGCAGATAAAGGAGGAGAAACGCCACGGCAATGGTCGGAACGAGGAGGATCCACGCCATCCCCGTGAGCGCGTTCGCCGTGTAGAAATGGATGGTATAGAGCAGATTGATGAGCAGGAGCGGGGCAACGCCCAGCACCACCGCGAGGCTCTTGTTGACGGTGAGGGTGGTGGCCAGCGCGCGGGCAAGGCGGTCGTAGTCGGGATCTTTCAAGCCGCGGATTTCGAAGGCGAGAACGAGGATCGAGCCGCCGACCATCAAATTGACGAACAGGATGTGCGCGATGAAGGCCACCACGAGCAAAAGCTCGAGCAAATGAGGATTGGCCGGCAGGGGAAGAGGGATGTCGCGCGGAACGGGCATGGGCTCCATGTTCAGGGCTCGCTGACCACGCCGGTGGCTTGGGCGCCTTCGAGGGATTCGCGGTGGGTCTGCAGGAACGCCAGATACGCCGCAAGGGCACTTTTCTCACGCGCATTGCCGGGGAAGGGGCGAAGGTCATGCATGGCACCGACGTAGCTGGCGATGGCCTCACGGTCCCAAGGTCGTTCGTCGCCGTACATTGCCGCGAGCACGGAGCGGATGCCATTGACCCCATCGACGGTGTGGCAGCGCGTGCAGGCCAGCAAGAAGACCTCGCGGCCGGCGTCGATTTCGTTGGCCTCGGTGATGCGCCTCACGCGCGTGTACGTTGCACGGGCGAGAAGCCCGTCGCGCTGGAGCAGCGGGTAATCGTCTTTCCGTATGCCATTCGAATACAGGTATCCCGCGATGGCGAGATGAAAGACTGGGAGATCCATGCCGGCGGGAAGTAGTGCCCGCACGGTCCCCCGTCAGCGTGGTCGAATGTCGCGTGACGTTTGGCCGCAGGTCTCGCCCCTTACACCTCGAGCGACACCCCCGCACCTCGCACCGCTTCGAAGGATGCGTCGCGCGATGCGACCTCCTCGAATTTTTTCCGCAGCATCACCGTGTAAATCGCGTCGAACACGAAGATCGCGATGCCCAAGACGAGAAGGAGCGGGCTGCCCGTCTGGAGGTAAATCGAGACGGTTACCGCGGCAGTGCCGATCCACTTGGAGATGGCGATGGTCATCGACTGGCCTTCTACGCCGTTGCGGCGCACGAGCATGCCGATGAACGTCACCGCGATCACCAGGTTCGTGAGGTAGGCGCAATACGTCTGGACGACGCGCGCATCTTCCATGGTGGCTCCGACGACCGCGTGGGGAAATTCCAAGACGGCGCCATATTGGAGCGAGAACCCACCGAGCAGCGCGACCACGATCCAGGGAACGAACCATTTGGGGTCCACCCATTTGGGGAACTCTTTACGACCGTATTTGAAGTAGGTGTAAAGGATCGCCAAATCGAGAAAGAACCAGATGACGTTGATCGCCACTTGAGGAGCAAACGTGCCCGGGGCGAGAAACGAAAAGACGAATTCCCAAGCTATGTTCAACGCGAGCGCCGGCAGCGGCATGCCGTAGGTCTTGTCTTTCAGCCCGCGGTAGACGATGGCGACGTACACGACCATCCAGGCGATGCCGCCAACGAGGGCGAGGAACGCGAACAGCATGCTCGTTTTGGTAACTCCTCCCCCAGCGAAATCCACAACAAATCTCGCGTAGTCGCGCGACGGGCGAGCGCGCCGCCACAATGAACCAATCGCGCCAATCCTTCGCCGACGGCGCTCATGACGTGCTGGTACGCGTACCTCGTCGACGTACCGGCTCGGTACAGGCGATACATCAAAAGGACATCGAGCAGCGCGACGCTATTTGGCTCCAACGATGTAACCCGGCTGGACACGTTGATGTCCAGACGTCGCATTCGCCACCCTCAATTTTCGCCAGCGTCGAGGGATGAGGCCCCCCGACTACGTATAGTACCCCGACACGTTAGTAACGTAACCAGGACACCGCCCGCCCTGGCAACCAAAACCATGGAACGGGACATGCTAATCGCCTATCCGAGCACGAACATGACATCGAGCGCCGGCCCCTTGCCTCGAGGAAGCGCCGCTCTTACAAACGCCCGTTGCATCTGACATCCGAAAAACGCGGCCCTTCGTGGAGGGCAACGTGACGACACCATGCTTGCGAATGTGTGTCGTTTCGAAGGACGCGACGGGCCGGCCCAATATGGCTTCACGGACGTCCAGGCAGTGTATCTCGAATATTCTTATTTGAATCAAGCAAGCACTTGGTACCCGGGGAATCATCGCGCACCGGCATGGGTTTCGGAGTGCAGAAAATGTGCGGCGCCATGACTTCGTTATTCCGATGAAAGGACTCGAGCAATGATTCTGGTGACCGGGGCAACCGGTAATATGGGACGGCATTTGGTGCGCCACCTCCGCGAAGCAGGGGCGGCGGTGCGTGCCGTCACCCGGAATGCGGGCAAGGCCGAGGGTATGGCATCGGAGCGGGTCGAAATCGCCGTGGGCGACCTCACCGAGCCGGCGTTTCTCGAGCAGGTGTTCACCGGCGTCGACGCGCTGTTCACGTTGCTCGAAGTGGGCGATGCCAAGGCGGTATTGGCTGCCGCAAAGCGCGCCGGTGTCAAACGTGTCGTCCTCGTCACGTCGCTGCTGGCGGAGACGCTTCCGAATGGGTTCGTCGGCCAGCTCTCCCTCGACTGCGAACGGATGATGCGCGACAGTGGCCTCGTCGGCACCGTACTGCGCCCGTGGGAATTCGCCACGAATACGTTAGCTTGGGCCGACGAGATCCGCGGCGGAGGCGTCGTGCGCAAGCCGAGTGCGGGCCTGCCGTCGCCGGTGATCGACCCGGCCGATGTTGCGGCCATCGCCGCCAAAGCGCTGCTCGAGCCGGGCCACGAAGGGCGCATCTACGCGCTGACCGGCCCCGCCGAAATGCTCCCGCAGGACAAGATCCGCGTGTTGAGCAACGTGCTCGGGCGCACACTTCACTTCGAGGAGAACGGGGACCCGGAGAAGCTGGAACAGATCCGCCTCACCCCCGACCAGGTCTCCGAGGGCTTCGGTGTCTGTTTCATGGCCAGCCCCGGTGTGCTGCCCACGGTGGAAACCATCCTCGGCCGACCACCGCACACGTACCTGCAGTGGGCGGCGTCGAACACCAACGCGTTTCGTTGATCCCATCTCAATCCGTACACCCTGCGAGGAGACCCCTGTGATCGAGAGTATCAGTTTCGAGAACGTCCGTTTGGTTCCGGCGAATGTGGACCAGGCCGTCACACTCATCAACGCCTTCACCGTTCCGGTGGAAGAGTCGGAGCAGTTCCTATTTCGCTGGAGGGACAACGCGCGCGTCATGGCCGCCCAGCCGGGGTTCATCCGCGCGGTGATGTACCAGTCGCTCGACAGCGCCGCCGAACTTCGCTTCATCCAGATGACCGCGTGGGAGAGCGGCACGGCATTGGACAACGCCCGGGTGAACCCGGAGTGGCGCGATGCCGTACAGCGTATGCTCGACGACGAGAAACTCCATATCAAGGCGCGGCCGGTCGTTTACACCGTCGCGTTGGACGTCTTTCCGAACGATTTGCTGTGAGTCGAATCGCCAAAGGGTGGAGAAACGCATGTCCCAAGTGAAGCAAGTCGCGCTGGTCAGTGGTTCCAGCCGAGGAATCGGGGCGGCCACGGCACGCGTTCTCGGTGAACGCGGCTACCACGTCATCGTCAATTATCTGAGCAACGCCGCCGCGGCGAAGAAGGTCGTCTCCGCCATCACGTCCGCCGGCGGTTCGGCCCAGGCCATCCAGGCCGATGTGCGAAACGGAGATCAGGTCCGCGACCTCGTCGACCAGATCGTCCGGGAGCACGGCCGGATCGACGTGCTGATCTGCAACGCCAACACCGCGCCCCCGACGTTCGAACCCTTCGAGGAAGTGGCGTGGGGCTCGTTCATCGCGAAGTTCGATGGCGAGCTGGCCGGAGCCTTCCACCTCACCCAGCGGGTGCTCCCCATCCTGCGCGAGCGGCGCGCCGGGCGGATCGTGTACATCTCGAGCATCAGCGGCGACGTCAGCGCCGGTCAGGTGGCCCATTCGACGGCGAAGTCGGCCCTCAATCGATTCAGCCGGCACGTCGCCGCATTCGCAGGTCAATTCGGTATTTCGGTCAACACGGTCGCCCCGGGATCGGTCGCAACCGATTCCAGCGCCACCGTCAATTCGCCCGAGATCCTCCAATATTTGGCCGAGCGATCCGTGTTCGCCAGGCAGATGGTCCCCGACGACGTCGCCAACGTCATCGCCTCGATCGTCGACGTCCGATTCGCCGCGGTGACGGGGCAGATTATCACCGTCGATGCGGGCATGGATGTACTGGGGCAGCAACACACCTTCGTATCCAAACGTAAACCCCTCGAGCGCGACTGATTTGGGTCTCGCAAAAGTCCCGAAATTTTCGGTACGGTCGAACCGCGGCAGCGAGACAATCCCGGCGGGGCCGGCGCGATGTTCGGTTCTGTGGACGAGGATCGCAATAGCGTTCGGCGTCCCTCGTGTCGGGCAGCGGCCAAGGGCGCCGGCCTCGCCGGGATTGTCCCGCTGCCGCTGCTCACCTTTCGCGAGGATTTCGATTCGGAACGTAATCCCAGACAGTAAAGCTCGGCACCCTTCGAAAGGACACGACGTTGATCATTCGAGAGCTTGACATGCTTGGCATCACCGATCCGGCCGTCCGCCAATCGTACCTCGTGGCCAGCAAGTTGGTGCGGGGCAAGGTCAAGGCCAGGCAGATCCCGTCGGTGATCCGTTACATGGTTCCCGCGAAGAAGCGCCTCCACATCGAGGCGTTCTTCATGTTCATCATGCACGTGGACGATATCGTCGACCACAAGGTGCACAGCATCCCGGTGCGGGAGCATCGCATGGATGAATGGGAGGCGATGTTCGCACGCGCCGTCGCGAACGAGCTCCCGGTTGCGGGAACGACGTCGTCCGAGGACGAGGAGACCCACGCGCACGTCGCACGCGCCTTCGTGCACACCATGCGCACCTTCGGCCAGCCGCTCAAGGATGTTCCGCCCTACGTGGCCGGGCAGCGCAGGACGCTGTTCGTCACCGAGTACGAGACGGAGGAGAAGCTCGAGGAGTTCATCCAAACGGTGACCCTCCTGCCTTCGAGCTGGGCCAACGCGATCCTCGAGCCGATCACGCCCGACTCCAATGTATTGTGCCGGCGCGCGGCCACGGCGTTTCAACTCATCGACTTCATTCTGGACGTGAAGCAGGACCTCGACGAAGGGCGGATTTACTTCCCGCTGGACCGGATGGCCAAATACGGTTTGGACCGCGCAGCGTTGAAGCGCCAATTGGACCGGGGCGATATTAGCGAGGGCCTGCGCGAGCTGATGGTGGACGAAATCAAACGGGCCAAAGAAATGTACGATTCGGGCCGGGATTGGCCGAAGTCGGTGCACCCCGCGTCGCGTGCATTCGCCGAGTGGGATTATCACACCAATGGACTGAAACTGGATGCGCTGATCAAGGCGGATGGCGAGCATCTGACCCCCGGTTTTCGCATGCCTCCTTCTATCAAACTCAAGGCGGTTGCCAACATGTACTTCGATATTGCCAAGGGCGTTCGAGACGATCTGTCCGTTCGATACGGCAGGCGCGCGGTGGAGGTATGACGGCGATGGTTCGTACATCCGTTCTCGTGGTGGGTGCCGGTCCGGTGGGCTTGATGCTCGCCGGCGAGTTGCGGTTGGGTGGCGTCGACGTGATCTTGGTCGAAACGCGCAGCGAGCCAAGCGGCGAATCGCGCGGGCTCGGCTTCACGGCGCGGGCGACCGAGATCTTCCAGCAGCGCGGGCTCTTGAGGCGCTTCGGCGACGTGGAGCTCAATCGGCAAGGCCATTTCGGAGGCATTCCGATGGACTTCGGGGTGCTAGAAGGGTCGCATTTCGGCGCCCGCGGCGTTCCGCAGTACAAGGTCGAGGAGATGCTGGAGGCGTGGGCCAAGGAGCTGGGCGCGTCGGTGCGACGTGAGCACAAGCTCATCACGCTCCAGAACAATGCCGACGGCGTCGTCGCGGTCGTCGACGGCCCCGAGGGGCCCTTCGAGATTGCCGCCGACTACCTCGTCGGCTGCGACGGCGGCCGGGGCACCGTGCGACGTCTCGGTGGGTTCGACTTCGCCGGCACCGACGCCACCCGCGAGATGTACCTGGCCGACATTTTGGGCCGCAACATCCGCCCCAGGTTCATCGGCGAGCGGGTGCCCGAAGGCATGGTCATGTCGGCCCGGTTCGCGGAAGGCGTGGACCGCATCATCGTGTGCCCGCGCGGCGTGCCGCGAAAGGAACGCACCGAGCCCATCACCTTCGACGAGGTTGCCGATGCATGGCAGCGGCTCACGGGCGAAAGCCTGCACGGCGCGGAAATACGTTGGGTGAGCGTCTTCACCGATGCCACCCGTCAGGCCACCGAGTACCGGCGGGGTCGGGTGCTGCTCGCCGGCGATGCCGCGCACGTCCACTTGCCGGCCGGCGGACAGGGACTGAGCCTCGGCATCACGGACGCGGCGAACCTCGGGTGGAAGCTGGCCGCCACCGTCAAAGGTTGGGCGCCTGCCGATCTGCTCGACACCTATCACTCCGAACAACACGCCGTCGGCGCACGGGTCCTGCGCAATACGCTGGCGCAGGGATTGATCTACTTGAGTGGCAGCGAGGTCGACCCGCTCCGTGGGCTGCTGGCGGAGCTCGTGGCGATCCCCGAGGTCGGTCGGTACCTGTCGGGAATGGTCAGCGGACTCGCCATTCAACACGACGTGGGCTCGCGCGAGCATCCTCTGCTCGGCAGGCGCATGCCCCACGTCCAGCTCACCGACGGCCGCTCGACGGCCGACTTGCTCCACCCGGCGCGCGGCGTACTTCTCGTCGCAGACGGGGACTTTGGCCCCGTGGCCAAGGGCTGGATCGATCGCGTGGACTTCGTCCGCGCCTCCCCGGCCGCACGGAGCGACGCGGGCTGGCCGGCCGACGTCCAAGCGGTGCTGATCCGCCCCGACGGCTACGTGGCCTGGGTCGCGCCGAGCACGATCGCGCTTTCCGAGGCATTGAGCCGCTGGTTCGGTACGCCGGTCGCGCCGGTCGCGGAATAGGCCGCCCCTTCAAGTTCTCTCGGGCAGGGGCGCTGCATACCGCTAGTATCCGGCGAGCATGAGGCTCCCCTTCCCGCTCGTCCTCTTGGCCGCCATCGGCGCCGTGTCCTGCCACGCACCGCCCCCCGTGCAAACCAGCGCGCCGGCGGCGCCTTCGCAACCTTCGCAGCCGTTCGACGTTGCGGCGGTGGACGCGTACATCACCAGCCAGATGGCGGCGCAGGGATTCGTCGGCTTGTCGGTCGCCATCGTGAAGGACGGAGCCATCGTCCTCGACAAGGGCTACGGTCACGGCCAGCTCGCGCCCGAGGTACCGGTCACGCCGGACATGGCCTTCGCCATCGCGTCGCTCAGCAAGCAATTCGTGGCTTCCCTCGTTCTCGTCTTGGCCGATGAGAAGAAGTTGTCGCTCGAGGACAAAGTCGCCAAATACTTTCCCGATCTCACGCGCGCCGGCGACATCACGCTTTACGACCTGATGACGCACGTGTCCGGATACCACGACAGTTATCCGCTCGATTACGTCGATCAGGAGATGAAGCAACCCGTCGCACCCGACGAGGCCATCGCACGTTACGCCAAGCGGCCGCTCGATTTCGAACCACGAACGCAGTGGTCGTACAGCAATACAGGCTACGCCATCCTCGGACGCGTCATCGAGAAGGTGACCGGCCAACCGCTGGGCGTGGTGCTGAACGAGCGCATCTTTCGCCCGGTCGGAATGACGCACTCGTCGTATATGCCCACGGAAGGGGCGCCGGGGCTTGCCCGCGGGTACACGTCATTCGCGCTCAGCCCTCCGGAGCCGGCCGCGCCGGAAGCGCGCGGCTGGAGCTTCGGCCAAGGCGGCATTTACGCCCCCGCCGGCGATATCGCCAAATGGGATATCGCGCTCATGGGCGGAAAGGTGCTCGGCCCCGAGGCCTTCAAGATTTTCACGACCGCGCGCCGTCTCGCCGACGGCCGGCCGACGACCTATGGCGGCGGCATTGGGGTCGCCGTCAACAACAAGGGCGAGACGCTCTTACGGCATCGCGGCAGCTACGCGGGTTTCGTGTCGTACAGCGTCCTGGTGCCGCGGACGCGATCCGCCGTGGTGGCCATCTCCAACCGTGACGACAAATTTCCCGGCGGCCTGGTCAACGAGATCGTCACGCGGCTCGCCAAGTCGCACAGCCCGCCCGATTTGACGATTGCCGGACCATCGGCCCGCGACGTCGCCCGGGACATTTTTGCCCAGATCCAGTCGGGCAAGGTCGATCGTCGCCGCTTCGGGGAGGATTTCAACGCGTTCCTCTCCGACGCCAAACTTGAAGCGGCGAGCCTCCGCCTTCGCCCGCTCGGCATGCCCGCGGACATTGTCGTCGAGGAGACCTACGAGCGCGGCGCGATGGAGGTGGCCACAGTGCTCCTCACGTTCGGGGACACGAAGCTCGAGGCCATCATGTTCCGAACGATGGACGGCAAGGTGCAGCAATTCTTGATCAACAAGCGATGAGGGCGCACGGCGATTAACCTCGCAGTGCGCCCCTTTGGCGTTCGTCAGGGTGATCCGTAAAGCGCGACGGCGCCCTGGCGATCCTTGCTGGTCAGGACGAGATCGCCGGTGTTCGAGCCGTTGCACTGCGGATAGTGCATGACCGACGCGGAGTCGTACGAGGTGAGCTCACGCCACTGATCGTCCTCGAAGCACGTGCCGGATTCGGGCCGGGTGTGCTCGTGGCGGAAGCCGAGGGTGTGCCCGAGCTCGTGCCGCAGAATGCCGGCCAAGGTGTACACGCCGGTGTCGCCGAAGGCGCTGGTGCTGATGAGGACGTTGCGGCTGGCGCGGCTGTCATCGGGGAAGAAGGCGCGGGCCAAATACGACGTATCCGACGTCTGGCGAACGTCGAATACGACGTTGTCGTTGCTGGCAGTGCAGCTGCCATCTTGGCCGCTCTCGTGGACGAATTTGACGTTGGCGGCGCCGGCCCACGTGTTGGTGGCGCTGCTCATGGCGCTGACCACCGCGTCGTAGCGGCTTCCGAAGGAGGATTTGCTCACACAGTAGGTAATATTGAGCTTCTGCGTGTCGTCCCACTTCGCATCCGTGCCGCCCGGGGCGTGAACGATCAGGGCGCCGTTCTGCACGTATTTCTCGTAGAACGAGCGAAGTTCGCTCCGCTCCGTCATGACCTCGTCTCCATTGACGATCCAGTATCCGGTGTCGGCCTCGCGATGCACGGTCTTCTCCCAGGCGTCGAAAGACATGGCCGCCGTGGTCCCCGTGACTTCGGGCTCGGAAGATTTGGATTCCGAATCGGCGGCGCAGCCCGCGGTAACGCTTACGAAAAGCGATACACCTACGAGTAGAGCGGTCGAGCGAGCGATGGAGCAGGACAGGGTCGTGGTGCGCATGGATTGCCTCTTTGCAGTGAGGGTGCGGGTGGAGCCTTCCCGCCGCGCCAATCGAAAATGAAATCGATTCCACGAGGGGAGGCCGTTTGATGCTGCATCCAGCGAGAGGCCGAAACGGCCACCCCGCCCCACGCGACGCCCACAACCGCTCTACGGTCGGGCACGTGAGTCACGAAGCACTGGAACTCCCGGGTCTAACACCGGATGAACGGATTCTCAATCGCAGAAATGATTAATAGCCGAATTTCAAGTACGCATTTATCGCACTAGGTGCCGAGGGAATCCGTTCTCGATGAATGCCTGCACACGCAACTGACAACGCACCATGGCAGGACGATCGTTCAAAAACGAAGTGTGGCATTTTTGCGCGCTTCGTTTCGCAACATGGGCTCGTCATCGTTCGATCGATGGATCGCGTAGGTTTGCTAGCTTCGATCGGCCCCGGACCAGAGAAATACGCGAATTGAAGGACTCACACTCATCCCGAAGATGTTGCCAACGTGGAAGCCGCCGATGGCGGTGTGCCGAGGCTGCCAAGGGCTGAGTTGGCAGCCTCGATAATACCTTACATTGATGTAACCAAGGTCGCGACGCCGGGCGACGCTCTCACCGCTCCGGGGTGATTCGGATGGCGCGAATGCGCTGGCTTCCCTCATTCCGCACGAAGGCAAGAAAGGCCTGCCCGTCCCGATGGCTCGTCACGGCAGGGTAGCTCGCCCCCCACGACGGTACGCTCGGATCCACCGGGCATGCGTCCGTGACGTAGGGCGCCCCCGTGGGCGGCGTAACGCTTCCGTCGGCGCCGAGGACCGCCCCGTAGATACCGCATTGACCATTTCGCGATTCATGCCAGGTAAGGAAATAGGTATTTCCGCTCAGCGCGGTCAAACTCGCGCCGGCGCCATGGCTCTGGATCGGAATGCCCGTGGGATCGAGCACATTTCCGGTGGCCGTGACCCGCACGACACTTCTTCCGGTACTCGCGCCGACGAGAAAATCCGTGCCATTGGATGCCACCGGCAGCGCGTTGTCGGTGAGCTGTAAGGAGAGCGGGGGTTGGATCGAGGACATTTCCGGTGGCACCGTCGACACGGGCCGCCAGGTTCTGCCAACCCACGAGGTAGATGCCGGCATCGTTTCGAGCCACCGAAACATCACCGAAGCCCGCTCCAATGACGAAGGACGAAGGGCCGATGGTGGCGCCTTGCGCGTCGATGCGCCGCCCGACGATCGCGCTTTCGCGCGCACCGCCATCGGGGGTCGGAAGCGTGGTGTACCACGTCACGAGGCACTCGCTGGGGCCGCAAGCAATGCCAGGCAGGTAGCGCGACGACCCGTTGGAGGGCGTGAGCGGAGAGTCGACGAGCTCCCCCGTGGCCGCGTCGATTCGAAGGATGCGCAGCGGGTCGTCGGGCGTGTAGTTCGAGGGCGGCACCGCAATGACGTAATGGGTGCTCGTCGCCGAAACGCTGAACGCGTAGGCCCGGTCCGCCACGTGGATCGCCTGCGCGTCGAGCACGCGGCCGTCTGCACCCACGCGAACCGCGTAAAGCGGGTCGTTTGAAGTTCGGTTATCTTTCCAAATCGCGAGATATCCGCGATTGGGCCCCGCCACGACACGAGGAACCGTCTCGTTGTTGCGCGGCGTTTGCGCCAGCGGGATGCGTGGCCCGACGCCACCGGTGCCGGAGGCCAAGCGCGCGGCCGCCAATCCGTCTTTGTCCGCGAACCCGACGGTGCACGTCCCGCCCGGACACGTCACAGCGAATCCATCGAATACCCCGGAGGCAATGGGCAATGGCACGGGATCCACGAGCGTCTTGTCCGGCGTGAGGCGTTGCTCGAGCAACATCTTTGGCGATGAATCCGTGGCCCACACGACGTGGTACGAGGTGCCATCGAATCCCGCCGCAACGGAAGTTCCCTTCCCACCCAGCGCGACGCCGTCGGCAACGACCGTGTTGTCCGAGTAGCGCAACCACGCGAGGAGATCACCCTCCTGGGACAGGGCCGGCCAGGTCGCATCGCTCGTCGCTCCAGTGACGGGACCGGGATTGCCGCACCAACCGACTCCGTTGACGGGGCGACCTCCGTTGGAGAAGCCGTTGAATGCGCACATGGAGTACTTCCCAGGTGCGCCTGTTGGATGAGACATCCTAATATTGAATTGCGGCGGACCCCCTTGTCCGTAGACGATAAGCGGCCCCACGGTTCCATCGCGGAACACGGTGGCCGACTGGAACATCACTCCCGACGGTTCGTAAGAAATCCAAGAGGTGAGAACTCCATCACCCTCCCGAGTCGCCACGAGGTCCATGGGCCGACCCTCCGATCGATGGCAGGACCACGCGGCCCTCCCACGGTGATTGGGGGGTCCTCCGCGTTTCCGTCACCCAAATCGCGTGTATCGGTAGGCGAGCCGGTGCGTTCCGGTCAACGAGTCGACGCGGGGCAACGCAATGCTACATGGCGCGTTCGCGCAGTCCGGGCCGAGACGCTCCGCGGCTCCTTACCCCAACGCGATAGGACGACGTCGTACGCAGCACATGCCCCCGGCAAATCGCCCATTTGCTCGAGCGCCGCGCCGAGTTGGAGATGGGCCCACGTGTTCTCGAAGGGGAATTCGAATAGGTTGCAGGAGGCGGCACCGCGACGGAGATAGGGAATCGCTTTCTCCGCATCGCCCGAGATGAGGTACGTGCGACCGATCGCTTGATCGACCTGAGCGTCGCGTGCGAACGGGGGACTGATGGGCAAATACTCCGGCAGCGCGCGCAGAGCGTCGTCGGCATCCTCACGCGTTCTCACGGCGAGTGCATGGGAGATGATCCACATGAAATGTTTGTCACGCAGGAATTGCATGTATGGCGGCACGCGCGTGAGCCAAAGCCTGCGCCCCTGCTCGAAATCGTCGCGCGAGAGCCCTCCGGCCATGTACCGCATGCGAAACGCCAGAATCTCGCCTTGAGCCTCGGACGATGTGAGCCACGCCTCGCGCTTCGCCTGGTAGGCCGACGCAAGACGAGCCGCTCGGGCACGGTCCCCGAGCTCCATGGCCAAGGAAAACTGCAGTTGAGCGAAATATTCGTGCCTGCCCTCGAATGCGTCCTTGGTAAGCTCCGGTTCCCGCGCATCGAGCTCGCGCCTGGCCGCGTCGAAGTCGCCCGCCAATACGTAGAATGCGGCCTTCTTTTCGATATAGGAATTGCTTACGCGGTCCAGAACCTCCCGCGCACTCTCCATCGGCCCTCCGCGCGCCACGATGGCGCCCGCAAGTCGTGTCCCCCACATGCTCTTGACCCCTGGGAGGGTGAGGAGTGCACGCGCATGCTTCTCGGATTCGACGCATGATCCTTCGTTCTGTTCGAGCATGAGGAGCGCCTGGAGACACCCGTCTGCGTATGGTGAAATGCGCATGCATTCCTTCCACGCGTCGCGTGCTTTCACAGTTTGGTCCGAGAACGCCAATGCGAATCCTTTGATGGCCCATGCGAGCGCCAGGGATGGTTCGCGAGCGATAACTGAATCCAAGACTTCGAAGCTCTTCGCGTATTCGTTCTTTTCCAAGTAGGTATATGCGAGCACGAGCAGCACCATCCAATCCGATGGAAAGCGCTCTCGGGCTTCGAGCAGACGCTTCGCGCGCCTGTCCAGGTGAGTCGCCATGTCGTCCGCGGGCGCCAACGCTTCGAGCAAGGCAAGGTCACGGGCGCCCAATCGGTCACGTTGCAACGACGCGGCCTGGTGAGCCGGATGCGTCTCCTGGACGGCCTCCGCACGGAGGAGCGACAGATAAAGACGCGCCTGGACCAACCCCGGATCGAGTGCGAGCGCTTGTTCGAATCGTTGGCCCGCGGCCGCACGGGACGCATCGCGCCAGCTCTGGAGGCCCGCCTCGAGATGAACGAGTGCCTCGGGGTTCTTCGAAGCAGGTTCCGCGACGCTAGGCTGTGACGACAACGACCCTCGCGAAACGAGTCGCGGCCCGACGAACACCCCGCCGATGGCCAAAACCACCGCCCCAAGGGCCATCGCCCATGCGCGGCGGTTTCTAGGTTTGACGGCACCTTTCCCGCGGGCGCTCGGCACGACCGGCGGCGACGGCTCGATGGCGACAGTGTCCAGCGGCTTACCCAAAGCGCCCTCGAACACCTCGCGCAACGCAGCCCGCATCTCCGATGCCGACGGCCAGCGCGCCTGCGGATCGAAGGCGAGCGCCTTGTCGACGAATCGAACGATCGACGCCGGCACCTCGGGCACCACGTCGCCCAGCGAGCGGGCAGGCTGGGTCGCCGCGGCCACGAGCTGCGCCCCCACGTTCGAGGCCACATGAACGTGTTCCCCGGAAAGAAGCGCAAAGATGGTCGCCCCCACCGCCCAGCAGTCGCTCGGCGGGCCAATGGCATCGCTGTTTCCCACGGCTTGCTCGGGCGGCATGAACGCGGGCGTACCAATCATGGGGCCCGTCAAGGTCGCCGCCCCATCTCCATCGGTATGGCGCGCGATTCCGAAGTCGAGAACGCGAATCTCACCGCCCACCGTGATGAAGATATTCTCCGGCTTGATATCGCGGTGGACGATGCCCTTCGCGTGCGCGCTGGCCAGGACGTCGAGCACCTCCGACAGGATCCGTCCCACCTCCGCGATGGGCAGGCGGCCTTCGGCCCGACGGCACCGTTCGCGGAGCGTTTCCCCCTCGAGCAGTGGCATCACCAGAAATGCGGCCCCATGCTCGTCCACGTCGTCGTCGATCACGGGAACGGCGCCGGGATGTCCTACCCCGTTGGCGAGATACGCCTCGCGTGCAAAGTGCCGGCGCGCCGTCGAATCGTCCCCGAAGCGCTCGTGCAGGAACTTGATGGCCACCCGATGGCCATTGCGATGCTTGGCCGCGTAAACGGCCGCCATTCCACCCCACCCGAGCAGTCGTTCAATGGTGTATTTCTTCTGAACGACGGCCCCGATCCGCGACGTCTCGAGCTCGGAAGCTTGATGCAAAGGTGATGCAGGCATGCCCTCGGCCACGTACATGGTGCGCGGGCATTTCTTCGTGTGTCAAGGTCCGTTCGACGGCACCATTCGGCGCGACGGCGCTCACGACTGCGGAAGGTCGATCTCGGAGCGGGTCGAAAATGGAATCGCCATCGATATGGCTTCGCTCTCGGCCTCGGCCTCGGCTTTGAGGGCGTGCGACTTTCGACGGGTGAAGCGGTCCATGTACAGGTAAATCACGGGAACGGTGAACAACGTCAACGCTTGGGAAATGAGGAGGCCGCCGACGATGGCAATGCCCAATGGACGCCGCAGTTCCGAACCCATGCCGTGGCCCAAGGCAAGGGGCAAGGCGCCCAGCAAGGCGGCCATGGTCGTCATCATGATGGGACGAAAACGAAGCACGCTCGCCTTGTAGATGGCCTCGCGCGCGGAAAGGTTCTCGTCGCGTTCCACCTCGATGGCGAAGTCGATCATCATGATGGCATTCTTCTTCACGATACCGACGAGAAGAATAATCCCGATGATCGAAATCACCCCCAGTTCCGTCTTGAACGCCAACAGTGCGAGCAGCGCGCCGACGCCGGCGGACGGCAGGGTGGAAAGGATGGTGATCGGGTGAACGAGGCTTTCGTAGAGCACCCCCAGGACGATGTACACGATGAAGATCGCGGCCATGATCAAAACCGGCTGGCTCGAAAGCGAGGATTCGTAGGCCTGCGCCGTCCCTTGGAAATCGGCATGGACGCTCGGGGGCAGGCCAATGGCTAATTCGGCGCGGTGAACGGCATCCACGGCTTGGCCGAGGGCCACGCCCGGCGCCAGCGCGAACGAAACGGTCGTCGCGGGGAACTGGCCTTGGTGCGGAATGGCCAGCGACGTGGGCCGCACCTTCTGCGTGACCAAGCTGGCCAGCGGAACTTGGCTGCCATCGGCGGCGCGCACGTAAATCGATTGGAGACCGTCCGTATTCTTCAGATATTCGGGCTTCATCTCCATCACCACGCGGTACTGATTCACCTGGGTGTAGGTGATGGCGACCTGACGCTGCCCATAGGCGTCATAAAGCGCGTCGTCGATGTCCCTGGGTGAAACGCCCAGGCGCGCCGCCGTATCGCGATCGATGGCAAATGCCATCTCGAGGCCGGCGATCTGCTGATCGCTCGCCACGTCGCGCACCTCGGGCAGCTTCTTCAAGGCCTCCACCACCTTCGGCGTCCACTCGCGCAGCTCCTCGAGGTTCGTATCCTGCAGCGTGTATTGATATTGCGTCCGCGAAAATCGTCCTCCCACGCGAACGTCTTGATTCGCTTGCAGGTAAACCGCGACGCCGGGAATCCGCTCGAACTTCGGGCGCAGCCGCGCGATCACCTCGTCGGCCGACGATTGTCGCTCGGCGAGCGGTTTGAGCGCCACGTACGCCGACCCCGTGTTGACCGGTCCCCCGCCGCCCACGAAGGATACGCTCTGCGCAACGTCGGGATCGGCCCGCAAAATGGCGTCGACCTGAGCCTGGCGCTCCTGCATGACGGCAAAAGACGTATCTTGTGCAGCCTCGACGAATCCGGAAATGAAGCCCGTATCCTGCTGCGGGAAGAAGCCTTTCGGGACGATGACGTAGAGCGCGACGGTCAAGCCGAGGGTCGCCAAGGTGATGAACAGCGTCAGCCGGTGGTGCCCGAGCACCCAACGCAGCCCGCGCGCGTAGCCGTTCAGCATCCGCTCGAAAAAGCGTTCGGAAGCTTCATAGAGAGGGCCGTGCGTCTCTTCGTGCTTCGGCCGCAGAAGGCGCGCGCACATCACCGGCGTCAAGGTCAGCGACACCACCGCGGAGACCGCAACGGCAATGCTCAAGGTCACGGCGAATTCGCGAAAGAGGCGACCGATGATGCCGCCCATGAGCAAAATCGGGATGAATACCGCGATGAGCGACACCGTGATCGAGACGACGGTGAAGCCAACTTGGCGTGCGCCTTTCAGCGCGGCTTGCATCGGTGAGTCGCCAAGCTCGATGTAACGGGTGACGTTTTCGGTCACCACGATGGCATCGTCGACGACGAAACCAGTGGAGATGGTGAGCGCCATCAGGGACAGATTGTCCAAGCTGTAATGGAGCAGGTACATCACCCCGAACGTCGCCACGATGGAGAGCGGTACGGCCACGGTGGGGATCACGGTCATGCGCCAATTGCGCAGGAACGCGAAGACGACCAGCACCACCAGGCCCACGCTCAAGAACCAGGTTTGCTCCACGTCCCGCACGGACGCGCGAATGGTCTGACTGCGGTCTGCGACCACGCTGACGTCGATGGCCGGCGAAAGCGAATCCGTGAGACGTGGCAACATGGCCCGCACCCGCGCGATGACGTCGATGATGTTCGCCCCCGGCTGCCGCCGCACGAAAATGAGCACGGCCGGCTTACCATTCGCCCACCCCGCGACCCGGCTGTCCTCCACGTCGTCGATCACCCGCGCAACGTCTTTGAGGCGCACCGTCGCCCCATCTCGATGCGCCAGGACCAGCGGCTCGAATTGCTTGGCACCAAAGAGTTGATCGTTGGCCGACAGCGCGTGCGCTTGCTGGGCATCGCCGAGCGCGCCCTTGGGTTGATCGACCGTCGCTTGCTCGAGCGCCTGGCGAACGTCCACCATGCCGAGCCCCATTCCCGCGAGGGCGACGGGATCGACCTGCACGCGCACGGCAGGCTGCACGTCGCCCCCGGTGAAGACCTGCCCGACACCGGGCACCTGCGAAATCTTGTGGGCCAGAACGGCATCGGCCGCATCGGCGACCTGCGGCAATGGCAGCGTATCGCTCTTCACCGCGAGGACGAGGATGGCCGGATCCGATGGATTCACCTTCCAGTAGCCCGGCCGCCACGGCATGTTGGCCGGCAATTCGCCGGCCGCCGCGTTGATCGCCGCCTGCACATCGCGCGCAGCACGATCCACGTCGCGCCCCAGCTCGAACTGCATCTGAATCGACGTGCTACCGAGGCTGCTCGACGAGGTGATCTCGGTGATGCCGGCAATCCGAGCGAAGCGCCGTTCGAGCGGCGTGGCCACGGCGGACGCCATGGTCTCCGGGCTCGCGCCGGGCAAATTCGCCCACACGTTGATGGTTGGGTAGTCGATGCGGGGAAGCGACGCGACCGGCAAAAAGAGGAACGCGACGATTCCCGCCAGGAGCACCGCCGCCGCCATGAGGGAAGTGGCAATGGGACGCTGGATGAACGGGGCCGAGATATTCATCCGAAACCGCCCATACTTCGCCGTGGGCGGCCCCCAAATTTCGCGATGCCGAGAAAAAGGTCAAGGAACGGCGTGCCAGCGCCTCAACGGTCGCGCACGCTATGCGCGGAATGTTCTATTTTCGCCCCACGCTGGTCAGCAGGAGCGGCGAAAGGCGGACGAAGTCGGGGTGCAGCAGGAGGGCGCGCACCTGTTCGAGCTGGCCGTGGCTCATACCGGCGCGACGAAGCTGGCCCTCGAGCTGAAAGGAGTTGGCCCGATCGAGCAAGCACCCGGACTGGCCGCCGGCCCACGACTGGACGTCGATCTCGGTGTACACCTCGGCGAGGCCCGCGGCGCGCATGGTCGCGTGGATGCGCCGCGCCCACGTCAGATCGGCACCGTTGCGGACCGCGATATCGGCCAGCGTGCGATTGAAAAGGTCGAAGAGCGCCTCATCGCCCGAATTGGGAGCATGCAGAACGAGATCGGAGGCGGTCGACCAATGAAAGTCGGAAATGACCAAGTACCCGCCGGGCGCGAGGGCCTGGGCGAGCCGGTGCAAAACGCGTTCACGCTCCGGGAGGTGCATGAGCACCAACCGCGCGTGGATCACGTCGAAGGCGTGCGCCGGGACCTCGTCGGTGCGCACGTCGAAGCGACGCACCTCGATCCCATGGTGCGCAGGGACATGGTGCGGCTTGAGATCGCCGGCGACGACATACCCATCCGCGCCAACTCGCCCGGCGAGCCAGGTGGCGATGGTCCCCGCGCCGGAGCCGATGTCGAAACATCGCCAACCGGGTCCCACACCGGTGTTGGCCAACACGCGCTGGCTGTGCGGATCCAACAGCTCCGCAAGGTGATCGAGCTGCTCCGCCGCAGCGGGAATATCGTTGTCGAACGTGTATCGTCCCGTCGTCTCGGCCGTGGGCATGGCCACTGACTAATGGAGTCCGCACCATTTGAAAACGAAATAGGTATGGCCATTTCGGCTAGTGCCTATTGCGACGTCCGGCGGCGTACGAATTATTCGACGGGCGCGTACCCCGATGTTCATCGGGCTGCAGCGAGGTGGCGGGCGCCGAACTTCCGCGCCCGCCGCTCGGGACTTCCCATTCAAGTAAGCGCGATACTAGCTACTGATTGCACTGCAGATTGCCATTGTTGTTGGAGAGGTCCCCTGCGCAGCCCGCGGAACCGGGAGGGGCGCTCCAGGATCTCCGCCCGGTGGTCGAGCCATCGATCCGCTTGCACGACGCGGCATCGGCGTAGAGGATCGGGCGGCCGTCCCACGGCTCGTAGAATGTTCCAATGCATGACCGCGTGAACGAGGCACTCGACAGTATCGCCTCGTGTCCGCCTGCTGCTTCATCTTTTTGGACCAATTCATTGCTGGTGGACTCGACGTCTTCGACCTTCGAGTCTGCGCCGCATCCCGGCAGAGCCCCAAAGATTCCCACGGCCGCGAGCATTGCACGAAATATCGTCACATTGTTCATTGCACGCTCCCTAATCTAGGACCAAGAGCCTCGACGTATGGCTCGCATAGGCGAAACTGCATTGCCGACAAGGCCGGCAATTCAACTGAGCCGCACGATCGCCGACTGACTCGGCGATGTTCGTTGCCATAACAAGTGTCGTGCCGTCGAAATCTCATTCGTCGATTGCAAAAATGCGCTCGAATTCAACCAATGAGTTACGGACGAATGTACCGTGTCGGACGGTACGATGTACCGCCGTCGGTACAGCGCTCTACCTGATCGGCGCCCGAAGCGGTAAGCTCCCCGCATGCGCGAACGCCAAGAGACCAAGGGGCAATTCACCATTTTCGGCAAGGACGACGACGACTTCAGCGACATCGTCGCGGCGGTGGTCGTCAAGGACGGAAAGGGCGGCATCGCTGGAGAGGCGCGGCTCACCGTTCCGATGCTGGCCATCCTCCGGCAACGGCACCAGCTTCCCACCGCAGGCGTGCTCGGCGGGGAGTTCGATATCGACAAGAACATCTTCACACGAGGGACCGAGCGAGGCTCGCTCGAGGCCCTTCGCGATCTCCTCAAGGCCGAGGGCTCGGCGCCCATCGTCTTCTACACCCACGCGCTGCTCAAGGGGCTCGCGTACGAACTCACTGACGATCAGCGCTGGGAACTGTGACCGGCTCCGGGGGGGGGCGCCTGGCCACGAATGAAATCCGATTAAGCTTTCTTGAAATATCCAATTTGCGCGCAAGGCACCCCCGGTGAGAATCGGCCGGTCGTGAGACGTGCGCCTGTCCCGCGACGGCCATCGCGCCCCTGAACGAGGTCGCGGGCGGACAAAATGAAGTCCACGCAAGCGCCATGAGTTCGGTGCATCCGGCGAATCATGGATTCATCGTCATGGTCGCAAATTGGATTAAAGGCACTCGACCAAAATGGCAAATTGTGATGAAAGCAGATCGCGAAAGCGGTGAGTTCCACCCCCGCGAGGCACGAAGTCATGAATCGTTCAAATGAGCCCGAACGACCGGGTACTTGCGAGAGCACTATGGAATCAGGGGCAATCCCGAGAATCATTTATTCATCGCATCGGGCGGATGACGATGTTCGAGAAGCACCGGAGCGGCCGCGGGATGGCCGCGGAGACGCCCCCGCGGCGCAGTGGTATGTCACCGCGTTCCAGGTGCCGCGCCGTCCATCGGCCAATGCGGATCAAGTGACCGAAATACGGGCTCTTCGCGCCAAGGTTCTCTTCGATCGAGGGCGCCGACCCGCCTTTCAGCACCGGGACGGAACGCATATCGACGACCAAGACCTCGACTATGGCGCGTGGCACTTCATCGCCCGGCGCGAAGCCGAGGGGCCCCCGCTTGGATACATTCGCCTGTCGACGCCGGCAACGGGAGATCTGTTCCAATCGCGCGCGTTTCTCGGCAGCGAACGCTATGAGGAATTCCTGCGTTCCGAGGGATTCGCTCTCGAGGAGACCTTCGAACATAGCCGCCTGGTGGTCGAACACCGGGCTCGCAAATTGGGGCTGGGTGTCTATTTGAATGCTCTGGCCATCGCCGCCGCGCAGTCTCTCGGGGCCAAGGCGATGATCGGGACGTCGGGTACCAAAGACGGCCAGGACCACTTCCACGAGCGATTTGCCTTCCGAAGCGTGCCCGGTACGCGCCGCTACGTCGAGCACTACACCGAGGACGTGGTTCTCATGTTTTACCGCACCGCCGACGGCGCCGGTCGATACACGGAGCTCGTCGCGCGATTGCGTGAAGAATTTCCCGCGCTCGCCGCCGCCGGCCGCGCGGGACCGCGCCCTCCCTCGAAGCGTGAAATTCCGGTCCACGCGGCCAGTTGGCGCCCCGTCCTCTTTGCGCCCGCACAGCAAGACCAACGGCACGCGTTGAATGCGCTGCGGGAATCCGGCGAGGTGCGCGAACTGCATGACACCATCGATGCCCAACTCACCGAGTTGATTCGCAGCCGGGAACCCGGCGAACGGTTCGATGCCGAGGCCCTGGAGCGGAAGAAGGCCGAGCAGCTCGCGGGTGTCGATGCGTCGGATTACGGAACTTGGGTGTGGTACCCGTGGTCGGGGCGGCTGGTGCATCTGCTCCCGTGCGAGGAATTTCGCCTGGTGCGCACCGATCGCAATCGCGGAAAACTCGAGCGTCCCGAGCAGCGCCACCTCCTTGGCTTTCGCATCGGCATCGTCGGGCTGTCGGTCGGAAACGCGTCCGCGCTCACCTTCGTTCTCGAGGGGATCGGCGGCGCGTACAAGCTCGCCGACTTCGACGACTTCAGCCTGTCGAACCTCAATCGGCTGCGCGCCGGGGTGCACGACTTGGGCGTGAACAAGTCGGTCATCTGCGCCCGGCAGATGTTCGAAATCGATCCCTACATCGATATCGAGATTTACCCCCAGGGCCTCACCGAGGCCAACATGACCGACTTCTTCTGCGGGGGCCGTGGCCCCATCGACCTGCTCGTCGAAGAATGCGACACGCCGTTCGTGAAAATCGCGGCCCGCGAATACGCCCGCGATTTGCGTATCCCCGTGGTCATGGATTGCAACGACCGAGGCATGCTCGACATCGAGCGCTTCGACCTCGAACCCGGCCGGCCGCTGCTCCATGGCTTCGTGGGCAACATTTCGTCGCGCGACCTTTCGAGTCTGAGCCACGAGCAAAAGGTCGCCCTCATTTTGCGAATGGTCGACGCCAAACGAATCAGCCCCGAGCTCGCGGCATCGTTTGGTCAGCTCGGGCGAACGTTGAGCAGCTGGCCGCAACTCGCATCCGGGGTGGCCCTCGGTGGTGCGCTGACCGCGGATGCAGCCCGCCGCATTTTGCTCGACCAGCCGTGCGCATCCGGTCGCTATTACGTCGACTTCAACGAGCTGATCACGCCCGAGCGCGACACGACACGGGAGTCCTTCGAATGAGCGCGCGGCAATACGGACTACCGGTATCCATCACGGTATCCGGAACGGGGGTGCATCTGCCGGATACGGTGGTGACCAATCGGATGCTCGAAGAAACGTTGGAGACGTCGGACGAGTGGATCGTACGCCGCACCGGCATTCGCGAGCGGCGCTGGCTCGCCCCGGAACGGGCCACCTCCGACATGGGAATTGCCGCCGCTCGAAGCGCCCTGCAAGCGGCAGGCATGCCGGCGAGTGACGTCGACGCCATCGTGGTGTCGACGTACACCTACGATCAACCGCTTCCATCGACGGCGCTCATCATCAAGGATGCCCTCGGTGCGCCGCGTGCCCTTCCCTTCGACGTAACACAGGCGGCGTGCGCGGGCGGCGTGCAGGCCATGCTCCTCGCCGCCCATTTGCTGCAGAGTCCCGCCATGGAGACTGTGCTGGTCATTGCCGCCGACTGCGCGTCGCGGGTGACCGATCCCCGGGACCGTGTCACGCGGATCTTTTTTGGCGATGCCGCGGCCGCCGCCGTGGTCACCCGCGCAGCCTCGGGCTCGGGTGCGGGGTTGCTCTCGTGGGATTATGGCTCCCAATTGTCCTACGACGTGGAGATCCAGGCCGGCGGCTCCCGCGTTCCGCCCAGCGCTGCCACCATCGCCGACCGACGCCATTATCTGCGCATGGACGGGCGCGCCGTTTGGAACACGGCGACGGCGAACCTGCCCGAGAGCATCGCCAACGCCGCGCGCCGCGCCCAATTGCCCATCGGCGAGATTACGCACTTCTTTCTGCATCAAGCCAACTTGAACATTCTCACCGAAACGATGACCCACCTCGGGGTTCCGATGGACCGAGCCCCGGTGACGCTCGACAAGCTCGGCAACACCGGCGCCGCCGGCATGTTCACCGCGTTGCACCAGACCTTCGCCCAGGGCCGGTTGAAGCCCGGCGACACGTACATCTTGTCGGCCATCGGCGCCGGATTTCAGTGGGGCACCTTGTGCTTCCGTCACGCGTGAGCGCGCTTCACGGCCATCGGGTGCGCGGAGCCGCCATAACCAAATAGGCCCAACGCGAGCGCAGGCGTCGCGTACGGATGGGATCGGCGAGATCTCTAGGAGCGCAGCCCGGTGGCGTGTACATTTCGCCGGGGACCTCGCTCTACGATGACCGACTCCATCCTGTTTGCGGCCGAAGGGCCGGCGTCCGATCTTCTCACCCTCGTGCAAGAAGACGGAATCCACGAGCTTCTCGACATGTACCCCGCGTGCGAGCTTCCGAGCGATGCCGCCATGGATACGCTGGCCGCGCTGCTCGGGTGCGCGGACGCCGAGGACGAGACGGCGCCGGACGAAGAGGCGAACGATGACGATGGGCCGTGGGTGTTGCCGGCCCCCGAACGATTCCGCGCGATCGTCCGCGCCTTGGACGGAAAAGACCTCGAGGCCCTCGCCGCACGATGGCGCGAGACGCACTTGGCGAAGGTGCCATCGTCCGAGCGCGGTGACTGGAAAGATCCTTCGATGGCCCATCAGCTCCGGGCGACGCTCGACGAACTCGCGCAGGTCGGAGGGGCCATGGCCTTGGGACGCTCGCTCTTCGTGGCCATCGAGCGCTAGTCCTGCCCCTCGCCCGAATTCGCGCGGCTGCGTGGTGTATGGGGCACACCCTCCAGCGAGCGCAGCCTGTACACACGGCACGAGCTCCACACGCCGACGTGCACAGGCTCGTTGCGCAGCCATGATGTATCCTGGCAGGGAAGGATGAAGGGCGACGGTTTGATCGAAACGGATATCACGGCGGTCTCGGAAGAGCGCCTCGAGATCGCGTTGCGCCCGGGTGCCGTCTTCGGAACGCGCTATGCCCTCGAGGAGCGCATCGCCTCGGGACGCACCGGGGAACTCTTTCGCGCCCTCGATCTGCGATTGCAACGGCGCGTCGCGCTCAAGGTCCTTCGCCACGACGTCGGCAGCATCGCGCAGGCACGCATCGCGGCCGCGCTGGAGCATCCCAACGTGGTGGCCATCCACGATGTGGGCGTGCGTGAGGGAATGCCATTCATCGCCATGGAGTACGTGGACGGGCGACCTCTGCGTACCTTCGTGGGAAGTGCGATATCGGTCGAGACGAAGCTCGCGTGGATGATCGAGGTCGCACGGGCCCTGGCGGCGGCGCACGAGAAGGGGCTCGTGCACGGCGACATCAAGCCGGACAACATCCTGATCTGCGACGACAACGGCATCGTCAAGGTGCTCGACTTCGGCGGCGCGCACGTGGGAACGCCGGGCTACATGCCCCCCGAGCAGGTCCGCGGTGAGGCGGTGGATGCGCCGGTCGACCAGTTTGCGTGGGGCGTGGTGGCCTACGAGCTGTTCGCCGGCAAGCTTCCCACGCCGACGTCTCCACACCTCACGAACGTGCCCTTCGAGGTGGCACAGGTCATCGCACGCGCCCTCTCCATGCGCCCCGAGTCGCGCTACGCTTCCATGGAGGAGGTGGTGGCCGCCCTGGCAGATCCACGTCTGCTCGGGATCCACGGCATGGTCCGCGCTACGAAACCGCAGCGGCTGGCAAGGTGGCGATCGCCACGCATGTGGCTCCCCGTGCTGGGGGCCATCGCCGTGGCGGCGGGCACCTTGCAGCTATGTGGGCGCAACCGCGACACGCCGTCTTCCGAGATCGCGGCCTCGGGGGCGATCGACATGCCGGTGACCGCCATTCCCCTGTCCCCCACGTGCAACAAGACGGCGGAGATCCATTACCGCCGCGGGCTCGTGTCGCAGCGTGAGGCCACGTGGGAGCTCGCGCGTCCCGCGTTCGAGCAAGCGGTGGGGGCCGATCCGGAGTGCAAAGAGGCGCAACTGCAACTGCTCATCACCGCGTACTTCCGCTACTCGGTGACCAAAGAGCGCGAGCAGTTCCGCCGGGTCATCTCCATGCGCGATGCCCTTTCGGAGCGCGATCGCGCGCTGCTCGATGCGTGGACGCCGCTCGTGGCCTCCGAGCCGGCCAACCGCGAGGAGGCGGCGCGTAGGTTCGATGCCGCGGTGGAACGCTACCCGCGCGACGCGCAAATTTTGGCGCTGGCCGCGATGATCCACGGGTTTCTCGCGCTCGACACCACGCAGCTCGAACGGTGCGTGGCGCTCGCGCGCAGGGCCATCGTGGTGGATCCGAAGTACGGCGAGGCCATGCAAATCATGGCCAGCGCGCTCTCGCGGCTCGGGCGACACGACGAGGCGATGCAGGCGATCGATCAATGCATGAACGTGGCACCGGGCTCGGGGGAGTGCCTGCTCGAGCGCATTCGCATCCAGAGCCTGCGCGGGCAATGCAGCGAGGCGGTCACCTCGGCGCGGAAGTGGATCAGCAACGTACCCACGAGCTCCGGTGCGTACCGGCACTTGGCCAACACGCTCGCCTCGGAGGGCGCCTCCATCGAGGCCGTGGAGACGGCGCTTCAACAATGGCACAACAACCACCCCGACGAAGGCCAGCGCGCGACGTACATTTACCATCGGGCATCGCTCGCCGCGTTCTATGGGAACTTCGTGTCCATGGAGGAGCTCACCAAGGAGCTGATCGCGGGCGTCGAGGAATCGGCCACGCTGTTCGATCACGCGCGGGCGGCGTCGATGCAGGTCGAGCTCTTGACGGAGACCGGTAGAAGCGCGGAGGCGGCGGCGGTCGCCGAGCAATTCCTACGGCGCAGGGATGCCTGGACGGAGGGCTTCAGCATCACCACACCGTACGAGCCGGCGATGTTCGGGGTGCTGCTGCGCGAAGGCAAAATTTCCCGCGAGCGGTGGGTGGAGCTGTCGGAGACGTGGGAGAAAAATGCGCTCTCCACCTTGAGCCGGCAGCAGGCGTGGGGTCTTCGCTGGGGTGCCGCGCTCAATCCGTTCTACTGGCAGGACCAATCCGATGCGCGCGAGCTTGCCGCCACGGCGTGGCGCATGCGCCCGCCGCCGTTGCCGCAAGGCCGTTCGCACGAGCAGCCGCTCTCGCTGGGTCTTCTCGCCGATGCGTTTCAAGGGCGCATTGCACTGACGACCGGCGCCGACGACGCCGAGGCCGCGCAGCTCTTCGAACCGATGGCGCAAAACTGCCACGTACTGGAGCAACCCTTCGCCAGCGTGCGCACGCATCAATGGATGGGCGAGGCCAAGGAGCGGCTGGGCGACAAAGACGCCGCATGCCGAGAATACGGCATCGTGCTGGAGCGATGGGGGGAGGCCAAACCTCGCTCCACGACGGCAACGGCCGCGCGCAAACGGAGCGAGGCTCTCGGTTGCAAATAGTCGCGTAGTCCCTGGATTCAGTTCGCCGCCCTTCGACGAACAATGGTGCCATGGGTGCCGCCGGCGAAGACGTCGCCGGTGCCCGTGCCCCAGAGGCTCTTCAGGTCGTGCGTGGTCCCGCTTTCGTGTTGGGTCCACTTGGCGCCGTCGTAGTGCAGAATCTGCCCGCCGTCGCCCACGGTCCAAATGTCATTGGGGCCCGTTCCCCAGGTCTTGCGCACGTTCGCTTGCGCAGGCATGGGGGACGACGTCCAGGCCTTGCCGTCCCAGCGCTGGAGGACGTTCGCATTGACGATCCATACCGCCGAGGCGCTGGTTCCCCAGATGCGTCCGCCCTCCACCGAGGCCTGCGTCCAGCGTGCGCCGTCGTAGTGGAAGACCTTTCGAACCTTCGCCGTGTATGGCGAATCGTCCGCCGTGGCCCAGATATCCGATTTGGACGAACCCCATAGGTCGATGAAGTACATATCTTTGATCGGCGCCACATTGGTCCACGTCGTGCCGTTCCAATGGGTAAGCATATCGAGTCCGCCAATCCAAATGTCGTCGGCCGCGGCCACGTAAAGGGAGTCCACCCCCCATGGGACGGGGGCGTGGAAGAGTTCCACGGACTTCCATTTGGAGCCGCCGTCCTGCCGCGTTCCGTCGTACTGCAGGAGCCGCCCGCGGTCGTTGATGACGTTCGTGTACCCCGCCATCCACGCATGCTGCGGGTCGATGGCCCAAAAGGACGTGATGGCGTTGTAGCTTGCTTGCGAATCCGCCAAAAAGCGACACAACATGCAAATATATTTCGCATCATTGCACACAAATGCCGGTGGCCGTATCGCAGGTTCGCTGCGACGAATAATTGGAGCAATCGTTGCTACTGAAACATGCCCCCATGCGTCTGACGTAAATCGTATATCCCGGGGCGAACCAGTCACCGTTGAGCACGAGATGGACGGTGCCGGCTTTGGAGACGCCGAATTTCGGATTGATGAATCCCGCGCGCACTTCGCACGCGAGCTCGGTGCTCGCATTGGCCTGGCAGGCGGTCCGCACGTCCACCGTCGCATCGGGCTGCGAAGGGCCGCTGGGCGGGCTGTCCGACGCCCAAAGGATTTGATAATTGCCGGGCTTCGCCGTGAATGTCAGGTGACTCTTGCGGCGCCCCTTGTCGGTGCAGGTGCTCGGGTCGTCGGCAGCGCCGGTGGCCTTTCCCGTGAATCCCTTGTTGGCGTCGACCTGTGCGGTGATATCGATCGCCTCGGCGCAGGTTTCCCCGGACGGGCCAGGCTTTGCGTCCGACGTGGACGACGCGTCCGACGCGTCGCCATTCGAACTTGCGTCGCCCGGCGCGGCATCGTTGGCCGCGTCGTTCAGCCCCGTGTCGAGGGCGGCGTCCGGGCCGCCATCGGAGCCCCCACCTCCTCCCGAGGGGCTTTCATCCGAGGAACAGGCCGCGATGGCGGCACTCGTCGCGAGAGCGACACCGAGCAAGGAAAGAAAGCGTTGGACCATGTGCACGTCTCACCTCCGTGGAAGCGAGACGCGCGTCGTTCGACGTTATTCAGTGATGGCGTCGTTGGCGGCACGATGATCATGCCCCAATCGCTGAACGAGGGCGTAGCTGCCGTTCGTTCGCCAGTCGGGGTTCGCGGCGGCGGCGCGGGTCGCCACGTCGCTTGGTACGCCGACCAGCGTTTCCGATTTGAGAACGCGGAGCGCAAACGCGACGAACGGCACGGTGCGGGAAGCCATGGATTCCGGGGTTTCCGCAGGCCATGCGCGGTCGCCCAAGAAGCGGCGGTAGTTCAAATCGCCTTTGGCGATGACCACACGCGCAGTTTGCAACGCGTCGACGAGGCCTGCGTCCAGCGCGTCGAAGTGGCGGGGTTCGCCCCACGCCACGTGGTTCTCCACGCGAAGCCGGTTCGTGGCCCGTGCTTCGTGGAGCCGAAGGCCCAACGCGCGGAGATCGCTCGAGGTGTGCGCACGAAGCGCATCGATGGAGCCGTCGACGTCCTCGGGAAGGGCATCGGAGACGAACATCGGCCATGGCTTGCAATGCAGGACGATGTGCGACTTCTCGCTGGATGCAAGCAAGGTGTCGCAAAGGACGAGATCCGCCAGCAACTCGGCACCGGCGTTGTCCGCGATGAGATGGATGGGCGCCGTCACGCGGACCGGATTGGCGAGGGCCGCAAGCAATTCCGGGCGAGCATCCACCACCATGCGCTCCGCCCAGGTCGACGCGTCACCACGTCCCGTGACCAACTGGCTATAGTCGGCTTCATTGGCCAATAAGGCGAGCCACACCGCCTGCGCGATTCCCGCCTTCATATCGAACGAAGCGCGGGCCAATGCTTCGAGTGCGACCTCGCGTGCCTCGCGGCGCACGATCCGAAAGACGTCGGTCCCCTCGTCGAAGTGGCCGGCGAGCGAATTCATCGCATGATAGAAAAGAAACTCGATATCGAAAAACGGCAATTCCGCCCACGTCGCCTGCGCGAGACCATCCAGGTAGCGCGACCAGAACGGCGTCGGCCGCGCCATGACCGAGGTATCCACGCGCTCGCCCGCGATGATCTGCGCCACGAGCGTTTCGATCGCGCACTGCACCTTCGGATCGCCCTGAAGGGACGCGACGGCGGTGGCGGCGATTTTCGGGAAACGCCGGATCACTGTGAAATCGGCAAACCCCACGCCGGCCTGACGTTGGATGGGTGCAGCGAGCTGATCGGATTCGTTCATGTCCAGAAAGGAGGCTGCCAGCTTCCTCCTGAGCTTTCAAGCCCGCGCGGTTCGCGCCATACCGTACCAACACGCATCATTCGTAGACACAATCGGTCATCACCCTACGACAAATCAGCAAGAACGCGGCCGCTTTGGCGTTTGACACGAGAACGGCGAGCGACAATAAAGGAGCGATGCGTGCACGGGTGCTCGAAATGGATCCGGAGCGGGGCTTTGGAAAGGCTCTCCTCGAAAGCGGTGAGACGCTACCTTTCGATGTCTCTGTTTCGGTCTTGGGGATCCCAATCGCCGGTGCCGAACTCGAAGTGGAGCTCGGGCCGTCTCGCGCGGGCGGAGTGAGAATCAAGCGGGCCGTGATCATTCCCACATGGGAGGCCGCGAATCGCCCTTGCCTATGCCTGCGTCGGCACGAGGACGAGGGCGCGGAACTGATCTACCTCGATGGTCGTCACGCATTCCGAATCCATCAACCGATTCCGCACGACGCGCTCGTCACCCCAGGAATCACCGGCCAACTCATGTTGGAACGAAAGTGTGGGGCCACCAACTTTTCCGAGACGCGTGTTGCCGGTTGGTGCGTTGCACCCATTGACGAAGATATCAAACTTCGACTGCTGTCAGCGTATCGCAAAATGGTGGTCGAAGCTTGGGAGACGTGGGAAGACGTCGATGGCCGCCACACGGCTCATGAGCTCGAACGACTCAGCGACGACCTCTTTACCGCTCTCGACCTTGGTCTCGATGTCGATGCGCTGCTCACCATCACGGACTATCCGATCGAATCGGATAGTCCGTACTTCGTTCACGATACGCGCGCATTGAATCCGGTACCCGAGGCGGTATCGAAGAAAAGGCGTCTCACTCGCTCGCGTTGAGCGACCGCGCGCAACTAGCGCGAACACTCCGCGACGCCGGCGCCGTCGTGAATCTTGACGGCGCTGGCGGCGAAGGTAGCCGTGAGCCAGGAGCTGTCGCGGCAACCACCCGGCTGCTTGGTGGTCGAGCAGAAGTCGCCCTTCTGCGCGTCGGTCAGCTTCAACTGGCCGTTGGCGTCGCGCGGGCACTTGCCCCCGACGGGCTGCGTCCCGGTAAGAACGTTGCAAAGGGACTCGGCCAAGTCCACGATGGGAACCTGGTCGGCCTCTTCGAGGGTGATGAACCCTCCAATGGCTGCATTCGTCCGCCACTTGGCGCATTCGCTCGGGTCCTCGGTGCACTGGTTGTCGAGGGCGGCGGGGTTGAACTTCCCGATGCAGTTGTTCCCATCGGACAATGTCGCCTCATGGATGACGGCATCCGTCAGCGGAAGGACGACGGCGTTGGTGACGTCTCCGCGGAGGAAGATCGGAATCGCGAGCTTGGCGATGGGCGCGCTCGTGAAGGTGTTCCCGGAGAAGGTGACGTTCGCCTGACCCGGATCCACTTCGATGCCCTGCACAGTCCTGTGGCGGTAGAAGCAGAAGCCTTTGCCGAATGGATCGACCGATGGCGGCGCCCCACCCGTGAGCACGGTGCCCTTGGTGCGATCCACGCGAAGAAGCCAATTGAACGAGCCGGTCCCTTTTTCACCGCACTGCGCCGCATCGAGATTGATGTTCGGGTCGATGACCGTCGACCGAATGATCGCGTCGGCCAACGACGGCGGCGAGACGATGTCGAGCTTTCGAATGCGCAGATCGAGGGTGCTCTTTCCAGCATTGTCCGCCATCGGAAGGCAGGTGGACGGCGACCCGCACGAAGCGGCGATGGTGCAGCCCGTTCCCGTGCACCTTCCTGCCGAGTCGTCGCAGTTGGGTACGGGGAAGGTTCCCGGGATCGCCGTGCACCGGACGGGGTTGCCCGATGCATCGGAACCGCCGTCGGATGCATCTTGGCCGGACGCGTCTTGACTTGACGCATCGCCCCCGCCATCGGGATGGCCCTGCGACGCGTCGAGACCGGAGTCTTGCGAAGGCATTCCACCATCCGGCGTGCGATTGTCGTTCGAGGCGCTGTCGCTGCACGCCAGGAGCGTAATGACGATTCCCGCGCCACCCGCGCTCATAAGCCATTTCATTTTCATGGAGGGGCCCTTAGCACGGAAAGGGCGGACGCGCGGTCACGCGATGCGACGCCCGATGGACGGATAGTCGAGCACCAGGCCGTCGCTGTCGAAAACGATGTCCTCGGTGAAACCGGGGCTCGCATAGTTGATGATCGCGTTCGCGCCTTCGCGGCGTACGAACGTGTACGTCTGCCGGGATGCATGCACCGTCAGAGCAGGCACCGAGACCCACGCCATGAGATGCTCGAGCGGGCCTCCCCCGTTCACCATGCGGGAACGCAGTACCGGCATGGTGTTCGTGAGCGGCGACAATCCGAGATCGCAATCCACCGCCCCCTGAAACTCCGCGGCATCTCCGCCCGGTGGGGGCAACGGAGCGGTGCCCGTGCCATGCGTTTCGACGGTCCACTGCCCGTCGAGGGCGTGGACGAGCGTCAAGCTTCGCGACCACGGACCCTGGTTCACGTCGTGCCCCGCGACCCGCACCTGCAACCGCGACGTCACATAGTCCGCAACCGTTAGCAGTTCGTACTCCAAACGGTACGGCACGGGATCGGAGCCGATGGCCATCCCCCGCGCCGTCAGCCGATCCTCGAGCAACTCGACCTCGGCCAACTCCGCCCCGCCCGGTTTCATCCACACCAGCGATCGTGCCATGCCGCTCGGTATACCCGATTTCCTGTCATGCGGCCTCGTCCGTTGAAGTCGAATCTGAGCAAATTTCACAATTTCGTTTGTGCGCGTGGAACTTGCCGGCCTTCCGTAAGCAATGCCAACGCGAGCTGACGGCTTCTGGGCGAGCTCCTAGATTCGTGAGCAATCGTTGAAGTTCACGAATATCGAGGAGCTCGAACATGAAATATCTCGTTACCGGTGCAACGGGCGCCGTGGGGTCGCTCGTCGTCGAGCGGCTGCTGGCGCGCGGAGAGCGGCCGCGCGTGTTCGTCCGCAGTGCAGAAAAGGCGCGATCCCTCTTTGGCGACCAGGTCGACGTTGCGACCGGCGATCTCGCGGATGGAGCGTCCCTCGCGGCGGCGCTTCGGGGGATCGATCGCGCCTTTCTGGTCAATTCCGGGCCCGACCTCGCAGCCCGGGACGGCATGGCAGCCCAGGCCGCACGAACCGCGGGGCTCGGGCACCTGGTCAAGCTGTCGACGATGGATGTGGAACAAGGCGTCGGAACGGGCCCGCGGCATGCGCGCGGGGAAGCCGCCATTCGCGCGCACGGCGTTGGCTTCACGTTCGTGCGGCCGTCTGGCTTCATGGTCAATGCCCTGGCATGGGCGCCGGCCATCCAGGCCGGTGGCGTCGTCCTTGGCGCGACGGGTACTGGAAAAATTGCCTTCATTCACGCGCACGACATCGCCGACGTGGCCACCGCCGCGCTCACGTCGACTCGCTACGATGGAGAATCCCTCGCGATCAGCGGACCGGAGGCGCTGTGTTACGGCGAGATGGTCGCAAAAATCGGCGCAGCCATCGGCCGCAGTCTGGCGTTCGAATCCATCTCCGAGGAGGAAGAGCGTCGCCGCTGGCAATCATGGGGAGAATCGGAGGAATCCATCGACTACCATATGTCGATTTTTGGCGCGATTCGTGACGGCAGCCTGGCGTGCGTCACAGACACCGTCGAGCGCGTGACGGGACGGCCCGCGAGGACCTTCGATCAATGGGCACGCGAGAACGCGACCGCGTTTCATTGACGACGGGCGTGGCGCGCTGTCTCCTATGGCGACGTGATTTTGCCTGCGGAAGTTCATCGTCGCGCGAGCCTCGATGGACTAAACTCGTTTGGATATCATGAAAGGCTATTTGCACGCGGGATTGGGCGCCGTCATCCGGACCGTGGTGAAGGCCCACGAGAGCGTCGTTCAGGCGGCGGGGGCGGTGTTGCCCCCGCAATTCGTACTGGCGCAGCACGCTGCGGGAATCAGCCGCACCCTTCTCTTGGGCGCCGCGGCCAACCTCCGATTGGCCGATCACCTGGCCGACGGGCCGCTCACCGCCGCCGAATTGGCCACGCGCTCCCAGGCCGACGAAGGCGCCGTGCACCGAACGATGCGCGCCTTGGTCGCCATCGGCATTTTCGAGTTGGGGAGCGACGGGCGCTTCCGCAACAACCGTATCTCGAAGGCGCTCTGCACCGACGCCCAAGGTTCCGCGCTGAACGCCGCGCTTTACTGGGCGTCGGGCTCGAACGTCGCCGCGTGGGGCGATTACCTTCGCACCGTTCGCACCGGCGAAACCGCGTTCGATCGCGTGCATGGCATGTCGATCTGGTCGTGGCTGCGAAAGAATCCGCAGGAAGCGGCCGACTTCAATCGCTACATGCAGGAGGTCACGGAGGTGGCGGCACCGGCCATAGCCATGGGCTACCCGTTCGCGGAGATCCAGTCGCTCTGCGACGTGGGCGGGGGCCGCGGCACCTTGCTCGCCGGCATCCTCGGCTCGAATCCGAACTTGCGCGGCATCCTGGCCGATGCACCGACCGTCCTCGAAGATGCCCGCGCGTTCCTCGCCGAACGCGGCATGTCCGAGCGGGTCGAGCTGGTCCCGACGGACTTTTTCGAGCGCGTGCCCGAGGGCGTGGATGCCTACCTGCTCAAAGACATTCTCCACGATTGGGACGACGCGCGATCCATTCACATCCTGAAGGCCGTTCGCCGCGCGGCCAAGCCGGATGGCCGCGTCCTCATCGTCGAAATCATGGTCGAACCCCACGATACGGAATTCTTGGGCACGCTGCTCGACGTGCACATGATGGCCGTGTGCGGCGGCCGCCAACGCAGTCGGGACGACTTTCGCAACCTTTTCGAGGCGTCGGGCTTCCGATTGTCGCGCGTGGTCAAGATTGCCCATTTGATGAGCGTCATCGAGGGCGTCGCGATCTAACTTCGAACGAGGGTCTGATGCCTGCGCTTCCGCCTGGACCGAGTGATCACCCGGCCGTCCAAATGCTCCGCTACTTGCGCGAGCCTTTTGCCTTCCTCGAGGCATGCACGGCGCAATATGGCGATGTCTTCACGGTGCGCTATTTGGGTATGCCGCCCATCGTCTATTTTCATGATCCGGAAGCGATTCGCGAGGTATTCAGCTCTCCGTCGGAGATGACCCGCGCGGGCGAGGCCAATTCGCACCTCAAGTTCCTGCTCGGGCCGGGAAGCCTTTTGCTCCTCGACAGCAAGCGTCACGAGCGCGAGCGGCGGCTGCTCATGTCGTCGTTCAGCGGCGATCGCATTGCCTCGTACCTGGACAGCATGGTCACGGCCACGCATCGCTTCCTCGACCGCACGAAGCCGGGGGAGGCGTTTTCGCTCCGCGACGCGATGCAGACCATCACCTTGGACGTCATTCTGTCGTGCATCTTCGGCGCGGACGATGAACGCCGGAGCGAAGCCCTCGGAAAGCCGTTGAAGCGGCTCATGGCCCTCGCCGCGAATCCCGCCGCCATGGCCTGCGGCACGCTCTTCGACGGGGCGAAGTTTCGCCAACGGCTCATCGCGAACGTCGCCCCCGTGGCCGATCGCATGGCCTCCGTCGGATTGGGGCGCACCGTGCCCTTCGGGGAGCTCGCCCGGTGCATGCGCGACGTGCAGGAGGCCTTGCGCGAGCACATTCGAGAGCATCGTGCCTCGCGAACGGAGGATCGCCCCGACGTACTCTCGATGCTCATCGGAGCGCGCGACGAGGAGGGCCACGGGCTCTCCGACGACGACTTACGCGACGAGATGCTCACCATGCTCGTTGGCGGCCACGAATCAACGGCAACGACCCTCACCTTCGCGCTGCACGAGCTCTCTGCGCGGCCGGACCTGATGGAGACCGCTACCGCCGAACTCGAACGCGTCACCCGCGGTGGGCCGCTCACACCGAAGGCCGTGCGGGAGCTTCGCTACATCGAGGCGATCATCCGAGAGACGCTGCGTCTCTACGGGGCCACCAATGGATTCGGGCGCAAGCTCGCCGCACCGCTGCGTGTCGGCGACTTCGATCTGCCCGAGGGCGTGCTGATCACCGCCTCCTCGTACGTGCTTCACCGCAACCCGCGCCTCTGGCCCGAGCCGCACCGTTTCGAGCCGGAGCGCTTCCTCGACAAGCGCCCGCGCTTGGGTGAGTACATTCCATTCGGCGGCGGCTCGCGCACGTGCCTCGGCATGAATATGGCGCTTTTCGAAGCCAAGGTGGTCGTCGCCACCTTGCTCCGGCGCGCCAAGCTGCACATGCAGCCGGCGCCGCCGTTGCGCCTCGTTCAGAGTGGCATCTTCCTCGGGCCGTCCTCGAGCGTGCCTTGCGTGCTCGAGAGGCAGCCGTCGACGTAACCGGCGATCGAGCCGAGATTCGGGTGCTGGAGCAACAGCTCCATCGGCAGGTCCAATCCCGTTTCGGCGTTGAGCGCATTCACCAGGTCGAGCGCCAGAAGCGAGTCCATTCCGAGCTCGTCGAGGCGGCGCTCGGGATCGAGCGGCACCGCCTCGTCGAGCAGCAGGATGGTTCGCACGATTTTTCCGATGTAGCCAATCAGGAACGGCCCCCGCTCCGCCCGCGCGATCGGGCCGATGGCCACGACCAACGGCGGTCCCCCCGTGGGCGCGGCCTCGGGCTCGGGCGCGATCGCGTCGATCCAATGGCGCTCGCGCTCGAAGGGATACGTGGGAATCAGCACGCGACGCCCTGGCGATTCGCGGTGAACGGCGGCCCAATCGACTTTCGCCCCGGTGATGAAGGCCTGCGCGAGGGTCTCGAGCGCGCCGGGCAGCGTCGCATCGCCGGCCGGACGCGCACCTGGTGCAAGCACCGCCGCATGCAGACCGGCGGCCGGGCGATCCTCGACGAACGCGCGAAGCTGCGCGGCCGCCTGCGCGCCATCGCTCGCCACGAGCGCGAGGCGGCAGGCAAAGCGGGCGCGCCCGGTGTTGGCCGAATACGCGACGTCGGCCAACGAGGGTGCCCCCGGCGCGGTGAGCAAGGCGGCGTAACGCTCGGCCAGCGCCTTCAGCGCGCGCGGTGACTTCGCGCTTAGGGTCAAAACATGCGAACCGGCGGCGGGATGCCTCGGGCGCCGTGCCCTCACCGGGGCCTCCTCCATCACCACGTGCGCATTGGTCCCGGAGAGCCCGAAGGAGCTCACCCCCGCGAGGCGCGGTGCCTTTCCGCGAGGCCACGGCTCGAGGCGGGTCGGGATCGCGAACGGCGAGCCCTCGAACGAGATCCGCGGGTTGAGCGAGGTGAAGTGCAGGTGCGGCGGGATCGCCTCGTTCTTCATCGCCAGGGCTACTTTGAGCACGCTGGCCACGCCGGCCGCCGCCTCGAGATGGCCGACGTTCGTCTTGACCGATCCGAGGCTGCAGCGCGAACCATCCGCGCGCGCCCGGAACGTGTGCTTCAACGAATCGATCTCGATGGGATCCCCCAGCGGCGTACCGGTGCCGTGCGCCTCGAGGTAGCCGATGCTCTCGGGCGAGACACCCGCGCTTTCGAGTGCCCGCGCAACCACCGCGCGCTGCGCGATGCCGTTCGGCGCGGCGAGGCCTGCGCTCCTTCCGTCGTGGTTCACGGCCGACCCCCGGATGACGGCGAGAATATCGTCGTCGGCCGCCATGGCGTCGGAGAGCCGCTTCAACACGAGAACGCCGCATCCTTCTCCGCGGGCAAAACCGTTGGCCCGGACGTCGAACGTCTTGCAGCGCCCATCGGGCGCGAGCGCCCCGAGACGCGAGAGCATCACCATGCCCTCGGGCGCGAGAATGAGGTTCACCCCCGCCGCGAGCGCGAGCTCGCACTCGCCGTTGCGTAGGCTCTGGCATGCCAAGTGGAGCGCGACCAGCGACGACGAGCACGCCGTGTCGAGCGCAATCGCCGGCCCGTGCAACCCGAGGACGTGCGAGATGCGTCCCGCGAGCACGCTCGAGAGACCACCGGTCACCGTGTGCGCGTCGAACTCGTTGGCGCCCGCCCGCTGCACGAGGATCTCGTAGTCACGCAAGCAGCTACCCACGAAGACGCCGACGGATCGCCCGCTGAGGTCATCGGCCGCGAGGCCCGCGCGCTCCAGCGCTTCCCAGCACACCTCGAGCAAGAGCCGCTGCTGCGGGTCCATCGACCGGGCTTCGCGCGGCGAAATCTCGAAGAACGGCGCATCGAATCGGTCCACACCGTCGAGGAAGCCGCCGTAGCGCGTGTACGACTTTCCGGGCGCCTGCGGATCGGGATCGTAGTACGCGTCGACGTCCCATCGTTCACGAGGCACCTCGCGAATGCCATCGCGGCCATCGCGCAAGAGCTCCCAGAAGCGTTCTTCGTCGTCGGCGCCTCCGGGAAAGCGGCAGCCCGTTCCGACGATGGCAATCGGGCCGGGCGCTTGCCCGAGAAGCGACGCCAAGGCCGCGCGGTCTTCGGGGGAGAGGTCGGCAAGGATTTGGGAAATGGCTTCGATGGCTTCGTTCATTGCGGTTCGCTTTCGGGGAGCTTGGCGCCGCTCGTCCGGGTGGCGAGCTTCTTCAGCGCCTGGAGAATGTGTTGCGCGCCTTGCGCAGACACTTCGGCGACCGGCGGCGGGGCCGGCGGCGCGGGCTCGATCGGTGGCGCCTCGTCCATGCGGCCGGCCAGGTGCGTAGCCAGCGCCTCGATGCTGGGATGCTGCCAGATCAATGCGGCACTGAGGCTCGCACCGAGTGCGGTCTCGAGCCGATTGCGAAACTCGATGGCCATCAGCGAATCCACGCCGAGCGACTTGAAGGGCGCAGCGGCATCGATGGCATCGGGCGCGCGTCGCAACACGTGGCCAAGCTGCTGCTGGAGCTCGCGCACGATCGCCGTGGGGCGCTCCGCGGGGGCCATGCTCCGCACGCGATCGCGAAAGGCCTGGGCCGAGGCACCGACGGGCGCACGCTCGTGGCGCGCGAGCTCCGACAGCAGCGGCGAACGCGCCGCGGACAGGTACGACTCGGTCCATTGGCGCACGTGGAAGCGCATCGCAGCCACCTGCGCCGACGACGATGCGAGCAGCCGGAGAAAGACGTCCGCGCCCTCGGCCGGGTCGAAGCTTTCGATCCCGCGAAGGGCGATGCGCTCTCCGCGGTCCGAGCTCGCGGCGGCGAGGCCGATTTCGGCCCAGGGGCCGAAGTTGATGCTCGACGCCGGGCGCCCCTGCGCGCGCCGGTGATGCGCCAGGGCATCGAGGAAGGCATTCGCCGCGCTGTAATTTCCCTGACCGGGCGAGCCGAGGACCGAGGCCACCGACGAGCAAAGCACGAAGAAGTCGAGCGGCTGGCCCGCGGTCGACGCATGCAGGTTCCACGCACCGAGGATCTTCGGCGCGGCCACGCTTCGGCAGCTCTCCGCCGTCGTTCGAAGGAGCGTGGCATCCGCGAGCACCGCCGCGGCGTGCACGATCCCGCGCAACGGGGGCAGGTCGGCGCCCATCCGCGACACCAGCGCCTCGACCTGCGCGGCATCGGCCACGTCGAGTTTCACCGCCTCGACGGCAACCCCTGCCGCGCGAAGCGCATCGAGCTTTGCCACGGCCTCGGGGCTTGGCGCACGGCGTCCTGCGAGAACCAGATGCCGCGCCCCTCGCGAAGCGAGCGCCCCCGCGAGCTCGAGCCCCACGCCACCGAGCCCGCCCGTCACCAGGTACGTGCCGTCGGGACGGATCCGCACCTCGCCGGAGATCATCGCCGGGGCATCGGCCTTCGCGCCGAAGGAGAGCACGAGCTTTCCCGTGTGCGCGCCCTGGGCCATGAAGCGAAATGCCTCGACGGCCTGCGCGGCAGGGTACGTACGAAGCGGCGGGACGCGGAGCGCGCCCGATTCGAAGCGGGCCACCACCTCGCGGAAAAGGCGCTGCACGAGCTGGGGGCGCTCGCGCGTCATCCCGCGAAGGTCGACCAGCGAGAAGGTCAGCTTCTTGAGGAAGGGGCGCAGGCCGAGCGGCTGATCGTCGAAGTAATCGCGCTTGCCGATTTCGACGAAGCGGCCGTAATTCCGAAGCACGCCGAGGCTCTTGGCGATGAAGGGGCCGCCCAGCGAATTGAGGACGACGTCCACGCCCTCGCCGTTCGTTCGCGCGAGGACCTCGTCGGCGAAGGCGAGGCTGCGCGAGTCCATGACGTGCGCCACGCCGAGGGAGCGCAGAAGCGCGCGCTTGTCCTCGCTCCCAGCCGTCGCGAAGATCTCCGCCCCGAGGCTCTGCGCGATCTGCACGGCGGCCAGACCTACGCCGCCTGCCGCCGCGTGGATGAGGACACGCTCGCCGGGGCGCAAGCGCGCCACGTCTTCGAGCGCGTAGACCGCGGTCATGAAGGCCACGGGAATCGCCGCCGCCTCCTCGGGGCGCATCGCCTCGGGCTTGGGCACCACGAGGCTCGCCGAGGTCACGGCATGCGAGGCGAAAGCCCCCGGCGCGATGGCCAGGACCTCCTGCCCCGGGTACAGTCCGGAGACACCAGGGCCCACCCGCGCGATGCGGCCTGCGCACTCGAAGCCGAGCGCCACGTCGCCGGAGCCATCGAGATCGCCGATCGCCCCCAGCGCGGTGAGAACGTCGAGGAAGTTGAGCCCCGCCGCGGAAACCTCGAGCTCGACGTCGCCCTCCGCGAGCGCATCCTGCCGCGGCACCGCCGCGTAGCCGATGTCGTCGAACACGCCCGCCTTGGGCATCCGCATGCGGTACGGGTGCTCGGCGCGGGGAACGAGCTCCGAGGGCGCATGGCGCGTCAATCGCGCGACGAAACGCAGCGATCCGCGAAGGCCGATTTGGTCCTCGCGCCCCTCCTCGTTCCGCAGCTCGTTCGCCAGCGCATCGAGTTCCTGCGCATCGGGCGAAACGGAGAGGTCCACGCAGGCGCATCGCAGCTCCGGCATTTCGTGCGCCATGGTGCGACCGAGGCCCCACACGGGCGCCGACGCCGGCGTTCCATCCCGTTGCCCAGGCAACACATGCTGTGCACCGCCCGTCACGAGCCATAGGCGGGGCGCATCGCGAAGGCCCATGCGCGCCACCGCCTGCGCCACGGCGAGCACGCTTTCATAGCCGCAGCGTTGGGCCTCTTGCAGCGCGGTCGACGTCCGAGGCTCTGGGCCCCACAGGTTGCCCATGTGGACGATGCCGCGGCACGGCGCATCGGCCGCCGCCAGCGCGTCGCGGAGCGTCCGCTCGAGGGCCAAGGTCTCGCCGAGCTCGAACGACTCGGGCGAAATCCGAACGACGCGGTGGCCGATGGCTTCGAGCTTGGCGCCGAGGGTCTCCCCCTCGTGGGCCACGAGGACCCAGCTCGCGCGGCCCTCCGCGGGCGCAGGAGCGAGAGGCTGCGTGATCCACTCCACGCCGTAGAACGGCTCGTTGCGCGGGCGCTCGAGGAAGCGCACCTCGAACGAGCCCACCTCGAGCACGCGGTTTCCGGAGCCGTCGTAGACCTCGATCCGGACCGACGACGGCGATGTGCGAACGGCGTGGCACCAGAGCTCTCCGCGCAGGGCTCCGAGAATCCGCACGGAACGCGCGGCCACGGGAAGGGCGCGTCGCTCCTCCTTTCCTTCGGCGGACATGAGACCGCCGGCAAGTTGCAAGCAGGCGTCGAAGAGCGCGGGGTGCAGTCCATAGGCGGCCACGTCGGCCTCCAACGCCTCGGGGATCCGCACCCGCCCGAGGGCCTCGCCGGCACCGCGATGGACCTCGCGCACGCCCTGGAAGGCGGGCCCGTAGTCCAAGCCGAGCCTCCGCAGGCCTTGGTAGTGCGCGTCGGACGTGACCGTCTCCGGGCAGCGCGCGCGGAGCGCGTCGAGCGACACGTTGGCCTCGGGCGCCGCGCTCTCGGCCTTCAACGTGCCGCGCGCGTGCAGGGTCCACGCGGTCTCCGTTCGGCTGAAGATCTCGAAGGCCAGGCGCTCGGCATCGATCGCGAGCTGCAAGGTGATCGGCGTTTCGCCGAGGATGAGCATCTCCTCGAAATGTGCCTCGTCGATCCGGTGGGGCCCGCCGAAGATGCGATGGGCGCCGGCCAGCGCCATTTCCACGTAACCCGCGCCTGGAAAGAGCACGGCGCCCCCGGCGCGGTGGTCTGCCAAATAGGCCGGCCGTGCGGCGCCGATCTCGGTGCTGAAGTAGTGCTTTCCGCGCGAAGCCTCGAGGTGCGCCCCGAGCAACGGGTGCCCTTCCTCGGTGCGCCGGACCGCGCTCTCCTCGATCCAGAAGCGCTCGCGCTGCCACGGGTAACGCGGCAGTCCCCGAACCGGCGCCGCCTCGTTCCCTCGGGCGAACGGCACCGGCTGCCCCGAGGTGTACAGCGCGCCCAGGGTGGCGAGCATCGAGGAAGGCTCGTCCTCGTCGCGGCGAAGCGTGGAGAATGCGGCGGCGGCTCGCCCCATGCTGGCGAAGCCGTCCTCGAGCGAGGGAACCAGCACGGGGTGCGCACTCACCTCGAGGAAGATGCGGTGGCCCTCGTGCTCCAGGCGCTGCACGGCATCCCAAAAGCGAACCGGCTCGCGCAGGTTGCGAATCCAGTACTCGGTGCCGAGCTCACGGCCCTGCACCCACTCGCCCGTCACGGTGGAGAGCATCGGCACCTTGGCCGCCACCGGTGCGAGCTTGGCGAGCCGCGTCCGAAGCCCCGCCGCCAAGGCGTCCATCTGCGGGCTGTGCGATGCGTAGGTCACCTTCACGCGGCGGCAAAAGATGCCCTCGCGTTCGAGCTGCGCGAGGAGCGTCTCCAGATCGGCGAGGGTGCCCGAGAGCAAGCAGGTGCGCGGGCCGTTGTGCGCGGCCACCGCGAGCCGATCCTCCAAGCCGCGAAGGCGGCGCTCGGCCTCGTCACGGGGAAGCTCGACGAGGGCCATCCCTCCCTGCCCCTGCATCGTGGCCACCGCCGCGCTGCGCACACCGAGGATGGCGGCCGCGTCCTCGAGAGAAAGCACGCGCGCAACGTGGGCCGCCGCGACCTCGCCCATGCTGTGGCCCACCACGGCGTCGGGCTCGATGCCCCACGCGCGCCACTGCGCCGCCAGGGCGACCTGCATCGCGAAGAGCATCGGCTGCACGTAGTCGACGCGCTCGAGGAGCGCGGGCATCTCCGGCGAGGCGAGCGCCTCGAGCAAGCCCCAGCCCACCCACGGACGCAGCGCCGCATCGCACGCTTCGAGCGCGGCACGGAAGACCGGCTCGCGCTCGAGCAAGCCGCGACCCATGCCCACCCACTGGCTACCTTGGCCGGGGAAGACGAACACGCGCCGCCCCTCGACACGGCGGCCCCCGAGGCTGCAATGCGGACGCGATTCCCCACGCGCGAGCGCGGTGAGACGCTCGGCCATGTCGGCCGGCGAGCGTGCAACCACCGCCAGCCGATGGGCATGGTGGCTGCGCCGCGTCGCCGCCGTGTCGCAAATGTCCTTCAAGGTCTGCGGCCCCTCGACGTGCACGGCATACGCGCGGGCAAGCTCGGAAAGCGCCGCGGGGCTCTTCGCCGAGAGAGGCAGAAGGAAGGCCGCCGGTGCGTCGGCCGGCCCCGCGGGGACCATGGCGGGCGCCTCCTCCACGAGAACGTGCGCATTCATGCCGCTCAATCCGAACGAGCTGATTCCGGCCACGCGCGGGAGCTCGCCCGTCTTCTTCCAGGGGCGCGCCTCGGTGGGGATGACGAACGGCGTGCCCTCGAGGGACATGCGCGGGTTGAGCGTCTCGAAATGCAGATGCCGTGGAACGAGCTCGTGCTCGAGCGAGAGAACGGCCTTGATCAACCCCGCCATTCCCGCGGCGGCCTCCAGGTGGCCGAGGTTCGTCTTCACCGAACCGAGCGCGCACACCATGCCATTCGCGCGCGGAGCGCCCAGTACGGTCTTGAGCGCCTCGAACTCGATGGGGTCCCCGAGCGAGGTGCCCGTGCCATGCGCTTCGACGTACCCCACCTCGTGCCCTTCGAGGCCGGCGCTGCGCAGCGCCTCGGTGAGGAGCTCCTGTTGCGAGAGCACGTTCGGCGCCGTCAGGCCGGTGGAGCGCCCGTCCTGGTTCGTGGCCGACCCGCGGATGACCGCCCAGATGCGGTGGCCCGCGGCCTTCGCGTCCGAAAGGCGCTCCAGCATGAGCACGCCGCCGCCCTCGCCGCGGACGAATCCGTTCGCGCGGGCGTCGAAGGCACGGCACCGGCCGTCGGGCGACAGCGCCTGGGTGCGCGCCACCACCTCCATCGAAAGCGGAGAAAGAATCAGGTTCACGCCCGCGGCCAGGGCGAGACGGCTCTCGCCCTGGCGCAGGCTCTGGCAAGCCAGGTGCACGGCGACGAGCGACGAGGAGCACGCCGTGTCCACGGCGAGGCAAGGCCCCTGGAGACCAAAGACGTAAGAGATGCGTCCGGCAGCGAAGGAGCTCCCGTTGCCGGTGCTGGAATAGACATCGAGCTCCGAGGACGGGCGCGCGAGGGTGCGAAGGTTGTAGTCGTGGCCCATCACGCCCACGAACACGCCGGTCTTGCTGCCCACGAGCTGCTCGGGGACGACGTGCGCGTCCTCCAAAGCCTCCCAGGTGAGCTCCAAGAGGAGCCGATGCTGCGGATCGATGCCCACCGCCTCACGCGGCGAGATGCCGAAAAAGTCGGCATCGAAGCCATCGACGGAATCGAGAAGGGCGGCCCATTTCGTGCCCGCCGCGCCGGGTGCCGGACGTGAGCCCGAAGGCCAACGCGCATCGGGGATCTCCGTGACCGCGTCCACGCCCTCGACGAGGAGGCGCCAGAACGACGCCGGATCGTCGGCGCCGCCCGGAAAGCGGCACGCCATGCCCACGATGGCGATCGGCTCCGCGGCGTCCGGGCGCGCGACGTCTTCGCGCACGGCGGGCGATGCCCCCTGGATCGATGCGGTCAGGTACCCGGTGAGCGCGGCGAGACTCGGGTAGGTCCAGATCAGGGTCGCGGGCAGGCGGAGCCCCAGCCCGGCCTCGAGGCGGTTTCGCAACTCGAGGCCCATGAGCGAATCCAGGCCCAGCGCCGTCAGGGGCACGTCGGCCGCGATCGCCGAGGCGTCCAGTCGCGTGACGATGGCCACCTGCTCGCGGACGAAGACCTCGACGTTGGCCGGTCGCTCGGCGGCCGGAAGCGCCTTGCGCGAGTTCGGCGCGGGCTGGGCTTTCAACAGCGGAGAAAGGCGCGGAGAGTGCGCCATCTGCGGATAGAACTCGACCCATTGGCGGCCATCGATATCCATCCACGCGATCTGCGGCGACGGCTGCGCGAGGGCTGCCTCCAAGAGCGCGATGCCCTCCTCGGGCGAGAAGCTGCGGATGCCTCGCGCGGAAAGGCGCGCGCCGCGGTTTTCATGTGCGGCGGCGAGCCCCTCGTCGGCGAAGGCCCCCCAGTCGATGCTCAGCGCCGACTCCCCTTCCGCGCGCCGCTGCCGGGCGAGCGCATCGAGGAAGGCGTTCGCGGCGGCGTAGTTGGCCTGCCCGGGTGAGCCGAGCACGGACGCGACGGAGGAGTACAGGACGAAGAAGTCGAGGCCCTTTCCGCGGGTCAGACGATCCAGGTGATGGGCCCCCCACACCTTCGGCCGCGCCACCGTGCGGTACCGATCCAGGTTCTGCCCGGCGAGGAGTGCATCGTCCAAGAGCCCCGCCGCATGCACCACACCGCGCAGGGGCGGAAGCTCGGCGTCGAGGTTGCGCAGCAGCCGCTCCACCTGGAGAGCGTCGCCGATGTCGGCCTGCACGAGCACCACGCGTGCGCCCTGTGCCTCGAGGTGCGCGATCGACTCCATCTGTTCGGGCGTGTGGGCACCGTTCCGGCCCACGAGCACGAGGCTCCGGGCTCCGCGGGCCACGAGCCACGCGGCCGCCCTTCGACCGAGCGCGCCCAAGCCGCCCGTCACGAGGTACGTCGCGTCCGCGCGCACGGCGACGTCGTGCGCGGGCGCTTTCGAGGCGCCCCGAGGCGCGAGACGCCCCACGTATCGGCCCGATGGGCGCAACGCGATCTCGTCTTCACGCGAGCCGGACAGGAGCTCGCCGACCAAGTCGCCGGCTTCGTCCTCGCCGGCATCGGAGAGATCCACGAGGGTGCACGCGAGCTCGGGGTGCTCGTAGCGCACCGTGCGACCCATGCCCCAGAGGATCGCGAGCGCGGGTTGCACCGGCTCGCCGGAGGCCACCTGCTGCGTCCCCCGGGTGACGACGTACAAGCGGGGCACGTTGCGCGAGACGGCGCCCGAAAGGGCCTTCACCCACCCTAGAACCTTTTCATAGGCTTGCTCTTGCGGTGCACCGATCCCCTGCTCCGGGCATAGGAGCACGATGCCTCGGGCGCGTTGCCAGCCGGCTTCCTCGGTCACCTCGGCGCCCTTCGCCGAAAGCGCCGCGGCCACGGCGGGGCCTAGAGGGTCCTCGACCCCCACGATCACCCAGGCTCCAGGTGCGGCGTGCGTCGCACCGCGCGGCTGCTTCGTCCAGGCGACTTCGTAGCCCCAGCGGGCGTGCGCGGTTTCCCGCCCGAGCATCGCTTCTTTCGACGCGCGCTTCAAATGGAGGCCTTCCAGCTCGGCCACCATGCGGCCCGCCTCGTCGAGCACGCGCAGATCGCCCACGCAGCCGTCGTCGTTCGCCGTCCGCAACCGCGCATGGCACCACGTGGGGCCGTGGCCGCGGCCGTAGAAGGCCAGGCGCTCCAGCGCAAACGGTACGAAGGGCCCGCCGCCCGCGCCCGATGCCGCGGCCAGCGTTTGGAGGCACGCATCCAACTCGGTGGGGTGCAGCGGCCCATGCGGATCCGGCTCCACGCGGAGCTTGGCCAGCACCTCGCCCTCGGAACGCGCCAGCGATTCGATGCGCTGAAACGACGCGCCGAGCAGGATCTCGCTCGCGCGAAGCTCGTCGTAGAGGGATGCCGGATCGACCGGACCGCGGCAACGCGCACGCTCCTCGGAGAGATCGGCATCCGGCACCGCGGGGCACTCGAGCCGCAGGATGCCCCGCGCATGCGCGTGCCAGCCCGCGCCCTCCGGATCCGGCGTCGAGCTCGAGAAGGAGTGCGCGTCGGCGCTGGGCCCTGGCGAAAGGACCATATGCAGCCACGCCGTTTCGCCGGCCGCCAACGGCAGAGGGCGCGGCCACTCCACCCGCTCCAGGGCGAGGCTCGTGGACGCGAACGCCTCCTCGGCCGCGGAGATCAGCGCCGCCAGATGAAACGCGCCGGGGGCGACGACCTGGTCGAACACGCGATGCTCGGCGAGGTAGCCCTGCCGCTCGAGATCGACGGGCGCGAGGAACAGGACCTCCGCGCCGGGACTGGGCAGGCGCTCACCGTACAGAGGGTGCAACGGGTGCCCCTCGCCACGGGGCTTCGCAAGCACGGGCGCAGGCTCGAGCCAGAATCGCTGGCGCTGGAAGGCATACGTCGGCAGGCGCACCCGGCGCGCCCGCGGCAGGACGCGCGCCCAATCGACGCGCAGCCCCCGAGTGTGGAGCTCCGCCAGCGCGCGAAGGATTTGCTCCATGCCCCCCGCCTCCCGCCGCAACGAACCGACGACACCGGAGGACGCGAGCTCACCCAACGCCAGGGTGAGCACCGGGTGGGGACTCACCTCGACGAAGAAGCGGTGCCCATCGGCCACGAGCCTCGAAGTCGCATCGGCGAAGCGCACCGTTTGCCGGAGGTTGAGGTACCAGTATTCCGCCCCCAGCTCGGCGCCATCGATGGGTGCGCCGGTCACCGTGGAATACAGCGGCCGCGCGCACGAACGCGGCGAGAGATCGCGCAACGGGGCCAGAATGGCGTCGCGCACGGACTCCATCTGGGACGAGTGCGAGGCGTAATCGACACGGATCTTTCGCGCGAAGATCTCCGCCGCCGCGAGCCGCTCGAGCAATGCGTCGATGCGCTCGGCGTCCCCCGAGACCAAGGTGGCGCGCGCGCTGTTCGTGGCGGCGATGGATAGCCCGTCGCCGAACGGTGCGAGGTAGCTCTCGAGCTCGCGGACACCGAGCTCGATGGCCGCCATCGCACCACCGCCGGCCACCGTGGCGAGGGCGCGGCTGCGCAAGGCCACGACCTTCGCGGCCTCGTCCAAGGAAAGCGCGCCCGCGACGTAGGCCGCCGCGATCTCCCCCTGGCTATGGCCGATGACGGCGTCCGGCTCGACGCCCATCGAACGCCAGAGCGCGGCCAGGGAGACCATCACCGCGAACAAGGCCGGTTGCACCACATCGACACGGTCCAAGGAGGCGGCACCTTCGTCACCGCGAAGCACGGCGAGAAGATCCACGTCATCGAGGTGGGGCGCGAGGGCCTGCACGCACGCGAGAAGCTGCTCGCGAAACACGGGCGACGACGCGAGCAGCGCACGCGCCATGCCCTGCCATTGCGAACCTTGCCCGGGGAAGACGAAGACAACCTTGCCCGGACGCGCGCTTCGTCCGAGGACTACGTTGGGCGCGGGCCGCCCCTCGGCCAGCGACGCGAGCCCCTCGGCGAGCTCCGCCCGATCGCGCGCCACGACGGCCGCCCGATGCTCGAAGTGTGCGCGCGCCGTCGCGAGCGAGTGCGCGAGGTCGGGCAGCTCCACATCGACGCGCTCGGCGAGGTGCTCTGCCAAGCGCGCGGCCTGGGCGGCGAGGGCCGCCTCGCCCTTGCCCGAAACCGGGAACACCAAGGGCACCGGCGATGTCCGCGCCGGGTCGGCGTGACGATCCCACGGCGCGAGTGCATCCCATGCGACGGCAACGCCGCGCGCATGAAGCGCACCGAGCGTGTCGAGCATCACCTGATGCTCGTCTTCGTCGCGGCGCATCGACGCGAGGGTTACACCGTGACGGCCCGCATGGCGCAGATTGGACTCGACCGCGGGCAACACCAGTGGGTGCGGGCTCGTTTCGACGAAAAGCTCGTACCCCTCGTCGATGAGCCGATGCACCGCGGTCGAGAAAAGCGCAGGATCGCCGAAGTTTCGCACCCAGTGCTCGGCGTCGAAGCGCTCGCCGTCGAGCCGCGTGCCCGTCACCTCGGACACGATGGGGATGTGCCCCGCGCGAGGCCGCACGTTGCGGAGCGACTCCATCAGCTCCGCCCGGAAGCCGTCGACCAGCGGGCAGTGCGGCGCAACATCCATCGCCACGCGACGGCAGAACACCTTGCGCCGCTCGAGCCCCTCGAACAGCGCATCGAGCGCCTCGGGCTCGCCGGCGAGCACGGTCGAATCGGCGCTGTGCTGGATGGCGCGAAACAGGCGGCCGGGATGCCCCGCGAGCTCCGCGCCCGCGTCGTCCCACGAGAGCCCCACGACGCCCATCGCCCCCTGCCCGCGCTGCCGTGCGATGACCCGGCCGTACGCACAGATGGTGCGCATTGCATCCTCGAGGTCGAGCACCCCGGCCACATGGGCCGCGGCGATCTCGCCGGTGCTCTGCCCCACCACGACGGAGGGCTCGATGCCCCACGCGCGCCACTGCGCCGCGACGGCAATCTCGGTGGCGATGATCGCCGGCAGGCTAACCTCGATGCGATCGAGCCGCGAGCGACCGCGGTCCGCGGACAACTCGTCGAGGAGCGAGCATCCGAGCTCGCGCTCGATCCAATGGCTGCACGCCTCGAGGGTCGCGCGGAAAACAGGCTCACGCTGCAGCAGCCCGCGGCCCATTCCCCACCATTGCGCGCCCTGGCCCGCAAACACGAACGCCACGCGGGGCGGCAGACTCGCAGCCCTTCCCACCGACACGCCCGCGCCGCGGCCTCCCTCGAGGAAGGCTTGCAGCCGATGCGTGCGATCGGCGTCGGAACGCGCGGTCACCGCAAGGCGATGCTCCCCCGTCCGCGTCGCAGTCGGGCGAGCCTCGGCCTGCCATCGCTCGGCCTCGTGGCGCAAGGCCTCGGGACTCTCCGCGGACAGCGCCAAGATCTGCGGCGCCGGCGGCAACCACTGGGACAACACCACGTGCGCGTTGGTGCCTCCCAGCCCGAACGAACTCACCCCCGCCACGAGCGGCCGCCCCGAATCGGGCCACGGTTCGAGCGTGCGCTGCACCTTCAGGTGGAGCTCGTCCATCGGGATGAGCGGGTTCGCGCTCTCGAAGTGAAGGCTCGGTGGAAGCTGCCCATGCTGCAGCGAGAGCACCACCTTGAGGAGCCCCACCACACCGGCCGCGCCCTCCAAGTGGCCCACGTTCGTCTTGGCCGAACCCACACGCAGCGGTCGTTCGGCCGGCCTCGGCTTGCCCAGCACCGCCCCGAGCGCCGTCGCTTCGATGGGATCGCCCAGCGCGGTCCCCGTTCCATGAAGCTCCACGTAGTCGACGTGCTCGGGCTCGATGCCCGCCCGCGCGTAGGCCTGCCGGAGCAACGCTTCTTGCGCTTCGGGGCTCGGCGCGGTCAATCCGTTGCCCGCGCCGTTGTTGTTCACGGCCCCGCCGCGGACGACGCAGTAGATCGCGTCGCCGTCGCGAAGGGCATCCGAGACGCGCTTGAGCACCACCACGCCGCCGCCCTCGCCGCGCACGTATCCATTGGCCCGTGCATCGAAGGTGAAGCAACGCCCGTCCGGCGAGAGCGCCCCCATCTCGGCGACGGCAAAGGCGCTCTGGGGAACGAGGTTCAAGTTCACGCCGCCGGCCAACGCCAGGCTGGTCTCGCCCCGGCGCAAGCTCTCGCACGCCAATTGAACGGTGACCAGCGCCGACGAGCACGCGGAGTCCACCGTCATGCTCGGACCGTGCAGATCGAAGGTGTACGAGACGCGATTGGCCAAAATGCTGCGGTGATGGCCGGTCACCGTGTGCGCCGTCAGCGTCCGCTGGTACGCGAGCATCGCGTAGTCGTCCCAGATCGACCCGACGAAGACGCCGGTCGCACTGCCCCTCAAGGTTGCGGGAACGATGCCCGCGTCCTCCAGAGCCTCCCAACTTAGCTCCAACATGAGCCGCTGCTGCGGATCCATGGTGGAGACCTCGCGCGGGACGATGCCGAAGAAGCCCGGGTCGAAGCCATCGACCTCGTCGAGGAACCCGCCGCGGGGCCCTTCGACGCCCCAACGTTCGCGCGGGGCTTCGGTGACCGCGTCGCCTCCGTCGCGAAGCAGCGTCCAAAAGCTTCGAGGGTCGGACGCACCCGGAAATCGACACGCGATGCCCACGATGGCAATGGGCGCATCGGCCAAAGGCGTCTCGGCCGATGGCGCCGGCGCGGACGCCTTCTTGGACGACACCAGTGCGCGCGCCAATTCCTCGGGCGTGGGGTGCTGCCAGATCAGAACGGGCGAAAGGCGCCGGCCCAGCAGGTCCGACAGCTCCGCCACGAGTCCGACGGCACCGATCGAGTCCAGACCGTAGCGGGTGAAGCGCTCGCAGGGATCGATGTCACGCGCCTCGATGCCGAGCCGCTTGGCCAAGCTCGACGCGATCCATCCTCGAAGGTCGTCTTCCGTCCGATTCATTTCCGTCCCTGCACCACGCTTGCGCGCGACGCCACACTTGAGTGAATCTGCTCCACGGGATGTCCATCTCCGCGAAAGCTTGGTTCCTGTACGCCGGCGACGGCACGAACACCGGCAGCCCCGCCGAACTCGCGCTCGAAGACTTCGAGCTGCCCTCGCTCCGTCCCGGCGAGGTGCTGGTCGAGCCGCTCTACGGCTGTTGGGAAGGCAACATGGGGCATTGCCTCGAGCGCGATCCCATCGATGTCTGCCGGTTCCGCGGCGAGAAGCGCGTGGTCATCGGCAATGCCGGCGTCGTGCGCGTTCTCCAGCGCGGGGACGGGGTCGAAGGCCATCCACCGGGGGAGTGCGCCATCGTCTACCCCGGCACGGTGCTCGACCCGTGGGGCTATCCGGTCAAGGCGTTTGCCTACGACGCACCGGGCACCATCGGCTTTCTCTCGACGCGGATGATCATCACCGCCGAGAACCTGCTGCCCCTTCCCTCGCCCAGCCGCTTCTCGACCATGCAATGGGCCGCGTTCTCGGCGCGCTACACGACGGCGTGGTCGAATTGGAGGCTCGCCTACGGCACGTACCGGTTGATGGTGCCCCACGAGCAACTGCCCGCGCCCAACGTGTGGGGCTGGGGCGGAGGGACCACGCTCGCACAACTCGATCTCGCGCGACGCCACGGTTGCAACGCCGTCATGCTCTCGGCGAGCGACGAGCGGTTGAAGCTCATCGAACGCACCGGCGTCACCGCGCTCGACCGGCGCCGTTTCGGCAATCTCTACTACGACGAAATGCGCGCAGGCACCGATGCCGCCTTCCGCCGCGCCTACCAACAGGCGGAGCTGGCCTTCGCGCGGGACGTCGAGGAGCGCACGCACGGGCAGAAGGTGCAAATCTTCGTGGACTACATCGGAACGCCGTTCTTCCGTGCCACGCGCAAGGCCCTCTCGCGCGACGCGGTGGTGACGAGCGCCGGCTGGAAAGAGGGCATGTCGACCTCGTTCATGCGCGCCACCGAGTGCATCGATCGGCATCAGTACGTTCACACGCACATGGCCAGCCGCCAAGAAGCGCGCGATGCCATCGCCTACGGCGAGGAGCACGGGTGGATGCCCACGCCCGACGAGCGCATCTTCTCCTTCGAGGAGGTCCCCGAGCTGTCGCGCAAGTTCCTCGCCGGCGACGTGGGCTTCTTTCCGCTGTTCGCGGTGAACCCGGAGACCTGACGCCCCCGTCACGAGGCCTCCCGCGCGGAGGCCGCGTCGAGCGTGTCCAGATCCTCCGCGAGCTCGCGCCCCACGATGCGGAGCAACGCCGCGCGCTCCGTTCGGACGAACAGGTGTTCGCCCTCGAGGGTGCGCAATGAGAAGTCGCCGCGCGTGTGGTCGGCCCAACCTGCGACGTCCTCGCGGGACATCAGCGGATCGCGCGTACCGTACAGCGCGGTGATGGGGCAATCGAGCGCTTCGTCCCCGGCGTACCGGTAGCCGGACATCATGCGCAGGTCCGCGTAGAGCGGCGGGATCACCACCGCGAGCGCATCGGGGCTGGCGAGCAGCGCCTCCGGGACGATCGCGTAGCGACGCAAGAGTGCTGCGTCGGCGCCGGTCGCCATCACGCTGCGCATCATTTCGCCGAGCGCCGGAGAGGGCCCGCGACCCGGAACGTACGACGATGCCGTGAACAACCGCGTGGGGCTCAGGCGGTGGCGCGCCCGAAGCCGGCGCGCGAGCTCGAACGCGATCACTCCGCCCATGCTCGTGCCGAAAAAGGCAAAGGGTAGATCGAGCAGCGGAAGGAGCTCGTGTTCCAGGGCCTCGAGCGCCACGTCGAACTGATCGACCAGCGCCTCGCCAAAGCGACTCTCGCGACCGGGCAACCGAATCGCGCAAACCTCCACGCCGCGCGGCAGCCCCCGGGTCCATCCGCGGTACGACGACGCACCGCCGCCCGCGAAGGGAAAGCAAAACAGGCGCAACCGCGCTTCACCGATGGGCAGTCGTTCCCACCGAACGACCCACTCGCCGGTGCGCACGGGCGGCGCGGCTGGCGGGGCGAGGCGCGCGGACAACTCGGCCGCTATCGAGCGCGCGCTGGCGGCGCCGGAGAGAAGCTCCGCGGGAAGGTCCAGCGCGAGGTCCTTGCGGATCTCGCCCCGAAGTTCGATGAAGTGAATCGAGTCGAACCCCAGGGCATCGAGCTCCGTCTCGGCCTCCACGTCGTCGGCCGGAGCACCGGCAAGGGTGGCGATCTGCCGTCGCAGGTACCCTTCGAGCAGGGGGCGGCGCTCGGCCGGTGGGGCGTGAAGCACCTGGGCGCGGTCGATGCCGCTCGCACGTGGAGCGGCGGGCAGGCCGCGTGCCGTCGTCAGGCGCCGGAGCACCTCGGGCTGAATCGGTGCATAGCGCAATCCTTCGTAGGCGGTGACGAGCCGGCCCGATTCGTCGAGGATGCGCACGTCCGCCACCAGGAACGTCTCGCCCGATGCCGGAGGCCGGAGCTGGGCGTGGCCAAAGCGCTTTCCTGGCGCTGCGGTGAGCGCCCCACGCGAGCGCTCCATGCCCACGCCGAGGTACGCCGCGGAATCCTCGTGCAAAACCTTCATCGCTTGCGCGCAGGCCTCCGCGGCACATGCCTCGGCGAACACCCGCCCGGCGAGGCCCGTCTCGAGGTGCGCATCGAGGCCCGTCTCGGTGGGGTGGATCTCCGCGAGGAGCTCGCCCTCACGCCACCAAACGCGCTGAAGGCCTTTGAAGCTCGGGCCGAACCATTGCTCGGTGCTCGCCCAACGCGTTCGGTAAAACTCGTCCGCCGAAAGCTCGGCGGTGCAACGCGCCCGGATTTCGTCGAGGGAGGACGATTCGCCCGAGGATGCGACCGGCGCGTTGGAGAGACGCAGCCGTCCGGCGGAGTGCCGGCGAAAGGAACCGCCCGCCGCCGTGAGCAGCTCGAAACCGGAAACGTGAGCCCCGCCGCCCTCTTTGGTGAGCACCAGGCGCATGCGCACGGAGGCACCGCCCTCGAGGATGAAGGGCTCGAAAAAGGTCAGGTCCGAGAGCTGCACCTCGGCGCCGCCGCCTTGGACCTCGGCCGCCGCCAAAATGGCCAGCGAGACATGCACCACGCCGCTGACGACGGTGGTTCCGAAGACGCGAAAATCGCGCAGCACCGCGAGGTCGGACGCGCAGATGTCCGTCTCGAACGTGATCGCGTCCGGCGTCTCGGTGCGCGTGCCCAGCAGCGGGTGTCCTTGCCGAAGGCGCGCGCCTTCGATCCAATGGCGCTGCCGCTGGAAGGGGTAGGTCGGCAGCACCAACCGGCGGCGAGGTTCGGGATCGAGGGCCTCCCACGTCACGTCGGCCCCCGCAACGTAAAGGCGGGCAAGGCTCCCGAGCACGATCTCGTCGTCGTCCTTGCCTGCACACAAGGAAGGGAGCCACATGCCCTCGGGCCGCGTGGCGTGATCGAGCGGCATGGGCCCGAGCTCGATGAACGCGTCGATGCCGGTCTCGGCGAGCGCCTTCAGGCCATCTGCGAAGAGGACGTCCCCGCTGGAAACGGCGGTTTCGGCGGGCCTGTCGCGCACGGCCTCGACCGCGTCTTCCAGCGAGAGAGCACCGGACACGCAGGCCGCCGCAATCTCGCCGACGCCATGCCCCAGCACCGCCGCGGGCTGCACACCGAGCGAGCGCCAAAACTCGGCCAACGCGTACCCGAGCGCGAACCGCGCGGGCTGATCGAACGCCGCCGCCTCGCCAAAGAGCTCGGCGCATCGATCGAACGCGCGGCGAAACACCGGCTGGCTGCGATGGAGCCCGCGCCCCATGTCGGGATACGGCGAGCCTTGGCCGGTGAACAGAAACGCGATCCGCGGGCGCGCGTCACCGCGCACCACCCCCGAAACCGCGCCCGGTAGCTCACGCCCCTGCCCCGCCGCCTCCAGGGCAAGGCGAAGCTCGGACGTGCTCCGCGCCGTCACCGCCAGGCGATGCTCGGCGTGGGTGCGACCGGTGTTGGCCGTGAAGCAAAGATCCGCCAAGGCCAGCGTGCCGTCTTCGGCCAGCCGAGCCTCGTAGCGAAGCGCGAGTGCCTTCAGTGCCTCCTCGCGCTTGGCCGACAAGGTGAAAAGGTGCACGCCCGCGGTCGCGTCGGTACGCGGGGCGGGCGCCGGCGCCTCCTCGAGCACCATGTGCACGTTGGTGCCGCTACCGCCGAACGAGCTCACCGCACCGAGCCGAGCGCCCGCATCGCGTTCCCACGCACGGAGCACGCCGTCGATGTGCACCGGGAGCTGGTGCCACGGGATGTCCGGGTTGGGCCGCACGAAGTGTAGGTGCGGCGGGATCTGCCGGTGTTGCAACGCAAGTGCCATCTTGATCAGCCCCGCCATGCCGGCGGCCGACTCCAAGTGCCCCAGGTTCGTCTTCACCGAGCCGACCGACAGCAGCCGATCCATCGAGCGTCCCTCGGCGTACACCTCGCCGAGCGCGTGCATCTCGATAGGATCGCCGAGCGCGGTCCCCGTTCCGTGGGCCTCGACGTAGTCCACGTCAGCCGGGCGCACCCCCGCTTGGGCAAGCGCCGCACGGATCAAGGTCGCCTGCGACGCCGGGTTGGGCACGGTCAATCCGCTGCGCGCTCCATCCTGATTGACCGCGGAGCCGCGAATCACGGCCAGAATGGGATCGCGGCGCGCAATGGCATCCGAGAAGCGCGCGAGAACGACTACGCCGCCACCTTCGCCACGGCCATAGCCATCGGCGGAGGCGTCGAAGGCCTTGCACCGTCCATCGGGCGAGAGCGCGCGCGCCTTGCAGAGAAGCAGCGAGCCGCTCGGAGCAAGAATCAGGTTCACACCGCCGGCGAGGGCGAGATCCGTTTCCCGAGCGCGCAAACTCTGGCAAGCAAGGTGCACGGCCACCAGCGACGAGGAACACGCCGTGTCGAGCGCCACGGCGGGGCCGCACAGGCCCAACATGTACGCGAGGCGGCCGGCGATGAAGCTGAAGGCGTTGCCTCCGATCATCATGGGGTCGGCGTGCGTCGGATCGATTCCGCCGGGTGGGTATTCCCGGTTGGTGATGCCCACGAAGATGCCCGTGGCGCTGCCCGAAAGCCCGCGCGGGGCACGCCCCGAGCGCTCGAGCGCTTCCCAACAGAGCTCCCAGAACATGCGGTGCTGCGGATCGATCGCGGCCGCCTCGCGCGCCGTGATGTGGAAGAGCCCTGCGTCGAAGCGATCCACCTCCCCGAGAAAGGCGCCGCGCCGCACGTACAGCTTTCCGGGCGCCTCGGGATCGGCATCGTAGAGCGCGTCCGCGTCCCAGCGATCGCTCGGCACGGGCCCCGTGGCGTCGACGCCGTCCCGCAGGAGGCGCCAGAAGGCCTCGGGCGAATCGGCGCCCCCAGGAAAGCGGCACGCCATGCCCACGATGGCAATCGGCTCGCGGCGGTCACGCTTGTCGCGCTCGGCCGCTTCGGTGCGCGCCCGCAGTTGCTTGATCTCGGCCAGCGCGCGCGCGAGGACCTCTTGACGATTGGGCTCAGGCTTGGGACTCATCGAGGTTCACTCCCAATTCAGCGAGTTCGTTCGCCAGCTGCAGAACCAACTCGTCCTCGGAGAGTTGGCCATCCGCAGGTGCCGGGTCGGCCGGCGGCGGGGCCGTCGGGGTGGTGGACGGCATGGTGCCCAGAGTGCCCAGGAGGAAGCCGGCCAAGGCCTTCACCGTGGGGTGCTCGAACACCATGGTCGGAGGGAGCGGCTGCATCAGATCCGTCTGCAGGCGCATGCGCAACTGGACGCTCATGATCGAGTCCATCCCCAGCTGGAAGAAGCCCTGCTCCGACTGCAAGGTGGTTGCATCCTCGTAGCCCATGGCCTCGGCCACACGCGCGCGCACGTGACCTCGGAGCAGCGCGAATCGCTCGTCGGCATCGGAGACGGCCGCCAACTTCGTCCGCAGCTCGCCGGCGGCGGGCCCAGACCATTCGGCGCCCTCGATCGCGATCTCGTCGAGAAGCGGCCTTCGCCGCTTGGTCTCGAAGATCGGTTTGAACCGTGACCAGTCCAAGTTGGTGAGCACACGCTGCGTCGCCGATGTGCCGGTGAAGCGCCCCAGGATCTCCAAGGTCGGCGCCGGGGACATCACCGAGTAGCCCATCTGCGAGAAGAGCTTCTTCAGCTTGGGATTCTCCGCGAGCGCGACGCCCATGCCTCCGCCCGCCCAGGTGCCCAGCCCGATGCTGGTCGCCGCGCGCCCCTGCGCACGCCGGTGGTGCGCCAGGGCATCGAGAAAATGGTTCGCCGCCGAGTAGGGGCCGAGCGACGCTGCACCCCAGGTGCCGGCCACCGAGGAGAGCAACGCCATGAAATCGAGCGGCAGTGCGGCGGTGAGCTGCTCGAGGAGCCACCCACCGCGCACCTTGGCGGCGAGCACGGATTCGAGCAACGGTGCATCGACCTCGGCGAGCGGCGCCGCGCGATTGATGCCCGCGGCATGGATGACGCCCTTCAGCGCCGGACCACTGGAGGCGACCTCCGCGAAGAGAGCCTGCATTTGCGCGGCATCGCCCACGTCCACGGCGCGCACCCGCACCGAGGCGCCCGCGCGCTCGAGGGCGGAGACAGCGGGCTCCGAATCACCTGGCGAGCGCCCGGTGAGGACCAGGTGGCGTGCGCCGCGTTCGACCATCCAGCCCGCGAGGTCGAGGCCGAGGCCCCGCACACCGCCCACGACGAGGTACGTGGCGTCGTCGCGGAAGGTCACGGCGGCCGGGAGCTCCTCGCCCGAGGTGCGTACGAGGCGGGCCACGCGGCGCGTGCCATCCCGGTAGGCCACTTGGTCTTCACCGTCCGAGTGCAGGATCTCCGCAAGAAGCACGTCGGCCTCGTGGGGCGATGGCCTCGGGTCGAGATCCACCAGGCCGCCCCACCATTCCGGGTGCTCGAGCGCCACCACGCGCGCCATGCCCCAGAGCGGTGCCTGGACCACGTTCAGCGACGCCGAGGGCGAGGCGGGCTGGGTGCCACGGGTCACGAACCAGATCTTCGCGCCGGTGTCGTGCGTGGAGAGCGCGCGAACGAGCGGGGGAATCACGCTGCAACCGACGCGCTGCGCGGCCGCGAGTTCTTCGAGCGCGAGCCCTTCCATCGCCGGCGCGTCGAGCCCCCAAAGGTGCACCACGCCGCGAAGGGCACTGCCCGCGCGCTGAAGAAGCCAATGCCAATCTTCGTGGCTCTGGGGATCGACGGCGACGGCGTGCGGTCCAAGCTCCGCGCGAGCACCCGGCACCGCGGTGATTACCTCGTGCCCTCGGGCCGCGAGCGCACGAACGAGCGGCTCCCCCACGCCCGCTGCGTCTGTGAGCACCAGGTACGTCCCACGGGACGGACTCCCCGGCGCCGGGGCGAGCGGCGGTGCGGGCTGCCAGGCGACATCGTAGAGCCACTCGCCCGAGGCGCGATCCGCCGCCGCCTCGACCAGCGCGCGCGGCCCCGGTGCGAGATGGACCGAGGAAGCCTCCATGGCGACCCGCCCTGCATCGTCGAGCAGGCTCACGCGAAGGGCGCCCGAGGCCAGATGCCGCGTATGAAGCCAGCAGTGGCGACCGGTGATCCGGCGGTGAAAGCGCACGCCTTCGAAGCGCACGGGCATGCGCGGGTCTTCGCCGGAGAGCACCCCCGCGGTGAGCCGGAGGGCCATTTCGATGGCCGGCGGGTGCACGCGGAATGCGTTCGCGTCGGTGCCCTCGGGCAGGCGAAAGAGGCCCAGTGCCTCGCCGTCGCCGCGCCAGATGCGCTCGAGCCCTGCGAAGCTTTCACCGTAGGCGAGGCCGCACTCCTCCAGCCGCTCCAGGTGCTGCGCACCCGTGAGCTCGCGCGTGCAGCGGGCGCGCACCTCGGACAATGCGATCGCGACGGGCGCACCATCCTCCGCGGCGGTGCGAAGCTCGCCGGACGCGTGGAGGCTCTGGGAGGCATCGTAGAGCTCGAACCGCATCCGAGCCCCGTCGCCCGGAACGAGCACCAGCTGGCCCGACACGGAACCGTCGTCGCCGAGCAACGCAGGCTCGTGCACCGTCCAGGATTCGAGGACGCTGGAGCCACGCTTCGAGGCCTCGACAGCCGCAGCGAGCACGGCTTCCAGGAGCAGCGTCGAAGGCAGCATGCTCACGCCATGCGCGCGATGGTCTCGCCAGAGGGCGGCGTCCGAGGCGATGTCGAAGAAGTGCTCCTTCGATGCCCGCGCGGAGACGAGGTGCACGCCAAGCAGCGGGTGCACCCGCGAGGGCGCCGTCTGCTTGGCCTCGGGCGATGCCGCCGACGGCGCCGTCCAATGACGTTTGCGCTGCCATGGGTACTTCGGCAGATCGACGACGCGGGCATGGGCCGAGCCGATGCGCCGGAAATCGACGGGCGCACCCGCGGCAAAAAGGCTGGCCGCGGTCTGCAGCATGACCGTGCGATCGTCCTCCGGCCGCCGCAGCGAGGAGAGCACCACACCTTTGGCCCCCACCTGGTGCAGGCCCTGCTCGATGGGGTTGATCAGCGAGGGGTGCACGCCGAGTTCGAGGAAGCCGTCGTAGCCCTCGTTCAGCAGGCGCTCCACGGCGGGCCAGAGGTGCACCGGCCGAATGAGGTTCGCCGCCCAGTACGCCGCGTCGAACGCGGGCTCGGGTCCTTGCCCCGGCACGGAGGAGAAGAAAGGGATCTCGGGACGGCGCGGCCTCAAGCTGGCCAGCTCGCGAAGCAGGTCGCCCTCGAGGGCCTGCAACGCCGGACTGTGCCCCGCGACGTTGGTCGCCAGGCGCTGGCAGAACACGTTGCGCGCTTTGAGCGCCGAGAGGACGCCCTCCAGCGCGCGCGGCTCGCCCGAGAGCACGGTGATGCGCGGCGCGTTGGCCCCGGCGATGAACACGCTGCCGGAAACGCCGAGCTCCTCGAGCAGCGCCGGCGCCTCTTGGTACGGCACCTCGATGACCATCGCACCGCCGCGCGCGCCCGACGCCTGCACGCGGCGAATGAGCTGGCTCCGCACGGTGATCGCATGCGCCGCATCGTCCAGCGAGAGCGCCCCGGCGACGTGGGCTGCCGCCACCTCGCCCATGCTGTGCCCCACCACCGCCTCGGGCTCGATGCCCCACGCGCGCCACAACGCCGCCAGGGACACTTGCACGGCAAACAGCGCCGGTTGCACCAAGTCGAAGGAGTCCGCGCGCACTTGGCCCTCGGCAATCAGATCCCGCACGGAGAACGGCGCATGCTTGGCAATCGCCTCCGAGCACGCGGTCAGCGCATCGCGAAAGATCGGTTCGTCGCGCAGCAGACCGGCCGCCATGCCCGGCCACGGCGTGGTCAGGCCGGAAAAGACGAACACCCACTTGCGCCGGCCCAACGGTACGACCGCTGGCTCGAAGACGCCCTTCAAGGCCGCGATCCACTCCTCGCGCGTGCGCCCCACCACCGCCACGCGATGGGCATGGTGCCCGCGCCGCGCGCCGGCGGTGAAGCTCACGTCTTCGCAGTGCGCGTCCGCGAGCGAGCCCTCGTTCAGCTCGGCGACGTAACGTTGCACGATGGCGCGCAACGCCTCGGGGCTTCGCGCCGAGAGCGGCAAGCAGTGGGCGCGCGGCGACGCGGCGGGGCCCTCCGCGGGCCGGGGGGCCTGCTCGAGAACGAGGTGCGCATTGGTGCCGCTCATGCCGAACGAGCTGACGCCGACCACCTCGTGGCGAAACGGCGTACGCTCGACGGGGACGTTCACGCCGAGACGCTCCCAGGGGATGAGCGGGGTGGGCTCGCGCAGATGAAGGTGCGGGGGAACCTCGCCGTGCTCCAGAATGAGCACGCCTTTGATGAGCCCCGCGATGCCCGCACTGGCCTCGAGGTGGCCGATGTTCGTCTTCGCGGATCCGACCAAGAGGGGATTTTCCGCACCGCGCCCTTCGCCCAAGGCCGCGGCGAGCGCTTGCATCTCGATGGGATCGCCGAGCGGCGTTCCCGCCGCGTGGGCCTCGACATAGCCCACCCGCGCCGGCTCCATCCCGGCGTTGGCGAAGGCTTGCCGGATCACCGCCTCTTGGGCCGGCCCATTGGGAACGGACAGCGCGCTGGTGCGACCGTCGTGGTTGACCGCCGAGCCGCGAACCACGGCGCGGAGTCGATCGCCGTGCCGCTGCGCATCGGAGAGCCGCTTGAGCACGACCGCGCCGCAACCTTCCCCGCGCGCGTAGCCGTCGCCCGAGGCGTCGAAGGTCTTGCACCGGCCATCGGCCGCAAGGGCCCCGGCCTGCGAGAAGAAGACGAACGGCTCGGGCGCGAGCATCATGTTCACGCCGGCCACGAGGGCGAGATCCGCTTCCCCGCTGACCAACGACTGGCACGCCAGGTGCGCCGCCACGAGCGACGAGGAGCAGGCCGTGTCGATGGAAAGGCAAGGCCCCTGCAGCCCCAAGGTGAAGGAGAGCCGGCCCGCCGCGCAGCTATGCGCGGTGCCCGTGACCATGTACGGCTCGAGACGGCTTGCGGGGCCCGCGTTTTGAAGGGCCAGGTAGTCCGAGCTGGCGATGCCCACCATCACCGCCGTGCGGCTGGCGGCAAGGTGCTCGGGCACGCACCCGGCGTCTTCCAATGCTTCCCAGCCGACCTCGAGCAGCAGCCGCTGCTGCGGATCCATGGCGCTCGCCTCGCGCGGAGCCATACCGAAGAACTCCGCGTCGAAGCCGTCGAAAGGGACACCCCGCAAGAAGCCGCCGCGCCGCGTGGACATCTTCCCGGGCGCGCCCTTTTCTGGGCTGTAAAACGCATCGACGTCCCAGCGCTCCGGCGGCATGTCGCTGGTGCCATCCACGCCGTCGCGCAGCAAGGTCCAGTAGGCCTCGACGTCGTTCGCCCCGCCCGGGAAGCGGCAGGCCATGCCGATGATGGCGATGGGCTCGTGGGCGGCGCGCGTCGCGGTAACGACGGGCGCGATGGCGGCTCCCTCGAGGTAGGGCAACGCGCGCAGCAAATGGTCGACCATCGACCGCACCGAGGGATGGTCGAAGGTCACCGTCGCCGAAAGCGCGTGGTCCAGCCCGACCTCGAGCCGCTTGCGCAACTCAGCGGACATGAGCGAATCCACGCCCAGGTTGAAAAAGCCCGCCTCGAGATCGAGCGGCTCGTCGGGCCCGAGCGCAAGCACGGTGCGAACGGCCGCCGCGACGTGCGCGGTCAGCAGGTCGCGACGCCGCCGGGCAGGCGCCTCCTGCAGGGTGCGCGCAAGCTCGCCGCGCGCGGACGAGGCCTGCGGCAAAGGCGCCTCGGACGCCGCCTCGGTGGTGATCCAGTAGCGCTGCCGCTGAAACGGGTACGCGGGCAAAGTGCAGAGGCGATGCCCACCACCGCGATGAACATCGGCCCAGTCGATGCGATCACCCTTGATGTAGAGGGCCGCCAGGTCCGCGAGCGCGGGATCCTGCGCCGTGTGCGGCGCTTCGGGCGCCGTCCCCTCCGCGAGCGCGACGAGCTTCTCGCGCAGCTCGCCGGCCGACGTCCCCAGCACCGCCGCCCGATGCTCGAAGTGCACGCGTCCGGTACTCGCGGTGAAGCAGATGTCCTCGAGCGACGCATCCTCGAGGGCACCCGCGTAGCGTTGTGCGACCATGCGCAGCGCCTCGGGGCTCTTGGCCGAGAGCGGCAGCAGGTGCACCGCGTGCGACGGTGAGCGCGCCGCGGAAGGCGCCTCCTCCACCGCACCAACGAGCATGTGCGCATTGGTGCCGCTCATGCCGAAGGCGCTCACCCCCGCCACGCGACGCCGGTCCGCCGGCCACGGTGTCGAGGCATCCGCAACGCGAACCGGAAGGCGCTCCCACGCAATGTGCGGGTTCGGCTCGCGCACGTGCAAGTGCGGAAACAGCTCGCCGCCCTGCACCGCCAGCACCGCCTTGAGCAGGCCCGCGATCCCGGCGGCCGACTCCAGATGCCCGAGGTTCGTCTTGACCGAGCCCACGGCGAGCGGCGTCGCCGCATCACGGCCTTCACCGTAGACGGCAGCCAGCGCGTCCACCTCGATGGGATCGCCGAGGATCGTGCCCGTGCCATGGGCCTCGACGTACCCCACGTCGGCCGGCGCGAGGCGTGCGGCAGTGAGCGCCTCGCGCATCACCGCTTGCTGCGCGCGCCCGTTGGGTACGGTGAAGCTGCTCGAGGCCCCGTCGTGCTGGACCCCGCCGCCAAGAAGGGTCGCAAGCACCCGATCGCCGTCCCGTCGGGCGTCGGAGAGGCGCTTGAGGACGACCATTCCGCAGCCTTCGCCCCGGGCGATGCCATTGGCCGCGGCGTCGAACGTCTTGCAGCGCCCATCCGGCGACAGCGCGCGCAACCGCGAGAGCATCACGAACGAGAGCGGCGAGAGCAGGAGCATCACACCGCCCGCCAACGCCGTGGTGCACTCGCCGGCGCGCAGGCTCTGGCAGGCCAAGTGCACCGAAACGAGCGACGACGAGCACGCGGTGTCCACGGCCATGCTCGGACCTTGGAGACCGAGGACGTAGGAGATGCGCCCGGCCGAGAACGCAAAGCCCCAGCCCGTGGCCGTGTACGGATCGATCGCCGAGGGCACCGTCCCGCTCAGGAACGAGTAATCGCTGACGCTGATCCCCACGAACACGCCGGTGCGGCTGCCCGCGAGCCGCGTGGGGGGCAGGCCCGCGTGCTCGAGCGCCTCCCAGCCCACCTCGAGGAGCATCCGCTGCTGCGGGTCCATGGCATTGGCTTCGCGCCGGGTGATGCCGAAGAAGCGGGCATCGAAGTCGGCCACGCTGCTTCCCTGGAGAAAGCCACCCGCGCGCGTGTACATCTTGCCGTTCGCGTCGGGATCCGGATCGTACCAGCGGTCGATGTCCCAGCGGTCTTTCGGGACCTCGACGATCGCATCACCGCCCTCGCGAAGGAGCTGCCGATAGGACGCGAGATCGGTCACGCCGCCGGGAAAGCGGCACCCCGCACCGATGATGGCAATCGGCTCATTTCGGGCGTGCTCGAGGGCGTCGACCTTGGCCTGAAGCTTCTTCAGGGCCAGCAAGGTTCGTTTTTGAACGGCGAGGTCCGCGGACGAATCGCTCACTCGCCGAGCTCCTCGTCGGACAGCACCGCGTGGGTCATCTCGAGCAAGGCCGACGCGACCTCTTCGGCCGAGAGCTCTTCGACTTCGTCGGCGATCGTGTCGGCCTGCGCCGCGCGGATGGAAGCCGGGGGCGCATCGCCGAAGATGCGCCCTTTGAGGTAGCGCGAGAGGGCGTCGACGTTGGGGTAGTCGAATACCACCGACGTGGCCAGCGGCAGATCCAACGCCGCCTCGGTGCGCCGCTTGAATTGGAGCGCGGACAGCGAGTCCATGCCCAGCTCGAAGAATCCGCGCCAGGGCTCGGGCGGTCGCGACGGCGGATGGCCCAAGAGCTCACCCAGCTGCCCGCGCAGGTGCTCCACGAGCAGATCGTCCGCCTCGTGCAGCGACACCGCGCGCAGGCGGTCGATGAGACGGGGGCCGCTCTTCGGCGGCGCACCCGATGCAACCTCGGAGAAGAAGGGAGGCAGTGTGCGGAAGTCCGCAAGGAGGCCTTCCCAATCGATGGAGGCCACCGCGACCTGCGTCACCGAAGCGCCGAGCACCTGCCCGAGCGCGCGCAGGGCATCGTCGGCGCTCATGGGGCGCAGCCGGTGCGCATCCCAACGGGCCTGCTGGACCGTGGCGGCTTGCCCGGCCCCGGCCCACGGTCCGAAGTCCACCGCGGTCGCCTCGAGGCCGAGCTGACGCCGGTGATGCGCGAGCGCGCCGAGGAATGCGTTGCCCGCGGCGTAGTTGGCTTGCCCTGGCGCGCCCAAGATGGCGCCCACCGACGAGAAGAGCACGAAGAGGTCGAGCTCACGGCCTCGCGTGAGCTCGTGGAGGTTCCACGCGCCATCGATCTTCGGCGCCATGGCTGCGCGCAGCCGTTCGGGCGTGAGATGCGCGAGCATGCCCTCGTCGAGGACGCCCGCCGCATGCACCACGCCACGCAACGGGGGCAGCCGCCGCTCGATGTCGTCGAGTGCCCCCGCAAGCGCTTCACCATCGGCCACATCGCACGGCGCCACATGCACCACCACGCCGCGCTCCCGCAGGCGCGCGAGCGCCTCGCAGTGGGCGGCGACGGTCGGCGGCCGGCGCGCGAGCAAGGCCAGGTGGCGTGCGCCCTGCCCGACCAGCCAATCCGCGACCACGAGGCCCAGCGCACCGAGGCCGCCGGTCACCAGGTACGTGGCATCGCCGCGCACATGCAGCGGCGTGACGGCACCGATCGCAGCCCGCTCGAGCCGCGCGACGAATCGACGCTCGCCGCGCAGCGCCACTTGGGGCTCGCCTTCCCCGCCGAGCTCGCGCAGCAGCTGCGCGGCCGTCCGGGCGTGGCTGTCCGAACCGAGATCGATCGCGGTGCAGGAGAGCTCGGGCAACTCGTGCATCACCGAGCGCGCGAGGCCCCATAGCGGAGCTTGCGCGAACGCGAGGGTGCCGGGATGCTCGGCCACGGCTTGGCTTTCGCGGGTCACGAGCCACAGACGGCTCGCGCCGACGAGGTGATGGCGCTGCAACGCCTGCACGAGGCACACCGCACTGCCCACGCCCCCACGCTGCGCCGCGCGCAACGCTTCGAGGCTCGTACCGGCCGCGTCCAAGCTCGCCAGATGCACGATGCGCAGGACATCGCCCCATGCGCGGACCTGCTCGAGCGACGCCTCGAACGGGCGCTCGGCATCGAGCTCGCGCCGCACGTCCGCCGCGCCGAGCGCGAGGCAACGTTCACCGCGCGCCACGAGCCGCTGGCTCAATTCGGCGCCGACGCCACCTTCGTCGCACAGCACGAGCCATCCGCCCGCCGTGCTGCCAACCTGAGGGCCTGCGGGTACCTCGGCACGCCGCCAGGCCAGCGCGTACAGGTCGTCGCTCACCGGCGCCGGCGAAGGCACCACCCGCACCGCCTCGGAACGCGGATCGTCGACCCAGAAGCGCTCGCGTTGCCAGCGGTAGCCGGGAAGCTCGACGCACGAGCCGGCCGGCGCATGAACGGCTTTCCAGTCGAGCGCAACGCCGCACACGTAAAGCTGCGCGGCACTTTGCAACAGGGTGAGCCACGCATCCTGCGCCGCACGCAGCGACGGAAGGCACACGGACTCGGAAGGCAGCATGGGCGTGGCCAGCCCCAAGAGAGCCGGCTGCGGCCCGATCTCGAGGAACACGCGATGGCCACGTTCGAGCAGCGCCTCGATCCCTTGCGTGAACCGAACCGGCTCGCGAATCTGCCGCTCCCAGTACCGGGCGTCGACGGATGCCGCGGCCTGCCCCGTGAGGTTGGTCACCCACGTGCATCGCGGCGCACCATAGGGAAGCGCCGCCGCGTGACGGGCGAACGCCGCCATCATCGGCTCCATCAGCCCCGAATGGAACGCGTGCGAAACGTTCAGCGCCCGCGACCGGACCCCCTGCGACGAAAGCGCGTCCACGACCGACTCCACGTCGGCCTTGGGGCCGGAAAGCACCACACTTCGAGGCCCATTGAAGGCCGCCATGGATACGTTGGGCGCCGTCGCGAGCAGCGGGCGCACGTCCTCCTCGGACGCCTGCACCGACACCATGGCACCGCCCGCGGGCAGCGCTTGCATCAGGCGCCCGCGCTCGGCGACCAGCGCGAGCCCGTCCTCCACCTCGAACACGCCGGCCGCGCAGGCCGCAGGGAACTCACCCGCGCTGTGACCCAGAACCGCATCGGGCACCACGCCCCACGCACGCCACAGTTCGCACAACGCGTACTCCAGCGCGAACAAGGCGGCCTGCGTGTACTGCGTCTGCTCCAGCGGCGCACGGTCGCCGAAAAGCACCTCGGTGAGGGCGTGCGGAAGCTTGCCCTGGAGCGCCCGTGCGCATCGATCGATGGCCGCGCGGAAGACGGGCTGGGACTCGTACAGTGCCCGCCCCATCCCCGCGTACTGCGAGCCCTGCCCCGTGAAGAGAAACGCCACCCGCGGCGCCTCCTCGGTGGCGAGCCGCCCCGTGACGACGCGCCCGTGGGGCTTGCCATGAGCGTACGCCTCGAGGGCCTCGGCCATGTCGACATGGCCATTTCCCACGACCCCGAGACGAAAGGCATGGTGCGCCCGCCGAGCGCCCGCCGTGAAGCAAATGTCGGCGAGGGAAGGCGTGCGTCCCCCGTCGGAGCGCAAAAACGCGGCATACGCCAGGGCCTGCGCACGCAACGCCGCCTCGCTGCGCGCCGACACGGCGAGCAGGTGCCACGGCCGCGAATCCGTCTCCATCGATGCCGTACGCGCGGGCGCCTCCTCGAGCACCACGTGCGCATTGGTCCCGCCGATGCCAAAGGAGCTCACGCCCGCACGCCGCGGATGCTCCCCCTGCGGCCACGGCTGCGGCCGGGTGGGGACGAAGAACGGTGTCGCCCCAAAATCGCACCCCGGGTTCGGCGCCTCGAAGTGCGCGAGCGGCGGCAGCTCGCGATGCTCCAGAACGAGGACCGCCTTGATCAACCCCGCCACGCCCGACGCCGACTCGAGGTGGCCGAGGTTGGCCTTCACCGATCCCACGGCGCAGGCCCCCTGGGGCACCCCCGCGAACACGTCGGCCAAAGCCTGAATTTCCAGCGGATCGCCCACGCGCGTGGCCGTACCGTGGCACTCGAGGTACCCCACGGTGCTCGGCTCCACGCCCCCGACGCTCAGCGCCTCCGAGATGACGCGAACCTGGCCCTCGTGGCTGGGCGCCATGTACCCGACCTTGGAGGCGCCGTCGTTGTTGATGGCCGAGCCCTTGATCACGGCGCGAATCGGATCGCCGTCTCGCAGCGCGTCCGCGAGGCGCTTGATGAGCACCACCCCCACGCCGCTTCCCTGAATCGTTCCCGCCCCGCGCGCGTCGAAGGTGCGGCAGCGGCCATCGGGGGAAAGAATGCCGCCCTCCTGGTGAACGTAGCCAATGCGCTGGGGCACGCGCAGGCACACGCCGCCGGCGAGCGCCATGTCCGACTCGCCATCGAGCACGCTCTGGCAGGCCATGTGCACCGCCACGAGCGACGTGGAGCACGAGGTCTGGACGCAGACACTCGGCCCGCGAAGGTCGAGTTTGTACGAGACGCGGCTGGCCAGGTAATCCTTGTCGTTGGCCACCTGGAGCTGCAGATGCTCGATCACCGGCATCGAGCCCGCCTCGCGAAGGAACTTGCGAAGCAGGTACGTGGAGTAGCTCGTTCCGGCGAAGACACCGATGGCCCCGCCGTAGCCCGCGGGATCGCAGCCCGCGTTTTCGAAAGCCTCCCAGGCGCATTCGAGGAAGAGGCGATGCTGCGGATCGATGAGCTCGGCCTCCTTGGGGCTGAACCCGAAGAAGTCGGCATCGAACGTCTCGATGTCCTCCAAGAACGATGCGGCGCGGACGTACTTGGGGTGGCGCATCGCATCGCCCGCGCCCGCGGCATGCAGCTCCGCGTCCGTGAGGTCGCGAACGCAATCGACCCCACCGCGAATGTTCTCCCAGAAGCGCTCGAGCGTGCTCGCGCCCGGGAAGCGCCCCGCCATCCCGACGATGGCCAAATCCGAATCGCTCATGCGGCGGTTCCTCGTCGGCGACCGCGCATCTCACGCCGGGCCGCCCCGCGATCGGTCCCCGCCTGCGCCGCCGCATTCGCCGCGCTCCCCTTTTCGGAGAGAAAGGCCGCGAGCGCACGCACCGTGGGGAAGCGGAACGGATCGGTCGCGCGCACGTCGATATTCAAGGCCGCGCGCAAGGCGGCGGTGATGCGAACGATGGCATTGGAGTCCGCGCCCAGCTCGAAGAATTGACCATCGGCGCTGATCTCGGGCAGGGCCAACGCCTCCTGAACGACGCGGCCGATGGTTCGTTCGAGCTCGCTCGCCGGGGGCACGAACACCGCCTTCGGCTGCGCGCGTTGCAAGGCCACGGCCGCCAGCGCCTTTCGGTCCACCTTGCCGTTCGCACTCAACGGGAGCGCTTCGGTGAGGACGAGCGTGGGGATCATGTGGGAAGGCAACCGCGCACGCAAAAAGTCGAGGATGGACACCTCGAGGTTCTCGTCGGCCGCGGCCCGGTCATGCTCGAGCACGGCGAAGGCCACCAGGCGCTTTCGTCCGCCCTCCGCCGCCACCACCGTGGCCACGCCCGCGCGCACGGCGGGATGCTGCGCCAAGGTCGATTCGATCTCGCCGAGCTCGATGCGCTGTCCCTGGATCTTGACCTGCAGGTCCTCGCGCCCGAGAAACTCGATGTTCCCGTCCGGAAGCAGGCGCCCGAGATCGCCGCTGCGATAGAGGCGTTCGCCGGTGCGAGGGTGCTCGATGAACTTCTGGCGCGTCTTCTCGGCATCGCCCCAGTACCCAAGGCCGACGCCCGCGCCCGCGATGTGGAGCTGCCCCGGCACCCACGTCGGCCGCGGCTCGAGGTTCTCGTCCATCACGTAGTAGCGGGCATTGGCCATCGGGCGCCCGTAGGGAATGCTCGGCCACGAAGGGTCGACTTCGGCCACCGGGTAGCAAATGTCCCAGACCGCCGTTTCGGTGGGGCCACCTGCGGCGATCACCTGGGCCTCGGGCGCCAGCGCGCGGATGCGATCGGGCAAGCCCACGGGGATCCAATCTCCGGCGAGCAGCACCCGGCGCAACGCCGAAGGACGCGGCTGCGCAGGCTCGCGCTTCAACGTTTCGACGAGCATCTCCATGAAGGCCGGCACGCTGTTCCATACGGAGACGCGCTCGCCATTCATTCGATCGAGCCAGTGCAAGGGATCTTTGAGCCGGGCCGCGTCGGGTAGGACGACGCCACCGCCAGCACCGAGCACGCCAAAAAGGTCGTACACGGAGAGGTCGTGGTTGAGCGCCGTGAGCGCCAAGCAGCGGTCGTCCGGACCGATGCCGAAGCGCGCGTTCACATCGAGCATGCGATTGACCGCGTTGCGGTGGGAGAGCATCGCCCCCTTGGGCAGGCCCGTCGAACCGGAGGTGTAAAGGACGTAGGCCAGATCGTCGGGCTCGGGCCTCTCGGGCGGGGCGTCGGCCTCGGGACCGAGCGCCTCATCCTCCTCCACGACGAGCACGAGCTCCACGCCTTCGGGCCATGCCACCTTGGTCGCGACATGGCCCTGCGTGACCACCAGGCGAACCTGCTGCAGCAGGTAGCGCAGTCGCTCGGGCGGAAGCTCGGGGTCGATCGGCAAATACGCCGCCGCAACGCCATGAATGCCGAGAACAGCGACGACCTGCTCCCAGCCCTTTTCCATGGCCACGGCCACCAGGCTGCCGCGGGCGCAACCGAGCTTTTTCAACCGATGCGCGAGCTGGTTCGAACGGCGAAAGAGCTCGCCATAGCCGAGCGTGCGCCCGGATGTGACCACCGCGGGCGCATCGCCGCGAACCTTCACCTGGTTCCAGAAGAGCGACGGGAGCGTCTCCGCGGGGAGCGGAACCTCGGTGGCGTTGAGCGCTTCGTAAAGGCGTGCGGTATCCGCGGGCAGTTGGAAGCGCGGGAGCTCCGTCCACGCGGTCTCGTCGTCGGCGAGCCGCACGAGGAGGCTGCGGTACGCGTCGAACATGGCATCGAGCATGCCCTCGGGGAACAGCTCCTCCACCACGTCCCACGATGCGGCCAGCTCGCCATTTTCCTGCTGGACCTGATTGTCCATCCAGATTTGGGGCGTTTGCGTGAGCGTGAAGACCGGCTCGGCGATTTGCTTCCAGGCGGAGGCCCAATCCGAGAAGCCCTCCGAGCGAAGGCTGAGAAGGCTTGCAAAGACGATGGGCAGCGAGGCGTTGGTGCTCTTGTTCACACGCGCGAGCTCACGCAGCGCGTGCACGCCGCTGATGTGCTGCGAATGCTCCATGTCGGTCCACAATTGCGCCTGCGCGCGCTTCGCACGCACCTCGAAGCTCTCGGGAACGGACAAATCGAGCCCCAAGAGAACCATCGACGTGAAGTCCCCGAGCAGCTCGGAGACCTGCGGGTGCAACGGCAACCGGCTGAAGAGCGGGATGTTCAACGTGAAACGCGGACTCTTGCTCCAGCGGGCGAGGATCTCCGCGTACACGGAGATGAGCACGATCGACAGGGTCAGCCCGCGCGCCTTCGCGCGCGCCTGCAACTGCTCCCAGCGCGCCGCATCGAGCCGGGTCACCCGGCGATGAAAGCGGCTTTTCGCCAGCGCCGAAGGGGCACGGGCCAGCGGGAGCTCGGGCGGGGGCGGCAGATCGCGCACGCGCTGGCGCCAGTACGCAAGCGAACGCCGCGCCGTTTCGGTGTCGCGCAAGGTGGCCTCGGCGAGGACGTAGTCGCGAAACGAGACGTCGAGCGACGGAAGATCCGCGTCGGGCTGCGCATAGGCCCGCGCGACGTCGCGCGCCAGAAGGGCGAGGCTGCCCCCGTCGATCTGCACGAGATCGACGCTCTGGTGGAGCCGCGCCCGCCCCCCGGGCAGCAAGGTGGCGCGGACCTCGACCTGCGGCCACACATCAAGCGCAAAGACCTGGTGCGAGAGTTCGTCGCGCACCCGGCAGAGGCCCGCCTCGAGCTCGTCGGGCGACGCCTGGCTCAAATCGAGCACGGTGATGCGCAGCGGCGGTACCTCGCGGAGAATCTGTTGGCGGCCATCGGGGAGAATGACCGCGCGCAGCATGTCGTGGCGTAAAATGACTTTTTGCCAGGCATGCTCCATGCGCGGCACATCGAGCGATGGGAACTCGTGTTCCCAGTAGACGTGAATGGATACGTCCCCCATCTCCGCAGCGCCACCCCGCCCGAGCCAATAGGCCTGCTGGATGTCCGTGAGCGGAAACGGCTCGTGACGATGGGCGAGATCGGGCGTGAGGCTCGGCAGATCGTCGTGGTCAGGAGCCGCCGCCGTGCGCGTCCGCAGGTACTGCAGCAATTGCCGTTTGTGCTGCGTAATCCGTTGGCGCAGTTCCTCCGAAAGCGCACCTTTGGGCGCGCTCACCGAGAGCTGATCGTCCCTCATGCCGAGGGATACTTGAATGCCTTTCCGCGCGAGCTCGGCGACGAGTTCGTTCACATTCATAGCTCGATGACTTCCAGCTCTCCGGGATCGTTCGCTGCAAGGTGCTGCACCAAGTCCTGTACGAGATCCGCGACGGCCGCCCCTTCGATGAGGCGCTCGAATTTGAGCGGGAAGCCAAACTCGGCCCGGAGCCGGCGCCGCAACTCGACGGCCATGAGCGAGTCGATTCCGAGGAGAATCAGCGGCGTGGCAGCGTGCACCTCCTTGGAAGCGACGCCCATGATGGCCGCCAGCTGCGTGGTGAGATGCCGTTGCAACAACACATGGCGTTCGGACGCGGGCGCCTCGAGAACGTGCGAGCCGATCGCCGGGGCGGGCGCCTGGCGCGGGTTGCTGCCGTCCGTCGGGCGATGCAGCCAGAATCGCTGGTGCTGCCAGGCGTAGTTGGGAAACGCAACACGGCGGTGCCCGTAGGGTCGTTCGAGGCTGCGCCAATCGATGTCCTCACCACCCTCGTAGCGCTCCGCCAAGTTCCGCGCGCTCGCGAACGCCTCGTCGGACGGCCCCCCCGTCGCATTCGGACCGCGCAGTTGCGTGGCGAGCTCCGTGGTGGTCTTTCCAACGACCGCCAGGCGATGGTCGAAATGCGCGCGACCGACGTTGGCGCTGAAGCACACGTCGCCCGGGGACAGTTCGGGGTGTGCTTCGAGGTAGTCCGCCACCCGCGCGGCCTGCGCACGCAGCGCGTCCGGCGTTCGGGCCGAAAGCGCCAGCACGTGAACGGAGCGCGTCGCACGCGGTGTCTCCGGTGCCTTCCGAGGGGGCTCCTCCAACAGGACATGGGCCAGCGCGCCGCTCAAGCCAAACGCACTCACGCCTGCGATGCGCGGCCGATCTCCGCGCCGCCAAGGATGGCTCTGCGTCGGAATGACCAGCGGCGTCCCCTCGAGCGGCACCCGGGGATGGGGCGTCGTGTAGTTCAAGTTCCGAGGAATCGTCTCGTGCTCGAAGGCGAGGATGGCCTTCATGACACCGGCCACGCCGCCTGCGTATTCGAGCTGGCCGATGTTCGTCTTCACCGCGCCGAGCACGCAGCTCGAACCGTCGGCCCTCGGTTCACCGAACACCGCCTTCAAGGCCGTGAGCTCGATGGCATCGCCGGCCCAGGTCCCCGTGCCGTGCGTCTCGATGTAGTCGACGTCCGCCGGCGCGAGCCTGCCGCTTTCGAGTGCGGCACGCAGCACCCGGCGCTCGGCGAGTGCATTGGGAATGGCCACGCCCTTGCCCGCGCCCGTGCTCTGAACGGCCGACCCCCGCACCAGCGCCAGCACCGGGTTCCCATCGGCGATTGCCTGCGAATGCCGTTTGAGCACGACGAGCCCGCAGCCCTCGCCCCGCACCATGCCGTCGGCGTTCGCATCGAAGGCCTTGCAGCATCCGTCACGGGACAGGAGGCCGAGCTTCGAGAAGTAGACTTGAAGCTCGGGCTGCAGAAGAAGGGTGACCCCGCCGGCGATGGCCAGCTCCGACTCGCCGCGCCGCAGACTCTCGGCTGCAAGATGAATCGCCACGAGCGACGAAGCGCACGCGGCCTCGATGGTCATCGTCGGGCCGTGAAAGCCAAACGCGTGCGAGAGCCGCCCACTGGCCACACTCGCCAGTGTGTCCGTCGCGGTGAAGGCATCGAGATCACGCGGATCGAGAACGCGGTTGTAGCCCTGGTTGGCTAGCCCAACGAAGACACCGGTGCGGCTGCCCTGCAGCTCCGTTGGGGCCTCCCCGGCGTTCTCGAGCGCCTCCCAACAGACCTCGAGGAGAAGCCGCTGCTGAGGATCCATCAAAGCGGCTTCCTCGGCCGAAATGCCGAAGGCCTCCGCATCGAATCGATCGGCGCCTTCCAGGAAGCCTCCTCGCCGGCTGTAGATTTTGCCGGGTGCGTCCGGATCGGGATCGTAGAGGGCGTCGATGTCCCAGCGGTCCTTGGGCACCTCCGTGATCCCGTCCTTCCCTTGTTGAAGGAGGCTCCAGAACGATGCCGGATCGTGGACGTTGCCCGGAAAGCGGCAGCCCATGCCGATCACGGCGATGGGATCGTCCAGTTCACGCAGGTGGCCGCGGAGGACATCGAGCTCCGCCGCACTCAAGCCCGCGATTAGATTCAATAATGCTGCCGTAGTTCTCTCGCCCATTCTCCCACCCAAGCGTTCGGTACTTTACATTTGTTTCCTCGGAACGCACGGCGGAAGTGGTGTCCGATCGGTCGGGGCGCGATTGGACGGCCGCGCAGGAAGGGTTGTTGCGCGGGCTCCGTAGAAGGGATCGCGCGCCTTGAAAGCATCTCGTGGACGTCGATTCGTCGTGGCGTGTTTGGCCGCGGGCACTGCGGTTTGGACGATCCACGCCAAGGCCGATGCCCCGCGAACGGTGCGCTTCGAGGTGGAGCGGCAACGGGGCGCGGAGGATTGCCCGGATGCCGTGGACCTGCAGAAGGCCATCGTTGCGCAACTCGGGTACGATCCTTTTCGCACCGAGGCCGCCGAGCGCATCTCCGTCGTGTTTGCGCGAACCCGGGACGGCTTCAAGTCGACCGTCGTGCGCGCCGGGCACGGTGCTCCTCTGCGGCGCGAGCAGACGTCGCGCGCGGACCAATGCAGCGAGCTCGCGAACTCGACGCGGCTGGCGCTCGCCATTGCCATCGATCCGCAGGCGTACCTGCGCCCCGCGCCGCCGCCTCCTGCGCCAGCGCCGGAGCCATCCCCGCCAGCCGTTGCGCCGGCAACCGTTGCGCCGGCAACCGATCGCGGGCCGGCCGTGCGGGTGGAGCCGCCGGCGACGGCTTCCCCGCCTTCTGCGCCTTCCAGCCCGACGCGATGGTGGCTCGGCGTCGGCGCGCTGTCCGCACTTGGTGCAGCGCCCACGGCCACGGGCGGACTCGTGGTACATGCGAGTGTGCGCAAAGGCACCTTTTCGCTAGGCACCGAGGGTCGCTTCGATTGGCCGATCGCCCGCGACTATGGGGTCGGGACGCTCGAATCGAATTTCATCGTGGCCTCGCTGCTGCCATGTGCGCACCTCGGGGTGGGCGCGGCGTGCCTCGTCGGCTCGGCGGGCGCTCTGCGGGCGAAGAGCACGGGCTTCGAAGGCTCGACGTCGCGCACCGGATTCTTGGCGCTGGTCGGCGCACGCGCTGCTGTGACGTGGGCCCTCGGGGAGAAGACGGCGCTGGTCGCGTTCGCGGATCTGCAGCTGGCCCCCACGCGCAACGTGCTCACCATCGACGATCGGCCCGCGTGGGAGACCCCGCGGGTGACGGGAAGCCTGGGCCTTCAGTTCCGGGTGGCGCCGTAAACGATGTTCTTCATGGCCCTTTCCGACGAGTCGCTCTCCGCCCCGCTCTCGGTGCGGGCGCGCGAGGTTCGCCGGGCGAGTGTGGCGGAGTTCGAGCAGATCTACCGCGCGGAGTTTCGCGCGGTGTGGGCGTTCCTCTACCGACTCGGGGCACGCAACGCGACGATCGACGATTTGACCCACGACGTCTTCGTGACGGCGTACGCGCGGTTTTCCACCTTCGATCGAACGCGGCCGGCGAAGGCGTGGTTGCGCGGGATCGCGTGGCGGCTCTTTGCCGATTATCGGCGGCTGCACTACCACCGGCACGAGGTCGACGCGGAGCGCGGAGAGCACGTGCCCGTCTCGGAGCCATCGCCCGACGAACGGATCGCCGCGCGCCAGGCGCGTGAGATGATCGACGAGGCCCTCGGCGCGCTCGACGACGACAAGCGCGCGGTGTTCGTCATGCACGAGTTCGACGGGCTGTCCGTCCCGGAGATCGCGGCGGCCATGGAGGCACCGGCACCGACGACCTCGTCGCGTCTGCGTCTGGCGCGGGAGGCGTTCACCGCGGCGCTCGAGCGCGTTCGCCGGCGGCGAGGTCTCTCATGAGCGAGCTGCCGCCGCTTCCCGAGGATGTCCGCGATCTGCTCGCGCGCGCGGAGGCGCCCGAGCCACCGTCGGGCCTGGAAGATCGCATTTGGTCGCAGGTGAGCACGGGGTTCGGGGTTCCCGACGGTGGCGCGCCGAATTCGCCTCCGCCCCCCCCAAGTGCCCTTCACGCGGCACTCGGCAAGTGGGGTGTGCTCTCGACCATCGCGGCACTCGCGGTGGGTGGGGCGGGAGGGGCCATCGTGCGCGGGGCCATCGATGCGCCTGCCGCGCCCGCAAACGTCGCCTCCGCCGTCGTCGTGCCGGAGCCGCCCGTCACCTCGGCGCCGACGGCCGCGAGCCCCGTGAGCGAGTCGCCTGCCGCACCGACGAACCGCGAGGATGCGGGGCCCCCGCCCATCGTGGCCAAGCCGGCCAGCGGCCCCAAGCCGGCGCGGCGCGATGTCGATCTCGCCGAGGAACAGAGCCTGCTCGAGACGGCGCGTTCGGCCATCCTCCGGCGCGATCCGGTTCTGGCCCTCGCGCCGCTCCGCGAGCATGCGCAGCGCTTTCCGCGGGGCCATTTGATCGAGGAGCGCGATGGCCTCTGGGTTCAAGCGCTGGCCAACGCGGGCGAGACCGCGGCCGCCCGGACGAAGGCCGCCGAGTTTCGTCGCAGGTACCCGCAGAGCCTCCTGCTTCCCGCCGTCGAGGCGGCCGTGGAGCACACCGAATGACCTTGCGCCACCGCCGCGTGCTCTTCGCCGTGTCCTTCGCGAGCGCGCTCGGCGCGTGCGACATCGTGCTCCCTCTCGGAAACACGCCGTGCCCCGGCGAGTGCCTCGAGGCCGATGCCACCGCGGACGGCAAAGCCGGGGACGCGAATGGAAACCCCTCGCAAGATGGCGGCGTCGACCCCGGTCCGGGCGCGCTCGACCCCGACGCGGGCCCCCCGGTGTGCGACGGCAGCGTGTGCGAATGCGTGGGCACCTTCAAGAAAGGCCAAGGCTGCGTGCGCGCCAGCACGCTCGTGACCACCTACGACGCCCTGTGCGCCATCGCCGACGGCACCGTCTATTGCTCGGGGCAGGATTTCATTCAGGCGGCAAGCCACAACGGACCGCCCGCGATCGTGCCGGGGCTCGAGCAAGGCATCGCGCAGATCGTCATCGACAGCGACCATGGCTGCGCCGTCACCACGGCCGGCGGCGCAAAGTGCTGGGGCTACAATTCTTCGGGGCAACTCGGTTACGGACGGCAGGACGAGCGTCCGCCCAAGGCGGTCGACGTCGTCGATCTCGCCACGGGCGTGCGCGACGTCCACATCGCCCATGACAAGACGACCTGCGCCGTGACCACGGGCGGCGCCGCCAAGTGCTGGGGCTACAACGGCAACGGAGCCCTCGGCGCGGGCCAACCCGATGGCGGACCTTCGAGCTCCTCACGCCCCATCGACGTCGCCGGCGTTTCCGCGCACGTGCTCGACATGGGCACCGGCTCGACGTCCGCGTGCGCGGTGCTCGACGACGGGCGCGCGATGTGTTGGGGCAACGGCAACAGCACCCCAGGCTTCTACGGACCGGACCGAGACGGCCCGAACTACGTCCCCTTCGCCATCGAAGGCCTCGCGCCCAGCACGTACGTGGGCTTCTCGAACTCCTCGATCTGCGCACTCTCGCGTGCCGGCAACGTCTCCTGCCTGGGTCACAATGGGAGCGGATTGTTCGGCCGCCAGCCCCACACGTCGAAGCCCATCGAAATTGGCGTGTTGCCGCCAGGATCGGTGGCCCAGCTGCGCGTCGCCCCCTCGTACGCGTGCGTGGTGACGACCGGCGGAGGTGTCAAATGCTGGGGCGAGCGAACCCCCGGCGGCACGATCGAGCCGACCCCCCAATCGAGCCTCGACGTCCCCACGCTGGGCTCGGGGGTGGCCAAAATTGGGCTCGCTCCCGAGATTGCATGCGCGGTGATGGTGGACGGCGGCGTCCGATGCTGGGGCGACGACAACGACGGGCAGCTTGGCAATGGCCTGCCCAACGCCCATAGCGACGATCCCGTCGCGGTGGTCGGCCTGCCGGAGCCCGTCTTCGACGTCGCCGTGAACCAGTCGCACGTCTGCGCCCTCACGCGAAGCGGCAGCGTGTGGTGCTGGGGTTCCAACACGAGCGGTATCTTTGCGAATTTGGACATCCGCGCCACCCCGGTGCCCGTCCCGCTCCGTTCGAAGTAGCCGCGTCGATTTTTTGATCGAACCGCCGCCGCCATCCCAATGACGTCTTGCAGCCGCGTATCGGACTTCGAGTCCGCACGTCGTCGGCATTTCGTTTGTGAGGGACCATGGACATTTTGGGTTGGTTTTTGGCCTTCTTGGGCCTAGGTGGCCTTTTGTTCGGCGTCTTGCAGATGCTGAAAATGAAAAAGATGAACCGGGTGCCGCACCGGCGGCCCTCGGAGATTGCGCAGCTCGGGCCTCGCGCCGCCGACGCGAATGGGCTGCTCTCCACGGAGGGCGCGGCGCAGCCGGGGCAGCAGCAGCTGGTTGCCCCCATGAGCGGACAGCCGTGCCTAGCTTATGAAATTACCATCGAAGCAAAGTGGGAAAAGCATTCCGAAACCGAGGAGGGGACGAAAAAGACGAGTGGCTCCAAAAATGTGCACACGGACGCGCAGGGGTGCCAATTTCTCATTGCCGACGGCGTGGGGAGCATCGTGGTGGACAGCACGGGCGCGCTCGATGCATCGATGGAAAAGAGCCATTCCAGCGAGGTGGGCGTGGGAGGTCTGCTCTGGCCATCGACACTTCGTTTTGGACAGATGGAAACGAATACGCCCATCGTTTCGCGTGACGAAGGGCGCATCATCGGATTCGTGGGCACGGAAAAGATCGTTCGGCCGTCGGCGACGATTTATGCGCTAGGCCAACTCGATGCGGGCCCCCACGGTGCGGTGTTGCGCACGCCCAAAGGAATTGGCACGGGCAAGCTGATTCTCTCCCCCAAAGGGCGCGCCAGCCTGCTCGCGTCGACGAAGCGAAACATGATTCTCGGTTATGCCATCGGCGGCGTACTCGCCGTCGGCGGCACCGGCGCCGGGCTCTTCGGGCCAAAGTCGGAATCGTTCGCCAGCACGGAGACGTGCCCGCGCGAGATTTCGGGCAACACCATCAATTGCGAAGACCGCATCGATTCCAAAGTTGGAAAGACGTATACGTGGACGGTTAGCCAGGCGGGGCACTACATCGTCAAGGTCAAGGCCCCCGAGGTGAAGAATCCCATCGATGCCTTGGTGACGATCAAGGCGCAAGATGGGCGCCGAGTCGCCGAAGAGTATGCCGGTGGCACCGCACAAACCATCGTCGGCGAAGAACTCGAGCCGGGAAGTTACTTGCTGAGCGTCACCGACATCTTCTCGCGCAATCTCAAAGGCGGCTTGGGCTTCCATCTCTCCATCGAGCGGGATACCTCGAAGGACGAGGGCGGTAAGGACGCCGCGCCGGTCGAAGCCGTGGCATCGGCCGAACCGGCGCCTAGCGCGGCGGTCAGCAGCAAGGTGCTGTCCGTGGCGGCACCTGCGCATGCGCCGCATGTCTCGAAGCCGAAAGCCAAGGCGTCGGCCCATGCGAGCGCGCCACCTCCGCCCGCGCCACCTCCGGCCGCAGCGCCCCCGCCCCCCGCAAAGGTGGAGGCCGCACCGCCGCCGCCGCCTCCACCGCCGGCGAAGGCGGCCCCCCCGCCGCCCAAGCCGGCACCGCCCGAGAAGAAGGGGGTCTCCTTGGAGGTGCACTTTCCCTGAGGAAGAACCGCTATTCGACTTCGAACGTGGCAACGACCTCGACGGAGATGTTGCCGGGCAGCGAGCCCGAGCCCACCGCGAAGCGCGAATGGCGCCCCGCTTCGCCGAAGATCTCGACGAAGAGGTCGGAGGCGCCGTTGATCACCTGCGGGTGCTCGGCAAACTCCGGAATGCCATTGACGAAGCCCTGCACCTGGACGACGCGAACGACGCGGTCCAAATCGCCGAGCGCGGCCCGTGCCTGCGCCAGCACGTTCAACGCGCACAGGCGCGCGCTCTCTTTAGCCACGGCCACCGTCACATCGGCACCGACCTTGCCGAGGTAACGCAATTCGCCGTTGAACCAGGGCCCCTGCCCCGACACGAAGAGGAGATTTCCCGTTCGAACGGCGGGAACGTAGTTGGCCACCGGGGCGGGCGCGTCCGGCAGTTCGATCTTCAACTCGGCGAGTCGCGCTTCGATTCGTCCACTCATCGCAAGTTCCTCTCTTTCGTCTCCACCATAATCGCGCCCACTTGCTGCGTCGCACAAATCTCCATGTGCGATGAAGCTGCGACCGTACGGCCGGAAATCACGGCCTCGTCCGGGCCGGCACGCGAGCAACGAATCGCGCCGTACGGACCCCGCCATTGCGCCTCCGATGCGATTTCGAGCTCATCATGGAAATAACGTCGCAGCCCGCTTCGTATGGATCGCCGAACGCTCGAGTCGAAGCGGTTGCAACGAGGCCCCTCGTCGCTTCGACCGAATCCATTCCACATTTGGAGGACACGATGAACGTTGGGAAGACGAACAAGTCTTGGCGGAGACTCTCCTTTGCCCTAGGCGGTGCGTTGACGATGGCCGCTCTCTCCACGAGTGCGCACGCCGTCGCAGGGGAAGAGCAGAATCAGGGCACCTCCGACACGGAGGTCGTAACGCTCGCCAACTGGGCAAAGGAAGGCGTTTACGAGAGCAAAAAGCATTGCACCGACAAAGGCGACATGGGCGAGGATCAAGGACTCTGGTGGAGCTATTACTGTGAGCCCGCCGGAGGCGTTTCGTACGCGCTTTACGTGCACTACAAGTGAGCCAGGCGTCGCGGCCTTTTTTCCATTCCGAACTACGCTGATCCGGAATCCGTCCGGTGTGCGAGCAGCATCCACGCGTATTTCCTCGATTCCGGATGCCGATCGATGGGCGGCGGAAAGCGAGCTCGAGTAGCCGCAGAATATTTTTACGATTTCGGTGCACGGTGCGCGCGGGCGCGGCGTCTCTTCAGCGAGAACGCGCCCGCGTCGACGTACGCCGTGGCGTGATGGCTATTTGACTCGAGGAAAAAGGCATATGAAACAGGGATTCGTCGTAGCACTCCCGCTCGCGCTCGTTGCCGTTTCGGCGTGCAGCGTGCAGACATCCGATGGTACGAGCCAAGAACGAACTGGCTCCGCAGAGCAACCCGAAGTGTGGTCGGCGAACGACGACCCGGCGTTGTTCGGCGTGCGCCTCGAACGCGCGGCGGCGACGCTGCCGCGGAAGGGCGAGGCGGCGCAGACGCCGTGGGCGGGAAGCTATTGGCCGGCCTACAACGACAGCATCAACTATCGGTGGGAAGGCGCCAACTCGCTTTCGCCGTCCGAGAAATACGAAGTAGCCTTCGGTGTCTCCGGCGTCCAAGATCAAGTGGCCGTGTCGAACGGGGTGGAATCGCGCAGCGCCGGTGAGGCCTGCACGAGCAACGCCGATTGCACCGACGGCAGCCGGTGCGGAAAGCGGAACGGAGCGTCCAACGGAAGGTGCGTGCTCACGTGGGCAGGCATCTGCCACGGGTGGACCCCGGCGGCCATTCTCGTGCCGGAGCCGAAACACGATGTGATCGAGAACGGCGTGACCTTCAAGGTGCAGGACATCAAGGCGCTCCTCTCGATGCTCTACACGGAAGCCGATACCCAGATGGTCTCCCTGCGTTGCTACCAGGACAGCTCCGAGCTGAGTCGCGACAAGTACGGGCGCCCGCCATCACGATGCCGCGACACGAACCCGGGCACCCTGCACCTTCTCTTGACGAACTACCTCGGTCTTCGCAAGCAATCGTTTGCCGAGGATCGGACGTTCGACAGTCAAGTTTGGAATCAACCCATTCGTGGATACGAAATCAAGGAGCAGAAGCCGGTAACCGCCGAGGAAGCCAATCGGCTGGTGATGGGCGCCTCGTCGTCCCCGATTCCGACGGCCTACGCTTTCAACTCCGGCGCGGCATCGTTGCTCCACGTGAAAACGCGCGTCACGTACATCGGTGAGTCCGATCCGAACGAAGGAAATCTCTCCTCGAGCATCGACCAATATACCTTCTCCGACAATTACGACTACGTGCTCGAGCTCGACGCGCGCGGAGCCATCATCGGTGGCGAATGGGTTGGCCACAGCAAGAAGGCACACCCCGACTTCCTATGGCTCCCCAAGGCAGCCCCCACGGTAAGCGTCTCCGGCATCTCGCCCGAGCACGTGAAGAAGCTCGCCGACGCGTCCATCGCAAATCCGTAACGAGCCCCCTGTAGCAGGTGCCAACCATCCTTGAACCGAGCACGGCGCGCCATCGCGCGAAAGCGATCTCCACTTTCAAATTTTTACGATTTGTGTGCGCCGGCCCAACGCGTTCCTGCGTCCCTCCAACGAGAAGAGCACCGCGGCTGCATGAACCGCGGTGCCATCCCCTATTGGAGAGGAAAAAGGCAGTATGAAGTTGGCACTTTTGGCAGCGCTTCCGGTCTCGCTCGCCACCATTTCCGCGTGCAGCGGGCAGACCCCCGACGGCACGATGGAGGAACGACCGAGTTCCCCCGAGCCGCAGAAGGATGCATCGGCGGGAACCGGACCGAAGGCGGACGACGCTCCGAAGACCGACGACGCCGCGGCAAAGGTCGACGCTCCGAAGACCGACGAGGCTCCGGCGTTGTTCGGCGGCTCGATCGAACGCGTGATGGCGAAGCTACCGACGAAGGGCCAGGCCGCCCAGACACCATGGTCGGGAAGCACCTGGCCCGCGAGCACCGACAGCATCAATCATCGTTGGGACGACCGCAGCTCGCCGGCGGCAACGGAGAAGTATGAGACCGCGTTCAGAGCCTCGGACGTCCAACATCACGTGTCCGCATCGCACGGCCTCGAAGGCGGCGGAGCATCCTGCCTGTGGAACAGCATGTGCGGAGAAGACATCTGCGGAAGGCGGAACGATTCCACACTCGGGCGCTGCGTGTCCCGTCGAGCCAACATCGAGCCCGGGTGGGCGTCGGCTGCCATCCTGGTGCCGGAGCCCCAGCACGAGGTCGTCGAGAACGGCGTGACCTTCAAAGAAACGGACATCAAGGCGCTCGCCTCCATGCTCTACACGAAGTCCGAACGGGAGACGGTCTCGTTGCATTGCAATGAAGACGAGAGCGCATTGAACCGTGACAAGCACACACGCTCCGCCGCGAAATGCCGCCATACCAATCCTGGCACTCTGCATCTTCTCTTGGCGAACTACCTGGGCATTCGAAAGCAGGCTTTCGTCGAGAATCGGCCATTCTATGATCGGGTTTCCAATCGGCCTGTTCGCGGCTACCAGATCCAGGAGCAGAGAGTGGTGAGCGACGAAGAGGCAAATCGACTCGTGCTCGGCGATGCGTCGTCCCCCATCCCGACGTCATACGCCTTCAACTCCGGCGCCAAATCGTTTCTGTACGTGAAGACACGCGTGGCGTACGTCCGTGAATCCAACGCGGGGGAGGTATTCTACTCCGCCGACGCCTATACGACCCACGACGAGTTTACGTACATCCTCGAGCTCGATGGCAAGGGCGCGATCATCGGTGGTGAATGGGTTGGCGCGAGCAAAAACGTGCACGCCGATTCTCTGTGGCTACCCAAACCGGTCACCTCCGGTCATGTCGCGGGCATTTCGTACAACCAGGTCAAGAAGCTCGTCGACGCATCCATCGCGAATCCGTAACGAGCCCTGTAGAAGGCACCCGTTGCGCACAGCAACACACCAGTGCGCGATCGGTGCCTTTGTCATGGCAATTCGGAAAAGCCGCACGCGCACCTAAAGACATCTCTCGTCGCTACGAATGGGCAATGTTGGACGGACGTACGGCCTCGAGCCGGCACGGACGTTCGGAACAGACCATTGCCTATTCCGGAGAGAGACATGCAAAACAAAAAAATGGGGTCGTGGACGACCTGCTGCGCGCTTTTGATTTCCATCGCGGCGGCAGGATGCAGCGGCGCAGACCCACAGGCCTCCACCGCGGAGAGCACGGATCAGATCCTCGAAGGCACGGCACAAACGTCCAGCTGCGGTGCCAGCGCGGATCCGACGGCGGAGAGCACCCCCGCCGTCGCGGCAGACGGCACGGTCCTCAACGCCGGCGTGCTCGCATGCAAATGCTGCTCGGACCATCGGGCCGAGGCCTCGCGTGCGTGCGCGGCAGCGGGGCTGAGGCTGGTCCGCTTCACGTGCATCGAGGCGTGTGGGCTCTGCGGCCGGGACAGCGCATACAATCGCTACGACGCGAGCTGCGGGTAATCTCCGCTAGCGCGACGTTCGCTTCATGACGACGCGACGGCCCATCGCGTCGAGTCCGAGCGAACGCTCTTTGGCGCGCAGGTTCTCCAGGCCCGGCGTCAGGGCGTGCAATTCACGGAATCCATGTCGCGCGTAGAAAGGCGCGTTCCACGGAATGTCCGCGAACGTCACCAAGGTCATTTCGGCATACCCGAGACGCTGGGCCTCGCCAAATGCGCCTGCGAGCAGCGCGGCTCCGAATCCGCGCCCTTGCTGTTCCGGATGCACTGAGAGCTGTTCCAAGTGCGCGAGACCGTCGACCACCTCGACGCGGGCGAACCCCACCGGAGGATCGCCCGCAACGAGAACGAATAGCGACGCCGCGAGGCTCTCGCAGGTGCCCGGCGGCGGCAATGGCGGAAATCCCATGGCGGCAAACCGCTCGTCGGCGGCCGCTTCCACCGCCGGAAGGAGCGGCAAGTCCGTCGCCGTCGCCCGGCGCACGCCGCCCCCGTCCATGGAACCAACCTTCGAATCACTCGCCGTGCTCATCGCGCACGACGATAGCCGTGGCTACGGCGCGCCGTAAAGGCTCGCAGCGCCCTGCGCATCCCGCGAGGTGATCGTGAGGTCGCCGTCGTTCGACCCGTTGCACTGCGGATAGTGCATCACGGAGTTCGAATCGTACGTCGTCAACGCGCGCCAGTTGTCGTCCTCGAAGCACGTGCCCGATTCGGGCCGTGTGTGCTCGTGACGAAAGCCCAGGCTGTGGCCGAGCTCGTGGGTCAAAATGCCCACCAGCGAATACGGATCCGTGTACCCGAACGACGAGGAGTCGATGAGCACATTGCGCGTGGAGCGGCTCTGATTCGGGAAAAACGCGCGCGCCAAGTATTGACCGCTGCGCACTTGGCGGACGTCGAAGACGACGTTTTTGTTGCGCGCATTGCAGCTGCCGTCCTGGCTTGCAACGTGCACGAACCGGATGTTCGCCACCGAGGCCCAATTGCCACCGGCTTCGCTCATGGCCTGAACCACCGCATCGTATCGGCTACCGAACGACGAGCGGCTGACGCAGTAGGTAATATTCAGTTTTTGCGTACTATTCCACTTGGAGTCGACCCCATCGTTGTTGTCCACGATGAGCGCGCCCTGCTGGACGTACCGCTCGTAGAACGACTGCAGCTTCTCGATGCTGTCCACCGGCGTATCGCCATTGACGATCCAGATGCCGCTCTCGGCCTCCTGGTAGACCGTTTTTCGCCATTCATCGAACGACGTGGCCGTGGTGCCGGTCGCTTCGGAACGGTTCCCTTCCTCCGGGTTCGCCGCACAGCCCGTCGACGAGACGGTGAGCACGCCAAATGCGAGAACGCTGGATGCCACCCCCAGGCAGCGGACGAGAAAACCGGCCGACATCTTGATTCGCATGGTGAAACTCCTTGGCAGTAGGGCACACCTCCCCCCATCGGCGATCGGACCCGATCCCCTCGGCAGAGGCGCAGAAAAGCAGATCTACCTACACTCGGTAGCGATATCCCCCATCACGATGGCTCGTACCCCTACCCCCGCCCCCTCAAAGAGACAGCGCGGGAGTCCTAAGGACCAAGCACGCACGGTGAGTGCGCAACAGTTTCGTAGTCTATCAAACAAAGTTGTCGTTCGGGCATCTCAAGGCCCAAATGGTAGGACAACCTACTACGATGAGCGTGCACGCTCCGCTGACGGCTGCGTTTCCCGAAGGGGCCTACGGGACAGCGTCATGAATCGATGGGCGGCGAGAAGTGCGACGGCTCGCCGCTTGCCGTTATCGCATTATCGATTCGACAAGCGCGTTAGCGCGCGGCGATGTCGGCGTCCTGCAGATACGCCGATGCAGCGACGATGCTCACGGAGGTCCAACCATAGTTGGATCCGGAGCCATCGGCCGCGCAATCGCCATCGGTGTGAACGCCAACCAAGTAACCGTCGCGGGTGAGCACGCCGGCGCCCGAGCCACCCACCAGGGTGTCGAGATCCGTATAGTAAATCAGCCCATTGCAGACCCCCGCCAGCTTCCCCTCGGCGATGGACTTGGGCCCTCCGCGCGGATGCTGGATGATCGCGAGCCGATCGCTCTCTTTGGTCGTCAGCGGCGTGGGCGTGACCACCGGCAGCTTGTCGGGCTTGATGAGCGCATAATCCGGCGCGTCGGCTTGCTCGACCACGGCTCCTTCGGTCACCAGCGTATCGCCGTCGGCGTTGGCCTCGACGTTGAAGGCCAACATCACGCGATCGCCAACGTGCCCGCAATGGCCCGCCGTCAGGATGATGGGGCCCGCTTGCGCGGCGATCAACGTCCCGGTGCACGCGCCGTTGATCAGAACGACCGCGTCTTCGCGCTCCTGGATGGACGGAATGTCGCCGTGGTAGTCGTTGATCGGCGTGAAATCGAGGGTCGGCCCGCACTGCGACTGCGTGCGCAAACTCGGATCGACGATGCGCAGCCCGGCGCATGCCGTTCTCGTACTGTTCTCCTCCCCTTCCGAGGAGGAACTTCCGCAGGCCGCGGCGCCCAGGGAAAGGGACGCCACGGCCGCGAAAAGGAAAAGCCTCGTGAGCATGGGCTCATTCAATGGCTTTTTCGAGAGAAGGTCTAGTAGAGCGTGGTCAACGCGGTGCGGTCCGAGCTCGTGAAGTTGCCGGTTTCGCTGCTCCGGAAGCACGAGTTCATGAGCGAACCACCAACCGTCGCGCCCGTCGGCGTACCCGAGATATGGATGGCCCCAACCCCCGCGCTGCCTTCATTGCCGCCGGAGCCGCAGCTAATGCTGCGATTGAAGTAGTCGGAGTGGCGCAAGCCAATGGTGTGCCCGATCTCGTGGGTGATCACGTGCTTGACCACGTTGGTGCCGTACTGCGATGTCGAGGAGGCGACGTTGATCGTGTTGTAGGGCAGACCGCCCGACGGGAAGCCCGAGCTACCACCGGCCGAGCCCGAGGTGAGTCTCGCGGTGATGGTCGCATTGCAGCCGCTGGTGCTACCACTGGTGCGGCGCAAGCTGAAGTTGAGGCCCAGGTTGTTGTAGTTGGCAATCGCTCCATCGAGCGCAGTGCTGAACGTACCGGTGTACGCCGATCCATTGACGCAGATCACGCGCACCCCGCTGCCGACCACATTGGTCGTGCGATATTGCTCTTTGGAGCCGTCGGCCTGCAGCATCTCGCGGGATGCTTCGAGGCTCACCTCTGCATCGTTGCCGACGTATACGAGACCGTCGACTTCCTGGATGTCGCTCGCGGGAAATCCAGCCTGAATGAGATTCTTGACAATCTCTTGATTGGTACCGCCGACGGATTCCGTTGCGTCAGAATCCGACGCAGCGCAGCCCGTGCCAATCGCAATCATCGCCGCCAACCCAATGAAATAATTCGCTTTGATGAGGTTCATGATTACGCCCTTTCCATCTTGACGCGATAGGTGCGGCGACATCCAACGAGGGCATACGCTTCCCGCGCGCCCCTCGGACTCCACCGACAGGTTGTTATTGCGAGCCATCCCTCAGTCGACATCCCCCGCAGCTCGCGCCCCGGCTGCTGTTCGCAGTCCGCACGCTGTGCTCACACCGCGGTCAAGCCCCCATGGTAGAAGGCGTCAATGTGACTATTGCACAACCCTTCAAGGATCAACAACGATTCGCTACCAACCTTAAATTTGTGTGGGCACTCACATATCGGCATGAGTGTGTGCGCCTTGCGCTCGCGCAAGGCGTTTCGCATCACGAGAATTTGACGCGATACGCCGGCGGCCCCTCGAAGTCCTTCTTTCCGAGTTCCACCCCGGCTGAGCGCAATAGGGCATAGACCATGCCCATATGGAAGTACGCGTTGGGCAGAACGCATTCGAGCACGAACGCACGCGTCTCGAAGACGCGCTCCTCGCCTAGCTTGCGAACCGTGATGGATGTCGAGGCGGCGTTGATCTCGTCCGGCGAGAAGGTTCTCAAATAGGCAACACCCTCTTGCACCAAGGCCCGGAGTGGCTCGAAGGATGTCCACCCCTCGCCGAACGAGGACGCGTCACCGCGATTGAAGACGGCAAACTCTGGAGCTTCCGTATTGGGGTCCACGCGACCTCCCAACCGGCCCACCGCACCTTTGACACCGCAAACGAGAATTTCCACCTGACGTGAAAGCGGGAACATGTCGAGGCGGAGGCGTCGTTCCAGTAACGATTCCGCGCTCACTCCGCGCTGCGTCGTAAAGGCAGAAGCCTTTTCGAGAATGAGGCCCAAGTTCTCCAAGATGCGAAGGAGCGCCGGCACACTAACGTCGTAGAGGGATAAGTGCATGGTTGCCCTCCGTATTCTACGCGGGGGGCGGCTCGGCGAGGAGGAGGCGGTTCTTCTCCGTGATGGCCTCCGGGATTTGCTCGGTGCGGACGGTATATCCGTGGAGGCGCAGGCGGGTGACGCGTTCGACGTCGATGGCCAAGGGGGCATCGAGCCAGCCGCCGAAGCTTCCTTGGTCACCAATCTTCGCGTCCTGGCAGCAAGGCAGCACCGCCACGCGCGTGCCTACCGCGAGGGCGCGTTGGAGCACGTCATCGGTCAGCGCCCCGCACGCATGCACCGAGACGACCAGATCGCCCGCGCGCACGTCGACGGCGGCCATGGGGAGCGCCTGAAGATCGACGCGTCCGGCGAGGCGGGGCCATGCGCGGATCATCGCCGCGGTGACCTTGGCCGCACTTTCGGGGATGCGCACGTCGGCGGCCACGGCCGTGGGTGACGTGTCGTCGAGCACGAGGAGAAGGTGCGCGAGAAGACCGTGCCCGCACGCGAGATCCACCACGCGCCCCCCGCGAAATCGACGGCGAATGCGGCGCGCGACCTCCCATGCTTCGAAGAGCTCCTTCCGCGGAAGGCATTCCGCTTCGCAAATCGCGCGCCCCACGGCATGAAAAAGCGACGGCCCTTCGAAGCGCGGAAGATCGCGGTGCGTCAGCTTCGATCGGCTCGAGGGGTCGAATGCGTGGACCATACGCATTCATACCGGTCACGAAGAGAAGAATAAACCGCCAGGACGCCAAAAAAGAGCGCCAGGATCGCCAGGTGAACCGACCATAAACTCTTCTTTTGGTTTATGGTCGTTTCCGTTGGCGATCCTGGCGGCTTTGGCGTCCTGGCGGTTACCTTCTTCTCTTTGTAAAACGCTCTTGCCGAGTGATTTAGCGATCATGTTTGGCAAACAGAGTATTCAGCTCGCGTTGCGATATTTGCTTTTCGGCAAAGTGCAAGGTGCCACGTTCGAACAGTTCGCGCGCGCCCTCGCGGAGGAAGCCCAAGGCGGCGCGGGCGAAGGAGCCACCGAGGCTCACGCGGGCCACGCCTGCGGCGCGAAGATCGGCGATGGTCAGGGCCGTGGTGGTGAGGCCCGCGACCACGTTCACGGGGCCGTCGATCTCGCGCACCATGGTGGCGATGTCGCCGAGGTCCTTCACACCGGGGACGAAGAGGCAGTCCGCGCCGGCGAGCCGATAGCGATTCGCGCGGCGGATGGCGTCGGAGAGCGAGCTCGGAGCATCGAGGAGCAGCCCGTCGGTTCGTGCGGTGAGAACGAACGAGGTACCGCTCTTGGCGATGACTTCACGCGCCGCAGCGATGCGCTCGGCGCCAAGCGATTCGTCGTACAAGGCGCCGTGCTCGTAGTCCTCGATGTTGCCGCCGGCGAGCCCGGCATCGATCGCGAGGCGAATGGTCTCGGCCACGGCCTCGGGGCGCGCGCCGTAGCCGTTTTCCAGATCGCCGTTCACCGGCACCTCGACCGCCGCCGTGATCTGGCGGATGCGCTCGAACATCTCCTCCTTCGAGACGGCGGTGGCACCTTGCGGAACGGAGTGATCGGCGCGGCCGAGTGAAAAGGCGACGCCGGCACTGGTGGTGGCGATGGCCGAAAACCCCGCCTCCGCGAGCACGATGGCGCTCCCGGCATCCCACGCATTCGGCATCACGAAGCCGGTGCGCGCGTCGTGCAGTCCTCGAAATGCGTGGGTGGCGGCGATGTTCTGGGGCATGCCCCGGTTGTATCAGACGATTCGGCTCAGGGCAGTCCCCGCGCGGCCTCGGCGATGGCCGAAGCGTAAGCGCTGACCTCCGTGTAGACCCCCGGCTTCTTGGCGAGCGCGCAGCCGATGCCCCAGCTCACGATGCCAACTTGAATCCATGCGCCCGCGTCGTCCTTGCGGAACATGGGCCCGCCCGAGTCATTCTGGCAGGTATCGACGCCGCCCTGGTCCCAGTTGCCGGCGCAGATTTCCGCGTCGGCCTTTAGGTTCGAGTACGCGGTTTTGCATTTCGCGTCGTCGATGAAAGGCACCTCGGCTTTGAGCAGGTACCTCGAGTTGTTTCCCCCGTCCGTCGTATTGCCCCAACCGGCCACGCCAAAGGTTCCCTGGTTGTATGTCGCGCTCGTCGCAATCGGAAGGGTCACCGCATTGGGGACGGGCTTGGCCAATTTCACCAGGGCCCAATCCCCGCCTTTGCCCGCGGCATACGTGGGTGACGTGTGTACGTACGTCGATTTGATTTTCACTGCCGCGCGATCCCGCACATCGATCGCGTTCGCGAGCACCGTGATGCTCGCATCCGGCCCCGTGTCACCGACGCAGTGGGCGGCGGTCAGCACGATTTGCGACGTGTACAGCGCGCCGCCGCACGCGGGGGGCGCCGTCTGATCCGGCGTATCCCCCAGGCGCACCATCCACGGGAATTCCCCTTTGCTTGCACGGGTTCCGCCGACCACGGGCTGCTGCGTGGTGCCCGTCTCCAACGACGACGTTTCCTCGCTTTGCATGGCACATGCGGCATTCGCCAATCCGAAACACGAGAGGGCCAGGGCAACCTTCACGAAAGACGCTCGGTTCATGAATATCCTCCATTGTGGGGCAATGAACGGGTTCGCAAGCGCTCTCGCAGACACACTGGGCCTCATGGGGCCGCTGCAAGAACGACTCAATCCGAACGCTCTTGTCTTTATGACCCTAGGCCTTCGCATTTATGAATCAAATGTCATAAACGACCGCACCCACCGAACGATGTGCGAATTACACGCACGAGGACGCGGGATCCCGAAGGATGGCGCGCACCGACGGATGGATCTCGGCGTTCGCGACGCTTTCCACGAACGCGCGCCAAGCGGTGTCCTCTTGGGCGGTCAATCGGTAGGCCGTGCATGCCGCGTCGCGATGGTTTTGCGGCACGCCACGCATATGGAGGACGGCGGCGAGGGCGCGGAGACCCGCAGCGTTTTCGACGGCACTCGCACCTGCGACATTTCCGAGTGTAGGAATGAGCGACTCCAGCACGAAGGGCACCTGGCCCGCGGCCACGAGCTGCGCCATTCGCTCACGCCACACCGGGCGCTCCGCCTCGGAGATGGCGTTGGGATTCGAGGAGAACTCGTGCAACACGAAGGCCGCCTCGAAACGCGTGCGCGTCGAATAGCCCTTTTGGACCACGGCCGACCATACACGGAGCATCTCTTCGGGCGGCGCGGTGAATTTCTCGAGGTACGCGACCTGGGCCTCGTCGAGCACCGGCGACGTCAGCCCCTCGCCCAGAGAGCTCCAGGCGCGCGGAAAGAGTTGGCTCGGAGGGAAAAGCCGGCTGCATGCTTCGTAAAAGAAGGGCGAGCGCCGCAGGCCGCCGGGGAACGGTTGCTCACGCAACACACGTTCGAGAACGGGCACCCAACCGCTGCCCGTGTCGGATGGCGCGAAGGCGCATGCGCGGGCCACCGCCGTGGCTCGGGCGGCATCCGAATCGAGCCCTCGCAGAAACTCGGGGAATTCCGAGGAACGCATCGTTGGCAGTGTTCCTTCCAGCAATGCGGTCAATTGGTGCGTGCCTCCCACATTGGAAAAGCGCTCACGGGCGCGCCCGCCGAAGGGAATTCGCAAAGGGGCAATCGCCTCGGAAAATGCCTTTTGGCTCGCGCCATCGCTGGCAAAAAGCGACCATGCCGGGTGCACGTCGCGCGGATCGAGCACGAGCAAGTCTTCCGGCGCGTTTCGCACGATGTCGGTGGGAACGCCCGGGACGAGCTCGAACGTCTGCACCGCACCACCTGCGCGATGCCATGCAAACCGCATGGGCACGAGGAGCGTGCCCTCGGGATCGTGCAAGGTCACCCTGCCGCCACCCGCCACCGGCTCGATGGCGAGGGTCGGAAGTGCCTTTGCACCGATTGCGCGGCGAATGGCCACGAGGGCTGCGTCTCCGAGCACCGGGCGAAACGCTTCGAGAAACGAATCCGTGCTCACCGCCCCAAAACGATGGCGCGTGAGCACCTGGCGCACGGTGGCCCAGAAGGCCCGCTCGCCCGCGAGCGTGCGCATTTGCGTGAGCACCCAGGCCCCGCGATCATAGGGCCCCGAATCGTACTTCGCCGATGGCTCGATGGATGGGTCGCGCACCGCCTCCCCAGCGGACACGGCGCGCATGTCGCCATCGCGCGGGTCCGAGCCATCGCGATCCAAAAAGGAACGGGTGCCTTCCCACTGGAGTACCGTCGCCATGCCCTCCTTGATCCAGAGATCATCCCACCCCTCGACGGTCACGAGATCGCCAAACCATTGGTGCGCGAGTTCGTGCGTGGTCAGGCGCGCGTCGCGTTCGAGGTCGGCCCGCGAGGTTAATATCTCACCCTGGAAGGTAATGCTTGCGTGCTCCTCCCCACCGGGAAAATCCGGTAAGAGCACGAGTGAGTATTTCTCGAAGGGATACGCCACACCGAGCAAGCCTTCGAAGCGCCGGACCATCCGATCGAGCAAGCCCAAGAGCGGCTGGTACGCGCCCGGCAGGCCCGGGCGGTGCCACACCGAGATGGGCAGCCCGTGCGGACCGCGGGTTCGTTCCACCCCGAATTCGCCCAGTGCAAACGCCATCAGGTACGTCGGAATGGTGTAGGCCGTTCGATACTTCGTGCGACCGTTGGCAGCCTCCACCAAATCTCCATTGGCCACGAGCTGCTCGCCGTCGTCAACGCGCATATCGATGGAAAAGTACGCACGATCCTCGGGCGCGTCGTGACTTGGCATCCAGAAGCGAGCATTCTCCGGTTCGGAATGCGTATAAAGCACACGCGACCCAATCGCATCCCCCGGGCGCGACTCGATGGCCGTCAAGGGCGACGTCGCATTTTGGCCCGAGCCGATGGGCGGTGACGCTTCGTAATCGATGATGAAGTGAACGCCGGGTGCGGCGTGGGTCCCCAAGTCGATGGCCAGCGTTCCCGGTTGCTCCGAAAAGGACAATGCCTCCCCCGTATCGAGCCGCACGCCCGTGACCGCCACGCGGCTATCCAGCACGACAAGCGCGGGCGGCGTCTTCGTCGCGTCCAGGGTGACCTTCACGGAAGCGACGAGCCGCCGATTCTCCCAATCGTACTCCGCCGCCAGATCGTAGCGCTCCACATCGAGCGCCGCCTGTTCCTCGTTCAACGATACTTGCGTGGAGGTACCCGCATCATCGTGCGCCGCATTGCATCCCACGGCGCCACATCCCACGAGCGCCGCGGCCCACCAGATTCGTCCTGTTTGCATACTGTCACCGTTCCTTCCGCAAATGGTTCGAAAGGAGGCGGAACGATATTTCGCAATTTCTAACAAATAAACATAAGACGAACTTATGCGTGAGGGCGAAAAACTTGGTTGTCGATGCCCTCACGCTGGAGCAGAAACATAATTAGATTTACTGTCGGAGGTTTCCTAGATTCAGCGTTTACGAATGGGGAAAAACACTTTGCCACTTCGCGAAGAGAGGAATCGATCCTTCTTCGATCCGGTGACCTTCAAGGTCGTTCGAACCTTCTGCGCGACCTTTCCGCAACCCGATTCTTGGATGATCGTGGCGAGGCCTTTGGCCTTGTTGGACCATCCGGCGAAAAGGAAAATGTGGGAGCTGTTGTTCAGCGCATCACCGGGGGCGAGTTTGCTCGGCTTGATCACGTAGCTCTTTTTGCCGGCGTACGGGGCAAAGCCGCTCGTGGTGAGTCCCGGCGCCTTGAGTCCCCATGACCATGAGACGAGGCCCGAGCAATCGGATCGGTATTTGTCCCATTTGTTGTGCGGCCGACGGCACGTGCCTCCGCAGATGTAATCGTGCCCGCCGTTGGTGCCGCCGCAGTATGGGATTTTGGCCTTGACCCACTCCTGCGCGCGCTTGACGGCATTGGTTCCACCGGCGGCCATCGTGGACACGGAATCCACCTCCGAGAGATCGAACGTGCCGTCGGCGTCCTGCTCCTCGGGTCCAATCTCCTCGGGCGCGGAGCCGGCGTTGTGCTTCGACAGGAACATGCCGGAGCCCCACCCCGTCTTGTCTCCGAATTTGATCTGGTACCAGCCACCCGAGGGGGCCGCCGCTTCGACGGTCACGTCGGCGTCTTCCGGGACCACCTCGAGAATGGAATCCGTGGCGGAAGGACCACTGCGCAGATTGAGGTCCGAAGTCGCCGCCAACTTTTCACCCACGATCACGGCTTCGTCGAGCGCAGATTCGTCGCTGGTGAACGCATCCAAGTCGTCCGGCGTTTCGCCCTCCGGGCCGAGATCGTCCTTTCCGTCGTCGATGGTGACGTCGTCGTCGAGCGTGGCCAGGTCTTCGGGTTGGTCCTGGCTATCCGCGGCGCATCCCGCGAAGAGCGGCGCCATGACGAAGAGGGTACCTGCCGTTGCAAAAATGGATTTGGAGAGGAGGGATTTCATCATGGTGACCTGTCATCGCAATGACAATGCCACCGGGCGCAGGCGCGTTTTGGCCGAAATTCCCCGCATTTCAACGCGACCGCCCTTGTCAACGCGGGGTTGACTCGGACCAGGCGTCGTATGTCCTACATGGCTATCGGTCGCGCTCACGACGCAACGCGCGGTCCAGGAAGAACGTGCCAAAGGGCACGAGGCTGGACGCGAATGCGAGCAGTCCCTTGGACAACGCCCACCGTCGCTCCAGTGCGACTTGAAAGAGCATCGCCACGAACATCAGAAAGAGCAGACCGTGGGCGCTTCCCACGATGCGGACGATCCAGGCCATGCCGGCGAGGTACTTCAACGGCATCGCCACGAACAAGAGCGCCAACAGCGAGAGCCCCTCGAGGAATGCCACGGCGCGAAACCATGCGAGCGTGTTCATGGGGCCCCCAGCATCGACCATGTCGGCCGGAACACCATGAGCGCGAGCACGGTGAGCAATGGAAGCGCCACGACCGAGAACGCGGCGGGGGTACGGCGATCGCGGGACACGCTGTAGATGAGGCCCAGGAGCGAAAAGAACGACAGCAGCAGGCCGCCCAGAATCCACAACTCCGTCATGCGGACCCCCAATTGGCTGGCCATGATGCTGCCGGCAACCCACGTCAGGACCAAGCCGGGCGACGCAATGGCATGAACCGCGCGCTTGCGCGCAGGCATCTCGCTCGCGAGAAATGCGCCGGCCAATCCACCCGCGTACGCGAGCACGCCCGCGAACTTCAAAAAGAGGAACACGCGATAGAGACTCACCATGGCTCCCCCGACTATGCGCGAGGCACCGGTCTCGGCCAGTGGCCAGAATGCCAAACATCGCTCGTTTCGTGCCAAACTGCAGAACGCATGCATACCATCGCCATCCTCGCCTTCGACGGCGTCGTGCCCAGCGATCTCGCGCTCCCGTGCGATCTCTTCGCGCGCGTTCGGCTGCGCGATGGACGAGCCCCCTACGACGTGCGCGTGTGCGCCGCCACCAAGGACGTTCGCACCGGTGCCTTCGACCTGCGCGCACGGTGGGGACTTCGCGCCGTGAACACGGCGGACACGATTTTCGTGCCGGGAGTGGCCGATCCGCGGCACGCTACCCCCCCCGCGATCCTTCGCACGCTGCAGCGTGCGGCCCGCCGTGGAGCGCGCGTGGCCTCGATCTGCTCGGGGGCGTTCATCCTGGCCGAGGCCGGACTGCTCGACGGACTGCGGGCCACGACGCATTGGTTGGGCGCACCCGAGCTCGCGCGACGTTATCCGAAGATCGCGGTCGACCCGAATGTGCTCTTCGTGGACAACGGCCGCATCCTCACCTCCGCGGGCGCCGCCGCCGGCCTCGATCTCTGCCTGCACATGGTGCGGTGCGATCATGGCTCGGCGGTGGCCGCCGATGCCGCGCGCATGGCGGTGATGCCGCTCGAACGCACCGGCGGGCAAGCGCAATTCATTGCCCACGAGCCCCCCACGCCCGACGCCCATGGCGCCTCCCTCGAGCCCGTGTTGCGCTGGCTCGAACGCAACGACGATGCATCGCTCACGCTGGAGGATATTTCACGCCGCGCGCGGATGAGCGTCCGCACCCTGTGCCGGCGCTTTCGGGAACAGACGGGAACGACGCCGTTGCAATACCTACTTCGCGCGCGCGTCCGCCGGGGCCAATGTTTGCTCGAGACGACGGACGAGTCCATCGAACGCATCGCCTACGACGTGGGCTTCGGCTCGCCAACGACGTTCCGAACCGCCTTTCAGCGGATCGTGAGCACGAGCCCCAAAGCCTATCGCAACGCATTTCGCGCCTTGACACCCCCGGGGCGGTGAACGACCCTTTTGGGCAGGGGACGTGCACCATGCGAATCGGACTTGCCGGTGTTGGGCTCATTGGTTCCTTTCACGCCAAGACGCTTCGGCAGCTCTCGGCCATCGATACACTGGTCATCGCCGACGCCAACGCCGAGCGCGCGCGTCAGATTGCGGGTGAGGTCGGTGCTCGCGCAGCCGATCGCGTCGACGATCTGTTCCGCGAAAAGCTCGACGGCCTGGTCATCGCAGCCGCGACGGATGCGCACCCGGGGCTCATCGTGCAGGCCGTGGAGGCGGGTATTCCGGTCTTCTGCGAGAAACCGGTGGCGCCAACCTTGGGGGAGACGCTCACCGTGCTCGAGCACGTCGAAAAAACACGCGTGCCGGTGCAAATTGGATTTCAACGCCGCTTCGACGCCGGATACATCGCCGCACGCGAGGCCATTCAAAGCGGACGCCTGGGCTGGATTCACACTTTGCGGGCGTGCACCTTGGACGAAGCGCCACCGCCGCCATCGTACGTGCCGACCTCGGGGGGCATCTTCCGCGATTGCAGCATTCACGATTTCGACGTTCTTCGCTGGGTCACCGGCCGTGACGTCGTAAGCGTGTACGCCACGGGGGCCAACCGCGGAGACGACTACATCCGTGACGCGGGCGACTTCGACACGGCCGCCGTCCTGCTCACCTTCGACGACGGTACCCTCGCCGCGGTCTCGGCCAGCATGTACAACACCATGGGTTACGACGTCCGGCTGGAAGCCTTGGGCTCCAAGCAGAGCATCGCGGTTGGGCTCGACGAGCGCACGCCCCTCCGTTCCGTCGAACCCGAGGCGCGCTTTCCGGCGGGCAGCCCGTACCCGGGATTCATCGAGCGATTTCGCAAAGCCTACGAGCGCGAGCTCGCCGTGTTCCTCGACGTCGCGGCGCGACGGATCGAGACACCGTGTTCGGCGGCCGACGGCTTGGCCGCGTTCCTCGTGGCCGAAGCGTGCGAGCGCTCGCGCCGCGAGGGTCGCCCCGTGCAAATGTCCGAGGTGCAGCCGTGAGGGCCCTCGCCGCGTTCACATTTGCCGCCCTCGCGCTCATCGCCTGCAACAAGGACAAAGGAAACGCGACGGCGACGGCGGCCACCAGCGAACCGGTGAAGCCCACCCCGGAATTGACCTTTGCATTGGTGTCGCATGCCAATGCCGGTGACAAATATTGGGATGTCGTGAAGACCGGCGAGGAGCAGGCCGGCAAAGATCTCGGCATCAAGGTGACGTACCAGGGCTCGGGCAATCCGCAGAAGCAGGCACAACTCATCGATGCGGCCGTGAGCCAGAAGGTCGATGGCCTCATCGTCTCCATGGCCAATCCGGAGGCGCTGAAGTCGTCCATCGAGGCAGCGATCCGCGCGGGCATTCCGGTCATCACCATCGACTCGGGGGTCGAAAAATCGGCCGAGTATGGCGCGCTCACGCACATCGGGCAGATGGAAAAGATCGCAGGGCAGGCGGCCGGCGAGCGGCTGGCCAAAAAAGGCCTCAAACGCGTCCTCTGCGTGATTCACGAGGCGGGCAACGTCGGACTCGAGGAGCGCTGCGCCGGGGCCAAGCAGGGTCTCGGTAAGCTCGAGCATTTGCAAGTCTCCATCAGCGACCTGACCGCGGCCACCGCCACCATCGCCGCCAAGCTGCAGGCCGATACCACCATCGATGGCGTGCTCACGCTCAACAACGCCGTGGCCACCGCCGCCGTCAACGCCGCCGAACGAGCCAAGCGCCCCACGGTGACCTTGGCGACGTTCGACATCGACGCAAACGTCCTTTCGAGCATCTCCCAGGGCAAAATCTTCTTTGCCATCGACCAGCAGCCCTTCTTGCAAGGCTACCTGCCCGTGTCGTTCCTCAAACTGTACAAAATGAACGGCACCACCGTGGGCGGCGGCCAACCCGTGTTGACCGGCCCCGGCTTCATCGACAAAGCCAACGTCGAGCAAGTTCAGAAATTCGTGCAACAAGGCACACGCTAAGAGAGAGAAAATCGAACCGCCAAGACGCCAAGAACGCCAAGGGTTGGAGGTTGGTGAAGCGGCGCGCTCCGACACATCAAATCAATCTTGGCGACCTTGGCGTCTTGGCGCTTCAACAGCCTTGAATTTGACAATTCGTCCAGATCGGACATAACGTCCGATAGATGGGTCGTGCTCGGGAAAAAGCCTTGGTTCGGCAGTGGTCGCCGGTTTGCCGGGCGATCGTGCGTCTTTTGGGGCCGCACGCGGAGGTGGTGGTGCACGATCGGAAGAGCGACACGGTGCTCGGCATCTGGGGCTCGCTGTCCGGGCGCGAAGCGGGCGAGCCTTCCCTGCTGGGCGAGCTCGACACGCTCACGCCGTCGGAGCCCGATGTGTACGGGCCGTACGAAAAGCTGCTCGCGGGCGGGCGCCGGTTGTCGTCGGTGAGTGCCATGTTGGACGACGTGGTGCTTTGCATCAATTTCGAGCGAACGTCGTTCGAGGAGGCCGCGCGCGTGCTGGCCGCGTTTGCAGCCCCCGCGGCGGCGGCGCCGGAGCCGCTGGTCGAACGCGATTGGGTCGAGTGGGTCGGACAGACCATCGATGCCTGCGTGCGCGAAAGCGGCCGCGCCGTCGAACGTCTCACGCGCGAAGACCGCCTCGCCGTGCTCACGGCCCTGGAAGAGCGGGGCGTTTTCCGAGTGCGCAAGGCCGTGCCCCTCGTTGCGCGCGCGCTGCGCGTCTCGCGCTCGACGCTTTATACCTTGCTCACGGAGACCAAAAGGACCGAGCCATGACCGCACTTCCCGATTTCCGACTCGAAACGCACTTCTCACGCTGGGAATTCGCCGCCCGCTACCATTTGACCGCGTCCGATGCGGAAAGCATGTCCATGGCGGAACTGCTCGATTGGGCCGACGACGAGGACCGCGAGGCATGGTCGACCCTGCGTCTCGGCTACACGCAGACCCATGGTGATCCACGCCTGCGCGAGCTGATTGCCTCGACGTACGACGGCGTCGCGCCCGAGCAGATCCTCTGTTTTGCGGGGGCGGAAGAAGGCCTCTACCTCGCCATGCAGGTCCTGCTCGCACGCGGAGATCACGCCGTGGTGGTCACTCCGAATTACCAGGCCGCGGAGACCGTACCGCTGTCCCAGTGCGAAGTCACCGGCGTCGCGCTCGAGGCCGACCGCGATTTCGCATTGGACATCGCCCGCATCGAAGCCGCGCTTTTGCCGAATACCAAGCTCGTCTCGGTCAATTTTCCAAACAACCCAACGGGCAAGGTCATCCCCAAAGCCGATTTCGAGCGCCTCGCCGCCTTGTGCGATGCGCGCGACATTCACCTCTTCAGCGACGAAGTCTACCGCGGGCTCGAACGCGATCCTTCGCGCATGCTTCCCCAGGCAGCCGACCTTTCACCGCGCGCGCTCTCGCTGAACGTCCTGTCGAAGGCCCTCGGCCTGCCAGGTTTGCGCATCGGGTGGATTGCGTGCCGCGACCGCACGGTCATCTCCCGGCTCGAGCGCGCCAAGCACTATACGTCCATTTGCAATGCGGCGCCGAGCGAGATCCTGGCCCGGATTGCCCTCAAATCGCGCGAGAAAATCTTGAAGCGCAATCGAGCCATCGTCGCCGAAAACCTGCCGCGCTTCGAAGCGTTCTTCGCGCGATATCCCTCCCTCTTCGAGTGGGCGCCGCCCGATGGCGGCTGCGTAGGCTTTCCCCGCTACCTCGGAAACGACGGCGTCGAAGCCTTTTGCGAAGCGCTGGTCGAAGAGGCGGGTGTGCTCTTGCTACCTTCCAGCATCTACCGATCGGAGCTCACGCCCACCCCGTCGGACCGCTTCCGCATCGGCGTCGGACGGCGCGGCGCCGAAGAAGCGCTGGAAGCGTTTGGGCAGTGGTTGCAAAAGCGCCCCGCGAACTCGACACACATATAACTTTCGCGAATGCCCACGATAATCATGATTTAGCCAGCGTTATCCGCGCTATTCCACTATAAATCCCTTTCATCGAAAGGGACGGCGATGTCTGTGGCCGAGAGCGCGTATGCACGGCGCGAACGCATTTCCATGTCGCGCGAGGCCATTGCGGCCGGGTGCCTGGCGGCGGGCGCGTTCGCGCTCCTGTTCTGGGGCGTCCATCGTGCGGATCCTCATTATTACTATGCGCCCGCCGTACGCAGCATGAGCGACAGCTGGCACGCCTTCGTGTACGGCGCGCTGGATCCGGCGGGAAGCATCACCCTCGATAAAATGCCAGGGGCCTTTTGGCTTCAAGCGCTCAGCGCACGACTGTTCGGTTATTCGAATTGGTCCATCGCACTTCCGCAAGCGCTGCTGTTCGGTGCGACGGTGTTGATGCTGTTCGACACCGTTCGCGCGTGGGCCGGCGCCAAGGCGGGGCTCGGTGCAGGGCTCGTCTTTGCGCTCACCCCCATCACGATCGCGTTGGGGCGCATCAACATCCCCGACACCACGCTGGTGTTTTGCCAAGTGTGTGCAGCACGCGCCATGCTGCGGGCCACCCATACGGGTCACCTGCGCCCGCTCCTCGCGGCGGCCGTTTGGCTCGGCCTCGCCTTCCAGGTGAAAATGGGCCAGGCCTTCGCCGTCGTGCCGAGCTTCGGCCTCGCGTACCTCGTCGCGGCGCCTGGCTCGCTGGGAAAGCGCATTACCCGCGGCGGTGCCGCACTCGTGGTGATGGCCGGCATCAGCCTGCTCTGGCCCCTGCTGCTCTGGCTCACCCCCGCGAGCGCGCGTCCCTACGTCGATGGGTCGGAGCACAACTCCGTTTGGGAAATGGTCTTCGGCTATAATGGATTGGGGCGTTTCATCCAACTAGGGAAGAACGCGCCCATCATGGCGGCGCTCGCCGGCGAATCGAGCTGGGATCGCCTGTTCGGCGCGACGCTAGGGCCGCAGATCGGCTGGCTCGTTCCGTTCGCGGCCCTGGCCTTCGTCGTGGGAATCGCATTGCGCCGGGGTAGCCCGCGCACCGATGCGCGCCGCGCAGGATGGCTGCTATGGGGCAGTTGGCTGCTCGTGCACGCCGTCGAGTTCTCCACCACGTCGGATATTCATCCTTATTATACCGCCACCCTGGCGCCGGCCATCGCGGCCCTCACCGGTGCGGGATTCGTCGCCCTGGCCGAGCCATGGGCGGCGGGCGCTCGACTGGGACGCGGGCTTCCCGCTGCCGTGGCCGCGACCGGCATTTGCGCCGTGTCCCTCTCCTTGCGCGAGAAAGAGTATCTGCCGTGGGTATGGCCCGCCGTCGCCGCGCTCACCCTCGTCGCGTGCGTACTTTTGACCCTTCGGCAGCGGCCACGGGTGGCGCTGCCCATCGCGGCCGCGGCGATGCTTTTCGCCCCGGCCCATTGGGCGGTTGCCGCATCGGGAAATCCGATGAAGGGCCTCTCGACGATCAGCCCGGTGGCCGGTCCGGTGCGTCCGCTGACCTCGAAGACCATGGCCGCACTGCATGGCTTTCCTGCGCACGTGCACATTCCCGTCAGCGTCGGGGATATGCATATGAGCACGCCGAATACGACCTTGATCGCCTACGTTGCGGCCCATCACCAAGGTGAACGCTACGTGTTCGCCGTCCCCACCGCCAACACCGCCGCACCCTATTTGCGGGCTGGGTACAGCGTGCTTCCCATGGGCGGATTCACCGGTTCGGCGGCCATGCCCACCGTGGACGAACTCGCCGCGGCCATCGCCGCGGGCCATCTGCGTTATGTGCTGACCGGCGGCTTTCACGGAAAAATGGGGGGCCCCGTCGCCCGTGAACGGCAGGCGTGGGTCCAGTCGCATTGCGAACCCGTCCCACCTGCCGACTACGAGAACCCCACAGAGCCCACCGGCCCGCCGGGCAGTCCAGAAGTGCTGTTCGACTGCCGCAACCTTCGAGGACACTGATCATGCCGCAATTGCCGCCGTCCCTCGCGTGGTTCGCCCGCCATGGCTGGGGCCTCGCCGTGGGGGGCACCGTGCTCCTGGCCACGCTCATCGCGCTGCATCCGTACACGATGCCCATGCGCTATCCGCTTCTGGACATGGTCGATTTGCGGACCTACCGCGACGGTGGCCAGGCCATTCTTTCCGGCACCCCGCTCTACACCCTCGCGTCCGGCGGCTACAAACTCGCCTTCGTTTACACGCCCTTTGCGGCGCTCGTGTTCGTCCCCCTCGCGTGGGTACCCTGGTGGCTGGTCGATCTGCTCGCGCCCATGGCGCAGTTGCTCCTTTTCGCGTGGACCATCTGGGTCGCCCTGCGCGCGCTCGGTCACCTGGACGGGCGACAGCTTCGGTATGCCACCTTGGGCCTGGCCGCCGTATTCCTCTTTTTGGAGCCGGTGCTTTTGACCCTTTGCTTCGGGCAAATCAACATCGCGCTCATGGCCCTGATCCTTTGGGACCTCGGCATCGCGCGCACGCCCCGCTGGCAACGTTGGCAAGGAGCCGCGGTGGGCATCGCCGCAGGAATCAAGCTCACGCCGGGGATCTTCATCATCTATTTGCTATGCACCCGACGCCCGCGCGCCGCCGTGGTGGCCACCCTGGCCCTTGCAGGCACCGTCGCCCTCGGCTTTCTGGTAGCCCCCGCCGATTCCCTTCAATGGTGGACCGGCACCTTCGCCCATGCATCGCGGATTGGCGAATATGGAACGTGCGTCAATCAATCCTTGAGCGGATTGGTCACCCGACTCACCCACGAAAGCCGCCCCGCCCAGCTACCGTGGCTTCTTCTCTGCCTGGCCACCGCCGGCGTCGGACTCACCACTGCCGCGGCTGTGCATCGCGCGGGTCATACCCTGCTCGGCATCACGCTCTGCGGCTTGACGGGAACCATGGTATCGCCCTTTTCGTGGACGCATCATTGGGTGTGGCTCGTCCCCCTGGCGATCGTGGCCCTTCACCACGCGGAAGAATTCCCGCGCACGACCCGCAGGGCCCTCTTCGGAGCATTCGCCGTATGCACGCTGGCATGGCCGATCGGCTTCGTCACCGGCCGGCACATGCCCGACATGTTCGGGCTCTTTGCCATCGGCTCATGGCATGGGCTCGAACTCGTCTATCACAACACCTTCATTCTTCTATACGCGGTGGTCCTCACGTGGGGCCGACGTTGGTCTTTTCGAGCGCAGCCTTCAGTGCCCGCGCCAGCTTGACCGCATCGTCGTTGGCCCAAAAGTGCAAATAGAAGAGGCGCGGCTCGTCCCACAAATCGTGGTGGTGCAGCTCGGCGATTTCGATGCCGTGCGCCCGCAAGGTGTCGACCACGCCTTGCACCTCGTCGGCGAGCATCGCAAAATCGCCATTGATGGCCGCCTTGCCCTCCCCCGTCGGCTGGAAGCGAAGCGACGCCATCGCGCCGAAGGTGGACGGCACGGACATCCCGCGCATCTTCATGCTCTCTTTGCGCGGAAAGAGGTAATGGCGCACGCCTGCATCGGTCACCCCGGTGGCGCCCAAAATCTGGTCCAACTTGGCCGTGTCCACGGTGTGCGCCACCGGCTTGGGCGGCGACGCACCCAGCGCCCCCGTTTGCGCGAGCGCACCGTGCACCAAGCGCGCAATCTCGACTTGGTCGCCGTCGGCCATGAGGTGAATCCACAGCAGACGAGGCTCCTCGCTGAGGAGGTGCTTGTGCATCGCGGCCATCTTCACTTGCGTGCCGGAGAGCTTGCTCATCACGGCCTGCGCCTCGTTCTCGGTGGCCACGAAGTCGGCCATCACCATGACCTGGTCGTTCTTCATCGGGTAAAAGATGAAGGACGTCGTATGCGTGAGCGACGAGGACAAGTCGAGTCCGCGCACGCTCAACTTCAAGTCGGTGCGCGGAAATTCGAATTTGTACAATCCGCCCGGAAAGGGTTTCCCTTGCTTGCCGAACACGCGGGCGACCGGCGCGTAGTCGTGGGCGGTCGCTCCCGTGGTCTCGGTGACGACGTGCGCATTGCGCGCACCGCCAGCGCATCCCGCCAAGCCGAGCGCCAGGGCAAGGGTGAGGGGTCTCGTGATGATCATACTTTCTCCCGTTGGTTTCTCGTGACGATGGCCAGTGCACCGGCGCCGCAAGTGACCGCGGTGATGGCCATGGGTAGCGGAGTTCCGTCGCGACCGAGCCCCGCGATGGGGGCGACGATCGCGCCGGAAAGAAACTGAAAAACGCCGAGCAGCGCCGACGCACTGCCCGCCGCGTGGGGGTAATTCTCCATGGCCAGCGCGGTGGCATTGGGGATGACCATGCTCACGCTGCACACGATGATGAACATGCCCAAAAGCAGGAGCGGCAGCCCCGCACCGCTGGTTGCCGCCACGAGAAGCGTCGCCGCGCCGGTGGCGGTGGTGGTCAATCCATAGCGAAGCAGCCGGCTCGACGGAATGCGCTGCACGAGGTACCGATTGAATTGCCCCGTGCCAAGCAGACCACACGCGTTGACGGCGAAGGCCAGGCTGTATTCTTGCGCCGTCAGATGGAACCCCTTTTGGAGCACGAACGACGACGCGGACAAATACGAAAAGAACGCCCCCATGGTCAGGCTCACCGCCGCCAGGTACGTGGCATACGTGCGATCGCCGAGAAGCGACTTGAAGGTCCCCAAGGTCCGGCGAAGGCTGTTCGCGTGTGACGGCGCGGGGAGCGGCGGCAACCCTTTGGCAACCGCCGCACAGGCCACGAGGCCGTAGACGACGAACACGGAGAACACCCCGCGCCACGAGGTGATCCGGAGCAGCTGCGCACCGACGATGGGCGCCACGATCGGCGCGACGCCCAGCACCATGACGAGAATGGAAAACGCGCGCACCGCATCTTTTCCCGAGTGCGTATCGCGCACGATGGCCCGCGCGATCACGATGCCCACCGCGGCGGCCAGTCCTTGCGCGAAACGAAGCGCGATGAGCCATGCCACGGAGCCCGCCAAGGGACAGAGCGCCGAGACGAGGACGTACCCCGCGAGCCCCGCGAGGAGCGGCCCTCGGCGACCGTAGCGATCGCTCAGCGGGCCGCCCATCGCTTGCCCGAGGGCCAACCCCGCCAAGCATGCCGTCAAAGTGAGCTGAATGCGCGCAGCACTCGCACCGAGATCCGCCGCCATCGCGGGAAACGCGGGAAGGTTCAAATCGATGGTGAGCGGCCCCAAGGCCGAGAGCGCCCCCAGAAGGACGAGGAGGTTTACGCGACCCACGGTCCGCGCGTCCAGCCCTGCAGATCGTAGTCGTCCATGCACTCTTGGACGAAGGCTTCGCAACGCTGAATCGACCCGCGCCGTGTGGCCCACTTCAGAGCGTCCAGGCGAATTTGCTCACCGTTGCCCGAGTAGTTGCGCTCGTACAGTTCGTGGCGCCCGCCGAACTCCGTGCCAATGGCATCCCACACCAGCTTGAACAGCTTGATGCGATCGAGCGCGCTGGCATCGGATCCGCGGTAAAAGCGGTCGATGAGGGGGCGAAGCTCGGGATTTTGCAGATCGCGGTGGCTGGAGGGAACGACCAGCGGCGCCCCGCCGAGGTGCGTCTCGAAGAGCGCGTGCACGCGGTCCCAGATCTGTGCATTGTACATCCGCATGGCCGACGCATATTCGAGCTTGGGCACCACGGTGCCGCCGGCGTTCGGCTCGGGATCGTACGCCATGGCGGTGGTGAGCCCCCACACCATGTCGCGCATGGTGATGATCTCCCCGACGGCGGCTTGCACGCCGCGAAACACGTCGGTGCCATTGACACGGGCGCCGCGCGAGAGAAGCCCGGTCATGAGATCGAGCTTGGTGGCCAATCGAATCCCCGATTGGAAATTGTACAGATTGGCGAAACCCGATTTGGCGTAAAACCCCGTCGAGCGCTCGATGTCGCGGTAGACGAGGACGTCTTCCCAGGGGATGAAGGCCTCGTCCAACACGAGCACCGCGTCGTTCTCGTCGAAGCGGCTGGCCAGCGGCTGATCGAAGGGCGCACTGCGCGCATACGGCGTTCGACAGAGCAGGTGCGCGCGCGGGTTGTCCATGCGGACGAAGAACACCGTGGCAAAGTCCTCCGCCTTGCCCGACTCGAGCACGGCCGAGGCCACGGGGGCGACGAAGCTCGCGTGCGTGATGGCCGAGCCGGTGGCGAGCATTTTCGCGCCGCTCACCACGATGCCCGCATCGGTCTCGCGCACGACCCGGATGAAGACGTCCTCCATGTCGTGGATGGGGCGTTTTCGGTCGATGGGAGGATTGATGATCACATGATTGAGGTACAGCGCCCGCTCGGTGAATTCGCGGTACCAGGAGACGGCGTTCTTGGCGAAGGGCCCATAATATTCGGAATTGACCGCCAGGCCGGCCATGAAGGCCGCCTTGTAGTCCGGCGTGCGCCCGAGAAATCCGTAGCCCAAACGCGACCAGATCGCGATGGCCTCCCGCGCATCGAGAAGGTCTTGGCTGCTGCGACTCGGCTTGAAAAACTTGTGCGTCCGAGTCCCGTAGACGTCGACGCCCGTGAGCGCGTCGGACGTCGCGGGATCGTGCAGTGCATCGTACATGCGGCGAATGGAGAGCGCCGAATTGCGAAAAGCAGGGTGCTTCGTGACGTCGGCGACCTTCTCGCCGTTCACGTAGACGTTGCGGGCATCGCGGAGGCTTTCGAGGTATTCCTCGCCGGTCAGCAAGCGATTCATTGGTACGACACCAGGCCAGGGTTGTTCAACGGAGGGTCCCCCAACACGTGCACGCGTTGGAGGTGGCGAGGGGCTCGGGAGACGAAGGCCTCTCGGCCGTGCAGCAAGGTGTAATTGTCGGAAATGACGACATCGCCGGGTTGCCAGGCGTGCGCATAGTAATTCTCCGGTGCCCGAAGCGCGGCCTGCAGGCTGCGGTGGAATTCGACGAGTTCGTCGGCGAAGACGCCGGTGAATTCGAGCGTCGGGTGGTTGACGAAGCTATCGTCGTCCGCGGCAGCCGGCTCGTTGTAGCGGATGACCGGGAACCCGCGATCGGGGTGGGGCGTCACCACCGGCGAGATGGTCTTGCTGTCGTAAAATTCCATTTTACGATGGTAGGTACCCGTCACCCTTTTCCAGAGTTCGCGCGTGGCGAGGGGCGCACGCTCGAGCGCGAGCACGGTGTTGGCGAAGGTGGTTCGCCCGCCCTGCCCCGCCAAGGGCGCGCGCACGCAGTGAAACATTTGAAACTCGGGGACCTGCGGCCGGTACATACCGTCCCAGTGCAGCGGGACGTAGTTGTTGTCGAAGATATGGTCCTGCGGATCGTCCTGCTCGATGAGCTCGAGCACCTTGCCGAAAGGCCAGATGCTCACCTCTCCCCAGCGTCCGCAGTAGTCGGCAAAGGCGTCGGCGCTGTCGAAGGGAAGAAAACCGCGCAAGACGAGCAAATGGTGTTTTCGCGCGAGGTCGCGCAGCGGACCAATGCGAAGTTCGCAGGGGTCGCGCTCGATCCCGCGGGCACGGATCATCATGCCGAAGGGCGTTACGGGAATGGTGTCGTACGTCATGGTCATGATGCACCCGTCAATTCGTAGTGGCTGGCGCGCCCCTCGTGGGCGACGACGCGTGCGCCGAGTGCTTCCGCCTCGGCGCGCTTGAGCAAAACGAAGTGCCCGCCCATGTCGACGGCCACGCCGTGCCAGGGGGTGAGCCAGCTGTCGGCCGTCTCCATCATGTGAATTCCGAGCTTTTCACTGCCGCAGGTCTGCGGGTGAATCGACAGTCGCACCGATTGCGGAAAATGCACCTCGAGCAGCCGGCCCCACGCTTGGCTGCGGCGAATGACCTCGTAGGCGCGGCGCCGGCATTCGCGCTGCAGGGCGCTGCGCGAGGCCGTACCATCCGGCCGCGTGGCGTCCTCCACGAGGAATCTCGTGATTCCGCAATAGAGGCGGTGCGGCTCCCCTCCGGCGCGGACGGCATCTCGCAGGGCCTCCAGCGATTCGCCGTACTCCTGCATGAGTCGCTCGCGCATGGCCTCGAAGGAGAGGCCCGCGAAGACTTGATCGAGGTTGAACGTGGCCAGCGCCGACGATGAAATGCGAGATATCATCGCCGACAGTTCGTGCTGGTAGCCGGTAATATCGATGTCGCGTATCCCGACGATGTCGTTAAAGACACGCCCGTCGGAGCAGAGAACGACGCGCGCACCGGGCGCATACTCGCGCCGGATCCGCTCGCAGAGGCTCGCGAGGAATTCGAGCGAGCGCTGTTCGGCCATGTCGGGCATGGGGCCGAGCACTTTGGTCGGATTGGGCGACTTTCCCGGAAATGCCGGAAGTATGAAGGAGACGGGCTCGCGGTTCGCGATGGCCGACACCACGCGGGCCAGGTGCGGTGCGAGGCACTCGGCGCAGGGCGAGTCGCCGCACGAGACGCCGGCCGCGGGCACGCGGCGAACGCGCATGACGTGCATCAAGAGCTGAGTGCCGAGAGCCCACGCTTCCTCGGGTGCAGCGATATCGAGCCCTGTCGATGGACGGGTGCCGTAACACGTTTGGGTCGTGTGCATGGTATGGTTTGTCGTTGCCTCGTGAAATCAGAGGGCGACTCAACTTAACGCGATGTCACCACCAAGACGAATTCATCGCGTCACTGACTGCAATAAGTAATAATTATACCTGTGCGCGCAAAAGAGCGGAGCACTCGAAGACCGAGGCTCAACCCGTGAGCGCGGCCGAAGCAATGCCCACCAGCGCTTTACCCGCGCGCGAGGCCAGTACTTCGTTGCGGTAAATGAGATATATCTCGTCGTGAAACGTCGGCATCGCCGGAACGGGACACAGGCGCATACCGGGCCCACATCGAGCCACACGCGAGGGCAGAATTCCAAACCCCGCGCCCGATGCGACGAGTGCACGAATCACTTCCAAACTGGGGCATCCGATGAAACGTCGGATCTGCAGTGAGCGCGCACCGAGTTTCTTCAGGACGTATTGCGTCTGCAAAAGCTCGGGGTCCCCAAAGAGATCGTGCTCGTAGCGCCCTCGCTCGACCTCGAACACGGTCACCACGTCGGTGCCCAGTTTTTTGAGCACGAGATCGGGGTGCACTACCGGATTGACCACGAACGCCAGATCGATACGAAAATCGATGACCGCCTCGGTGATCCGGCGTGATAGATCGTGGGCCAATTGAATCTCGATGCCCGGCGCTTGCGCGGTGAGATCATTGAAAAATTTCGGAAGCATGTACGCCCCGACCGAAGGGTGACATCCAAGCCGATACCGCCCTTTGACTTCCGTATCATCGGCCTTGGCCGCCGCCTGCACGGACTCCCACATCTCGAGCAAGTGAGCCGCGCGCCCGGCGGTCCGCTCGCCCGCCTTGGTCAATTGCACACCGGTGCGGGTGCGTAAGAGCAACTTCGACCCCACCGAAGCCTCGAGCTTTTTCATCGCCTGGGTAAGCGCCGGCTGCGTAATGCCCAGCCTCACGGCGGCCCGCGACAAGTTCGAGGTTTTGGCGATTTCGAGAAAGTACTTTAGCTCCGTAGCACTCGGCAGCATCGGCCCGAATCTCCCGCTCCGAGCCGACCTTCACCCGCCCTCAGGTTCTCCCGGCCCTTTCATGGGTCCCAGGGCAATGTGCATGATTGTTCGTGGCTCAACAAGGCAATGCCGATGCATTGGTGTGTTCCACCCCATGCAACAATGCTTCTAGTTCGATGAGAAGCCTTTCGCCTCATTGGAACTACACCCGATGACTACCCCAGAGCGGGCGCTCGGTCGATGTCAAAACAACGCGATAGCTGAAACACCGCGGGATCATTCGGTACGGAACTATTTCTGGCTCTACTGCTGCGCTGGCGCGAAACGCCACACGGCGGTGGCATCGGGGCCGACTTCGAGCGTCGAATGGCCGAGGGCCATGGACTCGTGGTGGGTCGGTCGCGTGAGGGCGAAACGCAGCTCGACCAACCCCCGGCGCACGGGGTCGGCGGTGACGCGCAACTCGACGCCGTCGCTCGTGGCAATGGCGTCTTCGCCGTTGCGAACGGCCACCCATCCAAAGGCGGCCAGCGACTCGGCAAACTTGTCGCGTTCATGGGAGGGCGCAAAGAAATGCGCTCCACGAACATCTCGGAGCAATCGCTCGGGGCGGTACTTTTTCGCGTTGAAGGTCGCGCGCGTGATGTCCTCGGGACCACTGCGAACGGCAGCGAACTTCCAGGACATGAACTCGGGCAGATATTCCATGACCCAACACTCGAGCCAGGTGCCATTGCCCTCGGGTATCACGGTCGCAGCTTTGAACCAGGGGATCTCACTTCCGTCCGAATCGTTGATTTTCAGCGTTCTCACCGGGATCGGTATGCTTGGACTCCGAACCTTGTTCGCCAAGGCGTCCAATTCGCCAATCTTGTCGACGCCCAGACCGATCCCGCTCTCCCCCGTCCGGCTTTTGGGTTGCGGACCGAAGATTTCGACGTAGGTCTCGCGACCGGTCACGTAGAAGCCTGTCCAGGAACGACCGTCGGCCTCGGTGGTCGAAAGCATGGTGCCTGCAAAGGTCTCCGTGACGAAGGGGTTCTTTGCGATCGCCGTCGCTGTCTCTTCGTCGAACTGCCCCAGGACGTGATTGAGCCGCACCTTTGACGCTGCGACTGCCGGGGCCGATGTCGCGGACACGGGCGGGCGCGCGAGCGATGGTGCACGGGAAGCGCATGCCGCGGCCACGAGACCGAGTGAGCTCACGAATCCTAGGGCAAGCCCATTGCGAGAAAGCGAGAACATGCGTCGGCTTCTAGCGCCAAGTTGGACCCTTCACAAATCAGGCAACGGGGGTTCGCCCCAGCGTCATGTCGACGTAGAGGGACAAGGCGATGCGAACCGCCGGAGGTGAATCGCCCCCCGGCAATCGCTGGGGCTCGGCGGAGAAAGAGATCTCGAGAACCTCGCCCGATATGACGGAGACGAAGTAGCTCTCGATGGAGAGAATGCCGTCCGTCCACGCGAAACCAGAGGCATTCGCGCCTGCAATCTGAGCATCGCATCGCTCGGGATGACCCTGGCGGACCCGCTGCCCCATGCATCGTGACGCAAATGCGTCCACGGAGTCGTCCGTGTCGTGGACGATGAAGGCCACCGAGATGGGCGCTTCGTCGGGTGGCCAGTCCCTGTACTCGACGGGGTGCGCGATCCAGGTGTTGCGCGCGCCGAAGCGTTTCACGGTCCACGCTTCGTGGACGCGAAGCTCGATGCCGTGAAGGCGAAGGTCATCCGCCATCGGGTCCGTTGGCTTCGATCGCGCGATCAAGCGAAACCATGCTTCGCCCGGCGTGTTCTTCATGGTCATCTCGACGTCGAGGCCATCGAGGGGCCCAGGGGACGGCGCCACGACATGCCCGCCGTAGAGCATCGGAGGGCTACCCGCCGCCTCGCCGAAAACGACGGCCAGTCTTGCACACACGGTTCGAAAGCTCCCGTGCGCGGTGTCCATCCAGATCCACGTCGTGTCCCGGCCCACGGTGAACGCAACCGCAGCCCGACCGTGAGCCTGGGCCTCGACCCTTTGCACGGTGGAGAGTACGGCGAGCAGATCGTCCACGAAGCGAACCGCATCCTGCACGCGCCCGCTCATCGTGCCATGCCACATGGCCGCAAGCTCGGAGCTCGTGTTTCGCCGAACCGATGGGACAAGCGCGCTGATCCCTCGTGCCCAGCGTCGTGCGATGGATCCACCGTCGTGGATATCTCGGGCCGCAATCTGCTGAAGCACTTCGTTCTCGGTGCATTGGCGGATCCACGGGGCGGCCGTTTCTCGCCATTCGCAGAGCCGCACCAACGCCATGGTCGCCTTCGCCGACTCCGCATGGACGGCATCGAGGCCGCGCTCGATGGCTGCCTCGATGCGCTCCCGGGCTCGCACGTCGAAGTCCGCATCGAGGAGGTGCCCCACGGCGGCGAGTTCGGGGGATATCCATGTTGGTTGATCGAAAGCTGCCCAGAGAGCGCGTTGACGGTGCGCGTTGGAGCCCGCCACGAGCAAGGCCACGGCGCCCACCAATTGAATGCGCCAATTGGGCTCGGCAAGGAGTGCGGTGAGCTCCCCATCGAGGCGGTCGCCACTTCGCGAAATGGCGTGACGTATGGCCTGCACGCTTTCGGTCGCGTTGGACGTGGGCCCTAGTAGCTTGAGGCAACGCGGCACGTGCGAGAGCGCGCTCGTTGTGACGAGCGGAGAAAATGCCCCTGCGGATGCGAGCTCGGAACTCTGCTGGTGCATGCGACCCACGTGGAAGCTTCGGAATGTACGCGCTCATCCCCGCAAGCGCTGCTCGGAGGAGCTCGTGCGAGGGCGCATTTTTCGCGACGTTGCGACGCCTTCCTTCCCGACAAAATAGCCACGGGCGTTGACGCGCAACTTCGCCGAGGTGATGGTCGACTCCCAGAGACATGAGAGCGTCCTTCGTCGTCGCCGTACTGGTTTCCGCTGCGGGCGCGTGCTCGCCGCATTCGAACACATCGCCCGCCAAGGTACGCCTCGCGGCATCGCCGCCTGCCGCCTCGACGACCGCCGCCAGCACACGGCCGGGCGTGGTCGAGACCTTTCACGGCGTGTCGGTCGCTGACCCATTTCGCTGGCTCGAAGACGGCAACGACCCGGCCGTTCTCGACTGGGCCAATTCCGAGGATCGCAAGGCACGCGCCGTTCTCGAGTCGATGCCGGAGCGGGCCGCATTGGCCGGCGAACTGGAGAAAATCAGCCGAAACTCGGAGTGGCTCGATTTGCCCATCAAGAAGGGCGGCCGCTATTACTATGGGCGGCGCGACGCCCCCCATGAGCGGGGCACCTTCTTCGAATACGATCCGGCCACCAAGACGGAGACGCCCCTGGTCGATTTGGACCGCCTGGATCCGAACGAACAGCTCATTGCGATGTGGTGGGACGTCTCACGCAATGGTCGCTACGTCGTTTTCCTCGTCAGCAACAAAGGTGGCGATGCTCTGGAAGGGCGCGTGTTCGACATCCGTGCCCGCGCTTGGCTACCGGATCGCGTCGGCAACATGCGCCATTCGTATCCCGTTTGGGACGAGAAGGAGAAGGGATTCTATTACACGTGGTCGCCGAACCATCTCGACCTTTCCCCGGAGAAGCGCTCGGCGCAATCGCGCATTCAGTATCATCTTCTGCGGACGGATCCGGAGGCGGATACCGTCATCAAGGAGCCACACCATCAAGACGGTGTCCTGGAGGTGCCCGGTCTGTCCGAAGATGGTCGCTGGCTGATTGCCTCAAGCTGGCACGGCACGACGAAGAACACGTTCACCGTTCTCGATAGGGCATCCAAGCAGAGCACGTGGAAGAGGCTTACCCCCGATCGCGAGGCGGTGTACCGCGGTGACCATCGCGGGAATCTGCTCTACGTGATGACCACGGAAGACGCTCCGCGCGGGCGCATGCTTCTCGCGGACATGCTGCACCCTGAGCGTGAACGATGGCGCGAGATCGTGCGCCAGCGCGACGACGCCACCATCACGAACTATGCGTTGTTCGAGAAGTACATGGCCCTCGAATACTTCAAGGGCGGTGAGAAGGAATATGCCATTCACCGCCTCGACGGGACGTATGTTCGCAACCTGCAGGCGCCCGGGTGGGGTTCCCTTTCGGGCATCGTGGTGGCCCCCCCGCACAGCGAGGGCACCTTATCCTTTTCGAACTACGCCCAGCCGATGACCCCCTACGTGGTGCGACCTCCGAACTTTACGCTGGAGCGATTTCCCGTTGCCAAGGAACAGGCTTCGGACACGGCGTACGTCACGGAAAAGATCCTCTATACCTCGCCCGATGGAACACGGGGGCCCATCTTTGTGGTCCGAGCCAAGACGACGCCACGAAACAGGCCTGCGCCGCTCATTCTTCATGCCTATGGCGCTTTGGGCATTTCACTGGAACCCGGGTACCGCAAAGGCATCGAGGCCTGGCTCGATCAAGGAGGGGTCTACGCCGAAGCCATGATTCGCGGCGGGGGCGAGTTCGGGGAAGAGTGGCACCGCGCCGGCATGAAGGAAAAACGCGCAAACGTTTACGCCGACTTCATCGCCGCCTCGGAGCAACTGATTCGCGAGAACTGGACCACTCCCTCGCAATTCGTCATTCGCGGAAAATCGTCGGGGGGCCTCCTCACGGCGATGGCCATGACCGAGCGCCCCGAGCTCTACGCCGGCGTGATCTCCGAGGTCCCCATCACCGATATGGTCCGCTACCGCATCGGAGGCTACGGGCCTCTTTGGATCAAAGAATTCGGCGAGCCAGAGAATCCCTCCGAATTCGCCGCACTCCTACGTTATTCCCCTTATCATCGCGTCAAATCCGGGGTTCGATATCCATGGGTCCTCGTCATGGGTAGCGCCGACGACGACCGCGTCAATCCCATGCACAGCCGCAAATTCGTCGCCGCCCTGCATGCAGCCGCCCCCTCCGCCACAGTCCTCTACCGCATCGAGCGAGACGCCGCCCACGGGGGCGCCACCACCGCAACCCGCTGGGTCCAAAGCGAAGCCGCTGCCTACGCCTTCGCCCGCGCCGCCGTCTCCGCTCATTCGAGTGTTGCTCGTCCGTAATTCCGACCTCGCACGGCTCACAATTCTCGCGACGTCGAGAGATTCCGCCTTGTTTCACCCATGCCGTACCGTCACGAAGCCTTCTTCCCAGTGGTCCTTGTCAATCTCGTAGCGGTCGATGCAAAAACCGTCCGGGTATTCCCTGAAGCCCGGTTGTTCCTTGAGTCGCAACACGGCCTCCTCCGCCTTCATTCGACTCGAATAAACACCAATGAACTTGATCTCTTCGGAGTCGTCCCGTTCGTAAGCATGCTGAACAATGAATACAGCGGCCATTCGCGTCATCTCGGACTCCGTGCATCATTGGCCGGAATGCCCGCAGGCTCAATAGGCGCGCGTGCCGTGTTTGTAGACGCGGACGATCGCCCGCGTGGCCAGGATGTCCGCCGTGGGGTCGCCCTCGACCAGGAGTAGGTCGGCGCGGGCGCCCACGGCGATGCGCCCGCGGTCGGTCAGGGCTGGGAAGAAGGCCGCGGGGGCGGAGGTCGCGGCGCGCAGGGCTTCGATGGGGGACAAGCCCGCTTCGACGAGCAACTCCAGCTCGCGGTGCAGGCTGGCGCCGTGGGTGACCCCCGCGTTTCCTGCATCGGTGCCGGCGAGAATCGGCACCACACCTCGCATCATCGAAACGGACTCCATCACGTGGGCGTAGCAGTCGCGGTCCGAGTTCACGCCCCAGCCCTTGGCGCGAAGGACGCGCTTCACGCGGTCGCTCAGACGGGGCTCGAGCCGAGGGTCGGCCAAAATAGCCTTGCCCGGCGCCAGCCCACATGCGCTCTGCAGCACTTCCAACGTTGGAATGACGAAGACGTGCCGGCGCCCCATTTCCTCCACGAGCCGCTGCACGGCCGCCGCGTCCCAGCCCACCGGCGTACCGTTCCTCAGCTGCCCGTTGAGTCGATCGATGAACAAGTGCGCGAGCCCATCGACGCCTGCGGCGACGGCCACCTCGGCGTCCGCGCGCGTGTTCACGTGGCTGACCACTCGGCGATCGCGGGCGTGGGCGGCGTCGACGACCGCGCGGGCCTTCTCCTCGTTCAGCGTGGGCAACTCGCTCGAGATGATCAGCTTGATGAACGACGACCCCTCCGCCACGCGGGCCGCGACGAACCCGTCGGCATCCTCCGCGCGTGCGAGGGTAGGGCCTTTGTCACCGAACTCCGTCCCGTGGCCGCCCGGGGCCGTCACCCAGTGGCCTGCCCCGATGGCGTCCGCCCGTTGAGGGTTGTCCTGCGCACGAATCTCCGCAAGCCGAGCCGGACTGGAGCCGCCCATATCGATTTCCGTCGTGACCCCGAAGGCCACGGCGTCGGTGAGCGACTCTTCACTCGCACTGCCGTGCGTATGCGCGTCGATGAGCCCCGGCAAAAGCGTTTGGCCCCGGGCGTCGACCACCTCGAGTTCGGCGCCCCCCGCATCGATGCACGCAAGCTCTCCGACCGCGGCGATACTCCCGTCGACGACGAGAACCTCGCCCCCGGCAAGCACATGATCACCGTCGAAAACACGGGCGCCGCGGAAATGGACCGCGCGATGGCCGTGGACGCGAAAACAGGACGGCTTGGGCGAACAAAGCCAGAAAGCGCCCATTGCCATGGCAACCACGCCCAATGCGCCCAAAATTCTCCAAACCATGCGCGGGACACTATTCGAGCGTCATAGGCAATAGCCACGCTTGAACTGCGCTTTTTGGCGCCGCTCGACAGGAGTTGCCATGCACCGCTCCGATGTTTTTCAATTCATTTCTCTTCCCGCCACACGTTTGCCTATTAAAAAGATCACGGCGTCCACCGCTCGAGCCGCTCGACAATTACCCAGGGCGCGATACCTTCTTCCCGATATGCGAGTGTCGACGACGGCCCCGCAGGGGCGAAGGCGAAGACGCTGCCAAAACGCTCCGTTTTCCCTCTTTCTCGTGTTCTCCGCGATTCCGTGGCTCGCGGTGCCCATTGCAGGCTGCAGCTTCTTGGCCGATCTCGATTTCCCGGGAGGCTCGGGGCCGCAACCGCCACCCGGCGACGAAGATAGCGGAAATCCATTATGGGACGGCGCAGGAGTGGACGGCTTCGATGCAGCGGACGCGCCGCCAGTGGACACTGGCGGCGATACCCTCGGCGATGCGACTCCAAACAAGGATGCCACTCCGACTGGCCCTCGATATGCCGAAGAGGTCCGCGCCGATAGTCCCGTGGGTTATTGGCGACTAGGCGACCGTTCGGGCACCCCCGCAAAGGACGAAATCAACGCCAACCCGGGCGCTTATGAAAACGGGATCTCATTCGGTGTCCCGGGCGTCGTTTCGAACGATACGGCCGTGCGATTCGACGGGGCCTTCGGAAGCCGCGTTCGCATCGGCGACGTCTTCGAATTTTCGGACAAATCGCACTGCACGCTCGAGGTGTGGGCCAAATGGGACGGCGGCCGCGGATATGTCATTGCGAAGAAATCCGTCATCGACGGCAAAGGTACGGGCTATTCGCTGTACGTCAGCCCCATGGTGAACAACCAGTCGCTCTGGATCTATTCTCGAAAGCTGGGCGACGTCTCCGAGTCGGTGAGCTACGCCGCAGCGGCCAGCACGAAATTTGCGCATGTCGCGGCCACCTTCGACGGCACGAAAGGCCGCATCTTCTTCAATGGCTCCGAGGTGAAGAGTGCAAACTTCAGCCTGAGCATGATCTCCACGGACGGAACCCTCTCGTTCGGAAGCAACTCGGGAGGCGATGATGCCTTCGAAGGCTCACTCGACGAAATCGCTATTTATGACCACGCGCTCTCGCCGGAGCGCATTCGCGCTCACTTCAACGCGGCCAACAGTAAGTAGGCACCTACCAAGCGCCGTCAATCCCGGCCATCGCGCCACCTCGAATCGGGCTTAGTGCGATGTGTGGGGTATTGCGCGCTTCGTTTTTCGGTGTCGATCCGGATCGGATAAACAAATAAGTAGCCACGCCTAGGCTGACCAAGGCGACGCCACCTCCGATGTCTGCGAGGAGAAGCTTGGTCCGCGTGCCGTCGACATCGGAGCCAGCGCAGTTCTTCGTTTTGGCGCAACCGTCGTGGTAGTCGCGCGTCTCCTGCAACCCGGTGATTCCGAAGTAGACCGCGCCCCCGGCGGCGAGCAACCCCACGCCCCCCAAGATGAACGCCGCCGTTCGGCCACCACCCCCGGACGATCCGGCGGGGGGTGGGGGCACCGACGACGCAGACGAATCGCGCTCGCGAGAGCTGCCTCGCTCGGAGGATGCCGCCTCGTCCTCGAACGTCGCCATCACCGCGCGGTTTCGCTCCCGCTCGTTGATCACCACCGTTTGCTCCACCGGCGCGCGCCCCTCGCTCTCGAAACGCACCTTGTGCATTCCGGGATCCATCGAGATGGCGCGGCCGTCGAGCCCCTCGATCAGCCGCTGGCCGTCGACGATGACACGCACGGCCGAGAGGGTGCGCGCTCCCGCGGTCTGCGCTCGAAAGACCACGGAGGGGGTGCGCGAATCGACGTCCGACAGCCAATTCACGCAGTCCTTCCGCACGACGGCCGGGCAGGACTCGCTCGCGCAAAGGAGGAACTTGCCCCGCGTCTCGACGAGCTTCTTTTCATCGCGCAGCTTTTGCCCCTGCTCCGCGGCGGCCGCGCATTGCTCTTTCGATTGTGCGGCGGCGGACGGTGCGAACAGGCACGCGATGCATCCGAGCGCACTCACCAGAACGGACCTTTTCGTCATCGTCATAGGCATTCGCGTTTGTATTGTTTGTGCCCCGCCGCATCGACGACGAAGGGCGGATCGCAGGTGGCCGCGCTTCCTTGCGGCGGAGTGGCCGGCGGCGCCGGCATGGCAATCGGCGTCGGAGCGCGCTTGTGACTCGGGGGCGCGGGGGTCACCTTCTTCGGAGAGGCACGCATACCGGCGTCGCTCTCCGTGGGTACGATGGCCCGCGCCTCGATGGCCGGTACCGGCGCGGCCGTCTCCGCAGGTGCCGCCGCCGATGCACGATGCGACGCCGATGGAGCCTGTGGCGCCGACGCGATGGCCGCGGCCTGCGGCGCGGGCTTGGGCGACAAGGAACCGCCACGCGCGCGCCACACCACGATCAACACCATGAGCGCGGCCACCGACCCCAAGGCCACCACCGCAAGAATGAAGGCGTTGCGCCGCCGGCGCGCACGCGAATACTCGAGCCACGGATCATCGCTGTCCGAGTCCACCGCAAGTCGCGCATGGCTCTCTGGGTGACTCACGGGCACGGGCGTGGGAACGAACGAGACGTCCGCATCGGGTAGCGTGCGGCGCAGGAAAACTTGAGACCCCGTGTGCGCGGCCAGCTCCGTCCCGGGGATCGGCCCCATGTTCGTCTCGGGCGCCGCGTCCAGCTCCTCGGTGGAAGGCTTGCTCTTCTCCAAGGCGGCGAGCCGCGCGGCCCGGCGATGCAATTCATTTTGCGCGACCGCCTCGACCCATTCGCCAACCTCGGACGACGAGGCGACGCCGATGGCTCGCTCCAACGCGACGGCCATCTCCCGTGCCGTGGAATAACGACGCGTCGGATCGCGATCGAGCCCGCGCAACGTGACTTTGTCCAGCGCGCCGCTCGTTTGCGCGGACATGTGGCCCTTCACCATGAGGGTGCTGGGGGGTGCCACCGGACGGTTGAGGATCTGGTCAATGACCATGGCCTCGTTGTCGCCTTTGAACAGACGATTGCCGGTAAGGAGCTCCCAGAGCACCACCGCCGCCGCGTACACATCCGTTTGGCGCGATGTCTCGCCGCGGAACAACTCCGGCGGCATGTACGAAAGCTTGCCCTTGAGCTGCCCCGAAATCGATGTCTGCACGCGGCCCGCGGCCTTGGCGACGCCAAAGTCGAGAAGGCGCGCAATGCCATCGCACCCCACGAGGACATTCTGCGGTGAGACGTCACGGTGCACGAGGCCGAGCAATTCGCCGTGTTCATCGCGCGCTTCGTGCGCTGCGTGAAGACCGTGCAACACGCCGCTCATGATGCTGCCCACGACGCGCAGCGGCGGCGGATACCCGCGCTCGCGCGAACGGCGCACGAGCCGTGCGAGCGATTCGCCGTGCACGTATTCCATGATGAGGAAAAGCTCGTTGTCTGTCACCACGATGTCCAACGTGGGCAGCACGTTGGGATGACGCACGCGCGCAGCCACCCGCCCCTCGTCGAGGAACATGGCAACGAAATCGGGATTTCGCGCGAATTGCGGGTGCAGGCGCTTGATGGCCACCACGCGCGCGAACCCCATGGGTCCATACCAGCGGCCAAAGTGCACCGCGGCCATGCCGCCCGATGCGATTTCAGCGTGCAGCGCATAACGCTTCGCGATCTGAATCGGGCTCGGAATCGGAGTGGGAGTCAGAGTCGCCGTGGGCACTGCGCTCCAAGCATAACCTATGGTTACTCTTGCTGCTTGCTCACTTTACGCGCACACACCTATGATTGAGATTACCGTCCCATCGGTTCCTTTGCTTCTTTAGTAATGTTCGAAAATCGGGGCGTTTGCGTAATACTCAACCGTCATCATTGCCAATGTTGTCGATGGCACTCGAAAGGTTCAGCGTCCCGCCAAACGAGCTACCCGGCATGCAAGTCGCTACTTCGCATCTCGCACAGGTGGTCATGTGGCGCCTCCGGCTATCTCCTTAAGATGAGCGTGCGAACTGCGAACGAGCGATGAGCGTCCCAACTGCGCGAATCCTTTTCGAGATTGGCAAACAGTGACAATGCGGGTGCCGTCTGTCGGCGGTGGCCACGACCGCCGCGGATTCGAGATCTCGATAGGCCCATGGGAAAATCTCATGGTCCAAAGGGCGCGGCGCGAGGACACCTACATATCCTCCATTGACATGCAAAGTAACAGTGGTCGCAGGTGCCAGCGCGACCCTACAGATTGGGCCTCATGGACGCTCCCACGATGCTGGCCTCGCTGGCCACCTTGGCCATTGCCCATTTGCTCGCATGCGCTTCGCCGGGTCCAAGTTTCATTTTCGTGGCGCAATCCGCTGCGAGCCGCTCGCGGCGGGCAGGCCTTCTCGCGGCGCTCGGCATGAGCGCAGGTGCTACCGTGTGGGCCGCGGGAGCCCTGCTCGGCCTCGCGGCGCTGTTCGAGCGGGTCGCGGAGTTGTACCGGGTGGCGCAGATCGCCGGCGGGCTGTACCTCGTCTACATCGCCTACCGCATTGCGCAGCACGCAAAGGATCCCCTGCCCGCGCCGGGGAGCGCACCGGCGGCCACCGATGCCCAAATCTTCCTCGGCGCGATGCGCGTGCAGCTCGCGAACCCCAAAGTGTCCGTGTTCTTCGCCTCCATCTTCATCACCGTCTTGCCGCGCGATGCGTCGCTCGCGTTCCGCTTGGCGGTGCTGCTGATGGTCATCGTCGACGAGACGCTTTGGTATTCCTTCGTGGCCACGGTTCTCTCGACGAGCCGGGCGCGCACGGTTTACGGCCGATTCAAGACGACGGCGGATCGCATCACCGGAGCCTTCCTCGGGCTGCTCGGTTTTCGCCTGGTCCTGCAGGGCGCCCGCGCCGTGAAGTGATTCAGATGTAGACCATGCAGGAGATTCCCTCGTCCGACAGACCGATGGAGCTCGTGGTCAACGCGCAGATCTGCGCAAAGCCGCGTTCGTCGAGCTGGGGCGGCGGGTCTTCCCATACGCATTGCAAACCTTGGCCCTGAGCCTTGCACTCGAAGCTCGGCGCAATGGCCGAAACCTGGGCGCCTGCATCCGCAGAGACCTGGAACACGATGCGATCGCAAAACTGCCCCCGTGTGATGACCTCGCAACTCGGGGCGGCGAAGTGGGCGTACCTCACGTGCGTCTTGCGAAGATCACATTGGCCACCATCTGCCGTCTTTTGATCGAGATCGCACGTCCCGCCCTCGACCGAGCCGCTGTCGGCGGGGCCGGTGTCCGGCAACGGTGTGGTGCTTTGATCCAAGGCGGCATCGCCACCCGAGGGAGGCTTGTCCGGTTGCGTATCGTTGTCGTCGCTGCAAGCGACGAACGCCACGAGCGCGAGGATCGCGCCAGCACAAGTGCCATAACTCCATAAGCCCCAACGGAATGAGCGCATATCTCCAAGGATGGCCAGAACCTCGTCGAGGTGGGCACAATGATTTTACCATTGTGCGCCACTCTCAGCTGGACTTCAGGAAGTCGATGAGCGTGCGGACGTACGCCAGCTGATCGTCGTACATGGTCATATGGGCGCCTTTGTCCGAGATCCAAGCGCGCGCATTGGGCATGAGGGTAGCCATTTTCCTCATGTCTTCGGGAGGCACCTCATCGTACTTCGCGCCAATGGTCAGCGTCCGCGTGCGGATGCGCGGAACGTCGGCCCAGCGGTCCCAATCCTTCAAGGTCCCGGTGACGTGCATGACGTTCGGGCCCTGCATGTAATTGTAAATGTCCCGGTTGAAGTGGCGAAAGATGCGCTCCATGGGCTCGGGCCACGGGCGGGGCAACCGGCACAGATGGCGCGTGTAGAATACATCCATCATGATTTGTGAGTATTCCGGAGCGTCGAACTTCCCTTCGCGTTCGTACTTCTCGAGGGTGGCCTGCGTCTCCTGGGGTAACTCGGCCCGCAAGGTGCGCGCATACGCCTCCGCCGACCGAACCCCGGGCGGCATGTTCGAAATGATGAGCCCCTTCAAATGCTCCTGGTACGCCAGGGCGTATTCGATGGCCAGGATGCCGCCCCAGGAGTGCCCGAGCAGATAGAACTGCTCTAGCCCGAGCCCCTTGCGGACAGCCTCCACCTCCTCGCGAAAACGCTCCACGGTCCAGAGCTTTGGATCGTTGGGTTTGTCGGAGTACGTCGAATCGAGTTGGTCGTAATAGTAAAACTCGATTCCGTTCTGCGGGAGGAAGTCCTCGAAGCATTCGAAGTAGCTGTGATCGACGCCGGGACCTCCGTGCAACAGAAGAAGCTTGATGGGCGCATCGCCCACCTTTTTGGTCCAGACGCGGTACCCGCCCTCGATCTCGATCATGCGGGCACCGCCGCTACGAATCCGTCCATCCGTCGGGAGCGCGGCGGTCGCGTGTTCGGACTTCGTGCACGCGGCCATGGTCAACGCTCCGGCTCCCGACAAGATGAACGAACGACGATTCATCGCTTGGGTGTGCCGGCCCAGACGATGGCGTTCTTCAACAGGGTCTTGTACGCGGTGTTCTCCATCAAATTGGGATGGTGGCCCATGAAGATGTACACGTTCTTGGCCTTGTACTTCGGGTTGCTCCACACCACGGGGTGGTCGCCGCCCATTTTGATGTCCGACGGCGGCTTGTACGAGTTCTCGTCCACGTTGGCGAGGACCTGAACGTTGGGCCTCGGACTCCTATCCCAAGTATACCATTCGTCCTTGGTCACCTGGAATTGCGCGGGTACGCCCTTGAAAATGGGGTGCGATCGGTCTTCGATGCGAACGGTGGCCTCGGCGAACGAGGCAATGTAGTTCTGATAATTGATCCCGCCGACGAATTTGCCATACCACGTCCAGAGCGGTTCCCCCTCCGGCTGGACCTCGGGGCCATACAAGCCCGCATGGTGCAGCCCCACCCAGCCGCCCCGCCCTTCGGCGATGTACTTTTCGAAGGCAGCTTGTGCCGTTCGATTCCAGCCCCAGGGCACGTAATTGAGCTGCAGAATCATATTGTATTTCGAGAGCACGGAGTCCGTAATGCCATTGGGACTCTCGACGTAGGTGATATCCAAATTGTTCGCGGGAGCAATCTGATTGAGCCACACCTTCGCCGCACGCACGAAGGGCGCGTGGATCTCGTCCTCGCCGTTCACTTGCAGCTGCCCGATGCTGAGCACCTTCAGTTTGGCCGGAGTCCCCAGTTCGATGCTGATGCCACCGGTAACATCAATGGCCGAGTCCGTCGCCTTCGAGTCCTCCGCGCCGTCGCTGCCACATCCCGCGGCGGTCACGAACAAAGCCAACAGCATGGCCGGTCGGGCGGAACGGCGGGCAAGAGCGGATGCATACGTCATATGGATCACCCCGTGAATTATCCAATGGCACTGCGCACGCCTCGTCTCCGGCGCGATTGTCGAGGTATAGGAATGCGCCTTGGAAAAGCAAGGCGCATTGTCACGGGGATGATTTAGCTGCCGGTCGGTTTGCGCGGTTTGCGCAACGAACTCAATAGAGATCGTGATCGAGCTTCACCAGGATGAACTCGTTGTCATCCGGGAGGCCCAGACCTTTGTGGCGACCGATGCTGCCAGGATAATTGTTGTCATTCGTCACCGCCAGAAGACGCGGTCCCAACACCAGGACGCTCTCGATGGTTTGGAATGGAAACGAAAACGGATTGCCGAGTCCCACATCCCCCGCGAGCGCGGTTCCAGCCGAAAGCTGCAGCGTGTCCGGAATCGCATTCAGATTGACGAGATCCGTCTTGATCACCGCCGCGCCGGAAGCCGCAGGCAACTCGACTTGGAAGAGACGCTTCCAACCATTGACGTCCCCCTGCGTTCCGTCGCGTTCGATGATGATGCCCTTCCGGTCCGCGAAGAGCACGAACTCGCCAATCGATTCCCCGCGTTCGGCATATTGATACTTGAACTGCGTCCCCGTGTAGCTTCGCGTCGCGGTATCGAATTCGCTGATGAGCAATTGGCCCGCCGGCGCACCGGTGAGCGGCTTCTCCAGCAAAGGATAGAGCTTTTTGCCATCGGGCGAGACGGCGAGGCCTTCGAAGCCACCGCTCGTCTGCGAGCGAACCGCATAGTCCAGGGTGGTGCGGCGGTATGGCCAGTACATCCCGGCCATCCACGGCGTGTTGTTCGCGTCGGAGAGCGACTCGGTCACGGGGGCGTTGATGTCGAGCGGCTGGAAGTTCGTCCCGTCGTCGCAATACGACTTTCCGTCCGCGTCCTTCCCCGTCGGGCAAATCGAGAAATCGCCGAACAGGTACACCGTCCGAATGTACGGAAAGCGCTCTTGCACCTGCAGCAAGGTGCGAAAATCGAAGCTCTGGATGTCGGCGCGATCCTCGAGACCGCGCTCGGTGATGAGCCCCGCAATCGCGGTCACGAACTCGCCCGGGCTCTTCGTGGTATCCGGCTGGCGCGGATCCAACTTCGTTTCGATGTTGAAGCGAATCCGTGCCGCGTTCTTCCAGCGTTTGGCGGCGTCCGCGTGCGATTTGCCTTCGCCGTTCTTGTAATAATCGACGTAAAAGTCGACGAACTCGAACACCTGCGCCAGGCTCGGCATCATGTAAATTTCGTCGGCACCGCGATGCCTTTGTGCCCAGAATGCGCGCGCCACCGGGGAGAGAGCGGGATCGTTCGTCTGCGGCGTTCCCGTGCGGATGACCCCATCGTTGAGAATCGGAGACGAGACGTCCTGGATGCTCGCCAAGGTCACGTCCTTGATGTGAACCGGCAATGCTGCCCCGCCCTTGCGGCGCGACTTCTTCGGCTCGCCCGGGAGAGAGCCTCGGAAATCCCGATCGTGGTACATCACGGGGACGTTGTCCGCGGTGAGCCCGCAGTCCATTTCCAAGGTGCTGATCAGATTGTCCAGGCCGACCTCGTACGACGGAATCGTATTCTCCGGCCGCAGGTCGCGCCCGCCGCGGTGGGCTTGCGCATCGACCTTCGAGCGATCGATCAAACCGTCGGCATCGAGCAAATCGCCCGGTTTGCCGTCTTTGTTCGCGTCATACGCGGCAATCGTGCTGTAAAGGATATCGGGCCGATCGGAAATGATGCCATTGACGCCTAGGTCGAGCATCTCCTTCATGCGCGGAGCGTCGTTCACCGTCCAGGTCACCACGGGGTAGCCCGCAGCCTGGATGCTCGGAAACGAGCCGGGGCTCTTGGTCAAGCGAACGATCTCGTCGTTGGCCGCTTGAAGCCCGGTATTTCCATTGGCGCCCGGCGTGTTGGGCTTGTCGAAATTGTCGCGCTGCGTGTTGAAACCACGGTTGCCCGTGGTGTCGGCATCGACCACGTGAACGTGCCACGGAGAGAACACCGGCGTCTTGGTCACACCGTGCGCGCGGCCGTGGGCCTTCGCCGCATTCATCACGCGAATGGCGGAAGCCTCCTCCAGCCACGGATTCTGCGGCGAGCGAACGAACTGCCCCGGGCGCTCGAAATCGGGCAGCGAATACGGTGCATCGAGAAGCTTGCCCGATGAATCGAAGTGCAAAAGAAATGGGCCGAATTCGTCGCCGATCCAAAGAGTGCCGTCGGCGGCCACGCGCAACGACTCCGGATCGAAGTCGGCACCGGTGAGAAGACGCCGCGAGGTGAATTGGTTGACGATGGTGAATTTCACCTTTTTGTCGGGATCGCGGAGCTCGATGTAGCTGAGCACGTCCACGCCGCCGGACCCACCGGAGCTGGTCTTGTACGAGGGCCGTACGCGGTAGATGCGCAACATGGCGTCGGCCGAGTTTTCAATCCCACCAAAGCCATTGTCGACCAGCGCATAAAACGACCCATCGCCGAGATCGACCAAGGACGAGAACCCTTGAACCGGCTGCGAAGGCCAGAAGCCGCCGGTGATCTCACCCGACGGCGGGCCGGGTGCGAAGGTCGCCGCCGGCAACACCGCACGACCGACCAGACCGGGGGGATCGCTCTCCGAAACGCCCCATTTGTCCGTCTTGCCGGCGTTCGCGCCGTCTTTGCCATCGTGCCCGGGTGCGCCGTTGGCGCCGTCATCGCCCGTGCATCCCACAACGAGAAACGAACCGGCCACAAGCCCGGCCACCGCCCGACCCAATCGAATCATCGCTCTATCTCCCTGCGTCCGCGCGTTTTAGCTCAGGCGACGCGTTTGGGCGCACGGTGCCGGCTTTTGGCGTCAATCTCTGTGACGATTTCGCGAACGGAACGTCAAATCTCGATTGCCCGACTCAGGAGAGCGTCGCGTGCGACGCTACGCGTGCAAGCGCATCGCGAAGCGCGCGCTCCGGATCGTCGGGCCGCACGGCGGAGCGCCACGCCACGTAGCCATCGGGTCGGATGAGCGATGCGCCCTCGGGCGAGAGACCGTACGCTGTTCGAAGGGCTTCTGTATCCAATGGCTCCACATCGGTGCCGATGCGCAGGCCTTGCACCTCGATGCCCAAGGAGGAACCGACGCGGGCGGCCGCGGTGATCCATCGGGCATCTTCGGTCAGGAGGACCCAGCCATGCTGGTAGAGATCGAGCGTGGACACCTTTTCGTGGCCGCCGCGCAGAACCCACGCGTGCGGTGCGCGCGTGCCAGGTGCCCCGCCCATTGTTCGGGACGCCGTGCAGGCGCGAGCTCCGCGCCGGCGCCGATCACCGCGTGCGATCGGTACAATTGGCCGAGCTCCATGGCAGCATCGTCGAAGACGGGCCCATGCGGCGCCTCGGTCGTGGCGAACGCCTTGAAGTCGGAACGCGCGAAGATCTGATCGTGGCGCAGCCATGCGATGGGGCGCCGCTCGGCGTCGTAGGTGTCGAGCAATGCCGGAGTCGAGACCCCCGAGAGAACGGAGGACAGCTTCCACGCGAGGTTGTGCGCATCCTCGATGCCGGTGTTCGCGCCATAGCCACCGCGGTTGGGCGGCAGCGTGTGCGCGGCATCGCCGGCGAGAAAGACGCGACCCGAGCGGAACGAGTCCGCGATGAGGGCGCTCAACTCCCACCGGCCCGTGGTGAGGATCTCGATCGGCAGATCGGGACGCCCCGTGGCCTTGGCAATCGCATCGCGCAGCCCCGCGTCGTCCCGCTCGCGATCGTCGGAAAAGATGAGCACCCAGCGGCCGTCGCGATAGGTGGTGAGGAACGCGCTCAGGTCGGGCTGCTCGATGTTGAACTGCGAAACACCGCTGCGGAGGTACTCGTCGAGCGGGGCGCGAAAGAGAACACTGCGCGCGGTCCGCATGAAGCCGCGCCCCGTGCGGCCGATGCCCAAGGCCTCGCGGATCGGGCTGCGATGACCGTCGGCGGCGATCAGGTACGCCGCGCGCACGGCGTACTCGCGCCCATCGGGCCCGCGCACGTGGACGGTCACGCCCTCGGCGTCTTGCTCGAAGGCCGTCATCTCGGTTTGAAGCCGCACGTCCGCACCGAGCTCGATGGCCTTGTCGCGCAGGATGGGCTCGAGACGATCTTGCGCAATGGCTGCCCCCAGACAGGGTGAATGCTCGATGGCCTTCGCCTCGTCCTTCTCGGGCGGCGACCAGGGCGCCTCCTCTTGGATCCATTTCCCGGCGAGGCTCTCGACCCGCGCGCGCCGCAACACCATGTTCGGCGGCGTCTGCGGGATGACGGAACCGAGCCCGACCGCTCGATACAGCTCGAGCGTTCGCGACCGGTAACCGACGGCGCGCGGATGCGGCGAGCTGCCCGGGTACCGTTCGATGAGCACGGTTGGAACGCCGCGCCATGCGAGAAAAAGCGCGGAAGACGAGCCGACCAGCCCGCCACCTACCACGACCACCGACGTTTCAATCGTTTCCATGGGACCTCCGATACACTGTATCTATCGATACACCGTATTGGTCCAAGTTGGCGTATTGTCAACGCTCCTGGGTTGAGCGCAAAGACGAAGGAGATGAGCGAGCGAACGAAGTCCACCCCGATCTGGGACCGCCCCGAGCCCGCGCCGCGGCCGACGCCGGGTCCACTGAGTCGCGAACGCATCGTTCGCGCGGCCATGGGCATCGCGGATGCGGAGGGACTCGTCTCCGTGTCGCTGCGCAAAGTCGGTGCGGCGCTCGAGGCGGGGCCGATGCGCTTGTACGGCTACCTCTCGACCAAAGAGGAGTTGCTCGAGCTCATGGTGGATGCCGTTTACGGAGAGATCCTCTCCGTGGGGCCCATCGAGGGGGATTGGCGCGAAGCCCTGCGAGGCATGGCGCATCGCACGCGCCAAGCCACCCGACAGCATCCGTGGTTCGTCGATCTCTTGGGCGGCCGTCCGAATCTGGGGCCCCATGCGCTTCGTTACCTCGAAACCTCACTTGCCACATTGAGCACATTGGCAAACATCGACGACGCGCTTCAGGCCTTCCGCACCGTCCACGCCTACGTGATCGGGGCCATCCGCAGCGAGGCCACCGAGCTGCGGGCGGAGCTGGAAACCGGGATGGACAAAGCCGCATGGCAAACCGCAAACGGCCCGTACGTCCTGCGCCAAATCGCCACCGGGCAATTTCCCATGCTTGCCAGGATCGTGCAGGAGGCCACGCACCCGTCGCCCGACGCGGTCTTCGACGCGGGCCTCGAGTGCGTGCTCGACGGAATCGCGGCGCGCCTCGCGCGCGGTTGACAAGCAGGCCGCTCGGGCTAGAGCCGTACCCATGACCACGAAGCAGGTGATGATCATCACGGGCGCCAGCCGCGGCATTGGTGCGGCCACCGCGCGGTGTGCTGCTGCACGTGGCTACGCCGTGGCGGTCAACTTCGCACGCGATGAAGGCGCCGCCGCACGCGTGACCTCCGAGCTGACCGCGCTCGGCGTGGAGGCCCTTGCGGTTCGGGCCGACGTGAGCCGGCAGGACGAGGTGCGCCGCCTCTTCGAGACGGTGGATGCCGAGCTCGGAGCGGTCACGGTGCTCGTGAACAACGCGGGCGTCGTCGATCGGCAATGCCGGGTCGACGCCATGGATGAAGAGCGGCTTTTGCGCATGTTCTCCATGAACGTGGTCGGAAGCTTCCTCTGCGCACGCGAAGCCATCCGACGCATGTCCACGCGCTACGGCGGCACGGGAGGGTGCATCGTCAACGTGTCCTCGGCCGCCGCACGTCTCGGCTCGCCCGGCGAGTACGTCGATTATGCCGCCGCGAAGGGGGCCATCGACACGTTCACCCTCGGACTTGCGCGCGAGGTTGCCGCCGAGGGCATCCGCGTGAACGCCGTGCGTCCGGGGATCATCCTGACGGACATTCACGCCAGCGGAGGCGATCCTGCCCGCGCCGAGCGTCTCGCGCCCCATTTGCCCATGCAGCGCGCAGGCACCGCCGACGAGGTGGCCGAGGCCATCGTGTGGCTCGCCTCCCCGGCCGCATCGTACACGACGGGCGCCATCGTGGACGTGACCGGCGGCCGCTGAAACCTAGTTCGCAGATAGTTCGATCATCGTCGACGCCATGCGCTGCGCGGGGCCGTATTTTTGATACGTAGCGCCCTCGGGAAGACTCGCCACGAGGGCGGCGGCCTCACCCCGGAGGCCAAACGCGACCGCATACCTGGCCACGGAATAGAGCCTCAGAATGGCCACCTCGTACGGGTAGATGCTCGTGTACGTCTCCGCATGTTTCGCAGCTTCTCGAATCGTTGCCATGAAGGCGATGAGAATGGCCCGCCCCTTGGCGAACTCGCCGCGGTCGGCAAGAAAGGAGAGGAGCACATCGAACACGGGGTGGACGGCGAGCCACGATTCGCCGACCGTGCTATTGGGAACCCCGGTTCGCGTGGCGACCTGGTAAAACCAGTGACGCAGCTCCTTGGACCGCGCGATCCATTCGGGGTGTCGCAACACGGCCGCGATGGCGGCATCCTGCATCTGGAACGTGTCGGTGGTTTCCAGGACACGTACGAGCATGGCGATGCGCTCGTCGTCACCCGCCCCACGAATGTCCGCGGCCGAACGAATTCGACATTCTGTCTCGCCGGTCGAAAGGACCGAGCCGTCCCAAGCAAAGATTTCCGACGACATGTCGCGAAATCGAGTTTCTGCATCGACGTCCGGCACCCAATGCGCCTGCTCCCGAAGAACCGCGCATCGAGTATACGTCAGGCGAAGGTCTTCCAGCTCGCCATCGAGCTCGCGCATTCGCTGGCGGCCCGCATCCGTGCCCACCGATTCATACTCGGGTGGAACGAGATCCTTCGTGGCTGAGAACACGGTACGCGTCGGCGGCGGAGCGCGCCCGGGGTACAGCGGGTGCCGAGGCACATCCAGCGCATAGAGGGCGCCGCTCGCCACGACGGCCAGATCGAAGGAGCGCTCCGAGAGCCCTTTCGTCAATGGATAGTCGCCCCGCCTCCCGACAATCTCGGTCATGAGAGCGCGGGCCGCGGGATCGGCGTGGAGGTGAGATCCCAATACCCGCATCGACTCGAGGTGATGCATCACGAGCTCGAACGAAATGGCATCCACGCCGCTGGTGCGCCCGTCGCGTGGCACGTTCAGCCGTCGGCGGACGTCCGGAATCCAGGCGCGAAGGAGATTTCGTGCTTCGGGGGATGACTCGTTCCAACGAGGACTCTCGACGACGCCGTACGCCACGCGCGCAACGATGAGCGCTTCGCGATCGTCTCGGGGAGCGTATACGAGCTTTCGAAGGAAGGCTCTTGCTTCAGGCACACGCGAAAAACTCGAGTGCACGAGTCGATCGAGCGCCAGATACCGAATCACGGATTTCGGCGGATTGGGCCCCTCCTCGTCGGGCGAAGGTCGATACGGCGTGAGCTGATCGGGATTGAGATCGACGAGGCGCATGAAGTATGCAGCCATGGTGTCCGTCGTCTCGTCGATGGCCCCCACCGCAAGCAAACGCGCGATCAGCATCCGCGAGAAGACCACCTCTCCGTGGCCGAAGGTCCCATCCCTCATCGCGAGGCGGAAGTCCGGGCTGCACGAAGGCTCGGGGAGGAGATCACGGCCATCCGGAAACAACGACGGGATCGTTTCCAGGATGTGTGCACCCACGACGGATGGCGACTGCGCGCGGGCCCACTCTCGACGAAGGAACGCGAACATCTCGTCCGCGGCGGGACGCCCCGTGCGGGGAACGTCGCCCGAAAGGCAGGGCACTCGCGGCGAAGAAACGGGGGGCGATGAGGAACCGCACCCCAGGCACGCGGACAGGAGGATCGAGAAGGCCGCGATCACACGTCGACGAATCATGTCCGTCGTTGGACACGCGACCCTCCCCGTCCCTGGGTCCTCGGCGTCGGTTACTTGGTCGCCGTACCGGTCAATTTGATGCTGCAGAAGATGTTCGCGGTGCCGGTGGCATCTGCGTGCAGCACACCGCTGGCATCGATGGATGCATTGGCCCCGGTCACGTCCACATTGTACGTGGTGCTGCCGTCGGAGAGTTCGCACTGGGTGCGTTGCTTGAGTTTGGCGTGCGTGGCATCCGTCTCGACGAATGGGATCTTGCATCCTTGGACGGTGACCACGATTTCGCCGGCGGCGCTCCCTGCGGTGACTTCACCCGCTTTGCCGGTGAGATCGAAGGCACTCGAAAGACAGGGGGAGGTGACTTGGCTTCCCGTTTGGAAGGTCCACGTACCCAGAAAAGCGTCTTCCAAAAGCGTATTCGACTCTTCCGCCGATGCCGTGATGCCAAAGGATGCCGTCGCCACACCGAGTACGAGGGCAGCACTCCACTTTTTGAACATGGCTCCTCCAATGCGGTTCGAATCTCTCGTAACGAACAATCGATTTACCTGCACCAGTGACCGCGCAATATGAATGGATTGCCCCGGTCGAATGCAAGCCATATTCACTTGATTCAATTACATGTTTCAAAAGACGAATGGCCGGACTGTCGCAACGCGACAAAGCCATTTACGTCACCGGGCTTCGTGGTTGGCGGAAGCGGGGCTTTGCGACATCCGTGAAGGACGGGTTACACCACAGTGAACGGACTGGCGCTAGGGAACGAACCAGCTGGTGCCGACGGTGATGAGGCTTCCGCGAAACACGGGCACGGTGGCCGTTCCCAAGGCGTAGCCGATGCACGACACGGCGCTGGCGGTGAGGTTCGAGGGGGTGTCGAGGACGACTTTGGAGATGTTCCCTGCCGGGTTGAAGGTCGCGGTGGCATGACCGTACCCGCGGGGGGCGCCGGCGGCGCGGCACGATGCGAGATCGATGGCGGCCAACGCCGTGCGGGCTTTGGCCGCGTCGAACGGCGGGGCCTCGTCGTCGTCGTCGGGCACCCGATCGCGCCTGGAAGGCGCCAGCGGCGGCGCATTTGGCACCTCGCGCATGGATCCGTTCACGAAGACGACCTGCTGCACGACCACGGGCTCGGCGTACCTCTCCGGCTCGGAGCGCGGGTGCCCTCCCGCGGGCCCATCGACGACGGTCACACCGCCTTGATTCAGCTGACCGCGGTAGCGGTACATCTCGCAGCCGCTCAGCCAACCGATTGCGGCCATGAGAATAAGGAAGCGGGGCACCATGAACGCCCCTTAGGCAGAAGTCGTGCCGCGACCTCTCACCCGGCGGCGCGAAGCAGGCGCAGTTGACCAATCTCGCTCGCGTTCTTCATCAATTCGGCATTCACCCAAGCAACCATGTGCGCGACCGTTTGCTCCGAATTGGGCCACGGAAAGGGTGCAACGCCATCGAGATCCGCGTCGGTAAGGCGCGCCAACACCTCGAGCCACTCGGTGCGAAGGTCGCGCAACCATCGAAGGCTCCCGGGGCCATCTCCCGGCCAGCCAATCGCCTCGCGGGCGCGCGGAGGGCGCTTTTGCGCGTGGTCGAGGGTCACGCTCCACCACCAACCGATGTGCCAGGTAAGCCACGCAATCGTGGGGACCGGAATGGGATCCAGCTCGGTTTCGGCCCAATCGGGGACCCACGGAGCCTCAGGTTGGAAACCGGGGCGCACCGTCCAAATGTGGGCGGCGGGCTCCCAGAGAAAATCTTCCGGGGTCAGCCGGTCCAAATGAAATTCGAACAATTGCCATGTCAAATCGAATTGCCAACGAAGAAGGTCGCGACGAGATACCGACATCATCGCGTCTTATCAGACTTTCGCGGCGATTTCCCCGAGCTGCGCCGAGACGATGCCGAATACGAAGTACAGCGCGGGCAGCCATGGCGCGACGCCCAGCAAGATGTCGATGTCGTCGGCATAGCGAAAGACGCCCGCCGCGACGAGTGCCGCCTCCACGGCCACGCCGCCCACGGCGGTCGCCACGGCGCAAACCAACGCCGGCTTGTCCCCGAATCGATGCCACGCCAACACGGCCAGGGCTACGACGACGAGCGTGCTCGGGACCAACGGCTGATGGCGCAACAACGCGGTCAGCGCATAAAGGCCCATGACCGCGGCAATGCCGGCGACGCCGTCGCCGACGGTGAGCGTCGCACGCGGCGCGGGCAAATGCAGGCGCAGCTCGGCGTTGGCCGCCGTCGCGAGGCCCACCAAAATGGGAAACCAAAACGGGCCATCCCAGATGAAGGGCGTCGACGTGGGAAAATACTGCGTCGTGCCGCTCGCCACGTGACCGTGATCCCCAAAAGGCGCGACGAAGGCGCCAATGGCAAAAAGGAGGAGCAAGCGCAGCGGCGGTAACTTCATGGCCTCGAGGCTACACGAGGACCGTCACCCGATCAGGGCTTACGATTTTCGCGCAGCATGAGGCGGTTGCCGTCGGGGTCTCGAAAAATGGCGACCAAGGCAACGGGTTGCTCGATGATCTGCGGTGTCTCGAACTCGACGCCGCGCGCTTTCAGCGTTTCGAAGGCCGCGCGGCAGTCGCTCGTTTCGAAGATGCACGCCCCCGGAACGAGCCCCGGCGCCGGCTTGGCATTCCCGTGGGTGCCGGGCCACAAAACGACCTGGAGTTCCTGCCCCGCGAGGCCCACGGTCAAAAATCGTGTGCCCGTGGGCAGCGGATTGTCCGCACGCTTCTCGAAACCGAGAACGTTCGTATAGAAATCGAGCGCCTTGTCCTGATCGTTCACGAACAAGGTCACATACGCCACTTTGCTCAGCATGGTCTCTCTCCTGCAGAGGCTTCGATCGTCCCTGCGATGACCTGACGACGGGCGCGCACGAAAGGTGACCCGGTTCGAGAAAAAAAATCGTTCACGAACGGTCCAGCATGCTTTCGGAAGACCCCGACTGGCGCGCGAGGCCAGTAGGGTGAACCCGTGAGAAGCACGCCTTCTCGGTCATTGGGCACGACGAAACGCCGTCATCGCTTGGACGAAAATATGATCCGGGCGCTTCGTCCCGAACATTGAACCTTGCGAGCCTCGACGGAGACCTTTCGTCGATGCATGGAGGGTTATTATGAAGATTGAACATCGCTTCGCTTGGACCATGTCGTGCGCAGCTCTGGCAGGGACCGTCGCAGCGTGCGCGGATGATTCGTCCGGCAAAAGCGACCAACCCGTGGCCGGTGGCGCCAAGGGCGGGGAAATCCACATTTACAACAAGAATACCGATATGGGCTCGTCGCACGAAGCCTCGGCCAACTTCTACGCGGGTGGTTGGACGGACGCCGTCGAGGCCCATTGCGAAACCACCACGGAGGGCAGCTGCATCATCTCGCGCTGCCAGCCGTTTACGCAGGAGGACTTCGCACGGCCCACCCCGGTGCCGGTCCCGGCCAACGCAGGCACCATCGAAATCCGCCGCTCCAACAGCGACAAGGTTCTCGTCTTGGATCCGATCCGCGGCGGACTCACGGAGTCAGGCTCGATTTGGTCGGGCGGCGAGGACATCTTCATCAAGGCTTCCGGCGATCCGGCCGGAGTCCCCGCGTTCGAAACCACGTTGAAGGCGCCATCCATGATCACGGTGAGTGTACCGGGGCAAACAGGTGGCAAAGACGTGCGCATCCCTCGCTCGAAGGATCTCGACGTGACGTGGACGCGGGAGGGCGCAGCCTTCGGGACCGTGAAACTCGTCCTTGGAGGCAGCGCCCGCGGCGATATGAGCAACGTTGCCTGCACCTACCCGGTGGAGAGCGGCGCGGGCAAGGTGCCTGCGAGCGTCCTCGGTAGCCTCGCCGCCGGCAATGGTGGTTTGCGGTTCGACCTCACCGAGGAAAGAACCGTCGAGATCGACGGCGGTTGGAAGGTCCGCGTTTCGGTTCGCGCGGGCGCTGCCGGTCTCGATCCGCAAGGTCTTGCGGGTGGAAATGTGATCTTCGAGTAACGTTCCGCGACGTCTAAGCAGCAAAGACACGGCGGAGGCGGGCGAGAGCGGCAGGGAGTGCTCGCACGCGGAGGCGAGCACCGCTTTCGTCGTAGTCCTCGGAGATCACCCGTGCGTACTCGTAGATTTCGGAGATGCGCGATTGTTTGGCGTACGGAACGATCAATTCTTCGTCGATCATCGAAAGCTCGAAGTGATCGATGATCGTCTGCCGGAGCGCCTCGACGTCCTTTGGATCGTGGGCGGAGAGCGCAATGGCGCCGCGATGACGGCGGATGACCCGTTGGCGGCCCTCTTCGTCGAGCCGATCGATCTTGTTGAGGAGGAGCATGCGCGGCACCACGTCGGCGCCAATTTCGGCGAGCACGCTTTCGGTGACCTCGAGCTGCGCCTCGTAGGTGGGATCCGATGCATCCACGACGTAGAGCAGGAGGGAGGCTTCGAGGGCTTCATCCAGCGTGGAGCGAAAGGACGCGACCAGATCGTGCGGTAGCTTCTTGATGAAGCCGACGGTGTCGGACACCAAAAGACGCGGTTTCGTGGCCGGAGAAAGGGCACGAACCGTGGTGTCGAGCGTGGCAAAGAGCTTGTCGGCCACCAGCACGTTGCTGCCGGTGAGGGCCCGCATCAACGAGGATTTCCCTGCATTCGTGTACCCCACGAGGGCGACGCGAAGTTGATCCTTTCGCGCGACGCGCCGATTCGCCTGCTGCTTTTGAATCGCCGCGAGCTCTTCGCGCAGTTCGGCGATGCGGTCGCGCACCTTGCGGCGATCGAGCTCCAGGGCCGCCTCGCCGGTTCCCCGGCCGCGCTGTCGCTCTTTGGATCCCGTCGACTCGCGCATGCGCGGCACGACGTAGTTGAGGCGCGCAATTTCCACCTGCAGGCGCGCCTCGCGGCTGTGGGCGTGGCGGTGAAAAATGTCGACGATGACGCCCGTGCGATCGAGCACCTCGGCGCCCGTGGCCTTCTCGAGATTTCTCGCCTGGCTCGGGGTGATGTCGTGATCGACGATCACCACCGTGGGCTTGCGCGTCTCCTCCTCACCGAAGGCTTCGTCGGCATCCGTCTCGGCCTCGAAGGCATCGTCCACGGCGTCGTTCGCCTTCCAGCGATCGCGAGCCTTCGATTTCCGTTCCTTCGCGGCCGAGGGAATGTACCCCTGGCCGCCGGTGAGGTCCGCAAGCTCTTTCAGCTTGCCCTCGCCAAGAACGGCCGCGGCCGCAAGTGCGTCTCGTTTTTGGGAGACGGTTGCGGCTACTTCGTAACCAAGCGTGTGAACCAACCGTCCGAGCTCGGCGAGATCGGCGGTATGATCGACGTCGGAAACGCCCGGCAGCTGGACACCAACGAGCACGGCAAGCGGACGGATGGGGGATGAGTTGGACACGGACTGCCGCTCCTAGCACGTCGGCGGCGAGAAGTCCGCGAGCACCTACTGGCCATTTGGCGCCAGACCCGAGGTCAGTGGGCCAGTGCGAGGCTTAGCAGCGTGGCGGTCTCGATGGGCGTCCATTGCAAAATAGGGTTCGTGATCTCGATGCGGGTGCGCGCCGAACCGTAGCCGCAGCTGCGAAGCCCCTCGTAGCGGAACGGTGCGGTGCTGCGCTTCATGTCGTAGGTGCACCGCCCGACGTATCCGCTCAAATGATTGGCCCCGACCTCGAAGCTCGTTTGGGCGGTGCCGACGATGCCCTGAATGCGCATCACGCCGTGGGGGTTTTCGATGACGTCCAAATTGAGCGGGCCGCTGCCGAAGATGCCGCGGGCACTCGCCCCGGAGAACGAGACATTCACCGGAACGTCGTACGCGCTGCCTTGAAAGCCGGGGCCTTCCGAGAACTCCGTGGAGTCGGGCGAGGCCGCCGAGGCGCGGTGCAGACTGATACGCGAGCCGATGATGTTGTCGTCTTCGACCGAGGCGGTGAAGGCGTGCGTTCCGCCGGTCCACAAAACGAGATTCGCCGCTGCGGGCTCGGGCCCCTTCGATGGCGCCGGTGACGATGATGCACACCCGCTCGCGGCCATGAGCATAAGCCCCCCGATAAGCCATTTGCTTTGTTGCATGATCCAATCATACCGCATCGCCGGGTTGGCGCCCGTGCACCCCTAGGTTGCCTTGCGTAGATTTCACCCGTGGGCTTTGGCGCCTTTCTTACCCAGATGCCACCCTTTGCGGCGCACGTCGGAGGCAATGTCGGCCACGGAGATTCCCCGAAGGCGCGTGAGAAGTATGGCCTCGGCGTCCGCCAGAGCTCCACCCAACGCGCGATTGACGGCCTGCTCCACCAGGCAACCCGGGCTTTCGACGCGGTGGCCGATACTGAACACGGTGGGGGTGCCCAGCGCGTCGTAGACCTCTCCCAGGGTCACCGAATCCAATCCGCGCGCAAGCGACCAACCGCCGCCGTGCCCCTTCTCGGAGTGAACGATGCCCGCCTCGCGGAGCCCCGCCATGGTCCTTCGCAAGACGACGGGGTTCATGCCCATCATGGGGCCGAGTGTCTCCGAGGTATGGACGCCGCCCATCTCGCCCATGTGCAGGAGAACATGAAGTGCCACGGAAAGGCGGCTGTCGCGTCTCATGATACCTCAAGTGCTACGTGAGACGTTCCACACGTCAAGGTCCTTCGCGCGAACCGCCGTGCGCGGCGCTTTGGGCCACGCGACGATTGTCCTCGATTAAAGGCTGGGACCGGTGCGGCACGGGGCGTGCTCTTCCTGGTTTTCGATGCGGCATTCCATGCGATCCATCTGGGTGGGGGCCACGCTCCTTTTGGTCGGTTGCTCGTCGAGCGACAACTCCGGCGGAAGTTCGAACGGCGACGAATGCCGGTTGAACGTGCAGCTGTCCGGGGGGCTCGACGCCAAACTCGGCGACAGTTCGCAAGCCTGCGTGTACTCGGCCCGATCCGTCGGCTTTGCGCCGCTCGATGGGAAGGTGCTCGTGGCCATGTTCGTACGGAAGATCGAGGCCGGGCAAACCGGAACGTTCGCCGCCGAGATGACCGTCGATGCGGGCCAAGATCGCTGGGCACGCGCCGTATGCAGCGTCGACGTCGCGAGCAACGTCCCCGCGCCGCCGACCTACGACGCGGGCATGTCGTTCAACCCGCACCTGCTCAAAGGCAAAGGCTCGTGCTCGACCCCTGCGGTCTTCCAAGGAGACGGGGGCACGAAGGCGCCGGTCGACATTGGGCCGTTCACCTTCACGTTCACGACGCTGTTCTATTGAGCCTCATCGATGCTGCAGAAGCTCCTCGAGCGCGGTTTGGTCCGTGAGGTCGAGGCGCAAGGGGGTGATCGAGATCCAATCGTGCTCGATGGCCCAGCGATCGGTGCCCGGTTCGGGGGATTCGATGGGTTTCACGGCGAACCAGAATATGTCGCGGCCGTGGGGATCTTGCGCGGGCACGATGTGGCCGTCGTAATGCCGCACCGATTGTCGCGTGAATTGCACCCCGCGCGGATGGGGTGGGAAGTTCACATTGACCAAACAGAGCTTGGGTAGCTCGAGGAGCTGCGCGATGACGCGGGCGATGTGCGGCCGCAAAATCGCGTAATCGTCCTCCGTTTCCGACGCGCTCAGCGCCACGCCGCGCATGCCGAGAAGCGAGGCTTGCTTGGCTGCCGCAAGCGTGCCCGAATGCCACATCGAATTGCCGACATTGAGTCCGATGTTCACGCCGGACAGAACCAAATCGACTTTTCCCCAGATGTGGCTGCCGAGGGCCACGCAATCGGCCGGCGTGCCATTGACGCGGAATGCATCGAATTGCCCCACTTTGGCGAGCCGTTGCGAGAGCGGTCGCGACGACGTCACGGCATGGGCCATCGACGATTGCTCGACATCGGGCGCGACAATCCGCACCTGTCCGAATTCCGACGCGGCCTCGGCCAGTGCGACCAGGCCGGGGCTGTAAATCCCATCATCATTGGTCACGAGGATGCGCATCCGCACGTGCGGTGCATGGATGGGGCCAAGACCAGGTCCACGCCGTGCATCCCGCGCCGTGCATGACGAGGCACGCCACCATGAGAGCGGCACTGCTCTACAATTCAGCGGCCGGCGGTGCCACGTCCGAGGTGGAACTCGTTTCGGCGCTCGAGCGCATTGGGTGGACGGTGCCGTTTCGCGTCTCCGAAGAGCACCTCGATCCGAACTTGTCCGAGCATGCGGACGTCGTCATCGTTGCGGGAGGTGACGGCACCGTGGCCACCGTGGCCAAACGCCTCGCACGCACCGAACTGCCCATGGCCATCGTGCCCATGGGCACCGTCAACAACGTCGCCCGCTCGCTCGGGCTCGATCTCGAGCCGATGGCGGCCATCGCCGGATTGGCCGCTGCGGCGAAGAGGCGCATCGATTTGGGTGTACTTCGCACGGGTTCGAGGGAATCGTATTTCGTCGAAGGATTCAGCGCGGGGTTTCTCGGCCACGTGCTCGGAAACAAAGCGAGTGATCGCCACAAGAAGGCCAGTCGCGCCTTCACCTTGATTGCCGACGCCTTGGAGACGTATCCCGCGCACCGCTACGCGGTGGAGGCCGACGGGCGCGATCTCTCTGGCGACTATGTGCTGGTGGCGGTGATGAACGCGCGCAGTCTGGGGCCGGCCCTCGCGCTGGCCGCCGAGGCGAAGCTCGACGACGGGCGCCTCGATTTGGTGCGGATTCGTCGTGACGAGAAGGGGGCCATCATCGAGGCCCTGCGCCGGGCGGAAAAGGAGGAGGACCTCGAGCTTCCCGCCTTCGAAACGAGCCGCGTCCAACGGGTGCGCATTCACGGACTCGGTCACTGGGCCCACTTGGACGACGAACCCTGGGAACTCGACGATGCCGTGGACATCGTCACGGCCGCCGGCGCGGTGCACTGGCTGGCGCCTCGGCAGGGCGTTCCGAATCGCACCTAGGGGAACTGCCCCTCGAAGGCGATGGCCAATGCGTCGGCGACGAGGCGCGAAAGGTCAGGGCGGCCGTCTTGTTCGGCCCAGCGCATGACCGCGGCGCGCATGGCCGCGCAGCAGGCGCCACTGGCGACCCAGAGACGGAATTCCCAATCGGGATCGTTCGATTCGTCGCGCAATGCTTCGACGATGGCCTTTTGAATGGCGTATTGGCCTTCCCATTGGCGTGCACGCAGCGCAGGTGTTTCCATCACGAGGCGAACGCGCGCGAGCAGGAGTTCTTTGCCACCGGGTGCACCCGCGCCCACCATCGGGCCGATGTCCTCGATGAGGGTGCGACCGATGCGCTGCACCAGGGGTTCGCTTTTGGGACGCGATGCGATGCGCTCGCCGACCCGCTCGTTGTACTCGTCCCGGAGCACGAGATCTTCCTTCGTGGGGAAGTGGCGATAGACGGTCATCGACGAGACGCCTGCAGCTTCGGCGACGTCGTTCACCGTGGTCTCGTCGTAGCCGCGCGCGAGAAAGAGGCGGGTGGCGTGTTTCTGCACGAGACGCCGCGTTTCCAGGCGCTGACGCTCGCGGAGGCTGGGCAGCTTGCGCTTCATACGTTACGTGCTACCAATGTGTTAGTTACTAACATGAACAAAACAGCGCTGGTTACGGGAGCCTCGAGGGGGATTGGACGAGCCATTGCCATACGGTTGGCGAGGGACGGCGCCACGGTCGCCGTACACTACGGTAGCAACGAGGCGGCGGCGAAGGAAACCGTGCGCGCCATCGAGGAGGCCGGCGGGCACGCCTTCTCGATCCGCGCGGAGTTCGGCATGCACGGCGACGTCGACGCGCTCTTCATCGGATTGGACGAAGGCCTGCGCGGCGAGCCTCTGGACATCTTGGTCAACAACGCGGCCGCGGCGCCCGCGGGCCCCATCGAGGCGGACAGCCCCCAGGCGTTCGACCGGCTCTTCGCCGTCAACGTGAAGGCGCCGTACTTCATCATTCAACGCGCGCTGCCGAGGATGCGTGACGGCGGGCGCATCATCAACGTGTCCTCGGTATGTACGCGGATTGCCGTGGCCTCTCAAACCTCGTTTGCCATGACCAAGGGCGCACTCGACATCATGGGTCGAACCTTGGCCAATGCGCTCGGGGCACGCGGCATCACCGTGAACACCATCGCACCGGGCGCCACCGCAACCGACGTGAACGAAGCCTTGTTCAAGGCGCCGGGCGTGGAGGATTTCTTCAAGTCCGTGACCGCGCTCGGCCGCCTTGGCCAAGCCGACGACATCGCCGATGCCGTCGCCTTTCTCGCCTCGAACGATGCCCGATGGATCACGGGGCACATGCTCGAGGCAAGCGGCGGCATTTACCTCGGACCGCAAGTCACTCCCTAGCTAGGTGCGTGTCCTTGGTTCTCGTGTGAAGCGCAACTGGAGCTCGCATGAGGAGACAGCGGGGGGCCGGGTACAAACGGGTGCGTGATCGCGCGCTCCGCGCAATCTCAGACGTGCTTCTTCTGGCCCTCTCTCTGCCAGATAAAAATGAGGGTAGGAAAAGTTCCGGTGGATGCGAGCAGATTTTGCTGCTTCCCCAACGAGGACTTCGGCCACCGGTCCGCGCCCACAGCGCTTCCCGTCACCGGCCACGTGTCGTTCCCGATAGCTGGACGCCGTTGGGCGTTGGTTCCCTGCCTTCTCGGGCACGCGGACGGCTGTTACCTCCCACTCATACCTTGCGGTAACCCATCATCCTGATCTGCGACCTTGCGCCCGCGGGATCCGGAGCTCCGCGCGCCAAGGTCTGTCCCGAGGCATTGCCAACCCTGGGCCAACCGCATCCATCGAGAAATGCCCCGATTCGCGCCGCGCGCCCCCTGTCCCGGACAACCTTATGCCTGTCCGGGACACCCACGGCTCGCGCGGTCGCTCCAGCCCTGGTTCGGGTTAGAACGCGGAGCTGGTCGGCTTGGTGTCGGCGCGCTGCCAGGCCTTTTGAAAGGCTTGCTGGGTCTCGGTCGCCTCTTTCGTCTTCTTTTGCGCGCGCAGCGCCTGCGAAAGGCCGAACAGCGCCCAGCCGTTCTTCGGATTGCGACGCAAATCCTCGCGGTAAACGACCTCCGCCTGCGCGGCCTTGCCGTTCTTCAGGAGCGCGGCACCGAGAACATGGCGCGCGGGAAAGAACCAATCCGCCGGCTCGTCGTAGGCCAGCGTATCTTCTTTGGCGACGGCCTCGGTCAGCAGGCGAATCTCCTCGGCCGCGTTGCCGCGCGCTTTGGCGACGCTCGCCTCACTCATACGGAGGGCCACGGCCATGACGAGCTTGGCGTCGTTCGTTCCGGCTTGGATATCCGCCGGCAATCCGTCGATGAGCTTACGCAACTTGGCGACATCGCCCTCGGCGTCCGCCGTCTTCTTCTTTTCGCCATTGGCAACCGCATGCGCGTAAAGCCACATGCCCGTGAGCAGCGTGTACTTCGCCTCGGGCGCCGGCGTATTGAGCATTTCGTCCCACATGCCGAATCGGACCAAGGCCGTGTACTTCGGCGAAAGGTACCAGTCCAAGCCGGGCATCATGCCGAGCACCTCCGGCGGGAGGCTCTCGCCGGCATTGCGGGCGGCGTCGAGCGTCTCGCTCCTGCGCCCCTCCATCGCCGCGGAATACGCGAGAAAGAGTCGATTGTGCGCCGTGTACATTCCGTAATAGCCGAGCGGGCGAATCTTGCCCATGTAGCTCTTGTCGGCGACGATGGCCTGGCGGTTCGCCTCCACCGCATCGTCGTAGCGCCCGACGCGCTGGTAGACGTGCGCGGGCATGTGCACGAGGTGCCCTGCCCCTTTCATCATGTTGGCCACTCGCTCGGCGGAGGGGACCGCCTTTTCCGGATGCGGCGACGCCTCCACGGCGTGAATGTAATAGTGATTCGCACCGGGATGGTTCGGGTCCTTGGCCAGCACCGCTTCGAGCGTGGCCACGATTTCCTCGGTGCCCGGCGCCGGCTTGCCATCGGCCCCCCAGAGCTTCCATGGATGGAGCATCATCTTCGATTCGGCGTACATCGTTTGCACGTCGAGATCGCCGGGGAAGCGTTTCGCGACATCCTGCATCGCGGCGGCGTAAGCCTCGAGGAACGGCTGCATCTGCGGCGGGTCGAGCGGCTCGGGCCCTTTGTAGCGCTTGGCCAGCGCGCCGATGAGCCCCTGCTCCACCGGCGTCCCCTTGGAGGCGTTCTGCAACGCGAGGTTGCGCGCTTGCCATGCGGCCTGCGCCCGATCAGGCATCATCGGCATGTTGTAGTTCGGCCCCAAGGCCAGCGACGCGCCCCACCAGCACATGCCACACCCCGGATCGATCTGCCCGGCCTTCACGAACGACCGCGTCGACTCGTCGTGGTTGAAGGCGTAAAGCAAGCGCATTCCTTGGTCGAAGTACTTCTGCGCTTCCGGCGAGGACGTGGTCACCTTGCGCGAGAAGCCACCCAAGTCATCGAACAAGATGGCGCCCTCACCCCATCGCGTGAGCGCATCGCTTTGAACCGGCGGAGCCGCGGCGGCATGGGTCGCCGTTTGCGCAACCGGCTGCGGAGCCGGAGGCGGCACCGGCTCCGGCGGCGGACTCGAACCGCATGCCATCAAAGACATTGCTGCCAAGAGACACCCCAAGCCCGTGAGCTTCTTCATGGTTCGTCGCCTCCGGAATGACAGCGCCGGAGCGTATCACCGTCGCTGGAGCGTGCGCGGCAACATCGATGACGAGCGACTTTCAAAAACGATTCAAGCGTTGGTGACGTGCCCAGCCGGTTGCGCTCCCCAGAGCGACAGCGGCACCCTCGCGGATTCGATGCGCAGGCGGCCTTCGTCGAGGTCGAGCATGAGCGGTCGCGGTGTCGCCGTCAGCCGCGCGCGCAACGACTCGGGGATGTAATCCATGGTGGCGAGCCGTTGTTCGTAATCGAGAAAGCTATGGCAACCCACGGCCTGAACGCCGTGGCGCCGCGGTGCAGCGAGCACGTCGGCCAAGTCGAACGCAGCCGTTTCGGCCGATTGGATCACGTCGATGGCACCGACGTGGCGCGAGACCACGCGCTCGGGAAACACCGCCGCGGCAAAGTGCCGATAGAGGACGTACTCGGAGGCCCCCGTCCACTTGCTGGCATCGGCGGTGGCCAAAAAGGCTTTCCAAAAGGGCTGTGCATGGTGGCGTTCGACGCGCCGAATCAGCTCGTCGACGATGGTGCGATCGAACACCATGTGGTGCTGCATGCCGCTGTACGGGTCGACGGTTGCCCACCCCGGAACGAGCCTTGCCGCAGAGGCCAGCGCGGTATGCTCTTGCGGAAGGGTGTGCTCGCGCGTCTCGAGATTCCAATGCAGCGGATACCCCATAGGCAAAAGCGATTGCCCCGCGGCATTGACGAATTCGATATCCGACACGAACGCGTAATCCGCATCGAGCACCAGCAAATACCGTTTTGCCTGGGACACGACGCGAAAGCACGAAAGCTTGGTCAATTGCTGAAAGTACCATGACGCATTTTCGTGGCGGCATCCGGCTTCGGCGAGGGCCGCCTCGACCTGCGCACGCGACGGCTCGAGCTTGGCCTCGTCGATCCAAGGCAGATCCAAAGGCAACGGCGCGCGCGCCACGAGATGAATGGCCCGAATCGGGTTTCGACTGTGCTGCCGCAAGTGCGCAATGCACGCGGCGATGTTTCGAAGGTCCTTGGGTGCGACGGGAATCAATACGTCCATTTCGGGTAATGCGGTATCGCGTGGCATCACCCGTCGATGGTACGCCTTCGACGGGCTACCAAAGCTCGATTCGCGATCGCCCGGACGCAACGCCGCGTTGCACCCGAGGTGCTGGCCTACGGCACGGCGGTGCGGCTCGAAACGGCGCGGTGATGGCGCATGTAGAGGTCGTCGCGCCAACGTAGAATGTCCTCGAAGGAGCGGGCGAGCGTTTCCTCGGTCCAACAGCTGCGGTTGGCGGGGGTGAGCGCGATGTACCGATCGTCGACGGGCGCGATGAATTGGCACACGACGGCCATGGCAACGTCGGCGTAGGAAAAGCTGCCGAGGATGTAATTCGAGCCGTGTGACAGGGCCTCACGGAGGGTGTTCAAGCTCGTCTCGAGTTGGGTGCGCGCGCGGGTGACGGCGTCGTCGTCGATCCCGTGCTTCCAGCGCAGGTAGCCGATGCCGGAGCGGACGATCGGGCGCAGTGCCGGGCGAAGCGCGCGGGGCACGAAGGGCGGGAGGTTGTCCAGTTGGGCGGCGCGATCGCCCGCGAGACGCACGAGGAACAAAGCGCGGCCCGCGCGAAGGGCCGCCTCACTGCAGTCGTTCCAGGCGCCCACGTCTTCCGCGCGACCTTCGGGAAACAGCGCCGCGGTTCCGCTTCCGAGATTCTCCGCGTGGCGGGCGATGGAGAACGAATCGGGGAAGACGCCGGCGTCGTCGAACAGCACGGGCACCGTGGCCTTCGAGCGAAAATTGCGGGTGCGGAGGCGAAGCGCGGGCTCGTCCAGCATGGGCTGGTATTGCCGGAAGGAATACGGAATACCGTGGTGGTTCAGGGCCCAACACGCTTTTTCGGTCCACGGGGAGAAGTCTTCGCCAAGGAGCTCGCGCATGACATGGCAAGCTTACCGGTCATCGGGGGCGGGCGGTCATGAATTGGTCCGGCGTGAGCGCATGGTCCACGATGCGCACGTCGCCGAGCCACCCGTAATACGCTTGTTCGACCTTGCTGTCGTAGCTGTATGCGCCGATGAGCCAAGGCTTGCCGGCCGCCGCGATGCCCACCGTCTCCGAACGCGGATTGCGCACCACGGGGGCGCCGTCCACGTACATGACGGTGTGGTGGCCGTCGTTGACCAACGCGACGTGGTGCCAGACATCGGCCGCGAAGATATGGCTCCAGTTCGTCTTGATGCCATCGTAGTTCGTTGGAAAAATCGCCCACTGCAGCATCGGTGAATCGGTAAACGACAAGGTGGCGAGCGGCTCGCTCGGGTCATCCCCCGTCTTGCCGGCGGCGCTGCCCGGTGCAAATCGACTGAGCACGCCCATCCATGCGTGCTCCGAACAGCAGTCGGACGGCGGCCGCACGAAGGTCTCGATGGTGTACCCGGCCTCGAAGGTCATCGCGTTGATCGGGGCGGCATCCGTGGTGCGCAGGTACGACGGCGGCTTGCTCTTCGAGCCATTGAAGAATAGGGCACCCCGACTCGGTTGAGCGGGGTGGTACTGGTTGGTCCAGGCGATGTCCGCCGCGGCGCCCCCCGAGGAGGTCACCCGCGCCAGGTCGTTTCCGCGCCCAGCTCGATCGGGAATCGTGTCGCCTACGGGTCCGCCGGCGCCATTCTCGAATCGATAATAGGCCACGGTGCCGGGAACGAGCACTTGCTCCACCGACAACGGCCCCGGCGGCAAGGGCACCGGCGCACCGCGGAAACCGGAAAAGCGTGATTCGAAGTCCATCGTCTCGACGAAGCGATTGTCCGCATCCACCAGCGCCACTTCACGCGCTTGCGCCGGAAGACGATTCGCCTCCGGAATGGCCTCCATGTACGGCGACCGCGTCGACACCTCGATCGTGCCATGTTCCAAGTCGAACTCGTACAGCCGAATCATCCCACTGCCGCCGTAATAGCGATCTTGGTAATTCGTCAAATGCAGATGCACCTCGTGCCCGGCGGTGTTCTTCATCGTGGTGCGCGCGGGCGTCCAGAAGTGCCCATTCAGGGTCAGAAACACCTGATCGTGATTCTTGATCACGTTGTCCCAAACCGTCTGCCCGTAGCTCGAAAGCACCGCGCTCTCATTGGGCGGATCGCCCGCGGCCCCTCGCCGGTCGACCAGCTCGTGCATCGTCGCAATGACCGGCAACGTCGGATGCTCGTTGATGACGTTCTCCGCCCAGCGCATCGAATCTTGTGACATGCGCCAATCCAGCGCCAAGAGCATCCACTTCTGCCCGCCACCGTCGAAAACGTAATAGCTATTGTAGCCATTGGGGCTCGAACCTCCCAAGGTGGGATGGTTGCCCGGCCGCGTCGGCAATAGATAATCGAGGTACGGTTCTTTGCCGCGCGCGTTGTCGAATTGCGAGGAACGCGTCAGATCGTGGTTGCCGGCCGGCAAGCTGTAGGGCATCCCGGCGTCGTCCAGAATCTTGTAAACGCCGGCCGCCGCCGCAAATTCGTCGGGGCGCGCATTCTCCGTGATGTCGCCCAAGCCGGCCGTGAAAACGATGTTGTACTCGCGTGCGTGATCGACAATCCAGCGCAGGCTCGCCGTTAGAACCTCGGGGTAGATGCGGTCCTGGTCGAACAGGTACTGCGTGTCGGGCACCACCGCCACGGTAAAGCGCGATTTGGGGCGCTCCACCTGGCACACCAACGGCCCCGCGTCGGGGACCGCAGCATCGGCAGGAGCAGCCGCGTCGGGCGCAACGGAGGAAGGGCCCGCGTCGGGTGCCAAGGCCTGCGAGGATGCATCATCATCCCCACCGCACGCGCAAAAGAGAATGACGACACTCGATAGGATGGGCGCAAAGTGCTTCACGATGGCGCCGGATGCTCGCCCAGCCCATGCTCGGCCACGTAACGATTGAGCGACGATCGCGTGCCGCAAATGCCGCCAAGTCCGCTACGAGGCGGCTCGCGCTGGAGTGCGAGCCCGAAGTACCGGGGTACAGACGAACGTCTTTAAACGCGCGAACGGTGCGCCGCGATGATCTCGGCGAAGCGGCGGCCGCTGGACTTGATGGTGCGGCGCTGCGTCTCGTAGTCGACGCGCACCAGACCAAAACGCTTCGCGTAACCGTAGGCCCACTCGAAGTTGTCCAAGAGCGACCACGCGAAATACCCGGCCAGTGGCGCGCCCTGTTCCACGGCGCCCGCACACGCGGCGAGGTGCTGCTCCAGATACGCGACCCGCTTGGGATCGTGCACGGAGCCGTCCGCGGCCACGGAGTCTTCGTACGCCGACCCGTTTTCGGTGACGTAAATTTTCTTCGCGCCGTACTCCCGCGTGACACGCAGCAGTAGCTCCTCGATCCCGGGAGCGTGCACTTCCCAGTTCATCGCGGTGTGCTCCAGATTCGGTCCCCGGATTTGGCGCACGAACGGCGCCGGGCGCGAGGGATCGTCGGTGACGACTTGCCGGAAATAGTAATTGATGCCAATCCAATCGAGCGGTGCGGCAATCGTCGCCAAGTCGCCCGTCTGCAATGGCAGATCCACGCCGTACACCTCGAGCATGTCCGCCGGGTACCCGCGCCCGTGGATCGGGTCGAGCCACCATCGATTCACGTGGCCGTCGGCACGCTGGGCAGCCGCGCCGTCGTCCTCGTTGTCCGTGCCCGGCAGGATCGGACTCAAGTTGTTCACGATACCCACGCGCGCCTTGGGGATCGCCGCACGCAGCGCCTGCACGGCGAGCCCGTGCCCCAAATGCAAATGGAACGAGGCACGCACCGCGGCATTCAAATCGGTCACGCCGGGCGCCATGGTGCCGTCGAGGTGTCCAATCCACGCCGAGCAGAGTGGCTCGTTGAGCGTGCACCAATGCTCGATGCGATCGCCCAGGCGCTTGGCCACCACGGCGGCGTAGTCGGCAAAGCGCAAGGCGGTGTCCCGCTCCGGCCACCCGCCGCGGTCCTGCTGCGCTTGCGGGAGGTCCCAATGGTACAGCGTTGGGAACGGTGTGATTCCCACCTCGAGCAACGCGTCGGTGAGCCGGTCATAAAAGGCCAGTCCCGCCTCGTTCACGCGCCCGTCGGCCAGCGGCACCACGCGCGGCCATGCGATGGAGAAGCGGTAGGCGCCCACGCCGAGCTCTTTGGCGAGCCGCAGATCCTCGGGCCATCGGCGGTAATGGTCACAGGCCACATCACCCGTATCGCCATTCGCCACTTTGCCCGGCGTATGCGAAAAGGTGTCCCAGATCGACGGCGCGCGCCCATCTTCGCGGGCGGCACCTTCGATCTGGTAGGCGGCGGTGGCTACGCCCCAGAGAAAGTCTTTCGGGAGAGCACGAAGGTCGGTCACGGCGATACCCCCTTTCGGTGGGATCATTTGATGGCGCCTGCGGTGAGCCCGGCAACGAGGTAGCGTTGGAGCAGGAGAAAACCCGCAACCACGGGCACGCTGACGACGAGCGAGGCGGCCATCACTTGGTTCCAGTACACATCGTATTGCGTAGCATACCCTTGCAGCCCGATGGCGAGAGTCCGTGAGCGATCGTTGGTGATGACCGATGCGAAGAGCACTTCACCCCACGCGGTCATGAAGGCGTACACGCTCACGGCGATGATGCCGGGCACCGCAGCCGGAACCACGATCTGGAGGAGCGTGCGAAGCGGCCCGCAACCGTCCACCGCTGCCGCCTCATCCAGTTCCCGCGGGATGGACTCGAAGTACCCCACCAGCATCCAGATGGAAAACGGCAGCGAGAACGTGAGGTACGTGAGAATGAGCCCCAGCCGACTGCCGTGAAGGGCCACCCCCGTGGAGTTCCCGATGCTGACGAAAAGGAGGAACAGCGGCAATAAGAAGAGGATGCCGGGGAGCATCTGCGTCGAGAGCACCGAAACCGTGAAAATCTTGCGGCCGACAAATCGGTAACGGCTCACGCCGTAGGCGGCAAAAATTGCAATCACTACCGAGAGAACGGTCGCGCTCAGGGACACGATGAGCGAGTTGACGAAGTAGTCCCAGAGCGGCACCGTCGACCAAATATCGATGTAGGGCCGCACGGTGAGGGAGCTGGGGATCCAGCGAAAGGGACCTTGGACGTCCTGCAGCGGCTTCAGCGAGGAGCTCGCCATCACCAGGACGGGGGCAAGGGTGAAGATGGTCAACGCGACGAGAAAGATGCGCCGCACCCAGACGAAGGTTGCCGAGGGGGCCATGGGCGAGACCGGCTTAGGCATCCGCGTCCCTCCAGCGGGCGGTCGCGACCAAGTAGACGCCGGTCACCAGCAGCAAGAAGAGCAAGAGGAGCACGGACATGGCCGAGCCCGAGCCGAAGTTCCAGGTGACGAACGACGATTGGTAAATATGAATCGAGATCAAATCCGCCGCCTCGGGCGCGCCTTTGCCAAATAGGATGTAGGGCGTATTGAAATCGTTGAACGTCCAGAGAAAGAGCACGAGCACCAATACCTGGTTCACCGGCCGCAGCGCGGGCATGGTGATCTCGCGGATTTGCTGCCAGACGCTGGCCCCGTCCATGGCCGCGGCCTCGTAGAGCTCGCGTGGGACGTTTTGCAGACCGGCCATCACCGTGAGAAAGGCGAATGGCCATGTCTTCCAAACGTGCACGATGATCAGGGAGACGAAGGCGTTGTCGCCAATGAGCCAGAAAGGCTTCTCGCTCACCAGGTGCAGCTGGTCATGCAGCACGTGGTTCACCAGCCCGGTATCGCGCTGGAACATGAACGACCAGGTGATGACCGCCGCATACACCGGCAAGGCATACGGCACCAAAAAGACGGCACGCAGGACCCCGCGCCCCCAAAACGGCTCCTGCATGAAGATGGCCGCCGCCACGCCGAGGAGCCAGGAAAAGGCGACGGCCAACAAGGTGAAGCTGCAGGTCACCCAAAAGGAGTTCAACAAGGATTTGCCAATGGGCGCGCTGAAGTCCACCGCGATGCGGTAGTTGTTCAGCGCGATCCAAGGCGCGGCCGACCAGTCGCGGATGAAAAACTGCGTCAGCTGCTTGAAGCTCATGAAGATGCCGACCGCCATCGGAACGATGTGAATCAGCAGCTCCATCACGAGCGCGGGGAGCAGCAGCAGGTAAGGCAAAAGCCGATGGCGTGACTTCACGTCAAGAGGCCGGCATCTGCTGCTGCGCCTTCACGAGCTCCGCTTTGACGCTCTCCGTGGTGGTCGGCTTGCCGGCGGCGGCGGCGGCGAGCAAATTCTTCATGGCGGTACCGACCAACGTCTCGAATTGGCTCTCGTTGGGAACCTGCGGCAGCGGGGCGGCATGCGCGGCCAGCACGTTCGAAATGGTCTTCAACTCCGGCGTGTTGAACGCGGGATCGTCCTGCGCTTCCTTGAGCGGCGAGATGGATCCATACGTCTTGTTGAGCGCAATGGATTCTTCCTTGCTCGTCATGAATTTGACGAACTGCAGCGCGCCGTCGAGGTTTTTCGTATTCTTGAAGACGGTCAGGTTGATGCCCGCCACCATCGATGCCGTGGCCTTGCTGCCCGTGGCCCCTGCCTGCACGGGAATCGGTGCCACGCCGATGTCGTCGGGGTTCATGCCGTGCGACTTGAATTTGGCGCCGGCGACCTGCCACATGAGCATGGCCACCTTGCCGTTGGCAAAGTCGGTCACCGATTGATTGGCCGCGTATTCCGCATTGCCCGGCGCCGCGATTTTATCTTGCGCAATGAAGTCGACGTATTGCTTGATGGCCGCCACCGCACCCGGGCTATCGAATGTGGGCTTGCCCGAGGCATCGAAGAAGTCGGCCCCGTGCTGCTTGGCCAGTGCAAAGGCGTGGTGCACGTTCTCGGAGAGGTTGCCCCCCTCGATGGCGAGGCCGTATTTGCCGCCGCCGGTGAGCTTCTTTCCGTCGGCCACCAATTCGTCCCAGGTGGTCGGCGGATTGGCAATGCCGGCCTGCTGAAAGAGCTTCTTATTGTAGTAGAGGCCATACCCCATGGAATAGAGGGGCACCGCGGTGGGCGGTTTGCCGTCGGCCCCCGTCGCGGCCATGGGCCCCGCCATGAATCGGTCCTTGCCACCGATTTTCTCGAACGTGGCGTCGTCGAACGGCAGCAGCGCGCCGGTGGACTGCAACGATGCGGACCAGGTATTGCCGATGTTGAGCACGTCGGGTCCCTGCCCCGACGCGGTGGCGGCGAGGATCCGCGTGAGCAAGTCGGACCAGGGTACGACCTCCAGATGGACGGAAATCCCCGTTTGCTGTTCGAATTTCTTCAGCTCGGGCTCGAGAATCTGTTTGTCGTTGTCCAGGCTGGTGCCCTGGTTGCTCGCCCAATAATTGAGCGTCTGCGTCTTGGGTGCGGGTTGGACGTTGCTCTCGCTGCTATTTCCGGTACTGGACCCCCGGCTACAGGCGGCGGTGAAGGCGACGACCAGTGTGGCGGCAACGGCAATCCGGTGGGTACGCATGACCAATCCCTCTCAGGGCGTGAATGGGCGCGAATGGTGCACAATGATGATACACACCAGCATTCACACGTCCACCCTCGTGATCCTTTTTCGACCGCGCCGCGGTGCCCTCGGATCTAGGTCGCGGTCGCGAGGCGCTCGACCCACTCGGAGGCTTCTTGCACGGCCTGCGTCGCGAGCGATTCGTCCACGGGGACGCCGTGGGCCTCGAGCGCGGTGAGATCGTGCAGCTTGGCCAAGGTCAAATGGGCCGAGGGCGGGAGGCGACCACGCGGCAAAAGATCGCGGTAAATGGCGGCGACGAGCGCCGTATGCTCGAGGGCGGGGGGACCACCATCGGCATCGATGAGCGCCCGCACGGCCGCCGCGAGGCCCTCGTAGGCCGCGCGCACGGCGTCGCTGGCAAAGCCGGCCTGCAGCACCACGCGTGCCAGGCGAAGGCGATCGTGCGCGCGCCCTTTTTGCTGCTGGTGGGCATGGTTCGGCGGGGGCGCGGTCGCGGGATGCGCGGGCGGCTCCTCGTTCGACTTGCCCGACACCGCGGGCGCAGGCAGATCGGCCGAGGGCATCGTGTTCGGCGCGACTTCCATGGTGGGAGCCTGCGCCGGGTCCTCGACGTGGCCCAGGATGTCGCGCACCTGCTTCAAGAAGAGGGCAAACGTCGGTGCGTCGAGCGCCTCGACGTCGCTCGACACATCGAGCGCGGCCGACTGCACGTTGCGCTTGCCGGCGAGCATCTTTTCGATGCCCCACTCGATGCCGTTCTCCGCGCAGAGGCAAATGACGGACACGCCGCGCGTCTGCCCCATACGGTGCGCGCGGGCGGTGCGCTGATCGAGGCGCGCCGGGCTCCAGGGCAAGTCGAGGTGGATGACGTACGTTGCCACCTGCAAATTGAGGCCGACACCCCCGGCGTCCGTGGAGAGGAGCACGCGCACGTTTTCCGACTCGCGGAACCGATCGAGCAGCGCGGGTCGCCGATCCGTGGGGATGCCACCGTGCAACGTCACGTGCCCGATGCCCTGCGCATCGAGCCGCTCGGCGGCGAGGCGCAGCATGTCGGTCCACTCGGAGAAGACGAGAACCTTGCTCGTTCCCTGCGTGGCAATTTCCCCGACGAGCGCCTCGAACTCGTCCAACTTGGGCGAGCCTTTGCGCAGCGGATCGCACAGTTCGAGCGCGGAGCAGGCTTGGCGCGCCTTCACCAAGGACGCGACCAGCTTTTTCTGCTCCTCGGGCTTGAGCGCCCGACGCTCGGCGATGGCCATGATGCGCGAGGCGTCGGCGCGGTATTCCCCTTCGAGCTCGCTCTGCTCGGGTAGCATCGTCGTGTAGCGCGTTTGCTGCGTCAGCGCGGGAAGCTGCGTGAGAACGTCTTCCTTGCGGCGGCGCAGAACGGCCGGTGAAATGCGGCGACGCAGCTCGGCGAGGTTTTTGTAGCCCACCACGCGGCCCTTCGCGTCCTGCTCGTGGAAGTCCAAATTGAATTTCCACAGGGGGCCGAGCAAATCCGGATCGAGAAGCTGGGCCAGCGAATACAAATCATCCAATCGATTCTCGACCGGGGTGCCCGTGAGGATGAACGCGAAGCGCGAGGGAATGGCCCGCAACGTCGCCGCCGTTTTCGTGCGGAAGTTCTTGGCCCGCTGCGCTTCGTCGTAAATGACGACATCGGCGTCGAGCGCCTGCAGGCGCGAAAGCTCACGCCAGGTCAATTCGTAATTGAGAATCTTGTACGGCGCGTCCGAGGCGAGGCGCTCGCGCCGTTCGTCCGGATCGCCGCCGATGACCACGGCGCGCTGGCCGGTGAAGCGCTCGAGCTCGCGCTGCCATTGGTGCTTCAGCGAGGCGACGGTTACGATGAGCACGCGCGAGGCTTCCCCGCGCTGGCGCAACACCTCGCAGGCGGCAATGGCCTGCGCCGTTTTGCCGAGGCCCATGTCGTCGGCCAGCATCGCGCGCGTGGCCGACACCAGGTGCATCGCCCCATCGCGCTGGTACGGAAACAGCGGGACACGCAGCACATCGACCCCGAGCCGGTCGTGCGCGTGGGCCTCGCGCACCTCGACACCGCGCGTCTCCTGCCAGGCGCGGTTTCGCAGCCGCTGCAGCGCGGGCACGACGGCACGCACGACGCGCAGGGCGTCACCGGTGACTTCCGGCTCGAACAGATCGCGGTGGGCGGCCTTGGCGATGGGCACGAGGCGGTTCGAGCCTTCCGGCTCACGCGCCCAGCCGAGCAGCGCGAGCTGCTTGTCCGTGACGCGCCCGAGCAGCTGCACCGACAGGCCCCCCACGGCGTGCACGGTCACCGTGGGCCGAGAGGGGGTGCGTGTGAGCTGGATGAACTCCGAGCGCATGGCGCGGTTGTTCCATACGGCGCGCCGGACGGCTTCCAGGTGCTTGCAGGTGCCGAGATCGTTCCCGAGGAAGTCCGCGCAGGTGCAGGTGTCGTCCGTGGCGGTGCCGGTGACGATGTCGACGTCGTAGCCGGTGCCGCTGGAGCCGGAGACGCGGTACGTGCAATCGACGGTCTCGCCGAGGGGCACGATTTCGAACGCCTCCACATGGGCTCGGTGGATGCGCGTGGCCACCTCGAACTGCCGCACGGTGGCGGCATGCCCGTAATTGTCGCAAGTGGGTGCTTGGTGGCGGACCGGTTCGAGCTGGATCTTTCGCATGCGCGCGAGGCTCTTTTTTGCCGCTGTTCGCGATCACCCGCAAGGGGTAAACACGGAATCGGAGGTGCTTGCTCATGTCCAAACTGCGCTTGCGGATCTCGATTTCCCTCGACGGCTTCGTGGCAGGCCCGAATCAGAGCGTGAAGGACCCCCTCGGGATCGGCGGCATGCGCCTGCATGAGTGGGCGTTTTCGCTCGATGTCTGGCGCAAGGCGCACGGCATGGAAGGGGGCGATAGAACGGAAAGCTCCGCGGTGGTCGAGGAGTCGCTGAAGAACATCGGCGCCACCATCATGGGCCGCAACATGTTTGGCGGGCACCCCGGCCCCTGGGCCGCGAAGGAGTGTTGGGACGGCTGGTGGGGGAAAAATCCGCCGTTTCACCACCCCGTGTTCGTGCTGACGCAGCATCCGCGCGAGCCTCTCGTCCTCGAAGGGGGCAACTCGTTCACCTTCGTCACGCACGGCATCGAGGCCGCGCTGGAGGCCGCGAAGAAAGCGGCCGGCGGGCGCGATGTGGCGCTGGCGGGCGGGGCGAGCGCGGCAAGGCAATACTTGGCGGCCGGGCTCGTCGACGAGATGGAGCTGCACCTCGTCCCGACGCTGCTCAGCCAAGGCGAGCGCCTGTTCGACGACGCGGCGGATTATTTGAGGGGCCTTTCGCTGGTGCATACGGTGGCCGCCCCCAATGTGACCCATCTCAAGTTCGCGAAGTTCGCAAAGCGGTAACGGAGGCGGCCATGGACGACGACGGGACGATTTCGCGGCGCGGTTTGTTTCGGAGTGTTGCACCGGGGCTGCTGCTCACGGCGTGTGCCTCGGACGCGAAGGAGGAAGCGGTCGTCTCGGCGGCGGCAGGCAGTGCGGTGACGGCGGCGCGGCATCCGTTGGACCCCCTTTCGAAGGAGGACATCGAGGCGACGACGGCCATTTTGCAGGCCGCGGGCCGCATCACGCCGCGCACGCGGGTGACGCCGTACCGGCTGCTCGAGCCGGACAAGGGCGCCGTGCTCGCAGGCGGCCCCGTGGAGCGCGAGATCGCCGTGGTGCTGCGCGACTACGAGCGGCACCTCACGGTCGAGGCCACGGTGTCGCTGACCAGCGGTGCGATCACGCGGCTGCGGGAGCGGCGCGACGTGCAGCCGGCGTTCACCTTGGAGGAGGTGAACGCGGGCATCGCGGCCACGATGGGCGATTCCGCGTTTCAGCGGGCCATCCGTGCGCGCGGGCTCGACCCGTCGGACGTGGTCTTGTACCCGTGGACCGCCGGCTACCTGGGGCCGGAGCACGCGCCGGGCCGCGGACGGTTTCTGCGCCTCGAGGCGGCGCTGCGCAAAAAGCCGAACGACAATTTCTACGCGCACCCCATCGAGGGCGTCGTTTCCACGATCGAGCTGGATACGCTCACCGTCGAGATCGACGATCACGGTGCCGTGCCGGTGCCGGAGCGGCCGAGCGAGTATACCCCCGAGGGTATCCGCGATCCGTCGAATGTCCCGTCGTTTCCGGCGGGCGTGCGCCGCGACGTGGTCCCCCTGGCCATCACGCAGCCGGCGGGGCCGGGCTTCGACATCGACGGCCACATGGTGCGCTGGCAAAAATGGCGCGTACGGGTGGGCTTTTCCGCGCGCGAGGGGATCGTGCTCCACCAGGTGGAATACGACGACCGTGGCCGGGTACGTCCCATTCTGTACCGCGCGGCCTTGTCGGAGATGTACGTGCCATATGGCGATGCGTCGCCGTCGCACAACTTCAAGAATGTGTTCGACGCCGGCGAAGTGGGCATTGGCGTCAGCGCCAACAGCCTGATGGCCGGTTGCGATTGCCTGGGCGAGATACGGCACTTCGACGCCTTCGTGAACGACGGCGCGGGCGGCGTGGTCACCTTGAAGAATGCCATTTGCCTGCACGAGGAGGACGTGGGCGTGCTCTGGAAGCATGTCGAGTTCAACCCCGATGGCTCGCCGCGCACGGAGATACGTAGGTCCCGTCGCCTGGTGATTTCGTCGATTTCGACGGTCGGCAATTACGAGTACGCCTTCTATTGGCACTTCTACCAAGACGGGACGATCCAATTCGAGGTCAAGCTCACCGGCATCATGGCCCCCGCGGCCATCGCACTGGGCCAAACGCCCATTTCGGGAAATTTGGTCGGCCCGGGAGTGTATGGCCCGAACCACCAGCACTATTTCAATGTGCGGATGGATATGATGGTGGACGGCGTCAACAATTCCGTGGCCGAGGTCAATAGTGAACCCATCCGGCGCGGGACGAGCAACCCGCGCGGCAATGCGTGGGTTGCCAAAGCGACCATGCTGCGAAGCGAGCAGGAAGCGCAGCGCACCATCGAACCGCGCACGGCGCGCTATTGGAAAGTGATGAATACGAGCTCGCGCGCCGCCTACAAATTGGCGCCGGGCCCCAATGTATTTCCCATGTTTCTGGAGGGCTCGCCCCAATGGCACCGCGGCGGTTTCGCGCACAACCATTTCTGGGCCACCGCCTACGACCGCGACGAAATGTATGCCGCGGGCACCTACCCGAATCAGCAGTTGAACCCCGGCGGCCTACCCTCGTACGTGCAAAAGAACCGCCCCCTCGTCGATGCCGATTTGGTCATCTGGTACACCTTCGGAACGCACCACGAAGTGCGCCCCGAGGATTGGCCGGTCATGCCGGTGGAGTGCGCGGGTTTCAGCCTCAAACCAGCGGGCTTCTTCGACGGCAACCCGGCATTGGACGTCCCCGCGCCGGAGTGCCATTCGCACTAAAATTCGAGAGTAGACAACGCTCTTTGAAGGGGCCTCCAGCGAAGCGAGGAGGCCCCTTCACCTTCGCCGCATCGACCGGCGACGCGCAATGTTGTGTACTTTCGCTTTCCCCATCGCCGGCAAATCAATGATGCCAATTGGCGGATGCATGCCTCTAACTTGCGCTTTGATACGCGAAGGCTCATAGAGAGTCCGATTGGATATCGGTGCTCCGACTTCCGACGACTTGTCGCGACGTCGCGAATTTTCTCACGGCTCGCATCATCGCGAGTTCGCGCGATGATAGGACAGCCTTACCTTACCTTGGGTCGCACGCGTGATCATGACGCGAACAATCCTCGTTCACAACATTTGCACCTCATAAAGGAGTTTGCATGAGCACACAAATAGATCCCTCTCACTTGGAGGCCGGAACGCCCGAAGACGCGGAGGTCGCGCCGATCATCCGGCGAACAATTGAGTTCGTCCCGAACGGACCTGAAAAAGTACGGGGATGGATTCCGCTCATTATAGCCTTTGACTTTCCGTCTCTAGAGAACGAGCCGGGGGAGGACTAAGAGCTGCACCCTGATTATTGGACCAAATCGTAACCACGAGCCGGCCGTCCTCTGGCCGTAACAACGCCGGAGGGCGCCCGGTCTCGCGGGAGACCAATGAAGAGACGCTCTGCCCGCTGCCACGAAAAAAAGGAGAATTTCGCCCATGAACACCTCTGACATACATTTGCAAGACTGGTTTCACCCGATTGAACTAAATCAGTTCCGGCAAGAGATTCTTGGTCGTCAATTGTTGTCAGTTCCACCGCGGGCCGGATTCGCCGAGCAACTTTTGGACGCGCTTCGAATCCGAACGATGAAGGATGCGTTCGACCTTGTGCAGCGGGGCGCCAGAACGGTCGCTTGGTTCCAACGCATGGACGGCACCCAAACGTCGGCCCCCGTTCCGCTCGAGGCCGCGCGACGCTTGTATGAAGCCGGCACGACACTCTATGTGCGGGAAATACGCGAGTACGGGCGTCACGAACAGGAAATGGCGAATCTTTTCGGCGTATCGCCAACTTCTGTCCAATTCACACTATTTTGCACTCGACGCGGGGGCACGACCGCCATGCATTTCGATGCGGCCGATATCATCACTGTGCAGCTCAAAGGGCGAAAGGTGTGGCGGATCGCGCCAAATGCCTTTGCACCGCTTCCGCTGCTCGGATGGGATCCTTCCAAGCCAGTCCATCCCTCGCAGCGACTTTACGCTCCCGGCCCACCACCTGTGGAGCTACCTGCAAACGCTACAATTATCGAGATGACCCCTGGCGCAGTCGTGCATATGCCACGTGGCTTCTTGCACGAGACAGCATCCGTCGATGAAGATTCGCTCTCGTTGAACATCACGATCGTCTCTCCCACCCGCGCTGAAGTCGCGCTCCACGTTCTAAAGAACGAGCTGCTTCGTGACGAATGGTGGAGAGAACCCGCCTATAACCTTCAGCGTAACGATGCAAGCGCCCCTGCAATCGCTCGCGCAATATCCACTCGATTGTCCGAAGCGACCTCGCGAATCTCGCCGCAAGATGTTGCCCCAGTCCCAGCAGGCGTCCGGGACGCTATCACAACGCGATTCTTGCGCGCCGGCCAGGCATCCTTCGGGGTCTCGTCGTACGATCGCGTTCGCGGAATAGCCTTCACGGAGATAACGCGTTTTGAGTATCATCGTTCTGCGGTCGAGCGCGTTGAGCTACCGATGGCATTCGTCCCCGCCTGCGACTGGGTCAATGGTTTGACCACAGGCAACTCATTCGACGTCAACGATCTCGTTCGTGCCGCTGGCGTCACCGCGAGCGACGCCACACGCATTCTGCGCCTGTTGGAAGACTGCGGGCTCGTGCGCATCAAAGAGGGGGCGACCTCGTTGTTGAACGCAAATTCGGAAATTGCGCCCGAGTACCATCTGGGGAATTCGCAATAATTGCGCAGACTTACTCATTGCGCCATGTGGCCACTTTCGAAGGGGTGGGCGCCCGCGAACCCGGGCGCCTGAACCCCGGCGGCCTACCGTCGTACGCGCAAAAGAACCGCGCCCTTTCGTCGATGCCGACTTGGTCATCTGGTACACCTTCGGACCCCACCACGATGTGCGCCCCGAGGCCGGTCATGCCGGTGGACGGCAACCCGGCATTGGACGTCCCACCACCCGAGTGCCATTCACACTCGGCTGGCGCGCCGCAACCGGGCTGCCTTGGGTCCGTATCCCGCGCTAGTGGGAACGGCGCCTCGGGCGTTTTTACCGCAATTGGCTACCGCGTGCGCGTGCCTACCGGCCGTAAAAGAAGCCGATCCCACCATTCGCGAGCGCGATTTGCGTAAATCCAATTTTGGATATCGAAGCATGACCGGCGTATGCTTGGCATGGACGTCGATATGGAGCTCCGATGCTCCGTATTGGCGAGGAGCTGGTCACCGCTCGAGTCCTGCCGATGAATTTTCGCCTGCTCGTCTTTCCACGTGCACTCTGGCTTGCGTGCCTCCTCGCGGTGGCGTTGGCGCTGCCCTCCGTCTCGGCGGGCTTCTATTTCGATGACCAGTTGGCCGTGTTGCGCCTCGAAGGCATTGCACCGGACCCTGCGCCGGGGCCATGGCAGCTCTACACGTTCGCAACGGGGGAGCCGGGCCAGCGGCAGTTGATCGTCGACCGCGGCCCGCTTCCGTGGTGGACGCATGACGAGCTGCGCCTCTCCTTCTTTCGTCCGCTGTCGAGTGCGCTGCTCGCGTTCGATCATGCGATCGCCGGGCGGCATCCGCTGCCATACCATCTCCACGCGATCGCGTGGTACGTGGCCGCGGTCATTGCCTCCGCGATGCTCCTGCGGCGCCTGTTGCCAGAGCGCGAGGCGGCGCTCGCAACGCTTCTCTTCGCGATGTCACCCGGGCATTGGATGCTCGCGGCGTGGCCGTCGGCACGGCACGTCGCCGTCTCGGGCGTGTTCGCCCTGATGGCCATCGGAGCGCATCTTCGTGCGCGGACGCGCGCACAACCGCTTTCGCTGGGAGCTCTCGCGTGCACGGTGCTGGCTCTTGCCGCGGGCGAGACGGGGCTCGGCGTGTTCGCGTACGTCGCGGCCTACGAAGTCATCGGGCGGCGCGAGGCCATCGCCCTCCGACTCCAAGCGCTCGTGCCGTGGGGAACGCTTTTCCTGGCGTATGCGACGCTCTACAAAGCACTGGGATTCGGGGCGCGAGCCTCGGGCGCATACCTCGACCCCATCGGGCAGCCCGCGGAGTATCTCGCGCTCTTGCCATCGCGGCTTGCCGTCTACACCGAGGCCGCCCTCGTCGGCGTGCCCTCGGTGTTGAGCGCGATCATGCCCAAGTCGACCCCGATTCTCGCGGCGCTGGGTGCCGCGGCCGCCATCGCGCTGGCGCTCTTGTTTCGGCGCGCGTGGCTCACGCTCGCGCCGGAGCTGAGGCGCACCTTGGCGTGGCTGCTCACCGGTGCTGCACTCGCGGTGCTTCCCGGGGCAGCCGGCTTTCCGGGCGATCGGGTGCTCTTCTTGACGAACATCGGCGTGACCTCCGCCCTGGCCATCGTGCTGCTTCACGCGGGCGCGCGGGTCGACCGTGCCACGCCCGTGTGGCGGCTACCGGCAGCGCGGACGGGAATCGGGCTCTTCGGGCTACTGCACATCGTCGTGGCACCGCTCCTCTTCGCGGCGAGCGCGAAGAAACTCGCGTCCGTGTCGCACACCGCAATGGATGTGGCGGCACGCGCCGAGATCCCCGCACGCGACGGAGTGAATGTCGTCGGCATTGGCATGTCGGATCCGATCCTAAGCATGTACCTCGCCAGCGAACTATGGCTGGCACCGCGTCCCGAGCCACGTCCGCGCGTCGTTCGGCCGCTCAGCGGGGCGCCATGCGACCATATCGTCAAGCGCACGGACGATCGGACGCTCGAGATCACTTTGGTAAAGGGTACGCTGTTCGACGACCTGTTCACGTCCTTCGTTCGGCCGAACGACGCGCCGCTGCGCGCGGGTCATGTCGTGTCACTCGGCACCTGGATCGTGCGCATCGTCGACGACGACGCGGGCCGGCCCACACGCTTCGCCGTCACGTTCGATCGATCGGTGGACGATCCGTCCCTCGCTTTCGTCGTCTGGCACGACGGAGCGTTGCGCGCATTCACCGCTCCCCCCGTCGGCCACGAGGTCACGGTGAAGCACGAAGCCGGGCCGATGGGAATTTGACCCCGAGCCAATCCCGTCTAGTTCGGAGCGTCGTGGCAAGCCGTACAGCCGGCGGCGCCTCCCGGTGCACCGCTATCCATCGTGCAATCCGCGGGCACATCGAAGAATTCCTTCGAAACCGGGTGTGTCGAGAAATTCGAATATTCGATGAAGAAGCCCTTGGGCCAATCCTGACAGGATCCCCCGCCTCCGAAAATGCGCGGCATGTGATCGGCGCGTCCGAAGACGTAATTGAAGCATCCTTGCAGGCCACCGTCCAAGCGCTCGGATTCCACGGCAAGCCGCTGTTGGTCGCTCGTCGAGCCGTGCGCCTGGGCGACCGCCTTCGTGCTCACGAGCCAGTCCGGGCGCGGTGCGCCGAACTCGGCGGATAGTGAACAGTGTCCGTTGGTGGGAATGAAATAGATCCGACCTTCGCGCATCAACATCGTACCGGCCGTGCCGATGGGCGGGCCGGGTCGGCCGCCCGCGGGAGGCACCACGTCCGTGCGCATCGCGCGCAGTTTCCAATCATAAGATACGTGGCCGGTCCACGTGTTTGTCGTAGCCCCATTGGAGTCGACATCGGACCATTTGATATCGGCATTCCATTCATCGGGCCACACGGGAATGCCACCGTCCGAAGAGGTCACATCGGCCGAGTCGGCATTGGGAGGCCGTTCCCCTTTGGACGTCGAGTCGGAGCACGCAGCCATCCATGCGGCAAAAAAGAGGGGAAAGGTGAATCCTACATAAGCGATTGTCGATTGCATCGTGCCGATCGATTTAGCCTACGGAAACGACTTGGCAACGAATCGTATGATTTCGTATCGGGTTGACGTTCCCCTGACGATTGTTTGTCAGACATCGCCATCGTGACAGAGCGGACCGTACTGTCCCACTGTGAGTCTCTCCGAGCGTCAGCGAGACACCGTGTTAGTTGCGCTTCATACGCGCGAACATGCCCTTTTGGGCGTCGTAGAGGCGGGTGAACTCCATGTGCTGCGCGTCGTAGATGGCACGGTTCGCCGGGGTGGGCTCGAAGGTGCGGTGCACGGGGACGAGGGAGCGCACGTCTTCGAGGCGGATGGCCTGGAGGGACAAGGCCACGAACAAGGCCATGCCGCGCAGGTTGGCGTGCAGCGGCTCGTCGACGCGCTCGATGGTGCGGTCGAGCACGTCGGCCATGATTTGGCACCAGAGATCGGCCTGGGCGCCGCCGCCGATGATGCGGATCGGATCGAGCCTTCGGCCGGTGAAGCGCTCCACGGTGCGATGGAGCCAGCGCGTGTTCTGCGCCACCCCTTCGAGCACGGCGCGAATCAGGTGGGGGCGCGAGGTGCCGAGCGACAAATTGTGAAAGCCGCCGCGCGCGTTGGGATCGTCGATGGGGGAGCGCTCCCCATTGAGCCACGGGGTGAAGATGACGCCGTTCGCACCGACGGGCGCCTGCGCCGCCAGCCCCGTGAGTGCATCCCAGGGGATCTCGTCGTGCGTCGCGACGCCATTGGTCGAGGCGAGCACGTTGTCGCGCAGCCACCGCAGGCACTGCCCCGCGCTATCCTGATTGTCCGCCACGAGGTACCGATCGGCGCGAAGGCCAGGAACCGTGGCGATTTGATGGAAGACGTCGGTTTTCTTGTACGGCACCGGGCAACTGATCCACGACGTGGTGCTCACCGCGAGGTGCGGCTCGTAATCGAGCACCGTGCCCGCGCCAATGCCCGCCGAGTGAAGATCGGGCAAGCCGGTGAAGACTTGGACCGACGCGGGAATGCCCAATTCCGCGGCAACGTCCGCGCACACCGTGCCGACCACCGACCCGGTGGCGACGAGTGGCGCGAGCTTCGCCGGGTCGACCCCGGCCTTGCGCACCAGCGCTGCATCGTACGCGAGCGTCCCGCAGTGGCGATTGTCCGTGAGCCACGCGGCGGTCATCGATGCATGCGATGCCGCCGCCACCCCGGTGAAGCGCATCGAAAGGTAGTCGACCGGCTCCAGGTACCAACGCGCGGCCTGCGCAACGTCGGGCTGGTCGTGGGTCAAATGCAGCATATGCCCAATGGGATCGGCGCCCGACGTCGACGGGATCCCCGCCGTTTTGCGGATCCACAGGGCCAAGGCCAGAGGCCCGTAGCCTTGGAGAAACCCGCCGACACGGCGCTGCACGTGAGGCCCGCCGCGCGTATCCATCCACATGATGCAATCGCCGACGGGCTTCCCCGATGCATCGACGGGAACCGTGCTGCCCCATTGCCCGGTGACGCCAACGGCAACGATGCTTTCGGGCTGCACCACCCCGGACGCGATGGCCCTGCGGGTCACGTCCGCGATGATTTGCCACCACTCTTCCGCATCCTGCACGGCGCCCCCGCCCTCGAGAAACCGCGTTCGAAGGGAAATGCACTCGCGAAAGACGACGTGCCCGCCCAGCGACAGCAATCCCACTTTGAGACCGCTGGTCCCGAGGTCGATGGCCAGAACGAAGCGACCGTCGCCGCCCCAGGCCGCGCCCGCGTGGCCGTTCGTGCCCGAGGTCACTCGGGCACCGCCTGGTGCGAATCGAGCATTTGCGCCATGAAGGCGCGAATGAACTCACCGGCCTCCGGCGTCATTCCGCCCGGAATACCGCCATAAATGGCCCCGCTGCGCGGAGCATCCCCCGTGTGCCGTTTGGCATAGGCCACGGCCTCGGCGAGGTCCTTGGTGAAGTTCTCCACCACTCCGGGCTGCGTTTGCGGGCGCGTGACCGCCATGTGAATGGCATTCGGGTACTGCTGCCCATTGAAGCGCCAGCCGCGCTCGCGCATGAAGTCGTTGACGTGGTAAATGTCGAACACGTCCGAGGTGAGGCTGAATAGAAACGTGGGCTTGCCCAAAATGCGCAGTTCCGGGTGCGAGCGCACGGCCGCTTGCATGGCCGCGGACGCCTCGAAAATGGCCTTGGCGTAGCGCATGTACCCTTCCCGCCCCAATTGCACCATGGCCGCCCACGTGGCCGCAATGAGCCCGCCGGATCGCGACCCCTCCATGCCGGGCGACATGTATTTACCACCGCTCCACTCGGGCATCATGAAGTAAATCGCGTTACGTATTTCCTTGTCGCGAAAGAGCAACGTCGACGTACCCTTGAGGGCATATCCGTATTTGTGCGTATCGGCGGAAATACTGGTCACGCCGGGAATGCGGAAGTCGAACGTGGGAATGTCGTAGCCGAGCTGCTCGCCAAAGGGCAAAAGGAAGCCCCCCAGGCATCCGTCGACGTGCAGACCGACCTTGCGGGCCAGGGTCACCTCGGCGAGCTGCGAAATGGGGTCGATGGTGCCATATCCGTAATTGCCGGCCGAGCCGACGACGACCACCGTGTTGTCGTCGATGTTCTTGGAGACCCAATCGACGTCGACGAGGGTGGTGCGCGGATCGATGGGGGCCGTGCGCAACTCGATGCCAAAGAGGTGCGCGGCCTTGTCGAAGGCCGGGTGCGCCGTCTCTGGTTTGATCATGTTCGGATGAACGACGCCGCGCTTTTGGCGGGCGTATTCACGGTAGGCGAGCATCGCGTGCAGGATGCTGCCCGTGCCGCCGGTGGTGACCATGCCCGCGGGGGTCGTGCCCTGGATGGCGCCGGCGTTGAACAGGTCGAGCGCCATGGCGATGATTTCGCCCTCGAAGCGGGTGGCGCTGGGGCACATGTCGCGCTGCAGCACGTTCTCGTGGCCGAAGAGCGCAAAGGCCTGATTCAAAAAGCGGTAATGCTCGTGGTCGCCGCAATACATCGTCCCCGAGCATTTCCCGGTCTCCCACACCGTATTTTCCTCGGTGGCGAGGGAGCGAAGCTCGGCGAGGATCTCCTCCCGCGGGCGGCCCGTTTCCGGCAATCGCCGAAGAACCGGAAAGCGGCTTTGGTACGGGTAAAAGTTGGATTCGTCGATTTTCATGGGTCGATTCCTCGGGGTTCGAAACGGCTAAAAGCGGGCGGCCACGGCGATGCCGCGCGTATGCGGAAGGACGAGGGGCGAGAGCCACGCTCGGGGGGCCGGCGCAGCCTCGAGCGCGCCCGCACGGTAGCGTTCGCGCGCGCGGAGGGCTCCCGTGGGCTGCGTGAGGATCTGAAGCTCGCTGAGCGCGATCCCGATGCCCGCCGAGAGCGCATTGTTGCCCCAGTCATCGAGCGCATACCCCAGGCTGGCGCCGAGCCCCACGTTGAAGCCAATGGCCACGGCGTGGCTGTACCAGGCGATGCCGGCCGCCTCCTGATCCGCGTCGCGCTCGAGCAGCGCCTCCGCGCGGGCCAGCGCCTCGCAATCGGCGGGCGCCGTCGCGTCGAGGCTGCGGGCATCGCGCATCACACGGAGGGGAAAAAGCAGGAGAATCGCCGCGGGCAGCAGGGAGACGCCGCTCCACACGTACCCGCCGGTGCGTGCGTTGGTGTCGCTCTGGAAGGCCGCGAGGGTGAGCGACCCTGCCGCCACACCGACGCTGGTGAGGCCCCAGCCGAGGCTCCACGTGCGTGCGTTCGCGGCGTCGCGCTCGAGGTGCTCGCGGATGAAGCGCACGCGCACCTCGGCATCGGGACACCTCTCCTGCGCCGCGCCGACGGACGGCGCGGCGAGGCACACGGGTATGGTGAGCATGGTGAGCACCAAGCCGCACCGGCGCATCCTTTACGACTTGGGCCCGAGCGCGAAGTCGGCAATCTGGTTGGCCATTTCACCGTAAGGCGGCGTGAAGGCGTCGAACAAATCGCCCTTGCCGCGCACGAAGACGCCGCGCGGGTTGGAGAACTCGCGGAAGCCGTCGATGCCGTGGTGCCGGCCGGTGCCGCTTTCGCCGATGCCGCCGAATCCGAGCGAGGGCACCGCCCCGTGCGCCGCACAGGCGTTGATGCAGGCCCCGCCGGAGATGGTGCGCCCGAGGATGTCCTCGGCGACCTGCTCGTCGGCGGCAAAGACGTAGAGTGCGAGGGGCCGCTCGCGGCCGTTCACGTAGTCGATGGCCTCGTTCAACGAGTCGTACGACTTGATCGGCAGAATGGGGCCGAAGATTTCCTCCTGCATGAGGGCGAGATCCTCGGGCGGGTCGAGCACGAGCGAGAGCGGCATGCGGCGGGTGGCGCGGTCGACCTGCGCATCGTTCTCCAACGTGATGACCTCGCAGCCTCGCGTGCGTGCCTCGGCGAGCATGCCCACGAGGCGATCGAGGTGGCGTTCGCTGATGATGCCGGCGCAGTCGTCCGAGCGCGAATAGCCAGGCATGCGCTCGAGCATGTGCGCTCGCGCGTGGCGCACGAAGTCGGGCACGCGCGCCCGCGGCACGAGACAGTAGTCCGTGGAAATGCACATCTGGCCATTCTTGATGGCCTTGGCCCCGAGGATCTGCGCGACGTTCTCGGCGGTGATGGCATCGTCGTGGAGCAGCACGGGGCTCTTGCCGCCGAGTTCCAAGGTGACTGGCACCAGGTTCTGCGCGGCCGCCTTGGCCACCTCGCGTCCGATGGCCGGGCTTCCGGTGTAAAGCAGATGGTCCCAGCGCATGTTGCAAAACGCGCGGGCGAGATCCACACCGCCGGCGACCACGGTCACGTGATCGGGCGCGAAGGTCGCCGCGATCATTTCGCGCAAGACCTCACCACAGGCGGGCGTGTACTCCGAGGGCTTCATGATGGCGCGGTTGCCGGCGGCCAGCATCTCGACGAGCGGGCCGAGGGAAAGGTCGAAGGGGAAATTCCACGGGACGATGTTCCCGATGACGCCCTTGGGCCTGCGGCGGATGGTGGCCCGTGCGGATCCGAAGATCGACGGATCCGTGAAGCGCTCTTCGTCGGCGGCCCACACGGCGACGTTTTCGGCGGCGTACATGGCGCGGGTCACGACGCCAAGCACTTCGGCGAGGTCGCTGAAGGCCTCCGGGTGCACCGAAAAGTCGGCGCGAAGCGCTTCCTTGATGCGTGCGCGGTGCGAGGTAATCATGCGAATGAGCGCCGCGATGTGGCCACGGCGTTCATCGATGCTGGGGTAGAGGCAGCGCACGAACGCGGCCTTCTGCGCGGCAAAAGCCTGGTGCAAGTGCGCGATGGCAGCTTCGTCGGATGTCGGCATGGGTGGCTCTCCTCCAAACAGGGACGCTAGGTGCCGCGGAGAAGGCTGTGAAACATCTTTTCCGGAACCGATTTACAATCGTTTGGCTGTGGATCTGCACACCCGAAAACTGCGCTATTTCCTCACGGTCGCCGACAAGCTGAACTTCAGCCGCGCGGCCGAGCATCTCAAAATCGCGCAGCAGGCCCTGAGCAAGCAGATCGCCGAGCTGGAGGAGCTGGTGGGGGTGCCGCTTTTGCGACGGACGACGCGCAGTGTGGAGCTGACCCCGGCAGGGCGGATTTTTCTAGAGTCGGCGCGCACGGCGCTGGAGGCGCTCGAGGCAGGTGCAGCGGCGGCCGAACGGGAGGGGCGCGGCGTGACGGGAACGTTGCACGTGGGCTTCGTGCCGGGTGCAGCCCTGGAGCTGACAGGCGCCATTTTGGAGGAATTCCGCGGGCAGCACCCGAACATCGCGCTCGACCTGCGCGAGTTCGCGCTCGAGGATCCATCGGCGGGGCTCGCGGAAGGATGGGCCGACGTCGCGTTCATCCGCCCGCCCGTGACGCTGTCGCAACTCGACTTCGAGCCGTTGTTCACCGAGCCCGTGGTGGCCGCCCTCGCAAAGACGCACCGCCTCGCGGGCCGCACGTCGGTTCGCGTGGGCGAGCTCCTCGACGAGCCGATCGCCGTGGCCCGCTCGACGGATCCCGCGTACCGGGCGCAATGGAGTTTGACGGCGTTCCGCGGCGGCGGAACGGCGCGCATCATCGACACGAGCTCCCAAACCGAGGAAATCGGCATGGTCGCCATGGGCCTCGCCTGCAGCGTCACCCCCGCCGCCGTCGTGCGCTTTTTGCCGCACGCCGGTGTCTCCTACGTGCCGGTGGAAGACCTTCCCGGCAGTACCCTGGGCATCGGCCGCCGCCGCGATCGGCCCAATCGATTGAGCGACCATTTCGTCGCCGCCGCGCGGATCGTGAGAGAGAAAGAACGAGCGGTCATCGAGGCCATCGAGCATCCGTTCGCATGCCAGAAGCCCATCGACGGATGACACGGCGCTCGGACATATGGATGCTCACCGTCGCGCTGGGGCGCACGGCCGGGCGGGATGCCCTTCGTGCGGCCCTTCCAGTGTATTTGGCGCTCTTCGTCGTGTGGCAGGTGTTGCTGAACGAAGAGGCCATCGAGGTACTGTCCTCGCCTCGCTATGGAAGCGTCCGGGCCGTGATGTGGATGGTCTGGCTCGTCTTCACCCTGCCGGCGGCACGTGCGCTCCTTGCATCGCCCTCCACGTTCTGGCTTCGCTCCTTGCCCATTCGCCACGCGACACTCTTGCGCGTTCAAGCGGGGTTTCTCGTGTTGGCCGAGCTTCCGTGGGGATACATTTGGGGGCGCGGCAGCGGGCTGCTTGCGGGAGGCGCGGTCGTCCTGATCGCGGCAACGGCCCATGCGGTCATGATCGCCCCGGGTCTATCGATCCCTCGCATCGTAGCTGGGGTCGTCGCGGTGGCGGCCATCGTCGCTCCCTTACCCACGCGAGCTCGATGGGGTTCGCACGATACGGCGTGGCTCGCGTCACTCGCGATCGATGGTTCGTCCTTGGCGGTCCTGCCCCTCGTGCTCGGCGATACCTGGGCGCGTGCCCCGGAACGTGGACGCCGAACCCACTACGTCTGGGTTCGCCGCAGCTCACGCTTGCTCACGCTGGCAACCGCCGTCGGCGCGATCATCGTGCGGGGGCACACGGCGATTTTGGTCCGTGGCGCGTCACTGGCCGTGGCTTCCGCGACCTGCGCCTACGCGGCCTTCCGTGCGGGCGAAGCGACGACGGTCGGAGCCCAAACGGCCCTCGCGAACGCATTCGGGGTGCCGGCCATCGTGCTCGCGTCCTTCGGCGTCGCTGGGCCGCTCCTTCGCGCGGAGCGCGGCATGGCGTGGTTGCTCGACGCCAACGCGGTCCCGGCACGTCAACGCCACGTCGCGACGGCCATGGCCGCGGCGCTTTTTGGTGCGGTACTCGCGGGGATGCACATCTCCATCGCGCTCCTCGCAGCCCGCGTGGACAGCGCGTCGGGCTTGGCGATTGCGCTCGAGAGCATCGTGACGGGGGCATCGAGCGCCGCGATCACCGTTCACGCCTCGCGTTGGTGCATTCGTGACGAAGCACGGGACGCCAAACGCGTGCTCGCGGTGGCGGCGCTCTTCGTGCTCGTGGCCGCCTTTTCCGCGATGGCCTTGGAGCAAGCCATGCCCATCGTTTGGCTATCCGTCGCGCTCGTGACCGTGTGCTTTTTCCCGCGCGCCTTGCGGAGCCGAAACCATCGTCCCCTGCTCGCCTCATCGTCCGAACCATGCTCGAAGTAGACACGCTCACGAAGTACCTCGGCGGTCGCCGAATCCTCGACGCGGTATCGTTCTCATGCGCCCCGTCGCAAGTCTTGGCGATTGTCGGTCCCAACGGAACCGGAAAATCGACCCTGCTGCGAATCGTCGCCGGCGTCATTCTTCCAGATCGCGGACAGGTGCGCGTTCGCGGAGTGTCCGTCTCGGGCGACGACCCGGCCGGGAGGCGTGGAATCGGCTATGTCCCCGATGCCACCGAGGTGCTGCCCGAGCTTCTCGTGTGCGAATTCGTGAATCTGGTCGCCGCGCTCAAGGGTGTTCGCGACGAGGGTCCACGGGCACGACGCCAACAGCTCGGGCTCGATGAAACCTGGAACCAGCGCCTGGGGACACTGTCGTTCGGACAGCGCAAACGCGCGTTCCTTCTCGCCGCTCTCCTGGGAGATCCGGACGTTCTCGTCCTCGACGAGCCCTCGAATGGGATCGACCCAGAGGGGATAGGGCTCGTTGGAACGATCTTGCGCGACCATGCGCACGAAGGCGGTGCGGTCCTTCTATCGACGAACGATATGCCGTTCCTTACATCGCTCTCCGCGACATCCATGATTCTCGAGAACGGGACGCTGGGGGCGATTTCGCGGAACGCGCGGTAATAGCGCTGCAGCCCGTGCCCCGAGCGTCAACCGCCCCCGGTCGTGGAGTGGGGGGCCGCGACGGGTTTCGATTGGGGAGAGCCGCGTTCGCGGAGCACGATGGAGAGAAGGACGAGGCAGGCGATGGAGAAGAATTCGCTTTGCCAATTCTGAAATGACTCGAACCAGAATTGCGCCGTCCCGACGTAGACGAACGTGGTGACGACTTCTCCACCGTGGCGGAGTTGCTCTTCGTTGTACTTGCTTGCACCGCCCACAGCGTGAAGCGCGAACGAGAGGGCGAAGAGGAAGAGCAACGCGAGCGAGAGGGATCGCTGATAGAGCGCGAGCACGATGCCACCCCGCCGCACGGGCCACGGTGCGTTCGGGTCGCCGCGTTTCTCGTTGGGGTCTTCGTCGACGTCCGAGGGGCCGTCGGTCGCCTTCGACTCGGACGAACCCCGTTGGCGAAGAAACTTGGTGAGCACCACGAAGAGTGCAATCTGCAAGAATTCGCTCTCCCAGTTCTCGAAGACGGCCTCCATGAAGTCGCCACTGGCGAGGTACTGGCCGAAGGTCGCAGGGATGTCGTGGTGAACGCGTGCTTGCTCGTTGGCCACGTGGAAGCCGGTCAGGGCTTGCCCGATGAACGAGCCCAAAAAGAGCAGCAGGGCGGCGACCGAGAGACCATTCTTGCGAAGGAACTTCGGCCACCGCCCTTCTCCGCGCGGCCATACGCTGCGATCCCTTTCACGGGGGGCCGCCACGACGTCTGGCTGCCCCCTCACGACTCGATCCGCGGCGTTCCTGACTCTCGCTGCGGCTTCTCGGCGAGCTTTCGTCCGCCAAATCCACCCGTGGTGGTGGGTGCAATGGCCAAATGCACGACCTCGTACTTGCGCCCATGGATGTTCATGTTGCCCGCATCCCGAGCGCGCTTGAGGATCTGCTCCATCTGCCGCAACGCCATGTTCCGCGTGGGCGCCTTGCATTCGCAGCCGGCCACCAGCGGGCAATGGGCGTGGACCATACCGTCCTCTTCGTATTGGAGGATGATGGGAAGGTTTCGAAGCGAGTTCACTGGCAAGTCCTCCTGATGAGAAACTGGCCCCCCAGGTGAACGGAGTTCGTTCGTCGTGCCACCCGCACGATCCGCGCCAACCATCGGTTCTCGAAGGAGCCGCCTCCGACGGGGCAGGCGACGGAGGTATCCGTCGAGGCCGAGAGGCAAAACGCTACACCGCGCGAGCGCTCGAGCACGCCGGCGGACGCCCGCGCTTTTGGAGATGGCCGTCCGAGGGGGGGCCCCTGGTTTCGGAGTGAAGCACGACTCGGATGGGGAGAACCGCGCGCGACGGGCGGAGGGCAGATACACGGGTGCGTGATCGCGCTCCGCGCAATCTCAGACGTGCTTCTTCTGGCCTTCTCTCTGCCAGACAAAAATGAGGGTAGAAAAGGTCCGGTGGATGCGAGCAGATTTTGCTGTTTCCCCAACGAGGACTTCGGCCACCGGTCCGCGCCCACAGCGCTTCCCGTCACCGGCCACGTGTCGTTCCCGATAGCTGGACGCCGTTGGGCGTTGGTTCCCTGCCTTCTCGGGCACGCGGACGGCTGTTACCTCCCACTCATACCTTGCGGTAACCCATCATCTTGATCTGCGACCTTGCCAGCGAGATGTCCGGAGCAGCTCGCTCCAAGGCCTGACCCGAGGCAGTGCCATTCTCAGGCCAACCCTCATCCATCGAAAAATGTGCCGCGCCGTGCCGCGCGGCCCCTGTCCCGGACGACGTTGTGCCTGTCCCGGACACCCCGCGGCCCCCGCCGTCGTTAAGGGGTTCACTCCGCGACGCAGCGGAAGCTGCTCGCGCTTTGCACGTTGCCGCTGACGTATTTGGGCCAGGCGGGGTAGCGGCAGAGGGGGCGGGTGCGGCCGTGCGTGTCCTCGTGGAGATCGGCCATGGTCAAAGTTTCGGGGGCGGTGCCCGATTCGACCCATTGTTCCAATGCGGCCAGCGAATCGATGGCCGGGAGGAATGGCCCGGTGCCGTGGCCGACACCGGGCATCAGGTAGAAGCGAACGAATTCGTCGACGGTGGGGCCGCTGAAACGCTGGACCAAGGCTTCGTAGTACTCCACGGCGGAACCGGCGCTGATGATCTCGTCGGCAAGGCCATGCGTCATGATGATCTTGCCGCCCTTGTTGCGAAATACCGAGACGTCGCTGCTGGTGGCATCGCAGAGGGCGGAGACGTCTTGGACGCGGGTTTGGTACGCGCCGGGGTTCGAGGGATCGAGGGTCAGCGACTCGAACTTGGCATTGCGCGCAATGAAGTATTTCGCCCATTGGTCGCCGGTCACCCATTGGTTGGCGTCGTCCTTGCTGGCGGGATTCGATGGCTTGCGCGAATTGCCGAAGTCGCGCGTGGTGTACCGCCCCGCGAAAACGGCGCCCGCGAGGATATCGTAACCCGCATACCGGGTCACGCCATTGGCCAGCGGATAGGGCAATGACAACGGCGACGCGACGGTTTGCACCGTGGCGATTTGCGCATCCGACAAACAGGTATTCCCGGTGTCGGCGCCGTTCGCGCAGCGTTCCGCGCTCAGGATCGCCGCCGACTTGGCCCGGCAGGCCACCACATTCGCAATGAGGCCGTCGGTCGCACCGTCCAACGCATCGCACGCGGCCATGACCGCGTTTTGCAGGTGCACGATCTTCGTCTTGTTCAGCCAACCGCTCCCATTGTTTCCATAGAGCGCGCGCCCCAATCGGACATTGCTCAGACGCACGGCGGTGTAGTTCAAGGCCGGGCGATTCACCACGATGCCATCGTAGTCCGCCGGCCAGCGCTGTATCACGGTGAGGCCATCGCGCCCCCCCGTCGAGTTCCCGTAGAAATACGTCCTCGTGGCGGGCGCCCCATAGCGTGCTTCGATCAGCGCCGCCGCGGCATCGCGGGTCTTCTTCAGCGCCAATCCGCCGTAGTTGGCCAACGCTTCGTCGTTCGCGGCAAAGGAGCCGTCCGTGATGCTCTTGCTTTGATGCCCCGAGTCGTCCCCGAAGGTCACGTACCCGCGCGCGAGGGGTATCGGCGTCCCGACGGGCGCCATGTCCAATGGGTCCACGCCCGAGATCAGCGTGCCATCGAATCCACCGCCCCCGTATTGCAACGCCTTGCGGTTCCAATTCGTAGGCAGGTTCACCTGGAAGTAAATCGACGGCGCCTTGGGATCCGTCGGCGGGATGTGCCCATTGACCTGGCAGTACTCACCGCTCGAGGCGATAAGCTTCGCACTGTCCACCCGCGGCATCGTGCGAAGCGCCGTGCACGCGGACGCGGCGCTTTGCAGAACGACGGCCGGAGGCGGCGAGTCGGCGGGCCCTCCTCCATCGTGACAAGAAACGATGCCGACCACGCCGACCCAACCCCAAAGCGAAACGCGCTTGCCCATGGATGGGCGCGATTCTCTCACGCCCCCGGCTTCAATTCTCCTAGCATCGTGGGAATCAGCTCCGATACCGTCGGGTGAATCCCAACGCTGCGCTGCAATGTCGTATAGGGAGCGTCCGCGTACATCGTATCGAGAATACCGTGGATGGCCTCGTCACCCTCGATGCCAAGGATGGTGCCACCCAGGATTTTCTTGGTGGCCGCATCGACAACGACCTTCATGAAGCCCTGCGTTTCGCCCTTTTCGACGGCTCGGCCAACGCGCGTCATCGGGCGCTTGCCAACGAGGTAGGGCTTACCCGTTTTCCGGACCTCGGATTCCGTGAGGCCCACGCGACCGAGCGGTGGATCGACGTAAAGCGCGTAACAGGGAATGCGATAGCTCACACGACGCGGGTCGTCATCGAGCAGATTGGCGGCGATAATTTCGAAATCATTGTACGACGTGTGCGTAAACGCACCGCGGCCGTTGCAGTCTCCCATCGCCCAGATGCCTGGCACGTTGGTCCGCAATTGGTCGTCCACCACGATGTAGCCGCGCTTGTCGAGGGTGACACCCGCTCGGTCGAGACCGAGGTCGTCGGTGTTCGGCCGACGGCCCACGGCGAGCAGCACGTGCGATCCCGTCACCGAGCGGTCACCGGCCGCACAATCGAGCCGAACCGTCACACCGTCGGCCTGCGCCTCGAAGGCCATGCACTCGGCGCCCAAACGAAACTCGATGCCTTCGTTCTCGAGAATGCCCTTGAGCGCATCGGAGACCTCCTCGTCCTCGCGCGCGACGATGCGGGGGCCTTTCTCGATGACTGTGACCTTGCTGCCAAAGCGCCGGTACATCTGGGCAAACTCCAGCCCGATGTAGCTGCCGCCGATGACCACCAGGTGCGGCGGCAAGAAGTCGACCTCGAGCATCGACGTATTCGTGAGGTACGGAATGCGATCGATCCCCGGCAGCGGCGGGATGCTGGCGCGCCCGCCCACGTTGATGAAAATGCGCTCCGCCGAGAGGCGTTCCTCGCCGACCACCACGGTATCGCGCGACTCGAAGCGGGCGTGACCTTGCAGAACGGTGCAATGTTCCATGCCGCGGAGCCACTTCTCCACGTTGTTGCGCGCGTTGGTCGCCACCGTTTGGGCCCGCGCCTTGACCTTGGCCATGTCGATGCCGACGGCGCCCTCGACGAGGACCCCGTAGTCGCGGGCGTGCCGCACGACGTGGGCGGCCCGCGCGCTGGCCACGAGCGTCTTCGTCGGCATGCACCCTGTGTTCACGCACGTGCCGCCGAAGAACTTGCGCTCGACCAGCGCAACCTTCATCCCCGCGGCGGAGAGGCGGCCTGCCAGGGAAGGGCCCGCCTGACCGGCCCCCAGAACGATGGCATCGAAGCGCCGGGTCATGGGCGCACCTGCATGGAAACTAGGGAAGAGCTCTCGTTGTTCATGGTGCCCTCGACGATAGCGGTTTCGGAGACGGCTTCACGGACCATCTCCTTCGTAGATGATCAACGTCAAACGTTTGCCGGTTTACCAGATGATTCAGCGGAAGCATGCTGTAGCCATGGAAGTGAGGTTCTCATCATGATGACCGTTCGACCGGCCCAAGAGCGCGGCCACGCCAACCACGGTTGGCTCGACAGCTTTCATAGCTTCTCCTTTGCGGGCTACTACGACCCAGACCATATGGGGTTTCGCGCGCTCCGCGTCATCAACGAAGATCGCGTGGCCAAGAGCCAAGGCTTCGGCGCTCACCCGCACCGCGATATGGAAATCATCTCGTACGTGCTCGACGGTGCCTTGGAGCACCGCGACTCGATGGGGACCGGCTCGGTCATCCGCCCAGGCGACGTGCAGCGTATGAGCGCAGGCAGCGGCGTGGTGCACAGCGAGTTCAACGCATCGAAGACCGATCCGGTGCACTTTCTCCAAATCTGGATCATCCCCGAGCAGCGCGGCATCGCCCCGAGTTACGAGCAGAAGACGTTCACCCGCGAAGAGAAGCAGGGGCGCTTGCGCACCGTCGCCTCCCCCGATGGGCGCGATGGCAGCGTCACCATTCATGCCGACGCCATCGTATATGCGGGCATCTTCGGCGAAGGACAATCGGGCGAACTGCCCCTGCGCCCCGGGCGACACGCCTGGGTACAAGCCGCGCGCGGACGGGTGCGGGTCAATGGCCGCGAATTCCAACCGGGCGACGGTGCGGCGATCACCGGCGAGGGCAGCGTCCGCATCGAGGGCATCGATGGCGGCGAGGTCCTCGTGTTCGACCTTGCGTGAGAATCGACCTTTCCCCGGGTCGAAAATCAGCCGAACGTACTCTTCGCCGGCCACCTGTACGCGCGCACCTCGCGCAGGCGGCCCAGAATGCCTTGTTCATGAGACAAAGAGACTTTCTCCATATCGTGCTCGCGGGGGCCGCACTCGTGGGCTGCCAGGCTGTTTCCGCGAGTCCGCGAGCCGTGCCGGCGCAGACGACGACCCCGACCAGTGCTTCGACGCGCGGGGAGGATCGGGGCCCCATCATCGACGTTCACATGCATGCTTATCCGGCGAATGTGGCGCTCGCGGCCTCCCTCACCAACCCGGCCACGGGCAAGGCCCTGACCGTGAAGGACGGGGAGGCGCATCTCCAGGCGTGCCTCTCCGAGATGAAACGACTGAACATCGTGAAGGGCGTGGTGAGCGGCGGGGACGGAGATCGTCTCGCGGTCGCCGCCCATTGGCGCGAAACCGCGCCCGATCGCATCTTCGCCGGTGCAGGTGTGAGAGGCTCGGCCGAGATCCCATTGCCCGACCTCCGCGTCTTGCGAAAAGACTTTGCCGATCACCGGCTGCGCGTATTGGGCGAGGTCTCCGCCATGTACGCCGGTCTCACGCTGAGCGATCCGAAGTACGACCCTTACCTGTCCCTCGCCGAGGAGTTCGACATCCCGGTATCCCTTCATACCGGGTTGGGGCCTCCAGGCATTTCGTACGACGAGTGCTGCCGCAACCTCCGCGCGAGTCACGGCAATCCCATCTGGATCGAGGAGGCCCTCAATCGTCACCCGAAGCTTCGCGTGAACCTGATGCACGGCGGCTGGCCGTACCTGCAGGAAACGATTGCCGTGATGAAGACGTACCCGCAAGTCTATACCGATCTAGGCGCCATCGATTGGATCCTGCCGCGAAGCGAGTTCCATTCCTATCTTCAGGCGCTGGTGCGGGCCGGCTTGGGCAAGCGCATCATGTTCGGATCCGATCAGATGTATTGGCCCGAAGCCATCGGCATGGCCGTCGAAGCCGTCGACGCGGCCACCTTTCTAACGCCTTCCGAAAAGCGAGATATCTTCCACGACAACGCGGTGCGATTCCTGAAGCTCTAATGGCGACAAGAAGGGTTTATGGGCGGTTCCTCCTCGACGAAAGACGCGCCAAACTGCCTCGCAGCCTGGCGCGCCAAATACATTAGCCCCTATCGGAGCTGAAGGCCGCGTCGAAGGCGGCAGACGGAGGGTCGAAGGCGAGGCGGCGCACGAAGGCAAGTGCTTCGGGTGCGCCGACGAGGCGGTCCATGCCGGCGTCCTCCCATTCGATGGAAAGGGGGCCGTCGTATTTGATGGCATTGAGCGCGCGGAAACAGTCTTCCCAGGGCACGTCGCCATGGCCGGTGGAGACGAAGTCCCATCCGCGGCGCATGTCGGCCCAGGGCAGGTGCGAGGAAAGTCGGCCCCGGCGGCCGTCACCGGTGCGCACCTTCGCGTCTTTGCAATCGACGTGGTAAATGCGATCGGCAAAATCGAAGATGAAGTTCACCGGATCGAGATCTTGCCAGACGAAATGGGAAGGATCCCAATTCAGGCCAAAGGCGGGCCGCCGGCCAATGGCCTCGAGGGTGCGCTTCGTCGTCCAATAGTCATAGGCGATTTCGCTCGGGTGTACTTCGTGGGCGAAGCGCACACCCACCTCGTCGAACACGTCGAGAATGGGATTCCATCGGTCGGCGAAATCGCGGTATCCGGCCTCGATCATCGATTCGGGAACCGGCGGGAACATGGCCACCGTGTGCCAGATCGACGAGCCGGTGAAGCCCACGACGGTGGAGACGCCCAGGCGCGCGGCAGCCCGCGCCGTGTCCTTCATCTCCTGGGCAGCCCGCTGCCGCACGGCCTCGGGCGAGCCGTCGCCCCAGATGCGCGCGGGCAAAATGCCTTTGTGCCGCGCGTCGATGGGATGATCGCACACCGCCTGGCCGACGAGGTGATTGGAGATCGCGAACACACGAAGTCGGTATTTCTCGAGCAGCTCGCGCTTGCGGCGGACGTAACCGTCGTCGGCGAGGGCCTTGTCGACCTCGAAGTGATCGCCCCAGCAGGCGACTTCGAGCCCGTCGTAGCCCCACTGGGAGGCGAGCCGACACATTTCTTCGAACGGAAGATCGGCCCATTGGCCGGTGAACAACGTGACTGGTCGGGGCATCGTTTTTCTCCTTGGTCGACGTCAGACGGCGGGAACGTCCATCCAGGCGGCGTTGCGTGAGGCACTGCGCTCCACCGCCTCGAGCACGAGCTGCACGCCCAGCGCCTCGGCGAAACTGGGTGAGGGCTCGGTGCCCTCGGCAATGGCATGCACGAAGTCGCGCGCCTGGTGCGTGAACACGTGCTCGTAGCCGATGATGTGCCCGGGCGGCCACCATGCGGCAATGTACGGGTGCTCGGGCTCGGTGACCAGGATGCGCGTGAAGCCGCTCTCGGTGCCCGCGCGCGCGCCCGCGTGGAATTCGAGCTCGTTGAAGCGCTCCAAGTCGAAGGCGAGCGAACCGAGTGAGCCGTTCACCTCGATGCGCAACGCATTCTTGCGGCCCGTGGCGAAACGCGTGGCCTCGAAGGTGCAGAGGCCTCCGCCGGAGAGCCGCCCCAGAACGACCGCCGCATCGTCCACGGTGACGCGGCCGCGCGCCTGCGATTTCGTCTCGGCGCTGGCCGAAAGTCCCGTGCTCGCCACCGGCAGGGGCCGCTCGCGCACGAAGGTCTCCGTGAGCCCAGCCACGCCGGTGATGCGCTCGCCGGTCACGTGCTGCGTCATATCGAGGATGTGCGCACCAATGTCGCCGAGGGAGCCCGAGCCGGCGCGCTCCTTTTGCAGACGCCAGACCAGCGGAAACTCCGGGTCGACGATCCAATCCTGCAAGTACACCGCACGCACGTGGCGGACCGCCCCGATGCGCCCCGCCGCGATGAGCGCGCGCAAATGCGCCACCGCCGGCACACGGCGGTAGCTGAACCCGCACATCGCTCGCACACCCTCGCGGGCCGCGCGCGCAGCCGCCGCGGTCATCGCCTCGGCCTCCGCCACCGTGTTGGCCAGCGGCTTTTCACACAAGACGTGCTTGCCGGCCGCCAGCGCCGCAATGGCAATCTCGGCGTGGCTGTCACCGGGTGTGACGACGTCGATCACGTCGATGTCCTTGCGGGCCACCAAGGCGCGCCAATCCGTCTCGGTTTCCCGCCAGCCGAACTTGCGCGCGGCCGGCTCGAGCTGCGCCGCATCGCGCCCACAGAGCACCGCCATATCGACACCGCGCGGCAGATCGAAGACGCGATGCACCGTACGCCAGGCCTGCGAGTGGGCGGCGCCCATGAAGCCGTAACCTACCATTCCGATTCGCAACGGATTGCTCAAGGTCGTCCTCCTTACGGTCAAGCTTCGATGAGACAGATCATCATTACAGCGAGCTGGGCGCTCCGTCGAGACGGAACGTCGTTCCTCGATTTACCGCCTGCAGAACGGATCGCCGATCTCCGTGGTGACGATTCGTCCACCGGCCGCCACCGTTAGGGCATTGACGTCGTGCGCGAAGCAAACGACGAACGACGAGCCACGGCAATGGCGACAAGGTCGTGACGGAGGTGCGTGGGTCGGCATCATTCACGAATCGTACTGCGAAGACGCCATTCACGTTGGCGCGATTTTCGGTGGCCACGCCGGACGAAGGGACTAAGTAGGGAAGAATGACTAAATTCCTTTCGCGCGCGATGACAGCAGCGCTCTTCGCGTGGGCGTGCGTCGCTTGTTCCTCGTCCGACGACAATCCCCCCGACGACAGCTCGGCCGATGCGAAGTATTCGGCCGTCGAACGAGATTACGTTCTCTACTTTCTCGATCGCAATCCGGTCGTAGCCACGTATTTGGGCGGTGCCGCGCTGGATGCCAAGCTCGCCAACGTGGACGGACGGCTTCGCGATCATTCGGCATCGGCGCTCGCCGCAGAGGATCAGGCGCTCGGCGGCTTCAAGCAGCGCCTCGAGGCCTTGGATCGGAATGCGCTTTCGGCCGCCCACCAGATCGACCGCGACGTGGCGCTTGCGCAAATCGAATTTCAGCTCCACCTGCACCAAGTGCGCAAATACCAAGAGCGCTCGCTGGATACCTATCTGGACGAGCCCTTCCGCGGTGTCGATTGGCAGCTTCAAGGGATGACCGACGCCGGCAATGGCAAATACGGCACCGAGGCCGAGTGGCAGCGCGTGATCGAGCGTGTCGGCGCCGTGCGCGCGTACCTTCAGCGCGCGCAAGATCAGCTTCGCGCGGGCATCGCCAGCGGCAACACCGCCGATTGGCGGATGCTGCGCATCAATGGCATCGACTCGGCCGTGGCCGATGCCGAATACTTCCGGAAAACGCTCCCGGACATCGCCGCCGAGCGCATTGGCGGGGCGCAGCGCGATGCACTCTTGAACGCCGTGCGCAACGCCTCCGCCGAGGCCGCTGCCGCGTACGAAGCGTTGCACCAGTTCGTGGCGAGCGAGTTTTTCGTCGAGGTAAAGAAAGACGTCGTCGAGAAAGCTGGGCTGAAGGCGGCATTCCAGGCGGATCGGTATGCGCTCGGTGAGGCCGAATACAATTGGGCACTTCGCAACAACCTGCGCCTCACCAAACCGGCGGCGCAGCTCTACGAAGAGGCCCAGGCGGTCATCGAATCGACGCAGCGAGAAATGGTGCAACTGTCGCGGATCATCGGCCAAGAACGCAATCTGGCCTTGCCCGTGGACGACATGGAGGTGGTGCGCGCAGTGTTCGGCGAGCTCTCCAAAAAGGCCCCGAAGAACGACGACGAAATGGTCGCGTGGTACCGCCAAGCGGGCGAGCGATTGGTCGATTATGCGCGCAAGACGGGCCTCTTCGAGATGCCCAACGAGTACAAATTGGACGTGACGGTCACGCCGCCGCCGCTCCAAGGATCGATCAGCGGTGCGGCGTATTATCCGGCACCGCCGTTCAAGGAATCGGGGGTCGGACGCTTTTACGTGAGCCCGACGAAGAACAATCCGGTTTCCCTGGCGAGGAACAATGCCTCCGCACTCGCCTATTTGGCCGCCCACGAAGGGTTCCCCGGCCACGATTGGCATTACAAGGTCATGACGCAGTACCGCAATGACATCGCGCGCGTCCGATGGTTGACGCCCGGGGCGGTGGAGGACTCGTCCTCCATGTGGGAAGACTCCGGGGCGGCCGAAGGCTGGGCGCTCTATTCGGAGGCGCTAATGGCGGAGCCGCAGCCCAATTACGAGCACGGATTCTACAGCTCGGACGAACGCCTCTATCAGCTGAAAGGCAAGTTGACGCGGGACGTGCGCGTGCGGATCGATACCGGGATTCACCTCGGTCGCCTGTCCTTCGAAGCAGCCCAGGACCTCTTCTCCCAGGTCGTCGACTTTCTGCCGGGCCCCTGCCAAGGCGCGACGGACGAGACCAAAAAGGCCAGCTGCGACGATGCCTTCGGCGCCATCTTCCGCTATTCGAAATGGCCCACCCAAGCCATCACGTACCGCCTCGGCAAAGAGGCCATTCTGGATTTGCGTACGGAGGCCAAAGCGCGCGCTGGAGACCGCTTCTCTGCAACGGAATTCCACGTACGCTTCATGAAACAGGGCACGATTCCGCCGGGCTACTTCCGCGAGCAGTTCCTCTCGGGCTTCTAAATATCGGCGCAAGTGTAGAAGCGTGCATTTTCGGCTCGACGAAGGAGGCATTCGGTCTATCCAAAGACGATGTCTTTCTCATTTGCTTGGCGTCATCGAGGGGCTCCTCGATGGCGCCACGGGCTATGGCCCGTCGGTCAAGCCTTCGCGCTGTTCTCGTTGATCTCGTCGAATGGATGCAGTGATCCCGCCCCCGGGGGCCGCGTCGAGCAGGAGCAGCGACCTGGCCCCGTTTATCGGGCGGTGATTCAGCGAACCCAACACGGCATTCCGCACATCACGGCGCCAAACTTCGGGAGCATCGGTTTTGGTCAGGGCTATGCCCTCGCCGAGGATCATGCGTGCACCCTCGCCGATCAGATCCTCAAGGTGCGCGGGGAGCGCGCCAAGTACCTGGGCGAGGGCCCCGGTCGCGCGCACGTGACGAGCGATTTCGCCTATCGTCTATTGGATCTTCCGCACCGCGCCGAGGAAGCGTTCGGGAAGCAGCCTGCCCCCGTGCGCGACGTGCTCGAGGGGTATGCGGCGGGCTTCAACAAGTACCTGGCCGATACCGGGGCGCAGAACGTTCCAGGCTTTTGCAAAGGCCAGCCGTGGTTGCGCGCGATGACGGCCAAGGAGCTGCTCGCGTACCATATCAACCTCGCCCTCACGGCGAGCGCCTCGCGGCTCATCGACGCCATCGGATCGGCGCAGCCACCGGGCGGGGCGCCTACGGGAACGCTCGATCCTTCGGAGGCGATGAAGCGTCTGCGCGAAAACGAAATTGGCAGCAATGGCTGGGCAATCGGCTCGAGCCGATCCAAAAGCGGTTTGGGCATGTTGCTATCGAATCCGCACTTTCCATGGGAAGGGGAAATGCGGCTCTGGGAGAGCCATTTGACCGTGCCCGGAGAGCTCGACGTGTACGGTGCCACGTTGATCGGATTTCCCGGTGTCTTGCTCGGATTCAACCGCGATGTGGCGTGGACGCACACCTTTTCCGCCGGCCGGCGCTTCACGGGCTATGCGTTACGTTTGGTTCCGGGAAAGCCCACGCACTACCTTTACGGCAACGAAGAGCGGACCATGACGGAGCATCCGCTCACCGTGGCCATTCGCCAGCCGGACGGCTCGGTGAAAGAAGAATCGCGAACGTATTATACGACCCACTATGGTCCCGTTCTCTCGATTCCGACGGAGCTTCCCGGTGAGCCGTTCATGTGGAACGCGGAACACGCTCTCACCTACCGCGATGCCAATTTGGACAATACGAACTTCACGGCGCAGTTCCAGGCCATGGATCGGGCCAAGAGCCTCGAGGAATTCCAATCCGTGTTCGCCACCACCCAAGGCATTCCCTGGGTCAACACCATGGCGACGGATCGGCAGGGAAATACCTGGTACGCGGACGCCTCGGCGACGCCGCATTTGAGCGCCCCGGCCCTGGCGCGGCTCGGCGCCGATCTGGCCGATCCTGCGAGCCTCCCGGGCAAGGCCATGGCCAAGCTGCAATTCATCGTTCTCGATGGGAGCGATCCCACCAACGAATGGGTCGCCGAAGATGGCGCACGCTCCCCGGGCCTGGTGCCCTATGCGCAGATGCCCAAACTTGCGCGCCAGGACTTCGTCTTCAATGCCAACGATGGACATTGGCTGGCGAATCCTGCAGAGCCCTTGGTGGGGTATTCGTTTCTCCATGGTTTGGAGAGGCAACCCCAATCGGCGCGCACGCGGATGAATGCAGTATATCTGACCGAGACCGCGGAAAATGGCGCATCGGGGCCCGACGGCCGATTCACCTTGGACGAGGTGAAGGCCACCGTGTTGAGCAACCGCAACCTGACCTCCGAGTTGCTGCTCCCGCAGGTGGTCGCGCGCTGCCGTGGAAAGACGACGGGCCACCACCAAGGCCGGCCGGTGGACATCACCCAGGCTTGCTCCCTCCTCGCACAATGGAACGGGCGATTCGATTTGGACAGCGTGGGAGCGATCGTCTGGCGCGAATTCATGGGCGCGTACACGAACGAGAGCCTCTTCGCGGGCGGGGAGCTCTTCGCCACACCCTTCGATCCTTCGAACCCCGTGACGACGCCCCACACGCTGAAGCCCGCGCCGGCCGAGGGAGACGATCCTCTGCTCGACAAGCTTGCCCAGGCGGTGGACACGTTGAAGGCGGCGCATGTTGCGTTGGATGCGCCGTTGGGCCAAGTCCAGTTCATCGTCCGAGGCAAACGCAAACAGCGCTTCGGGCTGAATGGCAGCAACGGCCGAGAGGGCGCGACCAATGTGATGACGTACGGCACGGCCAACAATTCGTCGTCCGAGGAGCGCTATTCCGTTCGCGGCACGCCCATCAATGCGGCGTCGGGCCTCACCGCCGACGGTTACGTCGTCAACTACGGCTCGAGCTTCATCCTGGCCATGGAGTTCGCGCCCCACGGTGCCGTTCACGCCGACGCGCTGCTGACCTACGGCGAGACCGGAAACCAGGACGCGCGTGCCTTCACCAGCCAAACGGAGCTTTTTCTGGCCAAGAAATGGCGAAAGGTCCTGTTCGCCCCCGAGGAGATCGCGACGGATCCTGGGCTGACGGTGCAGGTCATCGAGCAGTAGAAGGGCCTTGAATAGAATGCGCCATCCGCACGTACCACGGAGGATGGCGCTTCCTTCGAGCACGTGGTTGGCGTTGCTCGGCGTGATTTGCAGCGGCTGCGGCCCCCGGCCCAGCATGCGCGCGACCTCGGGGCCATCCGCCGAGGGCGGCTTCGCCATCAGGGATGTGCGCGAAGGGAATACCCCGCCCGCTCGTTGCGAGAGCTTGTTTCGGCACCCGATCGCGCCCATGCCCGCGATGGTCGGCAGCGGCGATCCGCAGGTGGGCTTCGGGAAGGAGCTGCTTTCCCTTCATGACATTTCGGGCGACGATCGATGGTCGCCCCCCGTACGCGAGCATGCCAGCTATGCATGGTCGTCCGACGAAACGCGCGTCGTTTCGGTCACTGGCTCGCACGATGGGCCAGTCGAGCTTTTCGTGTGGGACGTGCGCACGGGGGCGGCACTCGCCATGTGGCCGTTGCCTTCGTCCTTGGCGCACCTCGCCGATCTCGCGGTCGCGCCGGACGAAGGCGCCGTGGCGATGTTGGCGCTCGACGCCCAGAAGAACACGAGACTGGCCATCGTCGATCTCGCGAACGGGCGTGTCACGGAATTCGGCCCGACCCAGCAAGCTCGCAACCTCCGCTATGCCACCAACGGACAGCGCATTCTCGTTCACGATCGCGACCCGGTTGCGGCTTCGATCTAGAGCGTGAACTCGCGGCAACTGCTCTTCCGGGACTCGAACCCGTCGCTCGGGATGGCACTGCTTCCCGACGGCGAGCGTCGCGTGGTGTTGCGGAAGGTAAGGAAGAAGAACTCGGATTTTTGTTTCCATTCGACGATCGCCATCTGATCGACGTTGGAAACCCTCATGCCTACCTGATCGATCCACTTCATCCCAAGTACGATTTCGAGCTACCCCGTCGCGTCGACCGCGCACGGACCCTGCTTCGCGTGTCGCCCAGCTACCGCCAGGCCATTCTCGACGATGGTCCATCACGCTTCGTACCGATCGATCTCGATCACCGGCCGAGCAGCCCCGGGCGCGCGCACGGGCACGTGCTGCGCGCCTCCCCCGATGGTTCCCTCGTCCTCCTGATGGGGCGTTCTCGTCGGACGGCGCGCGTCTCATGGCCTACACGAACCGTGGGGCACGCATCCAATTCCTCGTGCGAGGAGGACGCTGAGGTTACATCCCCGTCAATACTTTGGCCAATTGGTACGCGCCCGTATCGCGCCACGTCGCCAAGTCGCGGGTGCGGCGGGCCTCCGTGGAGAAACTGGCCATGGCATCGAGGACGAGTTCGCCGGTGCGGGGGATGACGAGTACGAGATCGCCGTCACGAGTGGGCGGCTCTTCGGGGGCGAGCGTGTCGAAGAAGAGGGCGCCCGTCCAATGCGATTCGCCCACATAGTTGAGCGCGACGAGCCCGATCAGCGGGTGCGTCGTGCGGGGCGGCGCGGCCGCGTCGGGGCCGATCAGCATCGCGAAGAAGGGCTGCCCGTCGTGCAGGACGAGCGTGTTTGCAGGGCTGGGCACGCGCTCGTTGCCGAGCAGCACCTGCGGCGCACGGCGGGGTGCGAGGTTCGAGCGCGCAAGCAGGTATTCGCCGGGCGGGAGCGCTTGGAGCACGCCGGCGCCGGATTCGGCGCGGGAGCCTTCCGCCCATTGGAGATAGGCCCACTCGAGGGATTCGGGCAGCGTGCCGGCTGAAAGGAGACGCCCGCCCGGCAGCGTCTCCATCGTCCATCCGTCGTCCGGCGACATCGGCTGCTGGAAACGCCAATGGGGTGCACCATGGCTGCCGACGTCGTGGACCGGGGCGATTCCCGACGTGTGCACGCCGAACGCGGTCGGTCCGGGAGGGATCGACAGCTCGGCGAGCACAGGTGAAATCGCGCGAAGGTTCATGGTCTCTTCTTGGCCTTAGTCCTTGTGCGGCGCAAAGTGAATCAGGTGCAACTTGCCATCGGGCAGGCGTACGATGGAGTACGTGGCATTGCGGATTTGCACACGCGTGGCGGGCTGGCCATTCGCCGAGTTCACCCCTTCCACGGTGTTGCGGAAGGGGTGCTCGCCCCTCACCGGCGGATCCCCGGGGCGCAGGTTCGCGAGGTCGTCGGCCCGCGAGTTCATGATGTCGCGCAGCGCTTGCTCGCCCTGACGGCCCGAGCGAAAAACGGTATTGTTCTCGAGGGGATTCCCATTCGCATTGCGCCGCGATTCCGCGAGCTGCGCGGGATCTTGCCCCTCACGCGGAACGTGGGCCCGGGCGTGCCCGGTGCCGTTTCCGAAGGTGCGCCCCTCGGATTCGTCCAGGAGCCGCGCAGCATCGGCGCGCGAGTGCGCAGCCGCCCCCGCCGCTTCGTCTGCGCCTTTGCCAGCGCCTTCCGCGGCCTCGTCGGCGCCTTTTCCGGCGCCTTCCGCCACTTCCTCCGCGGCTTTGGCAGCCTCGTCGGCGTGACGCGCTCCTTTGAGCCCGGCCTTGGCCAGATCGCCGACGCCGGGCACCCACGCAATGGCGGCGCCGCCGAGCTGCGCCCAGCCACCGGGCTTGCCTTGGACCACGGCCTTGATGCCCGCCACCGTGTCGCGCACATCGGCGATTTGGCCCACCACCGGAATGAAGCCGGTGATGACCTGGCCCGCGAGCCCGGACCAGCCGTGATCCCCTCCAAAGTCTCCTTGAATGGCGCCTTTGAAGAAGTTTCCAACGCCGCCCCAGAAGCCGCCGCCTCCCCCGCCCTTGTCACCGCTGCTGCCGCCGTTTTCCGCGCCCCCGCCCGCACCTTCGCCGCCCGTCCCGCCCGATCCATCGTTGGTGCCGGTACCATTGTCGGCGGTGGCATTGTCGGACGAGTTGCTTCCGGGTTCGCCCGACGTGCCACCGGGCGCATTGTCATTTCCGGCGCTCGTAGTGTGAATTCCACCGCCGGCACTGAATGTCTCGGATCCGCCCTGAAGCGTCCGCTCCGCCGTGCGTGCCGCCTCGGTATTGCCCTTGCCCAGCAAGCGGTAACCCGCGGCGACGAGCAGCAGGATGGCGACGAGCAAAAGCCCATATTCGACCGCGGAAACTCCGCGTCGATCGAAGAGCAATCGCCAGCGAGCGCGCGCGGCCAGTGCGCGGCTCGCGGCTGAGATCTCGCCGTTCACACGACGCGGGCCACTCGCATTCATACGCCCAATGGGCAGCAATGCATGTGCCATTGGCACCGGCGATTGTTTTGCATCGCCGGCACCTTGATTTGGAATGCCATTCACACCACGTGTTCTATGGAAACACCGTGGAGCGCGACAAGTGGATCACTTCAATCCGTCCAAGTGAACGCCATACGTTCCACCGCGGGAAACGAGCGTTCCCACGTCATTGCACGGCCCGTTTCAGCCTTCGTCGTAGGCGCGCTGCAGAGTGGCGAGATCCATTTTCTTCATTTTGAACATGGCCTCCATGACACGTTTTACTTTGGCAGCGTCTTTGTCGTGAATCATTTCGAACATACGCGCGGGAACGATTTGCCAGGACAATCCAAATTTGTCCTTGAGCCAGCCGCACGGACCTTCCTCGCCCCCGGCGGAGAGTTTGGCCCATAGGGCGTCCACTTCATCCTGGGTGTCACAGTTCACGAAGAGGGAGATCGCCTCGGTGAATTTGTATTGCGGGCCGCCATTGAGCGCGATGAAACGTTGACCTTCGAGCTCGAAGGTGATGGTCATGACCGAGCCTTTCGCCTGCGGACCGGCACCGCTGGATCGGGCCACATCGAGGATCTTCGAATCCTTGAAGATGGAAAGATAGTGCTCGACCGCCTCTTCGGCCTGGGAATCGAACCACAAGAACGTCACGATCTTTTGCTTCGCGGACATGGTCATACCTCTTGTTTGCGTTTGGATCGGTCGAATTGGGTTTCAAGGTAGCGGCGCAAATGCTTCAACGAATCGGCCGCGATCTCAGGGCCCTGTTTGGCTTTGGCCAGAACGAAGGCGCCTTGAATGACGGCGATGGCGAACGAAGCGAGGCTCTCGGCGCTCCAAGGAGCGTCGGGCGCGTAGCGTGCTTTGGCCGCCGATACGTGGGCAGCAATGGTTGCAGCGTGCGCGTCGAGGTGCGCGTCGCACGCGATGCGAATGGCCGGATGCGTGTCGTACGCTTCCTGAACCATCGTGCCGAAGAGGCACGTGAAATCGGGTAGCGCGCCCGTGAGCATGGCGATGCGAAAATCGACGTAGCCAAGAAGTCGATCGAGCGGGTCGTCGATGCACTGATACGGCGCCGCCTCGAACGCGGCATCCGCCAGCTCGCCAAAATGATCGGCGGCGGCGAGCGCCAGGTCTTCCTTGCTCTTGAAGTGGTGGAAGAAGCTTCCCTTGGTGAGCCCCGCGGCCTCGCACACGTCCTCGATGCGCGTGGCCGAGTAGCCTTTGGCGCGGATGACGTACAGCGCAGCATCGAGCAGTTTCCTCTTGGATTCGTGCTGATTTGCCGCCTTTTTCATTCCATACCCACTAGTTGGTATCTACATACCCACTGGTTGGTATGCTGTCAAGGAAGGCGGCCTGGTTCATCATGGACGCGATGCCGGTCCCCCCATTCCACGCCCGGGCGCTGTCCCATGAAGATGCGCAGCAGATTGCCCAATGGCGGTACGCGGGGCCGTGGAGCATTTACGATGCACACGCCGACGACGGGCTTCTCGACGGCAACGATGGATACTTCGGGCTGGTAGACGCTTCGGAGGGAAGGCTGGCCGGCTTCGCCTGCATCGGCGCCGAGGCGCGCGTGCCGGGGCTCGCGGAAGAAGCGGGGCTCGTGGACATTGGGGTGGGCATGCGCCCCGATCTCGTAGGCCGCGGATTCGGGCAGGCCTTTCTTGCCGCGGCGCTCGACCACGGCCGGACGATGCTCGGCCCCGTGCGATGGCGGGCCGCGGTCCAGTCGTGGAACGAGCGCAGCCTGCGGCTCACCGCACGCCTCGGGTTTCGTGCCGTGGGCAAGCACACGTGCGTCCAGGCAGGGAAGAACGTCGAGTACCTCGTGCTCGTGACCGACGACGCGCGCTAGCGAGCTCCATTCCGAATTTGGGACGGCCGTCCCATCCTGACGATCCCGAGAGCGGAACCGCGCGCGAAAACCCTGCGAATTTCGCTCGAACGGCGCGGGCACGGGCGTTGCGATGGGGATGGCTCACATGCCGCGAAACGCGGTTTGAAATTTCCCCGTCACCTTCCGCGAAAGACCACCATCATGAACACGTTCCTCACCCGCTTCGTCCCCGCCGTGATCTGCTCCGCCGTGCTCGCCGCCACCGCGATGGGCTGCCAGCGTGAGACCAAGGGCGCGACCACCGTGATCACGGCGGCGGCGGCCGGAACGCTGGATCGCGATGCTCCGATTGCCGCGAAGAACCATCGCGAGGTCGCGTTCTATTCGGCGCGCACGCAAGGCGAGTCGGAGACGAAGATCTTTCTCCGCGGCCACGCGGGCGAGGCTCCGCGCCTCGTGTACGTGGACGCCGAACCGGGCGAGCTCGTGTCCGTGAGCGACGACGGCACGCACGGAGTCTTTCGCCGGTACATCGCGCCGGGCCAGACGACGGATATCACCATTGACCTTCAGAAAAGCGAGAGCTGATTGCCGCCGATGCTGCGCCACGCCATCCCGTGCTTCCTTCTCGCGGGCGCGCTGGGTTCGATGGGGTGCTCGTCCGCCGGCGCAGAAGCTTCTCGCGCACGCGCCGCGAGCACCGAGCATGCGATCGCGATCACGCACGTGACGCTGATCGATCCCGCGAGCGGGCCGCGGCCCGATGTCACCATCGTGATGGTCGGCCATCGCATCACCGCCGTGGGGCCGTCGGCGAGCACACCGGTGCCCGAGCATGCGCAGGTGCACGATGAGACGGGGCACTTTGCGGTCCCGGGCTTTTGGGACGCCCACGTGCACCTGACGCAAATGGGCATGGACTCGATGCCGCTTTTCGTGGCCAACGGCGTCACCAGCGTGCGCGACATGGGCAGCACGTTCGGCGACATCGTGCTCTGGAAGCAAGCGTGGAGCACGGGACAGCCCGCACCGCGCGTCTTCGCGCCGGGCCCGAAGATCGACGGCAAGGGCGAACTGTGGGGCGACAATTGGCTCGTCACCACGCCCGACGGCGCCCGGCGCGCGGTGGACGATCTCGCGGCGTATGGCGTCGACTTCATCAAAGTGCACGCCGGCCTATCGCGCCCCGTCTACGATGCGCTCGCCGACGAGAGCCGCAAGAAGGGACTCTCCTTCGCGGGCCACGTGGACGAAGACTACCCCGCCGCGTGGGCGGCAAAGTCGGGCCAACGCACCATCGAGCACGGGAGCAGCATGGTGCCCTGTTCGGACACGGTGCGCGCGCAGCTCCGTGCCGACCCGAAGCTGGTACCCCTGCTGAAGTGGGTTTGCGCGAGCTCGAACGACGACGTCATGCCCGAGCTGGCGCGCGCCGGCGCATGGCTCACGCCCACGTTGGTGTCATGGCGCGGAAAGACGATGCTGCTCAAAGAGGCACCCTCGCTCGAGGGCTACCGTTACGTATCGGCGGCCTTGGAGAAGCGCTGGCTCGGCGATGGCGAGGAGACCGCACCGCAGCCCATCGAGCGCGAGGTGCTCGCGCAGTTCGGACCACTCGCCGCGAACGCACACCGGGCCGGGGTGCACTTGCTCGTGGGGACGGACATCGGCGATCCGTACGTGGTGCCAGGCTTCGGGCTGCATGACGAGATGCAGCTTTTCGTCGAAGCCGGAATACCGCCCCTCGTGGCCCTCCGCAGCGCGACCCTGGAGGCCGCACGCGCCTTGGGCGCCGACGCCACGACGGGCTCGATCGAGGTGGGCAAGAGCGCTGACGTGGTGCTCCTCGACGCCGATCCGCTGGCGAACATCCGCAACACCCGCCGCATCGGTGCGGTGGTTCAAAATGGCCGATGGTTCGACCGCGCCGCGCTGACCGCGCTGCTGGAGCCGCTCACTCGAAGGAAATAACGAGCCCCATGCGCTCCTTCATCTCCAACAGAGCCTCGGCATTGCCGAGCGCATCGTCGATGGGATTGTGCGTATGGCGCGTCCTGCGCAAGTGTTTGAACGTCTGGAACGTGTCTTTGACGACGCCTTTGTAGAGCGAGCCAAGGTTCAGCGAGCTGTATCCAAAGGGATTCCGCCCGAGAAAGTGGTGGAAGTACCAATTGATGAATTGCCAGTCGAAACCATTGTTGTCGGAGATGAACAATCGCCGATTGCGGGCGTTCTCCTTCAGCCATTGGTCGAACTCGGTCATCACCTGCTTCGGTTCGTCGAACGCGAGCGTCTCCTCGCGCGAGAAGCCGCTGATGTGCAATGCCTCGGACACCCATTGGTCGGAAATGGGCCGTAGCCGGCCGTAGAAAGTCCGCGAGAGCCCCGGCTCGACGATCACGGCGCCGAAGCAGATCATCGAGTAATCGCCCGGAATGGGGCCATCGGCTTCGACATCGACCATCACGTAACTCATACGAGCATCCCCTCTCCCGGCGGCATCCCACCCGTGCCCCGGGAAGCTCCCAGCGTCCAACGCCTTCGGATCAATTTCAACCGGCGAATGACGCCCGAGTAGGCCGCGGAGGCGGCGGAAGCGGCCAGGGGCGCACGCCGCATTAACACTGTGATGGGGAGGACGTTCGCCGGCGTGAGCACGTTACGGGTCTGCTAGAGAAAGACGCTGCCATGCAAATCGTGAGGTCGCTTCGGGTCGCGTCGATGATGCTCTCTCTTGCCGCCTGCGCCGGCGGGGGCGTAAGCGCGCAGCAGAAACCGGCCACGGAGCCTGCGGCGCCGTCCCCTGCGGACAAGGCGGTCGCGTCACTTGCCTCGCTGGCGAGCGAACGCTTGGGCGTCGCGGATCGGGTTGCGGCTTCGAAGTGGGGCACGGACAAGCCCATCGACGACCCGCCGCGCGAGAAGCAAGTGCTCGACGACATGGCCAAACGCGCATCGGAAATGGGTGTCGACAGCGAAGCCGTGCAGCGCATCTTTCGCGATCAGATCGAAGCCAACAAGCTGGTCCAGCGCGGGCTTCATCAGCAATGGGCAGCCGCACCGGCGACCGCCCCCACGACACGCCCGGATCTCGCCAAGGAGGTCCGCCCCGCGCTGGATCGCATCGGTGGCGATCTTTTGACGGCCATCCGCGACGCCCAGCCGGTCCTCACGAGCCCGCAGTGCGCCGCTTCGGTGGAGCGCGCCCGCGCCCAGACCGCGACCAGCTTGGACGAGCTGCACCGGCAAGGCCTCGAGCGCGCACTCCAGCACGCGTGCAACGGCGCACCCTGAAATTTCGCGGCCGGTTCACGCGAAATCACAGGCATCATGAACCTCCGCGTCCGCGTCATCGCCGCCGCCGTCCTTCCCTTCGTGCTCGTGGTGGGGACGCTGGCGTTGCACTAATGGAATCCGATTCGCGACGTCACGACAATCGGCGTATGTCCATCCAGCATGGTAGGCCGCCAGGAAAATCCGCGCATTCTTCGGCAGGAGGCCCGCGCCTTCGAGCTGGTGCAAAGCGTTCTCGCAGGTGGGCCGAGGCCCGCATTGGGAGCCGGGTCGTCGAAGATGCTTCGGCATCTGATGGGCTTGGGTCCCATGGACATCTCGTTCACGCGCGAGACGTTTCTCGCGGATCGCGGTCATCAGAGGAAACGCCGCTTGGATCGCGCATCGGCGCCATGCAGCAACGGTGTTGGGTGAAATCCTGACCCGCGCCCACGTCGATCGGGTCTCACGGCCCATGCTCGTAGGACTGCCGGCGGCAACCGTAGCGTGAAGAGCGGTCTTGAGTTGGTGCGTCCGTCATCGAGCCCCCTGCAGCCCACGGCATCGGTGATCCCGATGCCGAACGCGCGGTATTCATAGAGCTTGACGGCCGGTCAACGCCGGCTCCAGATATGCGACTTTGGCATCGTTGGCATCGCGGTACCGGTACGTCCTTTTGGACCAATCGTAGTTCCCGCGCATCCACGAGCGCATCCCGGCCGCGTAGCGCGAGAGCACGGCCGCATGTTGGGGAAACGCGGAAAACAGCGCTCCCTCGCCGGCAAAATACGATTGGACCTCCGCCTCAATCAGTTTCCACACCTCGGCCACGGCCCGCCGCGTGCCGAGGCCGCGCGCATGTTCGACCAGGTACGCGAGGTTATGGTATTCGCCAAGGCCACGCTCCTTCTCCAGGGAGTACACGTCGTTGGTCCAACATACGACGTTGCATGCGGCGTCGAGCGCCTTTTGAAATACCGTACTATCGAACACCTCGCCGGGAAGTTCGACGTTCTCGACGATTTCAATCAAGTCCATACACACGTAAATGGCACCGGTGTGACGTCGCTTGTCGATGTACTCCTGCTCCGTCGGAATGGTCTTTCGAACGCGGTTTTCCGCCTCCCACGAGGCCGCGGCGAAACACTCCGTCACATGCCGGATGAAGCGCCGCCGCCACGCCGCGCTCGCACTCGATGGGGCGATGGTTCGCCGCCACAGATCCGACAGCGCGGTGATCGCCGCAGGTTCCGCATCGGCCGACGTTCCGCCGCGTGTCGCCCGTGCCCGCGGATCATCCGTGGCCTGAAGGGTCGTCAGGATCGCGCCCATGACCCGTTTGACGTGGTCGAGGTCGCGGCCAAAAATGCCGTCGTCCAATTCGTCATCGACCAAGAACAGCCACGCAAACCAATCGGCGATCAGGTGAACCCCCGCCTCGCCGGCGTCGGGATACGTAATCGAAGCAAACCCCGCGAAGTCGGCGCGAACGAAACGTTGTTCGGAGGCTTTCTTCCGCACCAGACGAAGGTCGCTCACCCACGCGTCCAAGTGGGCGCGCGCGCTTTCGATGTACGGGCTAGTCTTGGGCAGAATAGTCTCGAAGACACGATCGGAACCGTCATCCATGATGAGATGAATTCCCTTTGCAAATAAAAAGAAGAAATCAGCGTTCGTGCACGAGAAGGCGCACCCCGCCCCTTGGGTGCAACGTAATGAGTTGGTCGGCCACCGTCGGACCTTGATCCGGTGGTATTTCCAGTCGATAACGCTGGGCCACGATGGCGAGAATCAATTGCAATTCGGCCAGTGCGAAGTACTTGCCGATGCAAATACGGGGGCCGCTTCCGAAAGGAAAGTACGCGTGCTTGGGACGCTCGGCGATCGCCTCGGGGGTAAAGCGCTCGGGGTCGAACTTTTCCGGATCTTGCCAAAAATTCGGATGGCGGTGGGTTACGTAGCTATTGAGGTAAATGTTGGTTCCCGCAGGAACGTGGTACCCGCCGATGTCGTCGTCCTCGATGGCCGCCCGCATCGTTTGGTACGCCGGAGAATACAGACGAAGCGTTTCGTCGACGATCTGCCGGGTGTACGTAAGATTGTTCAGGTCCTGATACGTGGGGATTCGCCCCTGGAGTTGCGTGTCGATCTCGTTAACGAACCGCCGCCCTACCTCCGCATGCTTGGCAATGAGATACAGCGCCCAGGAGATGCCGCTGGTGGTCGTTTCGAAGGCCGCAATGACCAAATTGAGCACTTCGTCGTAGAGTTGCTTGATGGGCATGTGACCGCCGTCGTCTTCGTACGTGGCGCGCATGAGCATGCCCAACAGGTCGTCCCGAACATCGTTCGTCGCGATCCGTCGGTCTACGAAATTTTCCACGAAAGTCTTCATGCGCTTCGTTGCGCTGCGCATCATGGTGCGACGCCGGCTCGGGAAACTGAGAGGCGGAAACGGGTTACGAAACAGCGATCCCAAAACCTCGTTGGCGTCGGCGAAAGCGAGCTCGAAATCGCGGGCCGTCTCGCTCACGTCCGCGCTGAACAGCGAGCGCGTCACGATGCGTAGGGCGATCTGTCCGGCGTCGTCCGTGACATTGACCGGCGTGCCCTTGCCAGCGCTCGGCCGCCACATCTCCGTCAAATGAATGGCCTCTTGGATCATGTTCTGCGTGAAGAAGCCGACGACGTTCGGGCGAAACGTCGGTTGCATCAATTTGCGCTGACGCGCATGATCCGGACCGCCGGGAGTACGAATGAGTCCATTACCGAGCACGGTCTCGGCCAGATCGAATATGACGACACCCTGTTTGGTATAATTCTCCGCACGGCGCACGAGCACGTGTTCGACATGATCCGGATGGTTGACCATGACCATGGGAAATCCCAGGATGTGGAACTTGAAGATATCGCCGTAGCGCGCCGCCGATTTCGTCAAAAACGTCACGGGGTCCCGGCGAAAGCCAATGTGATTTCGCGGATCCCAGGGGTTGACGGTAGGTAATTTCGCGGGTCGTTTGGACGTAGGCCGTGTGTGCCGGAGTGTATCTTGCCCCGCACTCGAATTCATTGTTCCTCCCGATGGGCGACGTAACTCGATGGTTATTAGCGCCTACCGCCTACTGGTCAAGAATTAACCTTCACCAGGACGAATCCCGCCAACCATTGTCAGGTAATGCGCCAACATGATGTCGATTGATCATTCGCGGCAGCAAATCGACTTCGTTCGATTCAAATCCAAACTATCGAATACGTAAATTTCATGACGCCCACGTTAGCTGCGGGCAAGCCGATCGCTGGTACCGTCGGCGATCGACTCGACATGTGTCGAGGTGCATGAGAATCCGCCAGCGATCGGCGCCGAGCCGGCGGGTCACGTACGGAAGTTTCGTCAAGGGATTTCGACCCGCCTCTCGAAGATCCCACCGTGATCGACCCGATCACGGCGGACCCGATCCGGTACGGCATGATCGCGGCGATCACACGCAAAAAGAAGGCACGTTAGCGAGAGGAACGAACCTTGCGTAGGCTCGCTCACCCTTGCGCGTAAAGCACGCGAATCATGAGCCGAAAGGGGGTAATCGACCCATGTTCACCATTCGATTTTATCTTTTCACGTTCCTCGTGGCCTTTGCCATGGTCGCCGTTGGCCATGATGCGACGGCGGAGGTGTTGGCCAATGGGGTGACGGCGACGTTCACCAAAGCTTCGGATTGGGGGTCGGGGTACGAAGGCAAATATACGATTGCCAATTCGGGAACGACGGCCATCACGTCGTGGACCGTGGAGTTCGATCTTCCCGCGGGCCACCGAGTCGGTTCGCTGTGGGATGGATCGTACACCGCCAGCGGCCAGCACGTGACGGTGAAGAGCACGTGGAATGGAAACGTGGGCCCGGGCGGGTCGGCCAGCTTTGGATTCAATGTCGCGTACTCCGGGGCGTATTCCGCGCCTACCGGGTGCAAGATCAACGGCGGCGCGTGCGAGGACGGCGGGCCCACCAATCCGCCCGGGGCGCCGGGCGTCCCCGGCACGCCCAGCGTCACGGGTGTCACGAGTTCGTCCATCTCCTTGGCGTGGGGCGCCTCCTCGGGCACCGTCACCGCCTACCGCGTTTACGAGGGAACCACCGTGCGCGCCACGGTCTCCGGAACCTCCACGACCCTCTCGGGTCTCTCGGCCTGCGCCACGCGCACGTACACCGTGGCCGCCTACAACGATGCCGGCGAATCCGTGAAAAGCGCCGCCGTCACCGGCACCACCAGCGGCTGCACGCAAGGGCCGCTGCCGAAGCACTTCCTCACCGGCTATTGGCACAACTTCGTCAATCCCGCCGTGGAGCTCCGGCTGCGCGACGTGCCCGCGGAATACGACGTGATTGCCATCGCCTTCGCCGAAGCGACGGCCACCGCCGGCGCGGTGACCTTCGGCGTCGATTCGGGGCTATCCAGCGCGCTGGGCGGCTACAGCAATGCCGACTTCAAGGCCGACGTGCAGACCCTCAAGTCACGCGGCAAGAAGATCATTCTCTCCGTGGGTGGCGAGGCCGGGCGGGTCTCGGTGAGCGACAACGCCTCGGCGACGAACTTCACCAACAGCGTGCGCTCGATCCTCACGGAATACGGATTCGACGGCGTCGACATCGATCTGGAGAATGGGCTCAACCCCACGTACATGGGGCAGGCTCTGCACGCGCTGCGATCGCAGGTCGGCTCGAGCCTCATCATCACCATGGCGCCGCAGACCATCGACATGCAATCCACCGGCGCGTCGTATTTCCAGCTCGCGCTGAACATCAAAGACATTCTCACGGTGGTGCATACCCAATATTACAATTCGGGATCCATGCTCGGGTGCGATCAGGCGCAAGCCTACAGCCAGGGCACCGTCAATTTCATCACCGCCCTCGCCTGCATCCAATTGGAAAACGGATTGCGCCCCGACCAGGTCGCCCTCGGCCTCCCGGCGGGGACCGGTGCGGCCAACGGCGGCGTCGTCGCGCCCTCGGTGGTGAACAATGCGCTGGACTGCCTGGCGCGCGGCACCAACTGCGGCAGCTTCCACCCGCCGCACACCTATGCCGAAATCCGCGGTGCGATGACCTGGTCGATCAACTGGGATGTCAGCAACGGCAACAACTTCGCCCGCACCGTGCGGCCTCACCTCGACACCCTCCCCTGAGGAGTAACACACCATGAAACGCTTCTTCCCGCTCGCCGCGGTTGCCGTTCTCGCGGTGCTCTTCCATCTGTCCATTGCCTTCCCCGCTCGTGCTGCCAACTTGCTCGCGAACCCCGGTTTCGAGGCCGGCTCGCTGTCGGGTTGGTCCTGCTCGAGCGCCTCCGCCGTGTCGAGCCCCGTGCGCTCGGGGAGCTATGCCCTGGCCGGCGCGGCCAGCTCGTCGGACTTCGCGCAGTGCACGCAAACCGTATCCGTTGTGCCAAACACCGCGTACAGCCTTTCGGCGTGGGTGCGGGGCAACTACGTCTACCTCGGCGTCACCGGAGGCTCCAACACGTGGACCCCCTCCGCGGCGGCCTACACGCAGCTCACCGTTTCCTTCACCACGGGCGCAAGTCAGACGACGGCACAGATCTTCGTGCACGGCTGGTACGGGCAAGGCACCTATTACGCCGACGACGTGAGCCTCGATGGGCCGGGCGGAGGCAACCCCGGCGCACCGGGCGCACCGGGAACGCCCAGCGTCGGCACCGTCACCAACTCGTCCATCGCCTTGTCGTGGGGCGCCGCCTCGGGCACCGTCACCGGCTACCGCGTGTACGAAGGATCCACCGTGCGCGCCACGGTCACGGGCACCTCGACGACGATTTCCGGCCTCGCGGCATGCTCCAGCCATAGCTATTCCGTCGCCGCGTACAACGATGCCGGCGAATCCGCGAAAACCGCCGAGGCCTCCGGCAGCACCAGCGGTTGCACCAATTCGGGGTTGCCCAAGCATGCGCTGATTGGATATCTCCACGCCAGCTTCGCCAATGGCTCGGGGTACATCCGCATGGCCGATATCCCGGCGGCCTGGGACATCATCAACCTCTCCTTCGGCGAGCCCACCTCGGTGACCTCCGGCGACATTCGGTTCACGCGCTGCCCCGCGTCCGAATGCCCCAACGTGGAAAGCGACTCCGAGTTCATCGCGGCCATTCGGGCCAAGCAGCAGCAGGGCAAGAAGGTGCTCATCTCCATCGGCGGCCAGAATGGGCAGGTGCAGCTCACCAGCACCGCCGCGCGCGACGCCTTCGTCAGCTCCGTGTCGGCGATCATCGATCGCTACGGTCTCGACGGCTTGGACATCGATTTCGAAGGCCATTCGCTGTACCTCAACGCGGGCGATACCGACTTTCGCAATCCCACCACGCCGGTCATCGTCAACCTGATCGCGGCGCTGCGCAGCCTCAAGGCGCGCTACGGTGCCTCCTTCGTGCTCACCATGGCGCCGGAGACGTTCTTCGTGCAGGTCGGCTACCAGTTTTACGGCGGCGCCGGCGGCGGGGACAACCGCACCGGCTCGTACTTGCCCGTGATCCACGCCATGCGCAACGACCTCACCGTGCTGCACGTGCAGGACTACAACTCGGGGCCGGTGATGGGGCTCGACAATCAGTACCACAACATCGGCAATGCGGATTTCCACATTGCCATGACCGACATGATCAAGGCCGGCTTCTCCGTGGCCAGCACCGGCTACACCTTCCCCGGGTTGCGGCAAGATCAGATCGCCTTCGGCCTGCCCGCGGCCACCAGCGCCGGCAACGGCTACACGCCGCCGGCCCAAGTGCAGGAGGCGGTGAACTGCCTGGTCAAGGGCCAGAGCTGCGGCGGCTACAGTCTGCGCGGCGGCACCTCGTCGAGCTTCCGCGGGCTCATGACCTGGTCGATCAATTGGGACCGCTATTACAATTGGGAGTTCCAGAACAGCCACGAGCCGTTCCTCAACGCCCTGCCCTGACACGGCGTGTCCCGAAAATCGCTGCCTAAGCAACCTCCCCCGGCGTGCAGTCCAATCGCCGGAGGAGGGGAAGGTAGGACCTTTCTCGCGAATGCGAGTTCAGGTTCGGAGCGACCCCGACACGAATGACGCGTTCCGCCGCGGTCGCGAGGCCTCGGCGGAACAGGCCAAGCCGGCAAAAAAACGCGAACCCGCGCAACATGGACCACGCGAGTGCGTCTTGATGTTCATGGATGGGTGGCCCGCATGACGGGGGGCGGCGACCGACCGCTCTCCAGAGGTGGACACCTTTCCGTGCACGTTACCCGCATTTTTTTGCGCGTGACCCCATTTGGAGGTACGTTCGTGATTGCCATCCAGGCCAATAGGGAATTGAATTCGACGTGATGATGCACGAGCTCGTGGACGGAGCCACTCGCTGGATCGGAGGGGACGACGTATTACCCGTCGCCGTTGCGTTCGTGCTCGTGGTGGTCGCGTGGTGGTCCGAAAAAGTGCGCGTTGATCGTTGTCGATCCGAGCGCCGCGCCGTGTACGGACGCATTTCCGAACCAGCGGTAGCCATCAAACGATGGCGACGTCACCTGCAAGACTCGCAGGCCTGATTCGCCGGTCTGATTCCAGCCGGATTCGAGCGCTGTTCCAAAGGCATCCCACGGACGCCTTTGGAGCCGGGCGAAGCTTGACACCGGTGTCACGCACCCCGATAGTCCGTGAGCGGAGGGTACGAACATGCGCATTCGACGATTTGGCTCCGTGACCGCGTGGGTCGCCGCCGCAGCCATCTCCGCAGGAACCACATTCCAGGCCGCACCGGCCCACGCCGCACCGGAGGCCGAGCCCACTGTGCAGGCCGCCTGTCCGGTCACCGACGCCATGATTCGGGCGGCCAACTACTGGGTCGCCCACGGGACGGACCTGGCCTCCACCAGCTGGCAAAACGGCAGCTTCTACACGGGCAATCTCGCGGTCGTATTGGCCACGGGTCAATCGAACCACCGCACCTTCCCCTGGGCGAAGGCAAACAACTACGCCCTGGGTGTCGATCCGAATCGTCCGTTTTCGCCGGATGGACAGGCAGTGGGTGAGGCCTATCTGGACCTTCACGTGCACTTCCACCCGGAACCAGAAAACCTCGTTCCGCTTCGCCAGCAGATCCTCGATGAGGTGGCCAGCGTGGAACGCGGGCACGTCGGCTATTGGAATTACGCGGAGGCGGTAAATCGATCCATGCCGTCGTTTGCGCGCCTCGGCGTGATGGATGGGAACGCCGCGATCCTGGAGGCGATGCACAAGCTCTTTCATCACAGCGAACGCGTCACCGGTGGCGGGCTTTTCAACGAGCTCACGGGACTCTGGCGCCACGATGCCGTCACGCCAGTCTTCGGTTCGCGCACGAACGGCGAAGCCTTCGCGGGCTTGGCCAAGGTGCTCGAAGCGCTCCCCAGCACGGATCCGCACCGCGCGGAGTACCTGCGCGTGTTCCAGCGGATGGCCGTGACCATCCAGTGGACGCAACGCCCCGACGGATTCTGGAACGTGGATCTCTTGAACCCGTGGAACCACCCGGGCCCGGAAAGCGGTGGCACCGCGTTGCTCGCCTACGGCGTAGCGTGGGGCGTCAACCACGGCGTGCTCGATCCCGCCGAGTACACGCCCGTGGCAACGAAGGCCTGGCAAGCCCTCCAGACCAAGGCGCTGAATACGGAAGGCTTCCTCGGCTACGTGCAAAAGGCCGACGCCAAACCGTGGGATCCACCTGGAACCGCCACGGAAACCGCGGCCTACGGCGTGGGCGCCTTCCTACAAACCGGCCGCCAAGTCGCCCTCCTCACCCCCGGCTGCCACCCTTAGCGGCTCGCTCTCAGCGGTGTAAACGCAGGGGAATTTACATGAAGGCGGGAAGGCGGGAAGGTTTTTAGATTTCACTGAGCTCACTGAGCCCACTGAAACTCTAAAAACCTTCCTGCCTTCCCGCCTTCATGTGATCCCTCATTCTTCTAGTTGTTCACCGTGAAGCGGAGGCGCTCGAGGGTTTGGACGTCGATCGTGGCTGCGTTGGTGGAAGCTTCGAGGACGTGGCCGCCCTTTTGGTGGTCGTCCGAGACGAAGTGGAAGTGGTAACCGGTGGCGTTGGTCGTGCCTAGGAACTGCGGCAGACGGAAGCCGACCATGGTGCCCGTGACGTTCGCGTGCGTGAACTCCACTTGCGACTTCGTCGCCTCCGCGAGCGGTGCGTACGGGGGCGACTGGCGCCGCGGGGCGCGGAGCTTCAGCGTGGAAAAGGTACCGTGCACCTTGAGGGCGAGCATGCGCGTCGCATCGGGGGACGCATTGGTGATGAGCGCCTGCAGCGCCGCGAGATTGGCCACCGGTGAGCTCACCGGGACGCGTTGATCCGCGTGGAAGAAGGTGACGGCCGCAAACGGCGTGTGCTCGTTGCGATCGGCCACGCGCGGCACGCCGTCCGATGGGACCTTGTAGACGACGCCGTCCAACACGACCATCTCGCCGTCGAGCGCATTGTACGTCCCGAGGCCGAAGTCACCGTTGGGCGCGAGATCGCCCACGAGCGCCGGCCCGTCGTAGCCACCGCGAATGAGCTGCTCGAGCGTGCCGAATTGCGTGAGCGTCGACTTCTTCCACGCATCCTCGCGCGTGCGCGCGTCCTGCTGCGTTGCGCTGGTGACCTCGTGGTTCGCCGGCGCGGGCTTTGGCGAACCGGCGCAGCCTGCAGAAACGATGCACGAGATGAAAACGAACCGCGATGCCCAACGATGCATGTGCACTCTTTTAGGGGTTAGGGGTTAGGGGGATCAGAAGACTAAGGCGGCAGGGGGGTTCTGACCCTTAACGCGAATCCCAACCCCCTTGGCCCCCAGTGACGCGTCGCGCTGACGCGACATGCTGACACGTTGTGCCAATTAGCTGAAGTGAAACGAGGCCCGGACCCGGCGCCTTTGTTGGTGACAGGTTCACCAATTAATGCAATTTAACGACTTATCAGTGCAAATTATTGACGTGTCGCTGCAAAACGCGAGCGTCACCTGGGGTCCACCTTCGGTTGGGACGCGCTGAGCGACCCCGCGAACAGAAAGGTAAGGGGCACATGGGTCAGGAAACACGGCCGGATCACCGGCGGACCGTTGGCCGCGCGCTCGTTGCGCTCGGCGCGCTCACGCTTGCATTGCAAAGCGGGGCATGTAGCTCGGACGAACGGACGAATGGGGAGGACGTTGCAAAAGATGACATCGGGCAAGCAGCGTCACCCGCCACGGCGTATCCGGCCGGACGCGGCGCCGCGGTCCCCTGGATCGAGCACCAGGCGGAAGACAATCCGACGAATGCGCAAGTCATCGGGCCTTCGCGCATCAAATGGGATGCAAACCACATCGAGGCAGAGGCCATTGGCCGCAAGGCGGTGCGCCTGACGCAGACAGGGCACTACGTGTCCTTTCGCACGACGGCGCCGGCCAATTCGATTGTCGTGCGATTCTCCATTCCCGACGCCCCGAACGGCGGCGGCATCGACAGGACGCTCGGCCTCTATGTGAATGGCACGCGCGTCAAGACGCTGAACCTCACCTCGCGCTACGCGTGGTCGTACAAGGGAGGCCTCATCGGCGATCCCATCGTCGACACGCCCGCCGAGCAACCGCACACCTTCTTCGACGAAGTGCACGTCCTGCTCGATTCCATTCCGCAGGGAGCAGAGGTGAAGCTGCAGCGCGATGCCCAGGACACGGCGGCGTTTTACGTGATCGACCTCGTGGACTTCGAGCAGGTCGCGCCAGCGAAGACGATGCCCGCGGGCTTCCGCTCGATCACCGAGTTCGGCGTGCAGCCCAACGACGGATTGAATCACGCGACGGAAATTCAGAATGCGCTGCGCGCCACCTCCAAACTGTGGTTCCCACCGGGCGAGTATTTGGCCACCAGCATCTCTGGAGGCAATGTCGGTTTGGACAACCCGGGCACCGAGGTGCGCGGTGCGGGTGAGTGGTACACGACCCTGCGCGGACCCAAGGCGCTGTTCTTCTGCATTGGCGCCAATACGAAGTGCGTCTATGGCGATTTTGCCGTCTTCGGCGAAGCGAAGGCGCGCGCCGAGGAGACGCAGGGCGTGCAAAAGGCATTTGCCGGCCCGCTGGGCAACGGCTCGCTGCTGGAGAATCTGTGGATCGAACACGAGGTCGGTGCCATTTGGGTGGGCAACGATCCTCCGTACCAGGATGCACCGACGCAAAATTTGACCATCCGCAATTGCCGCATTCGCAACACGTATGCCGACGGCATCAATCTGGACAACGGCACGTCGAATTCGCTGGTCGAGAACGTTCACTTCCGCAATACGGGTGACGACGCGGCCGTCGTTTGGTCGATCAAATGGACGAAGTGGGTCAAGGAGATGACCTACCGCTTCGGCGACAACTACATCAAGCCCGAGGCCAAGAATGCCCCCGACCAGGGCATTGGGCACGGGAACACGTTCCGCCACATTACGGTGCAGATGCCCTGGCGCGCGAATTGTTTTGCGAGCTATGGCGGGTACGACAACCACTTCGAAGATAGCATCTGCGAAGACGTGCTCACCTACCCGGGCATCCTCATCGACAACGAGTTCTCCTCGTATCCGTTCAGCGCGCCGGTGACCGTTTACAAGAACATTTCACTGAACCGCGCCGGCGGCACGATGTTCTTCGAGAATACGTCGCGGCCCTGGAACCACGGCGCGCTCAAGCTGTACATGCGCGAGGGCGACGTGAACGACATCCTCGTGGACAACCTGGAGATCATCGACCCCACGTTCTCGGGCATCGAGTTCCGCGGATTCGGCCATGCGTATGCGCCACCCGGCGAACGTGTTTCCGAGGAGTATTTGACGGCGGCGGACAATGCCAAGTACACGAACGTCACGCTGAAGAACATCAAGATTACCAACTCGGGCACGTACGGTATCGAAATCGTCGACAATGCCACGCGCGGGCAGGTCACCTTCGAGAACGTGTCGGTCGCGGGCTCGGTGAAGGGTCCGCTCGATCAGGGCGGCGCGCCCGGATCGTTCTTCAATCGCGTGGGCTCGAACCCCGGCTGGGAGCCCAATGGCGGTGGCGGCAACGACGCAGGCACGCCGGATAGCGGGCAGCCGGATAGCGGGCAGCCCGACAGCGGGCAGCCCGGCGGCAATCTGGCCTTGAACAAGCCGGTCAGCGAGAGCAGCCACACGCAGAACTACGCGGCGACGAACGCGGTCGACGGCAATGCGAGCACCTATTGGGAGAGCAACAACAACGCCTTCCCGCAGACGCTCACCGTGGACCTCGGAGCGGCGCGCAACGTGAACAGAATCGTGCTCAAGCTCCCGCCGCCGTCGGCCTGGGGTGCGCGCACGCAAACCTTGTCCGTGCTCGGCAGCAACGACGGATCGAACTTCGGCACCACCCTCGTGAGCTCGCGCGGGGTCAATTTCGATCCGGCCACGGGCAACCAGGCGACCTTGACCTTCACGACGACGTCGCAGCGCTACATCCGGCTGAACTTCACCGGCAATACGGGTTGGCCGGCCGGGCAGGTCTCGGAGTTCGAGGTGTACGGTCCCTGATGGGATTAGCGCGGAATAGGAACGAACGAGACGGTATTTTCGGTCATATTCGGAAGTAGTACGCGAGTGCGCTTGGGGTCGTATCCAATGTCGGCCCCAAGCGTGTTGGCGAAAAGGGTTTTCGCAGCCGCGCCGGCGCGCACGCTGTAAATGGCGGGGCCGTTCCAGCTGGAGACGAGGAGCTCGCCGGTCTCGCGTTTCACCACACCGTCGAGCATGCCGGTGGGCAGGGTGGAGCGCTGGAGGATTTCGCCGGAGAGGCTCAAGGTGATCCACTCACCGCTTACCAGCGTGACGATTTCGAGCTTGCCGTCGTTCCACGCGATGCCATTGGGCGAGCCGAGGTCACCGCGGGCGATCGGGCGCGGGGTCTCGCCTTCCTTGATGGCGTAGACGGCCTCCGTACCGTTGGGAACGAAACGGGAGCCTTCGCGGCGGACGGCGGAGTCCGTGACGTAGACCGTGCCGTCGGGCGCGGCGTCGACGTCGTTCAAGAACGTGGCGCCGGGGATGGCGATGCTGCCGCGTGATTCGCCGGTGTCGGCGTCGTAGAGGCGCACGCGGTCGATGTCGGCGACGTAGAGGGTGCGGCCGACCAGGGCGGTTCCTTTCGGCGCGCTCAACCCGTCGGTGGCGCCGCGGCCGTCGATGAAGCGGAGCGCGATCAGGGTGCCGTCGGGTGCGACACGCGAGATGAAGCCATCGTGATCCACGGCGAAGGGATCGCCCTGGATGTTGCTCACGAAGTATTGGTCGCCCTCGGGGTCGTAGAGCACCGACTCGGGCGCGGCGAAGCCCGAAAGCGGCGGCGGCGGGGACGCGGCCGGCGTGCTCGCGCATCCGACAACGGCGAGGAAAAACGGTGCGATGAAGAGAGCATGCGATGTCATGCGCGGGAACCTAGAGTGCGCCTCGGGCGAGCGTGTGCCCGCTCCGCTCGATCGTGTGCCCGTTCCGCTCAGTTGCAGGGCGCACCGGCACGGGTATTAATGGAGCGTCATGCTGCCTCGCGCCGCCGCCATGGGGAACTTGATCGCACTCGCCGAAAAGGCCACGGAGCGTCAGGGCGCAAACCTGACCGCGGCCGATGGGGCGCGCCTGCTCGCTTATGCATGCCGCTCGCGCGAGCGCATCGCGCGCGTCGAGGTGGAGTCGCCCTGGATGGTCTTCGTCCTCGAGGGGCACAAGCTCGTCGACATGGGCGCCACGCACATCGTCCGCGCCGGCGAGGCGCTGCTCCTGCCGCGGGGCATGTCGATCGGCATCACCAACGTGCCCGATCCCGAGTCGCGGAACTACCGCGCGCTGGCCGTGGAAATGCTGGGCGACTCGCATGCGCGGCTGCTCCGGCACCATGCGGACCTCGCGCACGGTACGTGGCTCACGGGCAAGGCGCGCACCTTGCGCGTCGGGCTCACGGTGTTGCAAGCGCTGGCGCATTTCTGCGAAACGCTGCTCGATCCCGGGGCGCATCCGCGCATTTTGCACCACCGGCTCGAGGGGCTTTTGCTCGCGCTCCTCGTGGAGGACGAGCTGCCGCAAGCCTCGATTGCGCGCGCCCAAGCGTCGACCGACGTGGTGCGCGCCGTGCGCCACCTCGTGCGCGAAGCGCCGGATGCCCCATGGCCCGCGCAGAGTGTGGCACACCGCCTGGGGCTCTCACCCGCGACCCTGCGGCGCCGTCTCGGTCGCGACGGCACCACCTTGCGCGCGATTCTTCTCGACGAACGCCTGGCGCTCGCCAACGTGCTGCTCGGCGACGGCCGGCTCGCGGTGGCCGATGTCGCGCGTCGATGTGGATACACCTCCGCGGGGAAATTCTCGCGACAGTACGCGCGGCGCTTCGGCGTCTCTCCGAGCGCCGCGCGCTGAGGCAAACGCCGCCCAAAGCACAACGCGACCGTCGATTTGACGGACGACGGTCCACGAGCAATTCTGCTCCGATGTCCACGCCCCCCGATGTCGACTCCGCCGCTGCGGCCGCGCTTCCCCGCGACGAGCTCGTTGCGATGGTTTCTCGCGCCCACGAAGGCTCGGCCTACGCCGAAAGTACCCAAGCGGGGCGCGCCTTGGCGGCTCAATCGAAGCTGCCGAAGATCATCGCCGAGAATTTGGGGGCAGGTTTCGGGCAGTGGAGCTTCTTTCCCGATGCCGGGGAAATCGTCGATTTTGCGTGCGCCTACACGCCCCCCTCGACGGAGGACGAGATCTGGGCGATCGCTCGCGGGTGGGCTTCCGACGACGCGGCATCGCGTCACACGATCCTGGCCCTCGTCGGTCGCGAGATTCTGCAGCACGAGCTTCGTCGCATTCCCGTGCCCAAATTGCTCGAGTTGGTCGATGAGGCCCGTCCCGCACGCGCCCTCGCCCTGCGTGCCAGCTTGGGCCTCGAGGTTCCGCCGGCCGCGGCCGCGAAGCCCGCTCGAAAGGAAAAAAAGCCAGCGGCAGGCAAGGCCGCGCCCAAGCGGGAAATCCCAACGCGCATGCCGCGTCCTACCGCCACGCCGCGCGCCAAGGCCGCACCCGAGGCCCCGCCGAAACGATTCGCGCATCCGAAATTCGGAGAAGGAGTGCTCGAGCGTCAAGATGGCACCGGCCCCGAGGCGAAGCTGACCATCAAGTTCGATTCGGGATCGAAAACGCTGCTCGCACGCTACGTGACGGAGCTTTCGACGTGATGAACGCCGCATCCGCACATGAAACGGGCGTGCCGGTCGAAGATGTCCATGGCCAGGGGTAGCACGGCGAGGAGCCGCTCCTTCGATACGCCGTCCCGCGCTTGAACGGAGATGCCATGCATCAAGATGGCAAAGAGATCGCCCAGCGCCTGGGCGTCGGTGTCGGGTGCAAGCTCGCCCTCGCCGACGGCCTGCTCCAAGCGCTCGACGATGGAGGCCGTGCGGGCGCGGCGGTGCTCGGTGAGCCAGTCCAAGATGGGGGCGTTGTCCTTGGCCATGTTGGTGGCCGCCGTCACGACCATGCATCCATGCGGCTTGCCCGGGCGGGTGTACGTCGCGGCGGCTTCGCGCAGCATGCGCTCCAGGGCGCCGCGTGCGGTGGGCTCCTCCGCGAGGGCGCGCGTGGCAAATCCGCCTTCGCGCGCCTCGTAGAGATGCACCGCCTCGCGAAACAGGTCCTCCTTCGAGCCGAACGCCGCGTAAATGCGCGCCGAGGCGATGCCCATTTCGGACACCAGATCCGACATGGACGTCCCCTCGTACCCGCGAGCCCAAAAGGCATCGCGCGCCCTCAACAGCGCTTCGTCGCGATCGAATTCCCTGGGTCGGCCGGCCATGATTGTCTTATTGAATGAAGGACAAATAATCCAATTTCCGTCAGGGACAATCCGGGATCACGTTCCCATTGTTGTCCTTGGCTTCGTCATTGCCCCAGCGCGCTAGGTAGTACGCCGAGACGTACGCGTTGTGGCCGTTCTTGCCCGCGTAGGTCAGGTCCAGGTCCGTCCGCAGCCACCAGTGGTTGAACTGATCGCCCTGACGCACCTCTTTGCCCCATACCTTGCAAAAGACGTAGTTCGTGCCCTTGTAGAGCTCTCCCTGGGCATCGGACATGTTCGCGTCGTTGTAGCCGACGGCGTTGGCGAAGGTGTCGACCCACCACTGGCCTCCCCCGCCGCCTCCGCCGCAATTGTCGCTGGTTAGATAATTTTGATAATACTGACCAGGATACGGCAGCCCCGATCCATTGATTGTAATATTCTGCCCCACGCCGTTGTACAGCTGCTCGTAGTGGATGTGCGGGCCCGTCACGTTTCCGGTGGCGCCGGTGAGACCGATCTGCTGCCCTTGTTCCACCCACTGGCCGTGGGAAATGGAGAATTGCGAAAGGTGGAAGTAGTACGTCTTCCATCCGCCACCGTGGTCGATGACCACGTAATTCCCTGCCCCACCTGCTTCGTAGTACCGATACGCGGTTCCGGCGGCCGAAGCGACATTCGGCGTTCCGTTGGTCGAGCCGCCGTCGGTGCGGATGAAATCGAGTGCGCGGCGGACCTCCGCCGAGTGGTGGCTGAACGTCCATTGCTGGCCACACGGAAATGGCGCCTTGAAATTGGGCGCGAGCATGGCGGCGGCCTGCTGCTCGAGATTGGACACCTGTTCGACCGGCTCCGGCGTCGTCTCCGAAGCGCACGCGAAAAGACCGGTCAACAGCGGCAACACAGAGACTGCGACGCGAATGGCTTTCATCGGTCCCTCTCCTGGCATTGGGGTGACACAACCCGCTCGTGCGATACCCATGTCACTTTTAGCAGTAATACAACGTTGTCAGTAGTGAGATTTGATATCTCCGACACGAAATAGGTCTTACATCGCGGAGCGTCGCGACCTACCGCGGCGTCTCGCGATCTCTGATTTACGCGCATCAACTGAACGGGCTTGCTCGTCATGAGCAACTTCTGCCCAACCACCGTCGTTCGATTTCCGTACGCGAGGCGCTGGCGCGATCCATCCTTCGAACATGGATTGTGCGACCCGATGGCTTTCACGCGGTGGCGCGTACGGCATGCGTTCACGAAATCGTCGGAATCCATTGCGTGGCTTATTTGGAAAATGTTGTTTCCAAATCGTCGAAACGCATTTCGACGCAGCGCACGTGAGGTCCCCCATGTGGGCGTGGCGCGTCACCCGAGCCGGATCCGCCCGCTTGACCTCGCCGCCGGGCCTTGAGACCCTTGTAGGATGCACCTACCGGTCCCGCCGCCCGTCCTGCCCATGCTGGCCAAGCGTGTCTCCGCCCTGCCCGAGGGCGAAGGATGGATCTTCGAGCCCAAGTGGGACGGCTTTCGTGTGCTCGTCTTCCGCGACGGCGAGGAGATCTTCATTCAGAGCCGCGACGAAAAGCCGCTCAATCGTTATTTTCCCGAGCTCATGGATCCGCTCCGCGCCCAGTTGCCCGAGCGCTGCGTGCTCGACGGCGAATTGGTGATTGCGCGGGGCAGTGCGCTCGACTTCGAGGCATTGCAACTTCGCATTCACCCGGCCGCGTCGCGCATCAAGCTGCTCGCGGGGGAGATGCCCGCATCGATGGTCTTTTGGGACGTCCTCTGTCTGGGCGAGAGCGATCTGCGGGAGTTGCCCTTTCACGAACGGCGCACCCGGCTCGAGTCGTTGCTCGCCGCGGCCGAGCCTCCGCTGCACCTCACGCCGGCCACGACAGATAGGACGTCCGCGGAAGACTGGTTCAAGCGATTCGAAGGCGCCGGTCTCGATGGGGTGATGGCCAAGCCCGCGGCGGGCGTGTACGAGCCGAACAAGCGCGTCATGCTCAAGGTGAAACACGAGCGCGAGTGCGATTGCGTGGTGGCGGGCTTTCGCTGGCACAAAGGCGGGGAGCACACGGCCATTGGGTCGCTGCTCCTCGGCCTCTACGATGACGCGGGCGCACTGCAGCATGTGGGCGTGGCGGCCAGCTTCACCACGAAGAAGCGCGCCGAGCTCGTCGAGTATCTGGCGCCTTACCGCGAACGTGCGTTGGAGAACCATCCCTGGAAGCATTGGGCGGAGGCGATGGCGCCGGGTGAGGATGCCGCACCGGGGCAGCGCATGCCGGGGGGCAAGAGCCGTTGGAGTCAGGGCAAAGATCTCTCGTGGGAGCCCCTCCGCGCCGAGCTCGTGGTGGAGGTCGCCTACGATCATATGCAGGGTTCACGCTTTCGTCACACCGCACACTTTCGCCGGTGGCGCACGGACAAGAAGCCCGCCGATTGCACCTACGCGCAGCTCGAGGTGGTGGCACCGCACGAGCTGTCTTCGATTTTTGGAGCGGCGAAGCGCTGACGGCCGTTTACACCGAGAGGCCGACGGTGGATTCTGCGAGCGCATGCAACGGGCGTGGCGCCGAGGTCTCTTCCTAGGAGGCATCCTGGTGTTGGCCGGGATGGCGTGCTCGCTCGACGGGTTCAGCCGCGACTTCGACGAGAGCGCACGGCGAGGCTGCGAGCCGGAACGGGGCGTGAAGCTGTGCAAGGACTTCGAGGAGAACGAATCGTACCTTGCCGGTTTCGAAGCCGACGTGGGCGACGGCGGAGGCACCCTGGGCCGCGACACGGTGGCCTCGATCTCGCCACCAAGCTCCTTGGTGGCGGTGCTTCCCGCGGAGGCAGCCCGCCGCGTCGCGGTGATGTCGAAAGCCTTCGTGGGAGCAGATCCGACCCGAATCCGCCTGGCAGCCCAACTGCGCCTCGTCGCGTTTCCGCAGGTCGAGGACATGAAGGCCGAATTCCTGAAAATCGGATTCACCCAAGGCGTAAACCTGGTGATCCTCGTCTTCAGGAACAGGTTGTTCGTATCGCGTCGCGCGGCAGGGCATTACCTCGATTGCGGGTCGCTGGGCGAGATGCCGGACGGGAGCCAGGATCATTGGGCACGGGTCGAAATCGTCCTCGAGGCGGGCCCGCCACTCCGGCTGAAGGGCCGTCGGGATCGATCCGACTGGGTCCCGCTGGAGGCGTGTCCCCTGGATTGGCCCCTCACCTCCCCGACACTGCACATCGGCATGCCCTATGCCAAAGAGGGCCCAGGGTCATGGATCGTCCGCTACGACAATGTCGTTTTCGACTTTTCGCCCTAATGGATTTTGGGGTCTGATCAGGGCGCTACGATGGAGATGAACACGTCGACGATCGCGTTCGCGGGGTCGCGCGCGCGCTCGTCGTAGACTTCGAAGTCCGCGACGAAGGCACGGGCACCCTCGTTCCAAGTCCAAATGCGCTTCCACACGTCCGGGACGACGTGGGCGGTCGGGCCTTGGTTCGATTCGAAGATGGCATACTTCGCTTTGGGGACCGCCCGTGCCACGAAGCCTTCGGGGAGACCATCGACCGACGTTACCTCGGTTCCGAGCAAAAGCGAGTAGGCGCCGTGGATGCCATTTTCGTAATTCGAATAGACGGCCAGGATGGGCGCCCCGGGTTTGCGGTGCGGGATCGCTTCCAGGAGGCCCTCGGCGAAGAACCGTTGCCATAGTGCCGGGATTTTCCCGCGGGAGGAAAGCTCGTCGGCGTTGGTCGTGCGGATTTCGATCCCGACGACCTCGAAGGCGTCGCGTTCGGCGTATTTCATATATATTCACCTCTTCACAGGGAGACGACGGGGACACACATCTTGCAACGGAATACACCTTTGCCCGGATCCAGTATGGGTTGCGGAGGATACCATTCGAGGTTCGGTCCGTTGGCGGGCTGGTAGCCACTGTCGAGCAGTGCGCGGTACACGGCGTCCCATGCAGGGTCGACGTCGGACGGCGCGCCCACGAATGGGAATACCAGGAAGTCGCCGCCCGGCAACACCAAGGACGAGGCCTGGGCGTCGGACATGGGTCGCGTGACGATGACGCAGGCGTCGTACCGACAGAGTTCCGGCTCCGTGATGGCCGGGTCGTCATGGAGAATGCCGACGCACTCGGTGTCGGCGTCCACCATGCCCATCGCGTCCGCATGCGCCATGAGTCGCATCCAGAGCTTCGTGATCGCGTCGCTGCCGTAGGTGCCCACGTAATGCATGGCCACGGCGTCGACGCGCGGCAGTCGTTCGATGCGTGGTCGTGCGGGTTCGGCGGCGGGCGGCATGCTCGTTCCTCGAAGGGTGAGTTTCTCCCACACGGGGTCGCTCAGGTCTGTGCCGATCTTGCCATCTTTGCTCCGGGACCTCTCTTTTTCGCCGAGCAACCGCGCACGCCGCGCCGCCGCCGCACTTCGCCGCCACTCGGTCGCACTCGCGCCGAATTGCCTGCGAAAGGCCCGAGAAAACGCGGCCGCATTCTCGTATCCGTACCGATTGGCCACTTCGAGGATCGTCGTGTGCCTCTGCACATGGATCTCGCGCGCCGCATGCTCGAGGCGCCTTCGCTGCACGAACGCGTTCACGCTTTCGTTCATCATGGCGCGAAACACGCGGTGAAAATGAAACGGCGACAGGCACGCCACACGCGCCAGGTTCTCCAGCGCGAGCGCCTCCGCCATGTGCTCTTCGATGTACACGAGCACGCGATGGATACGGGTCCTGTACTCGGCCCGAGAGCTGTCGCGCATTCCGTCAGTGTACCGCGATGGTGGGGAGATGTGTCCAATGGACATCCCACGCAAGGCCCCTTTGTCGCGACGTCGCGAATTGACTTCCACCGGGGTATTGGGAGAAAGGAAGGTTCGGGAATTTTCGGATGCCAACCTACGCGCGCGACTCACTTCATGAAAGAGCCTTGACGCGTGTGGGGACGACGGTTCAGCAGAAGTACCGGATCACCCGGCTGCTCGGCGTCGGAGGGATGGCCGCGGTGTACGCCGCCGTGCATCGGAATGGCCACTCGGTGGCCATCAAGTTTTTGCTTGATTGTCATAGCTACGATTCGGTCGCGTATCGACTTTTCCGGCGCGAAGCGTACGTGGCCAATCGGGTAGGCCACCCGGGTGCCGTTCCCGTATTGGACGACGACGTCGACGAGGACGGCTGCACATTTCTCATCATGCCACTGCTGCAAGGGCAAACGCTCCGCGCGCGTTGGGAGCGGGCGGGCAAGCGCCTGCCCATGGTCGAAAGCATCGTAGGCATGCTCGATGTGCTCGACGTGCTCGCGAGCGCGCACGCCAAGGGCATCGTCCACCGAGACATCAAGCCGGACAACCTGTTCGTCACCGCCAAAGGCGAGGTGTGGGTTCTCGACTTCGGCATCGCCCGTCAGAACGACGCAAGCGTCGCGACGATGACCGGTCGCGTGATGGGGACACCCGCGTTCATGCCGCCCGAGCAGGCCCTCGGAGACCGCGAGGCCGTCGGGCCATCCAGCGACTGTTGGGCGGTGGGGGCGACGCTCTTCGCGTTGTTGTCGGGGCAACTCGTGCACGCGACGAATGGCCCGGGCGTGCAGCTGGCCGCGGCGGCGACGCGACGTGCACGTCGTTTGGCGGACGCCATGCCCGATGTCCCCGCGCCGGTGGCGCGCGTCGTCGACAAGGCGCTGGCCTTCGAGCCGGCCAATCGGTGGGCGTCCGCGCAGGAGATGCGCGATGCACTGGTGAATGCGTTGGAGGAGGTCACGGGCGAGTCGGCCGCACGGATCATCCCGCGCATCCGCGCCGACGTCGCGGTGCAATTGTCTCCCGATGCCGCGGATCAGGAGGAGACGCAATCGCCCGATCGCGATGTTCCCGATGGCGCGACGTTGCAGCCACTGCGGCTCGGTACCGCACCGCCTTCGCGCCAACTAGGTTGGTTGGTGGCCCTTGCCGCCCTCGCATCACTCGCCATGAGCATCCTACTCGCCCGCACGCACCCCGCACCGACGGAACGGAGGCCGAGCGTTTCCGTGGAACAGCCCCAGGTCGAATCGGACTTTGGCCCTCCGGGGGCGGCCGTTCACGTGAAAACGGGACTTCAAAATTGGCGCGATGCTTCGAAGCTCGGTGCGCGCAAAAGCTTCGCCATCAACTCAGCCCACGTGACCGCGCCTTGCTCGATGCATTTACGCCGCTATTGACGATTCCCATCGATCACGAGCTAAGCTTGCAACGCTTGCTCGCGATTCGCGAAAATTTCCCGAACGATTGGCTCGTCATGACGGGTCTGGCACACGTGTACGCGGCGAAGGGTGACACGGCGAAGGCGCTCGAAACTACGGACGACTATCTGCGACACGATCCTTCGCTTGGACTAGCCTGGGTGGAGAAAGGGATCGCGCTCCACAACCTCGACGACGTCGACGGCGCACGGGATTCGTTCAAGGAATGCGTGCGGCTGTCGGCCTATGCCGATCGGTGCCTCGAGCGGCTCATGATCCTCGAGGGAGCACTGGGCCGATGCACGGATGCGGAGCGGTACGCACGCACCCTGATGAGCTTTCCTTCCACGCGGCGCTGGTGGGCGGTGCGTCTCGCCGGGGCCATTCTGGGGCGCGGAGGGTCCATCGAGAGTGCCCGCGAGGCGGTCAAGCACCTTGGTGCCAAATCTCCAATAGAGCCCGAAAACGGGACGCGGTTCCACGTCCTGGAGGGCGCGTTGTCCGAGGCAGAACGCGGCTTCGACGAGATGGCTCGGGCAAGCGTGAATGCGAAATACGAAGATGTGCACGCATCGATCGCAGAGCCATCGTTCAACCTCGCCATGGAGCTCGGGGAGCTCCCACACGCGGTTCGCATGGCATCGGAATACCTCGCCAAACGCGAAGCGTGGATTCCCGTCCCCACCGTCGAAGGGGAAATGCTCGCGCTTCGCGTGCAGTATCTTGCCGGCGGGCTCTCGCGCGAAGCGTTCGCCAAACGACGCGAGGATTGGCTTGGCGGCCAGGGCAAGACGCTGGAGATGTCCACGGACAAGATGTACGTATGGACCGTCGCGTACGCCCAGGCGAGCAAGACACCCGAGGACGCACAGGACGCCCTTCGCGCGCTCCCTCGATTTGGGACCCTCGGGGCCAATGTCGGTGGCGTCGCCGCCCCGAACGCGATCGGCCACATGTACTCGTTGGCCGGCGACGACGAGCGCGCCTTACCCTACCTTCGAGACGCCACCGCGGCGTGCGACATCGTGGACAACCCTTTCGAGCATACGTGGGCTCATTTGCATCTGGGAACCGCCCTCGAGCGGACAGGTGACACGCCGGGAGCCTGCACCGCGTACGGCGTCGTCTTGAAGCGATGGGGCAAGGAGCCCCGCAGCGTATCCGCCAACGCGGCACGCGCGCGCTACCGTGCACTGCGCTGCTCCACCACGCTGCCATGATCCTGCGTTGGGGGCCGTGGGCCATTTCAGCGGTGACCCTTGCCATCTCGGTGCCGGCGCGGGCGCAGCAGGGCGACTCGATGATCGCGGGCAAGATCACCAATGGAGAGTCCCGAGCGGCGGTGCGGGATGCCATCGTCTCCATCACGTCGCCCGAACTCCAGGATGCTCCGGTCGTCGTGACCGATGCAACGGGAACGTACCGCGTGCCATCCCTTCCCCCGGGGATCTATGACATCACGGTGCAGGCGGAGCCGTTTCGAGACTACCGCCGCGAGCACATTCAGGTTCATGCCCATACGACGGTCCGTCTCGACATCGCCCTTCTTCCCGAGAGCTTTTACAATCCGGAAGTCGTCATCCCGTCGCGCACGCCGATCATCGACACGGCGTCGACCATGTCCAGTACAAACGTCGACAGCGAGTTCCTGTCCCGCGTTCCCATCACCAGCCCCGGTGCACACGGTGGTGCGCAGCGCACGTTCGAGTCCGCCGCAGAGGCGGCGCCGGGTGCCGGTGCGGATCTTTACGGAACATCGATTTCCGGCACCTCGTCGCCGGAGAACGCGTACATCGTCGACGGGCTGCGCACGAACAATCCGCGGTATGGCACCAACGGCTCGCCGCTCTCCATCGAATTCGTCAAGGAAGTGAGCGTTCTCTCGGGTGGCTACATGCCGGAATACGGGCGCGCGACCGGGGGCATTCTGGACGTCGTCACCAAGTCCGGTAGCAACCAGTACCACGGCTCCGTCTGGGCCAACTGGACTCCGGGGGCCCTCGAAGGTTCGCGCAGGAACCCCTATTTCGTGAACACGGCCATCCAAACGCGCCGCTCGTTGGGAAATATTTACGATATCGGCTTCGACCAAAGCGGCCCGCTCGTGCGGGACAAATTATGGTACTACGCCGGCTTCGACGTCGCGCGGGCGATGTATGACTTGAATCGCACCATATACCGCGTCGACGGCACGGAAGTCGACGGATCGAGTCGTACGTACCGGGCTTCATTCACGTCGTACCAGGTATTCGCCAAATTGGATTACCGCCTCGACGCGAACGACAAGGTCGCATTGACCTTCGCCGCCACGCCGACCACGTCGGGCGGTGAAGGCGACTACTCGGTGAGTCCCCGCACGGGGCTGGTCGAGAGCGCGCCCCGCGAATTCAACCTCACGGGCGCGTACGGCGCCTTGGCCCACACCCGGCGCTCGGGCGCGTACGACACCGTTTTCAAGTGGACTTCCCATTCCCAGAACAAATCGCGGATCCTCGAGACCACATTGGGTTGGCACCACGAGGTTGGCGGCAGCCTCGGCGCCGACGGCTTCGGCGTGGGGAGCGGCTTGGGACTCGCGGCCTTGCCCGCCATCACCTACGGCCGCATCACCAACATGCGCGGGATCAACGATTTCGAACGGGTCCCCGGCTGTGAGACGGCGGCACTCTGCCCCGTACCGCAATACCGTAGCGGCGGGCCGGGATTCATCGAGCAGCATCTCTACGACACCTATGCCCTCAAAAGTGTTCTCACGCTATTGGGACAGGCGGCGGGCCACCATGTGATCAAAGCAGGGGCGGAACTCGAATGGGCCACGTCGTGGGCCAGTCGGGGGTGGTCCGGTGGCGGCAACCTTGGGGAACACTACACGGGGAAACGCTTCAACGGGACGAGCACCGGCTACTTGAGGGGCCCCGATCAGGCCGTCGTTTTGGATCGCTACGTGACGCGCTCGAATGGCATCAGCGCCGGCGCGTTCCTTCAAGATAGCTGGGCCATCGCCGACCGCGTCACCCTCAATGCCGGTGTGCGCTACGATAGCCAATTCCTCTTCGGCAGCGACGGCAAGATCGCGCTTGCACTGCCCCATCAGCTCTCGCCAAGGGTCGGGCTCGTGTTCGCCCCGTTTCACGACGGGCGCTCGAAGCTTTTTGCGAGCTATGCGCGGTACACGGAGAGCGTACCGCTCAACCTGGCCGATCGCGGAACGGAATCGTCCACGACGACGTCCGTGCGCACCGATGGCTCCCGTTTCATCTTTCCGGCGGCGGGCGGCCGGCTCGGTTACGGGATTCCCGATCGCGCCTACACCCCGGTCGGGGGTGGCAAAATACTCGTCGACCCGGATCTGCGCGCTCCGTCCTCGAGCGAGATCAGCGCGGGCTTCGAGTTCGAGCTCTTCGCCAACGCGCGCATCGGCGCAAGCTACCTTCGGCGCTGGATGAACCAAGCCGTCGAGGACATGAGCAACGACGAGGGCATGACCTACTTCATCGGCAACCCGGGGCGGGGCATCGCCAAAGACTTCCCCGAGGCCCGCCGTGACTACGATGCCGGTACGCTCTATTTCACCAAGCTTTTCGCCCAGGGTTGGTTGGCGCGGGTGAGCTACACGCTGTCCTGGTTGCGCGGAAACATGTCGGGCCTCTATCGAACGGACACGGGCACGCTCGAGCCGCATACCAGTGTCGATTTCGATTTGAAATCGCTGCTTGTGAACCAAACGGGCGATCTGCCAGGCGATCACCGGCATAGCATCAAGGTGTACGGGGCGCGCGATTGGGTGCTGACACGCTCCGGGACACTGCAGCTCGGCGCTTCGTTGCAGGCGCGCTCGGGTGGGCCCACGAATTATCTCGGCGGCCATATCATCTACGGACCCGATTCGGTCTTCATTCTTCCCGGTGGAAGCGGCGAGCGTCTGCCGTGGAGCAGCTCCTTGGGCACGCATACCGCCTACGTTTGGCATTTCGACAACGGAATCTCGCTTTCGTTCACCGTGGACGTCTTCAATTTGCTCGACCTCCACGCCATCCTGGCCCGCGACGAGCAGTACGTGCAGACGGACGTGCTGCCCATCCCGAGGGGTACGGTGGCGGATCTCCCGGGCAAGCTCCAGCGCTCGACCGGGGAGCCATTTTCTCCGTCACAGCTCAATCCCAACTTCGGAAATGCCACCTATTATCAGGAGCCGCGGCAAATCCGATTTGGCCTACGCGGAAGCTTTTGAAGCGCGCCGCTTCTTTCGCAGGACGAGGCCGCCGGCGAGAACGGCGAACGTCAACGTTACGCCCCCCATCGGAACGGTACCCGTCGAACTCTGGCATCCGGATGACTCGGCCTCCGACGGTGTGCTCGGATTGCCCGGACCAGGTGGCGCAGCGTCGGGCGCGCCGTCCGGGCCAGCGTCCAGCGGTGTCTCGCCGGAGCCCGCGTCAGGGCTTTTGCACGCGCCGGTGTAGGGCCCTGCATCGGAATCTCCACCTAGCACCTCGTGATCGAGAAAGACCCAAGGCACCATGGGCTGCACGCCTCCGTCGTGATTTCGATACCGTGCCCTGAGCGAATGCATACCGGGCGAGAGAACGCACGTCGGATACTCACCCCACATGACGGCTACGTGGGTTCCAGGCACGGGCCGTTGAAAGGAATAGCTGGTTCCAAGGAGTTGCTCGCCATCGAAGTACTCGTACGTTCCCTGCGGTACCTGCAAAATCGACTCGCCGGTCCGGAGTCTAACGGACTCGCCATACGAGGTACGGGCAGGCTGATGACCCACACCGGAACCGGGCTCCCTGTCATTCATGACTTCGACGAAGAGAGTGGTCGACAAGGAGCCATGGGTGCTGTCGCCAACGTACTCGACGGAAATGCGATGGGTGCCAGGTGCGAACCCATCAGATACACTGTGCCAGACGAGCCCGGAGGGATTGGGTGGCCCCTCGAACAAGAGACGACCTTCTTCGCTGAATCGAACGGTCCCCGACAAGGTGCCCGCAGACGCCACGATACGGGCCGCGAGTGACACGTATTGCGCACGCGAGGCCAAGACGTGTTCAACGGAAAGGGTCGTTCCGCCTTCGACGACGTTCTGAACGACCGTTGCCGTGCTCGGATTGAAATCGTCCGAGCCAACGTAATTCGCCGCGACGGGGTACGATCCTGGTGAGTTTGGACGACGTACGGGAAAGCGACCATAGGGCCACGAGTCGGGGTATGGCTTGACCTCCGGCGGATTGGCGCCTCCTTGAACCAAAACGTCCCCGGAAACGAATCCGCGCCCGGGGGCTACCGGCTGGACGAAGACCAAAAGGCCCTCGTCCCGATTTGCGGTTGCGGGGTTGGCATCCAGTACGACGGTTGTGATCGTATCGGCTTTGTTGATCACCTGTTCGAGAACGGTGGAGCGAGAGGCTGTGGCCTCCGCGTTGCCAACGAACTCCGCAACGAGCTCGTGACGTCGCGTCGTGAACGTCGACACGTGAAACTCGTGCTCGGCGGGATATGTGGCCGTGTACACGTTGGAGGGGCCATCGTGTATTTTGATGACCCCCGACGGCTCTTTGCCATCCGACGTTTCCACGTGCACCGCGAGAACGACCTCTTCGCCGTGAACGGACGAGGGGTTCGACGATGTCAGGGTGGTGGTGGTCGAGAGAGACGCCGCCGAAGCAGAACTGGAAGCAAGAATGACAATGGACGCGCAAAGAAAGCCAAGTCGGTTCAAACGACCCCCCTTTCAAGGAGGTTCAACGTAGCGGAATACGCGTCATCGCCCAGCACAATACGCGCCTTCGGCAGCACGATTTGCCACGCAACTTCGGGACTCGGCTGGCCGATTGCAGTCGAATCGGGTTCCGGGCAAGCGAGGCCTTACAAATTGCTGCAAAGCGGATCGCCCGGGTGGCACGGAGCCTCTTCCGCAGGACGCGGGGGCGGCGGTTTCTCTTGTTCGTCGGCGGGCGCGGCCGGCGCGATGAGCGCTCGACGCGGTGCGGTCACGACGGCCATCGTGGGTGCATTCGGCATGCGCGCGGGTGGCTCGTGTCGTTCGCGCCGCACCGCCGAGAGCTGGCGTTCGAGCTGCGCATTGTTCGCGTGCACTTTGGCCAGTTCGATCGAGAGTGCGGCCGATTTGGTTCGCTCGTTGGCCATGGCGCGCTCCATTTGCGTCAGTGCGGCACTGCGCTCTTCGAGCATACGATGCGAGGCCTCGGTCCACCGCCCCACGCGCGCGGGTGAGACTAGCCAATAGTAACTCGACCCGAGCAACACCAAGGCGAACACCGCCCCCATCAGCGCAGCCAGCGCCTTGGTGTACGTGTCATTCTCTATTTCGGTTACGTAAGTAGGCGGCGTAGGCGAGGCCCGCGTGCGCTCGAGGCGGGCGGCCTCGGCGCGCTGCCGCCGCCATTCCCATTCGCGTTCATCCGCGGCACGTCGCTCGTTGGCGGCCTGCGCGCGGAGGATCTCGTCCTGCCTCCTACGTTCGCGCTGTTCTGCGCGAACGATGAGCTCCTGCAGGGTGGTCGATTCCGAGTCGTCGTGGATTCCAATGGAGGGGCACGGTGGCGAGCCGTTTTCCTCGTGCACGGGAAACATATCCGTCTCTGATGGCCCGGCCGACGAGCGTCCGTCGCACGAAATCAACAGAGCCGAAAAAGTTTAGCCCGCGAAGCCTTTGCTGCGCAAAATCGCCTCCACGCGGGTGCGGTGGGCGGCTTCCCACGCCTCCAACGTTTCGCTGGCCTCTTTGGCGGCACCCTTTTGGGCGGCGGCGAGAATGGAGTCGGCTTCGCCGAGGGGGATGACGACGATGCCCTCTTCGTCGGCGACCACCACATCGCCAGGGGCCACATGCACGCCGCCGCATCGCACGGGTGCGTTGAGGGGAGCGAGCTTGTCTTTGATCCCGGGAATGGGGATGACGCCGCGGGCGAAAACGGGAAAGCCACATTCCCGCACCTCGGCGAGGTCGCGGATGACTCCGTCCACGACGAAGGCGGCAATCCCGTGCTTTTGGGCAATGGCGCAGACGTTTCCTCCGGCCACGGCGTAGTTCGTGTCACCGCCCGCGTCGACCACCACCACCGAGCCCGGCGGGGCGCGGTAAATGGCAGCGTGCAGCATCAAGTTGTCGCCCGGCTCGCACCGGACCGTGTACGCGGGACCGGCCACGCGCGGCATCCCCGCCCACAAGGGACGGATGGCCATATCCATGACGCACTCGCGGGTCACCACATTGGCGAAATCCGTGGGGGACAGCGTTTGGAACAGCTGGTAGTCGCTCATGCCCCGGCATGTTACCGGCCGGGTCGCCGCTGCGGTATGCCGTCTCGACGCGCCTACGGCTGAAGAGGGATTTGAACAAGGAGATCGGGAGATCGGGAGATTCTGATTTTCATGAAAAACCTCCCGATCTCCCGATCTCCCTGTCAAATCATCTCTGGCCGTCTTCATCCGGCAAGGGGGTACGGCCGATGGCTGTCTAAGACGATTTCCGGCGTGTGGCTTCGCGCCAGGCGCGGGTCGGGTCGTCGTCGGGATCGGGCGTCTCCTGCGGCGGGCGCGCGTCCTCGGGGACGTGGCGGAGGTTGACGCGGATACGCGTCCAGGTGGAGGAGCGGCCGCGCATCGCGTCGATGAGGACGTCGTCGATGGCGAGGTGCGGGACGACGTCGGGGTACTTCGCCTTCCATCGCTCCAGGCCGGCGAGCGCGGCTTCTTTGTCCGGCGAGTGCGCGATGATGAGGAGCGGCATCTTGGGCGCTCGGCTGCGCGGCGCCTTGCTCGTACCTTCGCTGGCGGCCTTGACGCCTTTGGCCCGCGACGGGGCGACACGCGTGGTCTCGCTGTCGCCCTTGCGGAAGTGCGGAGGCCATGGGGCGTCGCCGAGGCCCGCGGCCTCGTCACGCTCGGCGAGCTCCAACAGCGGCTCCAGCGAACCGGGGAACTCGTCCATGCGCGCGTGCGGATCGCCGCGTTCCGCAAATCGTGCCGGCACCGTCAGCACGGTGAAATCGGCCGGATCGCAATCGGGCACCTCGCTCCACTCGAGCGGCGTCGACACGCGTGCATCGGGTACCGGGCGCACCGAATAGGCGGAGCAGGTCGTTCGGTCCTTCGCATTCTGGTTGTAGTCGAGGAAGACGCCGTGGCGCTCCTCCTTCCACCACTTCGACGTCGCGAGTGCCGGCACCCGCCGCTCGATGGCACGGGACAACGCCAGCGCGGCGCGCCGCACGTCGGAGAAGGACCACCGCGGCTCGATGCGCACGTTGATATGGATCCCACGTGAGCCGCTGGTCTTGGGCCAGCCCACGAGGCCGTGCTCCGCCAACAGCGCCCGCACCTCCAGCGCCACCCGGCGCACGTCGTCCCAGACGACGCCGGGGCCCGGATCGAGATCCACGCGCAGCTCGTCGGGATGCTCCATCGCGGTCTCGCGCACCGCATGCGGGTGCAGCTCCAGGCAGCCGAGGTTCACCACCCAGGCGAGCCCCGCGGCGTCGTCCACCACGATCTCCTGCGCGGTGCGCCCGGAGGGAAAGGCCAAGGTCACCGTGCGAACCCACGGCGGCCTCTTCTCGGGGGCGCGCTTTTGGTAGAACGCCTCCCCCTCGGCGCCGTCGACGAAACGCTTCAACACGATGGGCCGCCCGCGGATGCCGCCCAGGGCGCCGGGCGCCACCGACAGGTAGTAGCGCACGATGTCGAGCTTGGAGAGCTTCGTTGCCTTCGTGAAGTAGGGCTTGCTCGGGTGGGTGACGGTCACGTCGTGCCCGCCCACCGAGAGCACCTCCGATTCCTCGTTCTTCGCGTTGGTGGCCACCCTACGACGCTACACGAAACACCGGAAGGAGCAGCCTTCCTTGACGGGCTGAGTCTTCCGGGGTACTAGCCCGTCTGCTTTCGGTGCCGATTCGGGCCATCGCCCGGGCGGCTCAAAAGGGAATCCGGTGAAAATCCGGAACTGCCCCGCAGCGGTAAACGGGAACGAACATCGCCAACGACGCACTGGGCCCTCCCTCTTCAAGTCATACCCCAACAGCGGGGTCTCGGGCCTGGGAAGCGGCGATGCATAGGAAGACGGCTCCACCGAGCCACCACGCCCGTGAGTCCGAAGACCTGCCGAAGGTGGCGCGACGCCGATGTTTGGCCCGCGCTTTGACCTGAGTCTTCGTGGGGAAGGCGGGCAACGTGGATGCGGTTTCGGGCGGTAATCAAAGGCGGAACGATGGCGGCGCTCTCGATGGGCGCGGCGCTGGGCTCCATGCCCGCGTATGCCGAAGAGCCTGTCGCCGAAGTGCACGTGACCGGTGATGCCGTGCGTGATCCCATCGCGCCAAAAGACCGCAGCGTCGCCAGCTCGGTCGTACCGCGCGAGCGGCTCGCCGGACCGGGCCTCGAGGCGCAGGACGTACTGCGCACGCAACCCGGCGTGGCCGTCAGCGAGTCCGGCGGCTTTGGTGCGCCCGCCACCGCCGCCATCCGAGGCGCCACGGCCGCCGCCACGCCCGTGTACCTCGCTGGCGTTCGCCTGAACGATGACGTGGCCGGCACCGCCGACCTGTCCATGGTGCCACTCTGGCTGATCGATCGCATCGAGATCTACCGCGGCAACGCCCCGCTCGAAGCCGATCGGCTCGCGCCCGGCGGGGCCATTTTTTTCGAGCCTCGGCGGCCTCAATCGAACCAAGGCGGCTTTGGCTATTACGCCGGCTCCTGGGGCACGAGCAAAGCGTGGGTGCATCAAGCGCTCCACGCCGGGTCGGTGCAGGCACTGGTCGGGGTGAGCGCGGATCATGCCACGAACCGCTACCCCTTCGTCGATGACCACGGCACGCTGTTGAATGGAAGCGAGGGAACCTCCGCGACCCGCGAGAACGCGGACCAGCGCACCCTCGAAGGCTGGGGCCTCGCCCGCGTGGACCTCGGCAAGGGCGCCTATGTCGACGTGCTTGCCAACGGCATCCGCCGCGAGCAAGGCGTGGCCACCCTCGCCGTGCTCCAATCGAGGCGCGCGCGCGGTCGCACCGAGCGTGCCCTCGGGGCCATCGCCCTGCATGTGCCGCTCGATGCGCGCGATCGCTACGCGCTCGATGCGCGCACCTCGTTTCTCGTCGGCTCCACCTCGTACGACGACCCGTTGCGCGAGCTCTCGTTGCAAACCACGAAGCTCGACATCGTCGGCCGCCGCATCGAGCAGTCCGTCGCCGCGCGGCTCGAGCTCGGCGACCGCTTCACCCTTCGTCCCATGGTGAACGTCGCGCACGAGCGCATCGAACGCGATCCCGACGATGTGCCCATCGGCCGCGCGCACCGCGAATTCGGCCGACTCGCGCTCGGTGCGGAGGCGCGCCTCCTCCCCGGCGTCACCCTGCGCGCGCTCGGCAGCGGTGAGTGCCACCACACCGGTGCGACCGATGCCACGTGCGACGTGCTCGAGCCCACCGGCCGCGTGGGGGTGCAGCTCGGCGATGGGCGGGTGCGCATGCTCGCCAACCTGGGGCGCTACGTGCGCGTGCCGACCTTGGGCGAAGTTTACGGCGTAAACAGCACGGTGCACGGCAACCCGAACCTCCGGCCCGAAGACGGCTACACGGCGGATTTGGGGGTGCGCATCCAAACGAAGCGCGGCGTCTTCCTCGAGGGCGCGTTTCTCGATGCCTTCGTCTTCGCGCACTCGGTGGACGGGCTCATCGCCTACCAGCGCGCCGGCCAGGGCTACGTCGTTCCGTACAACGTCGGCCGCGCGCGCGTGCTCGGCGCGGAGCTTCTCGGCGGTGTTGCGCTCACCAAGATCGTGCGCGCCGAGGTGGCCGCCACCTTCATGGATCCCCGCGACACCTCGCCGGAGCGGACCACGGTGAACGACATTTTGCCATTCCGCTCGCGGCTCATCGCGGTGCCGCGCCTTCGCGCGGATTGGAAGGGCGCGAACCAAAAGGGGCCGAGCGCCATCGGGGGCGAAGCGCGCGCCGTCTACCAGGCGAGCCGCTACGCCGATCCTGCGGGGCTCGGGGTCATCGACGAACAGGTGTCCTTCGATCTGGAGGCGTACGTCGCATGGTTCGACGGCGTGCTCACCACGCGCGCCCGCGTGGCCGATCTCTTCGATGCGCGGCGCACGGACATCATCGGTTATCCGCTCCCCGGACGGAGCGCGTATTTCGGCGTGGAGGCCTCATGGTGAAGCATTCGTTCTTCGCGCTCGTGTTTCTCGCAGCCTGCAACGTCTCGCCCGCGCCTCAGTCCACGGGCGGGATCTCGGTGGGCGATGCCGGCACCCCCGATGCGGGGTCTTCCTGCGAGCGCGCCGTGGCCGTCGTCACCAGCGATTACAAATCGACGAACATCGTCGTCTCCTCGCTCGACGGCGTCACGCAATCGCAGTCGTTCGTCTCGAGCGGCGCGGCCAAGCCGGGCCTCGCCCTCGCGCTTTCCGGCGACGTCGACGTGCCGGCCACCGCGCCAGGCTCGAAGCGCGTGGTCATCCTGGACCGCTACGGCACCAACGTCATCACCTGGATGGACCTCGGCACCGCCCGCGTCCTCGCGCAGCTTCCCGTCGGCACCGGCTTTCAATCGAACCCGCACGATTACCTCGACGTCGACGCGCGCCGCGCCTACGTCTCGCGCTACGGGACCAACCCATCGCCGGGCGCGCTGCCCCTCGACCAAGGCGGCGATCTCCTGATCCTCGACACGGAGAAGTACGCCATCACCGGGCGCATCCCCATGCCGGAAGACGATCCCGGGCTCCAGGCCTGCCCCGACGCGATGACGTGGCTTCGCGGCCAGGTCGTGGTGAGCCTCGGCCGCTGGGCCGCCGACTTTTCGCGCACCGGCGACGGGCGCTTCGCGGCGATTTCCCCCGCTACGAACCGCGTCGTGTGGACCCTGGACATCCTGGGCCTTCAGGCGTGCGGGCGCTTGGCCGTTTCGCCGTCCGGCGATTTTGCCGCGGTGGCGTGCTCCAGCAAGTTGGACATGTCCACGCAGAAGTTCGATCCCAAGGGCAGCGACATCGTCCTCTACGACACGACGGTGCTTCCGCCCAAGGAGATCCGCCGCTTCGACCTGGGTAAGAGGCTCGACGTTGGACTTCAACCGAGCCTCACGTTCGCGAGCGAAGATCGCATCTTGGCGCTCTCCTACGGCGGCAACGGCAAGGTTGGCGATGCCGCCTTCGCGCTGAATACGACCAACGGTGAGGTCACGCCGCTGGCCGAGGCCCCCAAGGCATACGTGCTCGGTGGCATGCACTGCGCGCCCGGTTGCGGCGATGTCTGCCTCCTCGGGGACGCGCAACGCAACCGTCTGCGACGATGGCACGTCTCCGCCGAAGGCCGATTCGAGCCGCTCGACGACGCCGTGCTCGACACGCTGATCGGCCTGCCGCCGCGCTCCATCGGAGGACTGTGACGTGAGGCTCGCCCTCGTATACGGCGTGCTGGCCGTCGCGCTCGTGGGGCTCGTTCTGGCCTCGCTTCTCGTGGGCGCGGGCAACCTCGACGACGCCACGCTTCGTACGACCTTGCTCACCCTTCGTGCATCGCGACTCGGGGCGGCTCTCCTCGTGGGTTCAGCGCTCGCCGTGGCGGGGTTGGTCATCCAGGGGCTGTTTCGCAATCCCTTGGCGGATGCATCGGTGCTGGGCACGTCGGCCGGGGCCACCCTTGGAGGAAGCGCCGCGGTGCTCGGCCTCGAGGTGCTCTTGTCCGGGCGCGGTCCGCGCGGCGTCTCGCCCGATGCGGTGCTCCCCGTGGGGTGCCTGCTCGGCGCGCTCGTGGCGCTGGGCATCATCCTCGCGCTCCTGCGGCGGGCCGGCGATCTGCTGTCGATCATCCTCACCGGTTTTCTCCTGTCGTCGCTTTTTCTCAGCCTGGAAAGCCTGGTCACCAGCCTCGCGCAGGAGCGCTGGGAGCTCGGGCGCGCCGTCGTGGCGTTCACCTTGGGCGGCCTCAGTGCCACGGGGCCGCTGCACCTGGCGCTCGCCGCGCCGTTGGTCGTCGCGGGCATCGGGGCAGCATGGTTCTGGGCGAAGCCGCTCGATCTGCTCCTCTCGGGCGACGAGGAAGCGACGTCGCTGGGCGTGAACGTCGCCGAGGTGCGCCGCTATTGCGTGCTCTGGATCGCGGTGCTCACCGCCGGCGCGGTTTCTCTGGGCGGGAATCTCGCCTTCGTGGGGTTGCTCGTGCCGCACGCGTTGCGGCCGCTCCTCGGCGTGGAGCATCGCCGGCTGGTGCCGGTCACCGCCCTCGCGGGCGCCGTCTTCGTGGCCGCGTGCGATCTGCTCGCGCGATCCCTTCCCGCCCGCGGGGAGATCCCCCTGGGCGTGCTCACCGGGCTGCTGGGCGCGCCCGCGTTCCTGGCGATCCTCGCGCGCCTGCAAAAGGGGGCGCCGCATGCCTGACGCCTTGCGCGTGTCGGATCTCCGCATCGTACGCGGCGCGCGCACCGTGGTGGACGGCGTGACCTTCGCCGCGCAGGCGGGGCGCATCCTCGGCGTGCTCGGGCCGAACGGCGCAGGCAAGTCGTCGCTGGTCAAGGCCATCGCCGGCATTTTGCCCTACGAGGGCGACGTCGCCCTCGAGGGGACCTCCGCCGCGCAACTCGATCGGGCCGGGCGGGCGCGGCGCATGGCGTACGTGCCGCAGCAGTCGGAACTGCGCTCGCCCCTCTCGGTGCGCGAGGTCGTCGCCCACGGTCGCTACGCGCACCACGTGGGCCGCGTGCGTGGAACCGACGGCGATCGCGCGGCCATCGAGCGGGCGCTCCACTTGGGAGAGGCGGCATCGCTCGCCCATCGAGCCTTCACCGCGCTCTCGCAGGGCGAGCGGCAGCGTGTACTCCTCGCACGCGCCCTGGCCACGGAGGCGCGGCTTCTCCTTCTCGACGAGCCCACCGCCGCCCTCGACGTGGGGCATGCGCTGCGCCTCTATCGCTTGCTGCGCACGCTCGCGAAGGCCGGCTACGCCATCCTCGCCGTGCTGCATCCGCTGGAGGAAGCCCTCGACTGGACCGACGACGCCATCCTGCTGGAGCAAGGACGCATCGTTCTCTCGGGCAAAACCCGCGACGTCATCCGTGCGGGCTCACTCGAACGCGTCTACGGCGTGAACCTCGTGCCCAACGGCGCCCTTGGTTTCCGCCTGCCCAACGAGGAGCCGTCATGAGGGCGGTCACCACCTGGAACGTGGCGGCCTTCGTCGCCGCGCTCGCGCTCTCCACGTCGGCCGCGTGGAAGCCGCACCACGATACCGCGGCCACGCCCGAGACGCACGCCGCCGAGACCGCGACGACGTGGACCGATCATGGCGGCACCGCGTTGCCGCGGGCGCACTATGCGCGCATCGCCTCGGCGAGCTTGCTGACCGACCACCTCCTCTTGGCGCTGTGCGAACCGGAGCGCATCGTCGCGTTCACGCAGTACAGCGCCAACGAGCATGCCCGTGGCTTTCGCTTCCAGGGCAAGGCGACCATCGCCGCGACGAACGACATCGAGGCCATCCTGGCACTCCACCCGGACTTGCTCTTGGTGAGCAGCCTCGGCGATCCGCGCCCGGTCGCACGCCTGCGCGAGGCGGGGCTCGCGGTCTACGATTTGGGCGAGATGCACGGGATGTCCACCTTCGTGCCGAACATCCGCGAGGTGGC